>NC_012483.1:1375785-2063678 GCF_000022565.1 Acidobacterium capsulatum ATCC 51196
ACAACGGCAGAGTCCAGCCAGCGGCGCAAGACAATTGCCGTGGACTTCGATGGTGTCATCGCCGATTACAATGGCTGGCAAGGCGAAGACGTACTGGGCGCGCCTCGGCCCGATGTCATCGAAGCCCTGCACAAACTTCGTGCTCTGGGCTGGAAGATCATCATCCACACCACCCGCGCGGATTACACCATTGCGTCTTTCCTGAACCAGGCCGCCATCCCCTTCGACGAGATCAACTCCAACACGGATTATCAAAACGCCGGCCCCAAGCCGGTGGCTACAGTCTATTGGGATGATCGCAGCCTAAGATACAGCGGAGACGCCGAACAGGATCTCGCCCATATCCTCAACTTCCGGACCTGGAGCGGACGTTCATGACCATGCTTCTACCCTCCGTCATCCGCGGCACTTACAATCTGTCCCTCCAAATGTAATTTTTGCCCATGGGCAGACCCCATCCTCGTCAGCGTCCGCACCCACCCGTCGGCACATAACTGGAGCTTTATTCTCAGTTATCTTCCTGATTTTCCTGTTGTTATCTTTTTCAGGTGGGATAAGTTTTAATCGTATTTGTGTAGTTCTGCTATACTCCACGTGCAGTAGAAACACACAGGAGGAAGATTCCATGAAAGTGGACAGCACTCAAGCCATGAAGACCGGGATACAGTTTGCAGGCGAAGTCATCCTCCCCGGTGGCAGCAATCTGGTCAGCGGCGACTACAAAGCGGGCGGTATTTATGCGGCACTCGGGCTGGCGGCCAAGGCCGTCTTCGGAGTTCCGGGCCTGCTGGTAGTTTCGGCAAGTTCGTTTGCCAACGCGGTCACGGGTAAAAACCTGATCGACTTCGTCAAATCCGTTCCGCCGCTTGAACTCGGCGCCCCCATGAGCAAGCCTGCTTCCGAAGAGCCTGCCAGCTAACCTTTTTTCACTTCTCTCTCCAGATAGGCATGCTGACTGCTGCGAGGATGCATCGTTTCCTCGCTGCGGGTGACTTTATTTTTTTAGCGAGCTCCCCCATGCCTCGAGAATTTCCTGAAGACCCCACAAAAGACAAGCCGCTGCGGGCCGGGCTTGCCTTTTGTGGAGAATATCTTGTTCCCGGCGGCAGCCACCTGGTTCAGGGAGACCTGAAGGGCGCGGCGGTCCACGGAGTGCTGGGCCTTACGGCCGGCATGCTTTTTGGATTTCCCGCGCGCCTGCTCTTCTCTTCCAACTCGTTGCGCACGGCCCTGCGCCGTCCTGCCACCGGGCCCACAGCCCAGGCGGCGGAGACTCCTGCGGCAGCCGCCCAGACGGCGGAAACCGTCCCCCAGCCATCCCCAAGGCGCGCGCCGCGCAAATCTTCCACGCGTCAGGCGCCCGCCAAGACCCAGGCCAAAGCCTCCGCTGCAAAACCAACGCCGGCGGCCGTTAAAAAACCAGCGGGCAGCCGTTCCCGAAAATCCACCTCATAAAACTCACGGCAGAAATACCACAAAAAAAGGAAGACCACTCCGCCATGAAGAAGAGCAGTTACCTACTCGGCCTTGCCTCCGGCGTTGTTGCAGCCGCTTACTGGAGAACCATCCTCAAAGAAGGAATCAAGGGCGGAGTCCGGGCCGGACGGGTCGTGCAGCGTGTCTCCGCCCAGGCCATCGAAGAGATGCAGGATGCCAGCGCAGAGGCATGGAGCGAGATCGAACAGCAGGATCACAAGGCATCCAAGTGAACACCGCAAGAAAAAACAAAAACTCCCAGCAACCGATCCTCATACTCCGATCCGCTATCCCAGGAAGACAACGATGGGATGTCATAACCATCAAAGGAAATAAAAAAAAAGCAAAAGCTCTGCAATACGCGCTTGAATGCATGCCGCACTTCCGCCAGGTGCAAGCCAACCCAGTCTCCGGGCGCGTGCTGCTTGTCTTCGATCCGCAGCAGACCCGGCTGAATATCGGCAAACTGTTGGCCACCACTCTTCGCAACCTGCCCGAGGTGAACGAAAGCATGCAGCCTCGCGCCTCCTCGGCGGAAAACTTGCGGCAGATCCTCAAGGCCGCCGGCCCGGACCGCAAAAAAGTAGGCGCAGCGATCTTCTTTTCCCTGGTCAGCTTCGCCATCCATTTCTGCGAAGGCCTCTTCGTGGTGTACACCATTACAAGCCGGAGCAAGTCGCTCAAATCCGGAGCCGAGGTCCAGCAAAAGCCGCTCTCGCTGACCACAACCGCCCTCTGTAGCGTGCTTCTCAACGCCGCCGATACATGGGCCCGCCAGGAACGGCTGCGCCGCTGGCACGAGCTCGGCCTGGAAACACGTCAGACCCTCCGCGCTCGGCTCATTGCAAAGATCACCGAAGAAGACCTCGCCTACTTCGATGCCCACTCGACCGGCGGACTGATCAATCTCATCTCAGAAGACACGGCCAGTATCGGCGAGTTCATGAGCCGGGGTTGCGAGATGGCAGTCGACAAGACCCTGACCGTGTGTGTATCCGGCGGCATCCTGATTTCTTCCTCGCCCCGGCTCGCCGCGCTCAGTTGTGTCCCGCTGCTTCCGCTCTTTGCCCTGCCCAGGTTCTTCGGCAAGGCAATCACCAACGCCTTCGCGCGGCGCAGCGAATCCAGTTCCCGGTTCAGCGAAGCCTTGGGAAACAGCCTGGCCGGAATCATCGACATCAAGAGCTTCACAGCAGAAGAAGCCGAGCAGCGGCGGCTCAGACTGCTGGAGGCAGACCTGGCGGACGCATCGCAGCAGGCCAACGATCTCTGGTCCCTGCAAAGCGGCATCGGCCGCGGACTCTACTCCGTAGGCATGTCCATCAACGCGGCGTACGGCGGAAAGCTCGTGGCCGACGGCACGCTCACAGAGGCACAGTATCTCCGGGCCGTCTATATGTTCCCGCGCCTGCTCGATGCCGTGGACGGTATGGCGGAGGTGCGGCGCGTATACCAGAAGGCGCTTACCTCCGCGAACCGGCTCACCGAGGTGCTCAACCACACGCCCGCAATCCTGAGTGGACCGGTCAAACGAAAGCGCAGCAACTTCGCCGGAGAAATCGTCTTCGACAACGTCACCTTCAGTTATCGTCCCGGGATCAGGGTCCTCGAAAACGTTTCGTTCGAGCTGCGCCCAGGACAGACGCTCGGCATCTGCGGCCACACCGGCTCCGGCAAGAGCACACTGCTGCGCCTGCTCATGCGCTTTTATGAGGTCGAAGAGGGCCGCATTCTTCTGGATGGACAGGATATCCGCGAGCTCGACCTTCACGACCTGCGTGCGGCCGTGGGCCTGGTCAGCCAGGACGTATATCTCTTTCAGGGAACCATTCGCGATAATGTACTTTATGGCCAGCCCGACGCCTCCGACGACCAGATTCGCGAAGCGCTCCTCGAGGCCGGCGCGGAAGAGATGGTGGCTGCCCTGCCCGGCGGCCTGCAGGCCGATGTCGGCGAGCGCGGCAGGATGCTCTCTGGAGGGGAGCGGCAGCGCATCGCCATTGCCCGGGCATTATTGAAGCAGGCGCCGGTGATGGCCTTTGATGAAGTCACCTCGCAGCTCGACTACGACACTGAAGCAACCGTGCAGCGCTCGGTCCGGAAGGTGACGGCTGATCGAAGCATGCTGACCGTGGCTCATCGTCTGTCGACGATTCGAGACTCCAATTCCATTCTGGTTCTCGAACGGGGCAAGGTCGTGGAACAAGGCACCCATGAAGACCTGGTCGCGAGAAGCGGTTTATACGCCTCCCTCTGGCGGCTGCAAACAGGCGACATCCAGGCATAAGGTCTCGGCGTTCCCGTTTGTGCATTCGCTCAGATATCTTGATTGAGCCGGACTTGCATGGCAAATAGCTCAGGAATCCCCAGGCTGATCAATGAGCGGCGAACAATAGAATCTCTACCTGGTCTGTGAAAGTAGTACAACGGCCAGAGGAACAGACTCACAGAGCCTTATCCTGATGGAACCGCCGCTGCTCAACTTAAATCCGCGCTAGATGCCCTCGCCGCATGCTTTGCTAACATCGACGCACGAGTTTCCCATGAACATCGTTCTGCACTCCGGTAGCCATACCGCTATCCCAGCCGCGCCGGTGGAACAGCGTCCACCGGCGTTCCCTGAAAGATTGGCCGTTCTCATCCCGGCATGGAATCCCGGAGCGGAGCTGACATCTCTAGTCGAAACCTTGATCCAAATGGGCTGCCGGACTGTGCTGGTCGTCGATGACGGCAGCAGCGCGGGCGCGCAGCCCGTTTTTCAGCGGCTGCGTGAGATGCCGGCCATTACCCTGCTGCGGCACGCGCACAACCACGGCAAAGGCTGCGCCCTGCGCACCGGATTCCAAGAGTTTCTGCGGGCATGGCCAGACTATGATGGAGTCATTACCGCCGATGCCGATGGCCAGCATGCGCCGGAAGACATTGCGCGGGTCGCGGCTGCTCTGGCCGCTTCTCCCACGCGGATCATTCTCGGCGCGCGTCCATTTCCTTCCACGATGCCGTGGCGCAGCCGGCTCGGGAACGTTCTCACTCGATATGCCTTCCGCGCGGCTACTGGGGTCATGCTGGCCGATACGCAAACAGGTCTGCGCGGTATTCCGCGAACGCTCCTGCCCGAATTGCTGACCATTCCCGGCGATCGCTATGAATACGAGATGGCCGCACTCACGCACTGGTGCTGCCAGGGGTGCGCTCCGGTCGAAGTGCCGATTCAGACGATCTATCACGATCACAATCGCTCTTCGCACTTTCATCCACTGCGCGATTCCTATGGCATCTACTCCGTGCTGGCGCTTCATCGTCTGCGCGGAAAGAGCCGCAACCCTCCTCGCTAATCACGGCATGCAGCGCTATTTGTGCGCCTGCAAATGCGATTGCGCCCAGGCAAGATTGTTGCGGGCCAGCGTGAAATCTGGCTTCAGAGCCAGTGCCTGTTGCGCCGCCCGGGCGGCAGCCGGCCAGCGGTGCAGAGCGGCATTGGCCGCAGCCATGTTGTTCCACGCCTCCGGCGAGCGCGGATTCCAGCGCAGCGCCGTGCGCGCCGCCTCAAGACATCCTTCATAATCGCCCGCCTCATAATCGTGCAGAGAGACATCGACCCAGTGATTGGCCAGAACCGCATCTTCCCCCGGACCGGCCGGGGTCTTCTTCTGAAGAAACAGCGCCAGATTATTGCGGGCGATCGCCAGTTGCGGATCATAGCGCAAGGCCGCCTTCTCGCTCTCAATCGCCGGCTTCCACTCTTTCAGCGCCCCATAACTGGCTCCGATGTTGTTGTAGGCAAGCGCCGAGTGCGGGGCGAGCGCCAATGCACGCCGCGCCGACGCAATGGCAAGCAGAAACTGCTGCTGCTGGTACTCGTTCAATGACTGATTGATCCAATACGAAGCGTCTTTGCGTTGAGGCTGCAAAGCGTCTTTGGCGATGGTGTCTGTGGGCAACAGACGAAGCGCCTGCTGTGCCTGTTGCCGTGCGGCGACCAGGTCACCCGTCCGCTCTTCAGCCTCAATAAGCAGATCGCGCTGCATCATCGCCGCTGGATTCAGCGTCACGGCAAGCTGCAACTGCCGTACGGCATCGGCAACACGGCCATGATCGAGCAGCCAGCGGCCATAGTAGGCATGCGGCAGGTCATCGCCGGGCGCCAGCGCAATCGCTCGCAGAAAGTAACGCTCGGCCACCGTCTCCAGTTGCGGTCTGCCCTGATCGGCGAGAAGCCCGTTCACAATGCCCAGATTGATTTCCAGCGTTGGATAATCCGGCGTATACCGTTTGGCCTTGTCAAAGTAGTGGAGCGCGGCTTCATCTTTTCCCTCACTCATCAGCACCAGGCCGTAGTTCATCAGCCCGCGGCCATTGTGCGGGCTCTTCAGCGCATCGTCATACCAGAGCGACGCCTCACTGTGCCAGACACGGTTACGAATGTGAGCGGCCCATCCATAGGCGCACAGAAGCAGCAGCGCGCTCGCGGTAACGGCGCGCCATATCCATGGGCCAGACACCTTGCGCGCCAGCCGCTCCACCGCGAGCCAGGCCGCCGAGGTGGCAGCCAGCGCCAGGCCCACAAACGGCAAAAACAGACGATGATCGTTCTCCACCTCAGAGAGTTTGTAGAGAGCCGTCGGCAGCGCCCCGGCCAGAAACCACAGCAGTCCGAAGGCGACAGGCCGAAGAGCCTTCGCACGGCTCAGCAGCACAATGGCAGCCAGCAAGGCCGCCAGAAATAAAAATCCAAAAACCGCATCCGCATTCACGGTGGAGAATGCTTTCAGATCTGTGTCCACGTTCAGATGCAGGGGCAGAAAGAATGTGACAAACTCGCGTAGCAGCACATAGGGCTGGGTGATAAACCACGCGTAGCTCGACAACGTAGACGGTGTGAAGCTCTTCGGCGTCATCGTGGCCTCCCATGCCATGACCACCGCTCCTGTCAGCACCGAGGGCCACGTTCGCATCACCGCATAACGGTACCGTCTCTCTGGCGGCGCTTCAAACATCGCCAGATACGCAAACAACAACGCGGGAAACACAATCGCCGGCGGCTTGCTGAGCAGCGCCAGCACATAAGGCAGCAGGTAGACTCCCCATCGCCGCCATCGTGGCCGCGCGGCATACAGCAGCAGGGCGCAAACCACGCCACACGCATCGTAAACATCACCCCGCTGAATCACGTAATTGACCGTCTCGGCCATGGCCGGATGCAGCCCATACCAGGCGGCGGCAAAGATCGCCGGCATTGTAAGATTGCGCTCCGGGCAGGCGGACTCAAGCACTTTGCGAAACAGCAGCATCATTACCACGCACTGCATCAGGTAAATCAGAAACGTGCCAATGTGAAAGTAGAACGGATGCAGCCCGTGCCCCATCCAGTAATCGAGGGCGAGGGTCGTTGAAACGATGGGCCGGTACGTCTGGTTAGCCGGCAGAATGCTGAAGGTCGTCGCATCGGTGAAGAAGCGCGGAATGTGACTCAGGCTCCGGATAGCCGGATTGTTCACCACGGTGTGGAAGTCATCAAAGTGAAATCCGTTGTGAAATGAGTTAGCGTAGACAGCGCAGATACCAAGTACTGCGATGGCACCAGCACTAAGTCCCTTGTACTTCACCGGTTTCTTCCCTCCACATTCCAGCTGGCATTATCGTGCATCCTTGCTCCAGTCCGGCAGGTCCAAGTATGCCACCAAAGCCTTCAGGTCACTTGCTCAATAAAGCTTCGGAGATTTCTTTCAAAATTACTTTGACAAGCCATAAGCAATCCACTAGTCTGGCTCGGTCTGCTGTATACCTTCTGCGCGGTTCTCTATCTTTCCGGCAGGCAAGAAATCAGGACGGGAGTTTAGTCCTTCATCCCCACCGAACCATCCGCAAGGAGATGGATCCATGCCGTCACGCCTTTTTTCCCGTCTTCTCTGCGCCATGATGGCGCTGACGCTGTTTACGCCCGCGCTGCATGCCACGCAGGTTGCGCTCACAGGCGACGCATCGATCGACTCCAGCCGTCCCGCAACAAATTTTGGTTCGTTGAGCAATCTCTACGTCAACGGCACCAGCACCACTCTGGTCCGGTTCAGTCTCGGCAATCTGCCCGCGGGCACCACAGCTTCCCAGGTGGAAAGCGCTACGCTCTTTGTCTTCGTCAACCGGGTCAATGCCTCTGGAGCTGTGATGGTCGCGCCCGTCAACTCCAGTTGGACGGAGTCGGGCGTGACTTACAGCAGCCAGCCGGCATATGGAGCAGCGATCGGCACATTTGCCGCCGACACAGCGGGCGAATACGTCGCTGTGGACGTGACCTCCCAGGTGCAGTCCTGGATCAGCACTCCAGCCGCGAATTTTGGGCTCGCGCTGAGCTCTCCCAGCGCCGACATCGTGCTCGACAGCAAAGAGAATGACCAGACCGCCCATCCGCCGCTGCTCGATGTAACGCTGGTCAATCAAGGGCCGCAGGGACCGGCGGGGCCGGCCGGAGCCACCGGAGCCACGGGACCACCGCTCACTTTTCAAGGAGCCTGGAGCAGCAGCACGGCCTATGCGCTCGGGGATGCGGTGAGCTTCAACGGCAGCAGTTATATCGCCTTGACAGGGAATCTTAATGTGTCCCCACCCTCGGATGGGACAGTCTGGGCTCTACTGGCGCAGGAGGGAGCCACCGGCCCAACAGGCGCTCAGGGCATTCAGGGGCTTCAAGGAATTCCGGGCCCGACCGGCGCTCAGGGAGCCACGGGCGTGACCGGTTCTCAGGGACTCCCTGGAGCGACCGGCGCAACTGGCGTGACGGGCGCAACAGGTGCCACCGGGGTTACCGGCGCGACGGGAGTCACAGGTGCAACAGGGGCAACCGGGGCTACAGGGCTTACCGGCGCAACCGGAGTAACAGGCGCGACAGGACCAACCGGAACCACAGGCCCACAGGGAGTCACAGGGTCCACCGGCGCGACTGGTGCCACGGGCGCCACCGGGGTTACCGGCACGACAGGCGTGACGGGCGCAACCGGAGACACCGGGGTTACCGGCGCGACAGGAGTCACGGGCGCAACCGGGGCAACAGGGGCCACCGGAGCCACCTCAAACTTCACCTGGGTGGGCAGTATTGGCAATGCAACGGACACTGCGACGTACTACCTTCCTCCAAGCGGAAACGTGCAGGTTCCTAATAGCAACACGGAAAGCGAGCCTGGTGCGGGAGATGTCTACGTGCCATTCTCGTGCACGGTCTCGGCCCTGCTGGTGCGTGGGCAGGAAGTGAACGCCAGTGCGTTGGCCACCGACTCCTCGACTTTCACGGTGCGGCACAACGGCCTCGATACCGCAATGCATTGCACCGTGAACAATTCCAGCGCGGTGGATGGCGCCGCGGCGACCTGCTCGGATACGGCGGATACATTCAGCGTGACCGCGGGCGATCTACTCGAGTTCAAGTACAGCCAGACGAGTAATGCCCCGATCATCAACTACAGCACCATGCTTGTCTGCCAATGAAGGGCGGAAGCACAAGCGGGGCGCGCAGCAGCAGGGCCCGCCTTTGCTCATGAGGGAGAAGGATTGCTACTTACCCACAATTGCGTCGTTGCCGCAACCGGGCTTGCAGCCCGGTGAAGACGAAAGAGCAGGACAGCACGCTGGTCCTGGCTCTACAAATCACTCCGGCATCAGGAATTGCCGCAGCCGCCCCCAAGGCAGGAAGGAATTCGCATCATGGGTGATGGTTATCTCGGAGAAATTCGCATGGTTGCATTCAACTTTGCGCCGCAATACTGGGCGTTTTGCAACGGGCAGACCTTATCGATAGCTTCCAACAACGCTCTGTTCGCTCTGCTCGGAACTTTCTATGGCGGCGACGGTATCTCGACCTTCAAGCTTCCGGATTTCCGTGGACGCATGCCCCTTGCCTTCGGGCAGGGGCCTAACCTGCCGGTCTATGAAATTGGAGAAAATGGCGGCCAACCGACTATGCAACTGTCACAAGCACAATTGCCGTCCCATACGCATCTGGCCCAGTTCCAGCCCTCCGGCGGAGGAGGAACCCCGACCGTCAGCGTGACCGTGAACGGCAGCAGCGCGCACGGCAACTCCGGCTCCGCAACTGGCAACTACATTGCTGGAATGACAGACGTTAACCGGTCGGCCGGTCAGTTATTTGTCAACAATCCCGAGGCATCCACGCTGGGGGCCATTGCCGGGGTCTCAGCCACCATCAGCGGCGTACCCAGCGGTGGAGGAACGGTCACAAACGCAGTGGCCGGCCAGGGGCAAGCCTTCAGCATTGAACCTCCCTATCTTTCCGTAAACTTTGTCATTTGCACGCAGGGAATCTATCCCTCCAGAAGCTAAAGCCCATGCGGGCCGGCGGCTCCCGGAGCACCGGCCCCGCAACTTCAGTTCCCTATGATCGAGATGCTTTCAACCCGGACCGCCACAGACGCAGACGCCTCCCTTTTGTTTGCTCTTTTTGCCGAACAAAAAGCCGCGGAGATGGCGCCTCTCGGACTCTCGTCCACGCAACTGCAACCGCTGCTCGACATGCAGTACCGTGGCCGCGAGCTGACTTATGCCCAGGCCTGGCCTTCTGCCGCCAATCTCATCCTCTGCCTGCCAGACGGCACGCCCGCCGGCCGGTTGCTTCTCCATCGTCAGCCAGAGAGCATTCGCATCCTTGATCTCGCGGTTCTCGCGCAGTACCAGCGGCGAGGCATCGGCAGTTGCGCTCTGCGCATGGTGCAGCGGTCGGCTGCGGAAGTCTCCACGCCGGTTCACCTGCGTGTCGTCAATGACAGCCGGGCCCGGCGTCTGTATGAGCGGCTGGGCTTCCGGCCGGTGGCGGGCGACGCGCTCTCCTGCGAAATGCAGTGGCTGCCACAAGAGGCTACGGCCCCGGCGCTTTCATCGCCGGCGAACGCCGAGCCCGCGGACGGTTGCGCGGCATCCGGCATCGTGTGCAAAGACCTGCTGCACCAAATCACCGCCTTCCTTCAGCAGATCGGACTGCGAGTGGAAACCGGCCCGCTGCCTTCACCGGGTTTCCTGCCCGGCATTCAGATGATCCGCAACGGATTGCGCGTGGACCCGGACGCATTGCTTTATCCCGGAGATCTGCTGCACGAGGCCGGGCATCTGGCCGTGATGCCTCCGGAAAGAAGAAATGCGGAGAAACCCTCCTCGTCGGATCCCGCCGAAGAAATGGCCTCGATCGCATGGTCCTGGGCCGCGGCTATCCACCTTGGCATTCCGGCTGAGGTTGTCTTTCACGAGCATGGCTATCGCGGCCAGGCAAGCATGCTTGCCGAGGGCTTTGCGCGTGGCCAATGCCCCGGTCTGCCCATGTTGTGGTGGCTTGGCCTGACCACGCAGCCACAACCCGGCTGTCCATCCATTTTTCCGCGCATGCGGGCATGGCTGCGGGAAAAGCCCGAAATCTCGCCCGCGGCACACCAGGATTCCCCAGCGATCAAACCCAATTTCACACCCGCGGTTCACGAGGCGCACGCATGAAGTTCACCAGAAAAATGTGCGGCCAGGAGTTGACACGTCCGCTCCGCAAAAGAGATGGCAAGCTCTCCTGCTGGCTCACGGCCTGTCTCGCGCTTACCTTGGCGTGGCCTGCGTCGCTTTATGGTCAGGCCATCTTGCGGGTCACTCCCGGTACTTCCACCGCGACGGTGGCCGGCACCGGCTCCGCTGGTTACTCCGGCAACGGCGGAGCTGCCACCAGCGCGGCTTTTGCCTCGCCCAGCGCGGTCGCATACGACGGCAGCGGCAACCTCTACATCGCAGACACCAACAACAATGTGATTCGCGAGGTCTCCACCACAGGCGTGGTCACCACCATCGCGGGCAACGGCGAAGAGGGCTATAGCGGCGATGGAGCCGCCGCCACCAGTGCCATGCTCGACACGCCCACCGGCATCGCCGTCGATTCCAACGGCAACATTTACATCGCGGATTCGCACAACAACCGCATTCGCGAAGTCAGCAACGGCATCATCAACACAGTTGCAGGCAACGGGACCGCAGGCTATAGCGGCGATGGAGCCGCCGCCACCAGCGCCATGCTCGACGATCCCACCGCCGTGGCCGTCGACGCCAGCGGCAACATTTACATCGCCGACACAGGCAATCAACGCATTCGCAATGTCGCGGCCGGAACCATCCATACGGTTGCGGGCAATGGCGAAGAGGGCTACAGCGGCGATGGAGCCGCCGCCGCCAGCGCCGAGCTCGACACGCCCACTGGCATCGCCGTGGATTCCAGCGGCAACATTTACATCGCGGATTCGCACAACAACCGCATTCGCGAGGTCAGCGGCGGCGTCATCAACACCGTCGCAGGCAGCGGAGCCGTCACCTTCCCGGGCAGCTACTCCGGCGATGGAGGCAGCGCTACCGCCGCTACCCTGGCCAAGCCCACCGGCGTGGCTCTGGACGCCGCGGGCCACGTCTACATTGCCGATACCAACAATGAGCGGCTGCGCGAAATCGCCAACGGCGTCATCGCGACGGTCGCGGGCAATGGCCAGCAGGGCTACAGCGGCGATGGAGCCGCTGCCACTTCGGCGGCTTTGAATGACCCTCGCAACGCAAGCGTCAACGCCAGCGGAAGTGTCGCTGTAGCAGACACGCTCAACGAGCGGGTGCGCGGCCTCACCCCGCCCACGCTCACCTATGCATCGCAGCCCATAGGCATCGCCAGCTCGCCCCAGTACATCACGATCGCCAACGCTGGCAGCGGCACGCTTGCCATCCAGTCACTGAACATCACCGGCGACTTTGCAACCGCCAGCAGCGGCACCTGTCCGGCTCTGCCCATTGCTCTCGCCGCAAACGCAAGCTGTACCCAGGCCATCGTCTTTCAACCGGCGCATACGGGCAGCCAGCAGGGCAGCATCACCGTTGGTGGCAGCTCGCTCGTGCCACAGACGATTCTGCTGAGTGGCAGCGCTACCATTTCCTCGGCGACACCCCAGCTCACCTCTTCGCTCAACCCTTCCATCTACGGCAAAGCGGTGACCTTCACCGCGACCGTGGCCGCCGGCACGCAGCCCACTCCCACCGGCAGCATCACGTTCTCAGATGGCGGAAGCCCGCTGCAGACCGTCACCATGACCGGCGGTTCCGCCAGTTATACAACGGCCCTGCTGGCGGCCGGTTCGCACTCCATCACCGCAGCCTATAGCGGAGACACTGCCTGGAAGCCCGCGACCTCCACCGCCTTGACGCAAACCGTACAGCAAGTCGCCCCGACGATTGACCTCAGATCTTCCTCCGCGTCCATATTGCTCGACAATCCGGTGACCTTCACGGCAACGGTAGCTTCCGGCAACGGCGCGCCCGGCGGCACGGTGATCTTCCTGGACGGTGCGACAGCACTCGGCAGCGTTCCCATCAACGCCGGGCAGGCATCGCTGACGGTCAACTCGCTCGCCACCGGCGCGCATTCCATCACCGCCATCTATAGCGGCGATACCAACTTTACTTCCGTCACCAGCAGTGTGGTAGCAGTCCAGGTTTCCGACTTCAATCTGAACATCTCCTCCTCCACCACCTCGGTCACCTCTGCCACCGTAACGCCAGGCGGTACGGCAACGTATCAACTGTCCCTCAGCCCGGTCGGCAAACCCACATTCCCCACCGCCGTCACCTTGAGCGCCAGCGGTCTGCCTGCCGGAGCAACGGCCACATTCAGCCCGGCAGTCATCCCAGCAGGAGCAGGCACCACACAAGTCACCCTCACCATCCAGGTGCCCAAAACGTTGGCAGCGCTGCGTGCGCCTGCACTTCCGCACGGCACGGCTCCCACCTATCTGGGGCTGCTGCTGTTGCCGCCGGTTTTCGGCGTTCGCCGCCGGACGATGCGCAGCGCCTCCGGTCGCCGCAAGGCGTTGCGCCGGCAAAGAGTGCTGGTTGGCCTGCTGGCCCTGACAGCTCTGGCCAGCATGATCGGCTGCGGATACCAGAGCGGCTACTTCGGGCAGCAGCAGAAGACCTACACCATCACCATCACCGGCACCTCGGGAGCTCTGTCTCACTCCACCAGCGTGCAACTCACCGTGGAATAAAGGAGACAGAACGATGCTCAGAAGAGTCACCGCCGCCGCGCTTCTCGCTGGACTCATGACTTTGGCCGCCCATGCGCAGTCTGCTCCTCAGCAACCCCGCCGCTTTCACCTGCCGCCGGTAGATCTGGCCGTTACCTACGACGCCGAGCGCGGCAAAATCGCCGCGAGCAACTGCGGCTGCTTCTGGTTTCAAGGCGGCGGCGTCAACTCCAGCATCACCCTTTGGCACGGCCTGGGCTTTGCCGCAGATATCAGTGGAGGCCGCGCCTCAGAAATTAGCCCCGGTATCAGCCTGAGCAAAGTCAACTTTCTTTTCGGGCCGCGATACACGTGGCAGGTGCCGCACTTCCCCATCGCACATCACGCGCCATCCCTCTTTGGTGAGTTTTTGTTTGGCGCCGCCCACGCGTACGGCACGGTCATTCCCTCGGCTTCGGGTGGGTCGTCCCATGCCACGGCCTTCGCCTATCAGACCGGAGGCGGCCTCAACCTATGGCTCGCACCCCACTTCGGCCTGCGCGCCCTGGAGTTGGACTACGTCCACTCGCAACTGCCCAATAACAGCAACTCCTCGCAGAACGATTTCCGCCTCGCGACCGGATTCGTCTGGCGCTTCCGCTAACCTCGGCTTTCCCGGTTCTTCCTGCCGCTCTGCCCGTAACGTTGCCATAAAACCATCGTGATGGATCTGGTTTCGCTGCTGAAAAACACCTGATCGGCCTCGTTATTCCTGGGCCAGTTGAGATGTTAGATCTCGGACGGAAGTGAGCCTGTAAAGGCGGAGGGTCGATAGATGAAGAAGCGACGCTTCAGCATAGATGATGGTGAAACAGTCCGTCGGCACATGCCTGGCAATCACGCCGCCCATGGCTGCGGTGGGTTTTCACTGAACCTGCCATGGCAGACGCAATCCCCCCAAAAACCGATCACACGCCCGAACCTCATTTAGGGGCGGGTTCTGTCTCTTTCTTCCAGGGTTGCCGCCATTCCGTGAGATCGCGGCAGTGGAACTCCCGCAATCTGGTACAGTTTGGGGATTCCTCAGGATTTAACAGCCTAAATGCTTTACTTTGTTAATCTTAGAAATTGGTGGAGGCGGCGGGAGTCGAGCTTTTCCACAGGCCATGGAATCTGTAACTTACAGATTCTATGAAGTGACGAACCGGACCAAAGTGCCACAATGCCGGATTGATCGTACACGTATCGTACACGGACGACGGGCGGGGATCCCGCCGCCTCCCGCATGATACTCATAACACGCAGGCTGCATCATCACAGGATTTCTCCCGGTTTGATGACTTTCGCAGTGAGTGCTTTTTGCGGGAAATCCTTAAGATTCAACGTGACGAGAAAATCTGCGTTGCCGGTTTCCGCGCACTGGCAAATGGGATCGTCGTTCGGATCGGGGGAGAGGGACTCATGGATCCGAACCTCAATCTTCTCCGCCCGTTCGCGAATCAGGTTGATGACGGCTCCGATAACGTGTGGGCGAACGCGCAAGCGCCGTAAAACGTGCTTATATTCCGCCAGAATTTCTTCGGAGTAAAGCCACAGTAAGGTGTCCTCTTCTGCCCATGTGTGGAGTAGGTCGGCGCTCGGATTCCGCCCTTTCCGATAGGGCTCTCGGAACCCAGCGATGCCTGCGACCAGGACGCTCGTATCTATGACGACGCGCCTCTTTCTCCTCTTAGCTTTCGGCGTCAACAGTGATCTCTGGAATGCGGCGTTCCCGCCTGTACGCGCGAACGGTCTTAAGAATCTCCTCTTCGGAGATGTCGCCCAAATCCTTTGCGGCGTCTGACAATCTCGCCAGAAACTCCTTCTTCCATCCGAGGCGCTTCCGTCCACGAGGAAGATCGCGGTACAACTCTGCCCTTCCCATGTTCTGCTCAATCTGCTCTTCCATGGAACGGAGGGGGACGCCGAATTTTATCGGCTCCTCGTTTGCGGAAAAACGACAGGTGAAGACGACGTACTCTGAATTGGCTTTCTTTAGCTGCTTCTGTGATGCCTGAAAAGCCTCGACGAGTTTGGTCAAAACATTCGTTCCAGTTCCGAGTGACTCCTTGAGGCAAAGGGCTACCTTCGCCGTGAGGAGGGTATTGGCATCAAACAAATAAGCCCCCTCTACACGCTTCGGCTTTAGTACGCCGAATTGAACAAGGTTTTGCAGGTCCTTCGGCTGCACCTTCAGTACGGCGCTGGCTTGCTTAAGTTTCAAGGTTGCTCCAACCATGATCCTCTCCCCCCCCCTAATTACAATCTAAATATTAGACGGCAATTAAGAAGAGGTCAAGAAATGCGCCAAACATGAGTTCGATTGCGTCCCTTCCGCGCTGGTTCACAGCTTTTTCACTGAATCCGAAAATGAATGCAGCATGATTTGAGATGGCCCATAGTACCCGTATCGGCATGATCGCCTCACAGATGGAACGTCAAGCTTTGAGCATGGAATCACGGAAAATCCGCAAATAGTTCCTTCGGCGATACCGACAGTGCCTTCGCCAACTTGACTATATTCTCCAACCCGATGTTCCTCTCGCCGCGCTCCACACCACCGACGTAGTTTCGATGCAGATCCGCCCGCTCCGCCAACTCTTCCTGCGAATAGCCCCGCTCTTCACGGAACCTGCGTAACTTGGAGCCGAAGCGGGATTTGACCGAACGAGAGGCCACTTTCCCATGCTTGAGCGATGACCACTATGAGTCTACACACGATGAGTGGTATGTTTACGGGCAGATCTTCGAATAGGCGGCTCCACCGCCGCCAAAGGAAATCCACAATAATGCCGGAATATTCACCGGAGTTCGCGTGATCACAGCCATTGGTTATGCGAATCTAAGAAACCATGAGGTTGTGGTTCATGGAGCAAAACTACGTCGAATGTCCGGAGCTTTCAGGGAAAACCATCCAGACGCTCCGTATATATAAGGACACAGGGGATGGGACCGACTTGCACATTGAGTTGACCGACGGCACCAGTTTCACCTGCTCGCTCTCGCATCTTCCAACCATTAAGGCGTCGTTATACAAAGGCGGCGTCGGAACCCCGGAGACCATCCGGGACTATGACGTGTAGGAGCTTTCTAACCCAGTCTGGACAGTCGTTATTCCTATCATGCATAACGGTCTCCCTAGAATTCATTGGACTCGGCGCTAAAAGCGGGTCTACGTTTTCGGCATAACGCGGCCTGAGATGGGCTGCGGGAGGTGCCGATGAACCCCATTTCCTCTTCTACCGCGCACTGTTGCCATCGTTGGCTCAGGTGGCTGCGCCGAATCCGCGAATCCGTCACGCTTTTCTCTCTGCTCGTCTTGTTCCCGACCTTGGCGGCTGCCCAAACCGCCTCGCCGTTTGATACGGGATTCAATGCCCTGCAAAACCTCTTCACAGGAACGATTGCCCGAGTGGCCAGCCTGATCGCCATTGTGATTGGCGGCTATAGTTTCGCTCACGGAGAGCCCGGTGCGAAGCGCACACTGGCGGGCGTAGTGGCTGGAACGGGCATCGCCGTACTCGCCGCCAACGTACTGAGCTGGCTTTGGGGAGTTTGACAGAGAGCCACGCTGGACCGAAATCATTCCCAACCAACTTCTTGGAATACAGGGATTTGCCATGCAAGCGAACACAACAAACCGCAGACGGAACCGGGTTTACAAGAGTCTGCATAAACCCCTTACGTATCTTGGGGTGGAGCGGACACTGTTTTTCTTGGTCTGCGTGACGGCGGTGGGGGCCTTCAATCTCTTCAACAGCCTGCTGGCCGGAATCGCTGTGTTCGCCGGCGGATTCGCATTCGGCCACTGGGTCACCAACATGGACCCGGCGTTCCTGCGCATTCTTGCTCGCTCCGAGCGGTACAAGACCCGCTACGACCCTGCCAAACACACGATTCCGCATGTGGAGGTGCGGTGATGCTGCGCTTCGACAAGATCATCAAGCCGTGGAGGGATGCCGCCGCCTTCGGCGACTACTTGAACCTGTATGGCTTCTGGAACGAAACAGCGTTTCTGACCAAGAGCGGCGATCCTGGCATGGTGCTGAGGGTCACGGGCGTCGATTACGAGAGCCTCGACTACGGCGAGCAGGAATACGCGGTGAAGCGCCTCGAAGCTGCGCTCAAGAACTTCGGGCCAGGATTCCACGTCTACCAATATCTATTCAAGACGAACAAGCCGGAAATTCCGTTCGCGGAGTACGACGACGCCATCGTGCAGGCGGGCCAGGAGCGCCGTCGCGAGCATTTCCTGAAGAAAGCAGATCATCTATTCGAGATCGAGATTTATTACGCGATCCTGCTGGAAGGCGCGCGGTCGAAAACCGGCTTCAGCACCGCTTTCGAGCGTCTTTCCCATGATCCGGCGGGTGGCCTGGATGAGCTGAAGGCGCAGTTCTCGAACCGCAGCATGAAGGTTCTGCTGCGGTCGCAGATTGAGCGCGATCTGGCCTGGCTTGAGCAGCGCGTACAGACGTTCGTCCGCCAGCTTGCCGACTTCGCGCGGATAGAAGTGCTCGATTACAAGGGCCAGTTCCGATTCTTCAGGCGGCTGGTTAACTACGACGACTGGCGAATTGCAGGAGAGCCGGGACACTCTCAGTTCCTCTGCGATCAAGTCGTGAACTCGCTGCTCGAACCGGAACGCGACCACCTCCGCGTCGGCGACGACTACGTCCGCATCCTGACCATGAAGGAGGCCATCGGCGAAACACGGCCTCTGGCGCTTGATGCGCTGCTGAAGATTCCCGCCAACTTCATGGCGATCTCCGAATGGATGCCACTGCCTGCGGAAGCGGCGCGCAAAGAAGTGAACAAGCGCCGCAGGCACTTCAATATCTCGAAGACCGGTTTCGTCTCGCAGCTCAGCAACGACCCAGCGAAGACAAACCCGCGCGATGTGCTGGTGGACGAATCGAAGCAGGCGGACATTGAGAACCTGGGTGACTGTCTACGCGCGCTCGGCGACGGACGGCAGCTCGGCGAATTTTCGCTGACCATCGTGCTCTACGGCAAAGACCGGCAGGCAGTCGATTCACTTGTGGGCGAGTTCGCGAGCGTTTTCACCAATGCCGACGGAACGCTCTTTGCCGAAACGTATAACCAGCTCAACGCCTACTTTGCCATCGTACCCGGCAATTATGCTTTCAATCTCCGCCGGCTGTATTTGCTGAACACCAATTATGCCGATCTGAGTTTCCTGTTCACGATCCTGCCTGGCGAAAAGGTGAATTCATATCTGGGTGCCGAATACCTCGCTGTCATGGAGACCGACAATCAGACGCCTTACTTTCTGAATCTGCACTGCGGGGAGGTGGCCCACACCCTCATTCTTGGTATGACGGGCAGTGGGAAATCATATTTGTGCTCGTTTCTGCTCCAGAACGCACAAAAGTACAATCCGTTCACATTCATCTTCGATATCGGCGGAGGATTTGAGGCTCTGACCCACATCTTCGGCGGCAGCTATCTGAATGTTGGGCGCGAGGAGCGCGATTTCACCATCAATCCATTTTCACTGGCTCCGACCCGAGAGAATCAACAGTTTCTCTTCAGCCTGTTGCGCGTGCTTATTGAAGGGGATAACCAGCGATACAAGCTGGATTTTAGGGAAGAGATCAAGCTCTGGAACGGCATTGAGCGAATCTACATGCTGGAGCCGGGCCAGCGGACCCTTTCCAACCTCTCCAGCATTGTCGGAGAACTGAAAGACCGGCTCTACCGGTGGACCCGGGCAGGGCAGTATGGATTCCTCTTCGACAATCCAAACGACACCCTTTCCTTTACGAACTTCCAGACGTTCAACTTTCGTGGATGGGGCGATGCGCCGGAACTGCTGGAGCCGCTGCTGTTTTACATCTTGCACCGAGCCTCTCAGGAAATCTGCGATCCACGGCGGCTCGCCACCTTCAAGACCTTTCTCATGGACGAGGCGTGGCTCTTCATGCGCAACCAAGTCATCCGCGACTACATTATGCAGGCCCAGAAGATGTGGCGGAAGCACAATGCCGCGATGATCCTTGCCACGCAGTCGATCAAGGAATTACAGGAATCGGGGATGTTGCACATCGTCGCCGAAAGCTGCCCCACCAAAATATTCCTGGCCAACCCGGAGATGGACCGCGCGGTCTACGCTGAGGCATTCCATCTGAATAATACGGAACTCGACCTGATCGCGAGTCTCGTTCCGCCCGGCCAAATGCTGATCCGGAAAGCGCAGTCCAGCAAGAAGGTCCACCTTAATGTGGATTCGGTTACGCATTGGATGGCTGTGAACAGCGCCAATGAAAACCTGCTGCGGCGTGAATATTTCACGCGTTACGGAATCTCTGAAGGTTTACGGCGTCTTGCCGACGAACATCCCTTTGAGTCCCACCAACAAACCCACACATCCAAACCGAATTCCAAAGGAGCCGCTGCATGAAACGCATACTCATCTTCGCCGCTGGATTCGTTCTGGCTCTTTCTTCCGCCACCGCGCATGCCCAGGATTTCTCGGCGCGAACCGTTCAATACCACTCACAGGACATTGTTCCGATTCACGCCAAGCTCAGATATACGACTCTGATCGAGCTGCCGCCGACCGAGAAGATCATGGAGGCAGCGGTGGGAGACAAGGATTTCTGGATTGTGAACGTGGTGGGTAATCTCTGTTTTGTTCATCCCGCGAAAGCCGGAATCAAATCGGACCTGAATCTCATTACGGACAAGGGAAATATCTATTCCTTCACGCTCCAGGAGGTATCGGGGACGAAGCTCAAGCCGGACTTAAAGGTCATCATTCACCCCGCCGGTCGCTCGTCGATCATAGCCGCCGACGGCCCTCCGCAGTTTGTGCCGGCGGCGCAACTGAAGCAGGCCAAGGAAGAGGTAACGGCACTTGAATCCCACATCACCCAAACCATCGACCAGTACAAAGCGGCCTATCCGCTGTCTCTGAAGTTCGACTACAAATTCCGCGCCAATGCGTCCCCGTTTGACATCGAAGCCATCTACCACGACAAGCGATTCACCTATATCAAGACCGACGCGCCGGAGAAATTCTCCGTCTACGACCTGCGTGACGGAAAACCCAATCTTGTGACGTATCAGCTTGAGAAGGGAACCTACATTATTCCCGAGGTGATGGATTCGGGTTATGTCCAGTTCGGTAAGAAGCGAATGAACTTCTCGCGGAAAGGATGAGAGGGGCGAGTATGCCAGAGCCAATGACAAATACGCAGAACGGACCGGCTGCTGAGACCGACCTGCGGCAAACGGAACACGATCCCAAAGGCGTACTGCCAAAGAATCTGAAGCCGTGGTTTTACCTTGGCATCGCGCTTCTGGTCATCGTCGCCGCAGTGTTCAGCAGCACCGGCAAGAAAGCGGCGACCCAAAAGACAAGTTCACAACAGGCGTCAATGCCCCTGCTTCAGGACAATACGGCGAACAATCAGAAGGAACTTAAAAGTGATGCCGTAGCGGCGGAGCAGAGCATGGAGCAGTCGAATGAGAGTATGGCGGATCCCGCACCAGAGACCATGACGCCCGCGCAGCAGGCCGCGGCCTCCGTCTATAGCCCCAATGGTGAACCAGCTCCATGCGCCCCGGGCCAACCGTGTGCCCAACAGGCAAGCGGCTATATGCAGGGGCAACTTTCTCCGGCTCAGCAGGAAGCCCAACAACTTGCCGCCAAAGATCGAGAGTTGTCTTATGAGTCCCGCTTCGCATCTAACCTTGTCTACACGAGAGCGCCGGTCAAGCCCTCCCATAACGCGTCTTCCCCAGCCTTGGCGAACGGAGCAGGCGTAACCGGCCCGCAGCAGGGCACCGCTTCTTCTCTGACAGTTCAGCGTCGGGCTGAGAGCGGTCGCATAGCACCACAATCTGCCCCCGATCCGGCTATAACTTCGTCCGCGCCCGGCGAGCAGGCGCGGACGGCTCGCCGCCCGGAAGTAGATATCGACTCGGCCGTCGGAAAACCCTATGTGATCTACGAGGGAACAACCTTGGACACGGTTCTCATGAATCGACTGAATGGGGATGCACCTGGTCCGGTGAAGGCGTTGGTGTCGAATCCCGTCTATTCGCACGATCGCCAGCATGTGCTGATTCCGGCTGGAACTGTTGTACTGGGTGAGGCAAGAGCAATCGGCTCCCCGGAGATCGGCCATCAGCGGCGCATGGCCCTGGTGTTTCATCGCATGATTATGCCCGACGGCTACTCCGTGGATCTCGATCAGTTTCTGGGACTGGGACAGTCCGGCGCAGTCGGCGTAAAGGGCAAGGTCAACAATCATTACCTCAAGATTTTCGGAACTTCGATTGCCCTCGGCGTCATCGCCGGCGCAGGGCAGATCGAAGAGGGCGGCGGTATCATCTCGACGAGCGGATCGCAGGCGTTTGCAACCGGGGCGTCGGCCAACATCTCCCAGTCGGCAACGTCCGTTCTCGACCGCTTTCTTGATATTCCGCCGACGATCACGGTTCGGGAAGGCCAGCGCATCAAGGTCTACTTCACGCAGGATCTGTTGTTGCCTGCATACAACAGACACAGGATTCCACAGGACTTCTGAAGGAGGACAGTACATGCACCGAACGGCAATGCGGTTCGCACTCGGACTCACTCTCGCTTTTGCCTTCACAGGATGCCAGAGTCATAAGGCAAAAGTGGCAGCCCTCCAGAAGCAGTACGACCAACTCGGGGCGCAATATCGGAAGGATTGCTTCTCAGAGGTAACTCAAATTTCGCCAAAGCCGAGCCGAAAGTGCATTGCCGAGAAGCGAACACTGGATGCTACCTGGAACCGGCTTCAGGTTGGACGCGCAAAGAAGTAACAACGGAGAAGACAAATGAAACGCTCAATCACCACCGCGGTTCTTGCGGCGGCACTCGGAGTGTTGCCCGCACACGCCCAGTTCGGGTCCGGCATCGTCTACGACCCCACCCAGTCCGCCCATGCAATCCAGCAGATTGCCCAGGCCAATAGGCTCTACACGACAACCATAGAGACCACGCGCAATGTAATTGCCGAGTATAACCTCGCCATGCGCCTGGCTTCGTTGCCTCAGAACCTCTACACCTCCTACAGCAACCTCGGGCGACAGCAATGGAGCAGACTGGTCCGTCCCGAGAATACGTATGGAAACTCGGCAGCCTGGATGAACGCGGCCTCCACAGGCTACGGCGCAACTGCGGCGACGCAATCAGCTAGCATCGCCGAACCAGGCAAAATCGCGGGATACAGCTCACTGAGCCCAGTGGGCAAGCAGATCATAGCTGCGCAAGGAGCCACCGTCGATCTTGATAACGCCGTGGATGCGAGCAGTCTCCAGACCATCGGGACAATCCGGGCTGAATCGGCACAGCGAGAGGCGGACATCGCCGCGCTCGAAGCCGCCTCACATTCTTCCAGTCCAGCCGAGCACACGGAAATGGCTACCCTGCAACGCATCAACCAGGCGCTCCTCATCCAGTTACGGACGCAGCAGGAGACCAACCAAATCCTTCAGGCAGAAGCCCTGCAGCAACTCGTCGGACAGAAAGTGCAACAGGACAACCTGAAATCGCTCTTTGTCACCGCGAACGACTATCAGCAGAATTTCAATTCCGTCACGCCCCAGGAAACGAGCGCCGGCACGGAGTGGGCATTCCATTACTGATGAAAGGGGCTCACCATGCATCTCCTCATTCTCATTAAGAACGGTTGCGACAACCTTACTGCAACAGCTTCTCCATCTGTAGATGCGGTTGGACTGCACATGGTGCTGGCGCTTGCCACCATCATGCTCGTCTGGTTCGGCGTTCAGGAGGCGCTGGCCTCAGCGCAGGGCGGAGCCGGTTTTAATGTCGGGCGATTCCTGAGCTTTTTCCTGTTGATTACCTTCGCTTACTGCTTCGTAAAGTTCTATGACAGCACAATTCCCGGCATCGGCTACTCCCTCAAGGGCTTCATCAGCGGCGGCACCAGCAGCCTGGTCGATTACATTGGGACCGATGCGACACAGCAGATTCAAAATACCATCCACGCTGCTCTCAATCAGGCAGGCACCCTGTCTCCGTCGCTGACCGAGCCTTACACGCTTCTCTGCACATGGACGGTTCAGATCATCCTGTCCATTCTTACCGCGCTCATCGGCGTCATCATCGCCTATGGAGCAATTGGAGCCACGGTCATTGGCTTGGTTGGCCCCGTGTTTATCCCTTGGATGGTATTCAACAAAACCGAATTCCTCTTCTGGGGATGGCTGAAGGCGTTCGTAGGCTTCGAGTTCTACAAAGTCGTGGCCGCAGCTACGCTCAGCGTGATGAGTCATCTGCTCATCGAGTACTTTACGAGTGGCCTGCATAGCTTTTCCGAGCCGCAACAACTCATTACACTGATGCCCGGCCTGCTCATTCTGTGCTTTGTCGCCGGGTTCATTCTTCTCAAGATTCCCACCATGACCGCTTCGCTATTCTCAGGCAACGTCGGTGGGCATGGGTTCGGTGCAGGCGGAATTCTCACCGCCGCGATTCTGCGGATGTTCTAACGCGCATGGAGAGGATGACAATGGCGACCACGGCAAAACCAACCCCGGAGATCACCCGCGCAGCCGAACGGTATCTGGAACAGTACGGCGATCCGCTGGTAATGAACACATACCTGAAGGTCGCCATTCTGGTACTGGCCGTCGTCAGCCTCGTCCTCGCCGGCCTGGTCTATCGCAGCCAGATGGCGCTTGCCCATATCCATCCGCTCGTCATCCGAATTGATAAGGCGGGCCGCGCACAAGCCATCGACTACCACGATTTCAAATATCGCCCCGAGGAAGCGGAGAATAAATACTACCTCGCGCGTTGGGCGGAGCTTTACTTCAGCCGCGACCGCTTCACCATCGAGCGGGACCAGACGAATGCCCTTTACTTCCTCGATGGCAATCTGCAACAAGCTGTGATCGATCAAGAGCAAAAGAGCAACACCATCGCCAACTACACCGAGGACACCTCGCGTCCGTTCGTGGACGTAAAGATCGAGAACGTGATCCTCGATAACCTGCAACGGCCTCCCTATTCCGCACGCATCCAGTTCGAAAGAGTGTTTACCGATCCGACCGATCAGTCGGTCGTCAAGCGGGAGCAGTGGACCGCCAGCGTGACCTATGTCTTCCGGGACAAGGTAAAGAACGAGGAACTAGCCGTGAACCCGCTAGGGTTGACCATCATCCACTTCCACGCCGGTCAAGCATTCGAGTAGTCGAGCGCACTTCTCAAGACGAGGCAGTCGTCATGTCCGAGCGCAGTTTCACAACACGGCCAGTCAGCCCTTTTCATCTTCGCTACGTCCGCCATGTCGATGGACGGCCATCCACTTCGGGTGTGAGATTCAGCCGGTCTTCTTTTGTGCGCGTGGCAAAAAGGCGGGTTCACCTTGTATCGCGGGGTCATGCGTTAGCTAGGAAACGACTAGGGATGCGATCCATGAAGCGCTCATCTCTTCTGGTTCTCCCTTACTCGTCCGGTCACACGCTTCGGGCCATATCCGGCGCCACATCACCCCGTCGCGCAAAGACCATGCGGCCGGGGACCCCGATTCTGCGGCACGTCGCCGCTCTGCTTTCCGGACTCCTCTCCCAAAGCAAGTTTGGGCCCCTGCTCCAGAAAGCGCGTCTTGGCACTTGGGAGCCGGGCTCCTCGCTAAGGCTTCGCCAAGGGGTGACCCGGCCAATCCGGGAATTCACTAACGGAGATTACACCATGTATCAGAACCGCATCACGCTCATCGGATTCCTCGGCAATGACGCCACCGCTATCACTTCCAAGAACGCGAGTTTCACCGTCCTCTCGCTTGCCACTAAAAGCACTTACAAAGACAAGAAGACCGGCGAATACAACGGCCACACCGAGTGGCACCGCTGCATCGTCTGGGGCAAGTTGGCCGATTACGCGAAGACCCTGAAGAAGGGCGCTCACCTAGCCATTGAAGGTGAGTTACGAAGCCGCGAGTCCACGAACAAGAAGACCGGCCAGACCAGCCGAGTCTGGGAAGTGCGGGTCTCGTCCATTCTGAAGCTCGACCGGGCCGAGAAGGCTGGCGTGGAAGAAGGGCCAGACGAAGACTTCAACCCTGAAGAGGACGCGGCCTGAACCGCTCCTCCTTCTCATCCCGGAAGCCCGGCATCACGCCGGGCTTCCAATGCTGGATCACCCGCTATGAGCTTTGAATTGCTGCGCCCATTTCTCCGTCCCATTGAGGATCTCTTGCTCGATCATGACGTGAGCGAAATCATGGGCAACCCCAATGGAAGCTGGTACGCCGAACGCGAGGGGGAGATGCAGGCTTTGCCGCATATCTGCTTCGATCCCGCGAGTCTGCGTACCGGTCTTGAAGTGATCGCCAACAACCTTGGCAAGCGGCTGGACGAAGACAACCCTGTCATCGAAGCCCGGCTTCCCGAAGGCAGCCGCCTGTGCGGTTACATCCCTCCGGCAGTACAACCCTGGCCGGGTCTCACCATTCGGAAGTTTACCGCCCGCCATTTCAGGATTGATGACCTGATCGTGCGCGGTACGCTTTCGCAGTCCCTCGCGTACTTCTTGATAGAGCAGATTCACACTGGCAAGACCCTGCTTATCAGCGGGGGAACGGGAACCGGGAAGACAACCCTGCTCAACGCACTCGCTTGGTACATCTCCGAGGACGAGCGAATTGTGACCATTGAGGATACCGCCGAGCTCTCGATTCCGAAGCCCAACATTGTCGGCTTTGAGTGCCAGAGCGATACCTTCAAGAGTCCGCTCTCGATGGAGCAACTCCTCAGAACAGCCTTGCGCTGCAGGCCGGACCGCATCATCGTCGGCGAGGTCCGGGGAACCGAGGCGCGAACCCTGCTCGATACTCTCAATACCGGGCATTCCGGCTCGCTCGCTACCATTCACGCCAACTCGGCAACCAGGGCACTCGCGCGGTTCGCGAATCTGGTTCTGCGTGGCAATCCGCAATTAAGCTATGCCGACATCGAAGCCGAAATTGGCGAGTCTGTGGATTTTGTCGTGCATGTCGAGCGTGAACTTGGGCGGAGGGTTATCCGCGAGGTGCTGCGGGTTTCAGGTTACGACCGCCGCGCAGAGCGCTTTGAGACAGAGTATGTTTTCCCCGCCAAAGGCCGGTCTGTACTGGAGGCGATCTCATGTTGAAAGACCTTCGCAAAGCCAATGGTCGCCGCCGTCCATCCGTTCGCCATGGTCAGGGCAAGCCGGCCACTAAAGCCGTCACTTCCGGTAAGAATTACGATTCGCTTCGCCGTGGCGAAGACATCCGAGCAGCGAAGGATTGGCTAGCTTGTGGCGCGCCAATCGCCGACGTATTGACCATGCTGGAAGTTCGGCATCGCTTTGATCTTTCTGCGTCAGATTGCCGCGCTTATGCTGTCGAGATTCTATGGGCTGCGCAGGGGTCATCCCAACCCAAAGCAGCTCACACAACCAACCCAAAGGAGTCACCTTATGCCGCTACTTGAAATTGCCGAAACCCGCCGTTATGTCTCCGCGATGATCCGCATCGAAGACACAACCGCGCGACGCATTGACCAGTACGCCGCCTTCATGAAGACCACCGCAGACGAAGTGGTAGATAAGGCTCTCTCCTACGTCTTCGCCAAGGACAAGGACTTCCAGGAGTTTCTTGACTCGCCCCAGTCGGCCCACGTTCGACAGAGCCTTCGAGTTCGTCAACCCAGTCAGAATGGCACGGCTTCCAATGGTGCCCATGGCTCTGCGAAGACACCCAAATCGTCCGAGGTTGCCCATGATTGACGTCCACGCAACGACTGATTCTGGTACAAGCAGTAGGTTCGGTGCTGCGCACCGGGTTTATTTCGACACTCCACCCCTAAAAGGGTTGCGTTTGGAACCGTTCCGGTTCCATTTGCAAACGTCGAAAAAACAAGAACTTAGCCAATTCGTGGTTCCATTTGGAACCGCGCCTCGCAGGTGAATCCATGGCGGAAACAGCGGGCATCGAAAACAACTTCACCCGGCTCACAGGGCGCGAGGCGCGGACACAGAGCATCGCGACGAGATTCACGATCACTGAAGAGCAAGCTCTTCTACGACGCGCCGAAGCCAGCGGCCGGAATCTTAGAGAGTGGGCGCGCGAGGTTCTGCTGCGCGAGGCGAATGCTGCAACCGTGGATTCTGGGATCGAATTGCTGCTGACTGAAATTGTCGGCCTCCAGCTTTTCCTGGCGCATGTCCTCAGCCCGATTGCTTGCGGAAAGGCCATCACGACGGATGAGTACGAGAACTTACTCAGCCAGGTGCGGGCCAGCAAACACAGCGTAGCCCATGAAGCGATGGCCAAGCACGCGAGACCGGAGAAGGAGGTGTAGCCATGCCGAAGACAGAATGGGGCCGCAAGGAATCCGTCATCTGGCCGTCGCGCCGGCCTATCTTTTCTATGGGATGGTTTGTTGTAACGCTGGCGCTGACGGGTGCGCTTCTCTGGCTCACATTCGCGCGGGCCTTCAACCCTTTCCAGCAGTTTTATCTCCCTGTTTATCTGAAGAGCGCCATTACGGAGAGCTTCCGTCCAGAAGGAAAGTACCGCGTCCTGCTCATGGCGGATAGCAAGAAGCGCATCTACTATGCGCGGGCGCAGGACGTGATGAGTGGATCCACGCCGCAGTCGAATGCCAAACCGCTGCCCCTGGCGCTCTCGAATTCCGCCCGAGCCGCGGGTATGGTCTATCTCTTTCGTAGCGCGCCCACGACGTACAACAGTCGCTCGTTGCACAACTGGCTGCGCCTTCAAGTTTACGGTGGACAGAGTCCTCTTCCGATTTTCAAGTGGCCGATCATTTCCGGCATTTTGGTATTCATCCTACCGCTCCCGTATTGGATAGGCCGTGATATCCAACGGCGCAAACAAATCAAATATGGTCGCAGACTTCGCGGGCCAATCCTTGTTTCTCCGCGCACCTTCAATCGTCTTGTGCGAGGCGACGGGGTTGGCTTCAACGTATCCTCCCGCGGGCAGCCGTTGCGCATCCCGCGCGCGGCGGAAGATCGCCATATCGAAATCATCGGCGATACCGGTTCAGGCAAGACGACCCTCATCATGCAGCTTCTCCGGCAAGTGCAGGAACGTGGTCATCCTGCCATCGTTTACGACCCGGCTTGCGAGTTCATTCAGCGTTTTTACAGTGAGAAGCGTCACGACATCGTACTGAATCCGCTGGACCGGCGCTGCCCCTATTGGGGGCCATCGGAGGAATTGGTGCGTCGCTCCGAGGCCCGGACTCTTGCTGCCTCACTCTTCCAACACCCCGACGAGCGGACCAAACATGAGTTCTTTATCGAAACGCCAC
This sequence comes from Acidobacterium capsulatum ATCC 51196, assembly GCF_000022565.1. Taxonomy (NCBI): domain Bacteria; kingdom Pseudomonadati; phylum Acidobacteriota; class Terriglobia; order Terriglobales; family Acidobacteriaceae; genus Acidobacterium; species Acidobacterium capsulatum. Next base: position 1,404,642 of record NC_012483.1, read on the forward strand.
AGAAGATATTCGCCAAGCTGTTGCTCGACCTGCCTACACCGCAACAGTTGATCGAGTGGATGTCCAACGAGGCGGAAATTGACAAGCGGGTGCAGGGAACCGAACTTGCTGCGATGATTCATCCGTCCGCCCCCCAGCAACGGTCTGGCGTTCTCGGTTCATTGAATTTGGTTGCTGACAGCTTCCGGCTCCTGCCGTCCAAGGATGAGGCGAAAAGGGAGTGGACGGCCCGTGAGTGGTCCAAGCACCGGCAGGGATGGATCTTCATTCCGTCGCAGGCGTCCGAGCGTGAGGCCCTTCGCCCCTTGCATAGCTTCTGGATCGATATGCTTGTGTTGCGCTTGTTGACTGCGCCCAGTCCGAACCAGCCACCTGTCTGGTTCGTGCTCGACGAGTTGGCGACGCTCCAGAAATTGCCTCAGCTTCATACTGCGATCACAGAAAACCGCAAGTCGGGCAATCCTCTGGTACTCGGATTTCAAGGCAAGGCGCAGCTTGAGGTGATTTACGGCCACCTTGCCGAGGTCATGCTTTCGCAGCCCGCTACGCGCATCTTTCTTAAGACTGGCGAGCCGGAAGCAGCCCAATGGGTGAGCCGCGCCATCGGGAATGTCGAGGTAGAGCGCGTGAAGGAAACCCGCTACCACGGTGGCGGCATGGGACAAAACTTCACCGTAGACCGACAGATCGAGCCGTTGGTGCTTGACTCCGAAATCAGCGGAATGGAGCCGATGCGTGCATACCTGAAACATGGAAACTACGTTGCGCGGTTCGGTTTTCATCCTGTCAAGATTCCAGACGACAAACCGAAATTCATTGAGCGCCTGCACAGTGATTACATCGTGCGTGATGCAAAGCCCGACGCTCAAAACGAGCCAGCGGGACAGTCGAACGGGAACCATTCGCGGGAACCTGTCTCGCCACCGGAGGTCGAAGAAAGCAACGGTGTTCAGAAAGGCGCAAGAAAATCCGGGACCGCGAACAAGCCGAAGGATGACCGGATAGATAAACAAACAGAACTGGATTTCACTTTGGGTCGGAAATTCTAAGCCGTGTTGACGATCTCAAAACCGCTTTCCGCAAGGCAGGCACAAAACTACCACAAGACGGAATTTGTCTCGAAAGAGCAGAACTACTGGTCGCAGCGTGGGGAGATTGCAGGTGAATGGCAGGGAAGAATGGCGGCTGATTTCGGTCTGGCGGGTGCGGTTGCCGCAGAAGATTTTGCGCGGCTCAGCCAGGGACAGAACCCACAGACGGGAGAACAGCTTGTCCGGCAGCGCGCCTCCTATACATATAAGGATGGCGATGGGATCACAATTAAGACGATGGAGCACCGAGCTGGGTGGGACGCGACATTCTCTGCTCCGAAGTCAGTCTCATTGACTGCGCTCGTCGGCGGCGATCATCGGGTACGTGAAGCGCATCGGGAGGCGGTGCGTACTGCGCTCGAACATCTGGAGTCCTACACCATGGCACGGATTGGCGGAAACCATCCCGCCGAGGCAACTGGCAGGTTCGTTGCCGCGAAATTTGAGCACGACACAGCGCGCCCTGTGGACGGGTATGCTGCGCCCCAGCTTCACACACATGCGGTCGTTTTTAATATGACCCGACGCGACACAGGAGAGTACCGCGCTTTGCAGCCTCAGGACCTCTTTGCCTCGCAGCAATTTGCCACGGCGATTTACCAATCGGAATTGACCTACAGGCTCCGTCAGCTTGGCTATGAGATCACCGCTGGGCGTAGCGGAGCACCGGAGATTCAGGGCTACACGCAGGATTATCTCGACGCATCGAGCCCACGCAGCCAGCAGATACGCGAGTATCTGGAGCGCACGGGCCGGAATGGCAATGAAGCAGCCGAAATCGCAGCTCATTCGACGCGGGATCGAAAGGAGATTCACTCACTCAAAGACGTGATGGCCGCTCACCGCAAGCTCGCCGCCCAGTACGGCAATCAGCCGGAGGCAGTCGTCAGGGCGGCTCAGGAACGGGTTCGACATCAGGAGCAGAGAACACCAGATTCCCATCAAAAGGTGCGCGAGGCTGTCAGCTTTGCCCGCGACCGCAATTTCGAGCGAGAGGCCGTGGTCGATGAACGCACCCTGGTTCGCGATGCTCTAAGGCGTGGCATGGGCGAAATCACCTATGCTCAGGTGCGGAGCAGTCTCGCTGCGCGGCTCGCCTCCGGCGAGTTCCGCGAGATCGATAACGCGCGCCATCTTCCCGGAAAACGGCTCACCACCGCCCGTGTGATTGAGGCGGAAGGGGATGTGATTCGCCGGATGCAGGAAGGCAAGAACCGGGTTGAACCGCTCATGGCGCAGCACGCGGCCGCAGCGGATAGCCAGCAACATTCCTTCCTCAACCGCGCACAGCGGACGACGATTCAGGAAGTCTTGAGTTCTCCGGATCGTATCCAGGGCATTCAGGGTTATGCCGGATCGGGGAAAACAACCGTGCTTTCCGCGCTGCGAGAGACTATTGAAGCGCAGGGTTACGAACTTCATGGTCTTGCTCCGACTTCCCGCGCGGCACGCCAACTAAACGAAGCTGGCATCCGGACTCAGACATTGCAAGGATTTCTCGCAGCCCGCCCCCCAAGCGCCGGAATTGACGGTGAAAGGTACTATTACTTCATTGACGAATCGAGCCTCGCCAGCACACGCCAGATGCGAGACTTCCTCTCACGCCTCAGTCCCGGTGACCGCGTGCTTCTGATCGGCGACACTCGACAGCACCAGAGTGTGGAAGCAGGCCGTTCCTTCGAGCAATTGCAGGAAGCAGGGATGAGAACGGTCAAACTGGATGAGATTATTCGCCAGAAAGACCCTGCCCTCAAATCCGCCGTGGAGATGCTGGCGCACGGCCAAGCCGCAAGTGCCATCATCGAGTTGAAAAGGCAGGGGCGAGTACAGGAGATTCCTGACCGCCAGGAACGCATCCAGACTGTCGCGCGATCCTACGTCGAGTTTCCAGATAGCACGCTTATCGTTTCCCCGGACAATGCCTCCAGGCGTGAACTGAATGCTGCGGTCAGAGTCGAACTGCGGGCCAACGGCGTTCTATCCGGAGAGGACCATCCGTTCCAAGTGCTAATTCAGCGTCAGGACATGACCGGCGCAGACCGCACGTGGGCCAGCCACTATGAACCGGGTGAGGTGATTCGCTACTCACGAGGAAGTAAGGCCGCTGGAATCGACGCCGGCTCCTATGCCGTGGTGGTGGCTGTCGATTCGACCAATAACCTGCTCACCGTTCAAAAAGAACAGGCTGAGTCCGTCACCTACGATCCCCGCCGTCTGACCGGCGTCAGTGTTTACCGGGAATCAACACTTGAATTTGCCGTAGGCGACAGGATTCAGTTCACCGCGCCGAATAAGAAGCTTGGCGTCGCCAACCGAGACATTGCCGTGATGGAATCGATTTCGCCAGATGGCCGGATGAACGCACGGCTCGACGACAGTCGCCAGATTGAGTTTAATGCCGCCGAGCATCGACACTTCGACCACGGTTACGCTGTCACCAGTCACAGCGCGCAAGGACTCACCGCAGAGCGAGTCCTGATCCACACCGACACGAGTGTCCATCCTGATCTCCTCAATGCACGATTCGCTTATGTCGCAGTCTCCCGCGCCAGCCACGAGGCGACGGTCTATACAAACCATGCAACACGGCTCGCACAGCAACTTGGAACAGAGGTCACCAAAACTGCCGCCCTCGAATTCAATCAAGTCGTGTCCGATGGGCAGGGGATAAGAATGCATTGATGGAGGAAATGTAAAATTGCGAAGACCACAATCAAAATAGAAGATCGGTAGCTACGCTAGTTGTTCCTGAAAAACCAGGAAAAGGTGCATAAAAACAGGAAAAGGCGGGCAAACAGGGGCATAGAATTTCCCCATAAGAAGCAGTCGTGAGGGGAGAAGCTGGGGAAAACGATGCGACCGAAGAGCGAGCCGAAGCAGGTGCAGCGAGAGTTGTTCCAGGTGGAGCTGGAGCAGATCATCGACATGAATCACGCCCTGGTGCGGCTGGGACAGAGCATCGAATGGGCAGAGTTTGAGGAGGCGCTGGGAGCGACGTATCACCCGACCCAGGGAGCCCCCGGCATTTCCACGCGCCTGATGGTGGCACTGCATTATCTGAAGTACCAGCACGATCTGAGCGATGAAGGGGTGCTGGCGCATTGGGTGGAGAATCCCTACTGGCAGCATTTCAGCGGAGGGCGGTACTTTCAGCATCGTCTGCCCATGGACGCGTCGAGCATGACGCGCTGGCGCAGTCGGCTGGGCGAGGCCGGAGCCGAACAGATGCTGCGCGCGACCATCACGGCGGGGATCAGGATGGGTGCGATTCGCAGCTCTGAGCTGAAGCGGATCAACGTGGATACGACGGTGCAGAGCAAGGCGATCCGTTATCCGACTGACGCGCGGTTGTATCACCGCTGCCGGGAGCGGCTGGTGAAGGCGGCGCGGCAGGAAGGAGTCAAGATCAAGCAGAGTTATCAGCATGTGGGCAGGAAGCTGTTGATGCAATCCAGCCGCTATGCCCATGCCCGGCAGATGCAGCGGGCGCGGGCCTGCACACGCAAGCTGCGTACCCAGTTAGGACGGGTGATACGCGAGATAGAACGGCAAGTGACAGAGCCTTCCGATACGTTATCGAAGTTGCTGGAAACGGCGCATCAGATCCACGCCCAGCAAAGGCATGACAAGAACAAGGTGTACAGCGTGCATGAGCCCGAGGTGGCCTGCATCGCCAAGGGCAAGGCGGGCAAGCCGTATGAGTTTGGCAACAAGGTCAGTGTGGCTTCCACCAGCCGGGGCGGATGGCTGGTAGGCGCAAAAAGCTTCACCGGCAATCCCTATGATGGTCACACGCTGGCCGCGCAGATGAAGCAGGTCAGGAGCATGATCGGCGAGCGGGTGCGCGAGGCGCATGTGGACATGGGCTATCGCGGTCACAACTACCAGGGCCGGATTACGGTGCATTTGGACAAGCGAAGAAGAGGCCGCACGCCGCGACCGCTGTGGCGCTGGATGAAACGCCGCGCCGCCATCGAGCCCAGCATCGGCCATCTGAAGAACGAACACCGACTGGACAGGAACCGCTTGAAGGGTGTTGCCGGTGATGCGATCAACGCCCTGCTCGCGGCCGCAGCAATGAACTTCCAGAAGCTCCTCGGAGTTTTTTGGCTCTATTTTCTGCGCGCTCTGCTGAACGTGCTGTCGCGATTGCGGCTCCTCACCGCGCCAACCAACCCGCCGATCTCATCCCTAACAACCTGAAATCCACTTTTCAGGATCGACTACGCTAACCATCTATTAGAAAGGCTTCTAATGTACCGGTTCCAATAATCCCCTATGAAGCTCCACATCGTGGGTTGCGCAATTCATATTCGCCGCTGGAATGATCCATCGGTATCGAAGTTCCGCTATTCGATAACGAAAGATCAATATCTGCTTTGGTATTGGAGAAACAGGTATCACACTAGTAGGTGAACTCAGACAGGGACCGTCTCTCCAGATACAGGCAACGCGGGTTTACCCCGGCATTAGGACTCACAGCCCTCTGCGATCAAAGACGCCTGAATATGCTGTATTGGAACGACTGGTGCGTTCCCCACGGTGTAACGTGCATTTCTGGTTCGCATTTTAGGAGGCTGAACTGCGGACCTACCTCCGCGGCCAGCATTGGCCCGTCATATCGCTGCACTTCGAGCCCACTGCACTTTTCAGGTCCATCTAGAGCAAACGTACCGATCACGGCATATCCGCCGACCGAAACCGTCTGTTCCAGAACCATTCGGTAGGCTGCACGGTCCGCGGCAGACGTAAGAAAATGGAAAACGGCTCGGTCGTGCCATACATCGTAGGTCTCCAGAGTGGGTGCAGCAGTAATGTCAGCGGCAATCCAGCGGATGTTGCCCGCCTTGGCTCCGAGGCGTTTTCGGTCACGCTCCAGTGCGGACTCAGAGATGTCCAGAACAGTGACTTCATAACCTCGATCCAGGAGCTTTTCAGCAAGAGTGGATGTCCCACCACCTACATCGATCACACGGCCATAAGAACATGCCTCCCCGATGAGTTTCATCGACATGAGTGGGTCGAGCAGGGTCCAGCTTAACTCCTGATCGCCTTTCGATCGATAGATGGAGTCCCAATGTCCTTTACGGTTCATTTTGAAATCACCTCCGCTTCGATGTATTTAAGGCCCGCCAGCATCATGGCTTGCAAAACTGCGAAACTATCTTCATCCCTGCCTTTGTCAAATGGATCGTCTTGATGATCCACAGCATTGGTCACGTGCGCAACGATTCCAACATCGACATGCTGGGTATTGGCGAAGGCGAAGAGAGACGCGGCTTGCATTTCAACCGCCAGGATGCCGGCCACCGCGTGGCGCGCAAGCTGCTCCATCGTTTCTCGGTACGGTGCGTCGGTCGTCCAAACTGCCCCTTGAACGACCGTCCGACCCAGGCGACCGAGTTCGTCCGCTAGTAAATTACCAATCGGAGTTGGGCAGGCGACCTGCTCGTCGGCCGGAAGATAGTGCAGGGATGTGCCCTCATCGCGCACAGCAGATGTCACGACAACAAAAGCAGGAAGTTGCAGAGACGGGGACACACGACCGGCCGAAGTAAGCCCTAAGATCAGCTGTACACCTGCGACACGCAACTGTTCGGCAACTAGTACCGCATAGGGACCTCCGATCGTCCGCGCAATAATGCCGCAACGAATTCCGTCCGTTTCTACTAAATACATCTTGGTGTGAAAACACGCCCATGGCTCGTAAGCTGTGGCCCTTCCATGGCTTACGAGCCAATCGGTCAAATCGCCATCAAAGTCGAGAATGCAAAGTGGCGGGACGTTCAACTCCGGCAGACCCTTCGTTGCACGGACTGCGCTCATCAGATCCTCTGGCCGAAATGCCGACGCGGAATCGAGGTCGTGCTCAAATAATGGGCATCGCTGCGATATCTTCATGAGATACCAATTTTAGCAAGGTGGGAAGCAAGGTGGCGTGAACCTTCAGATAGTTCGTTATTACGAACGACGGGGCTCCTTCAGCCAACATTTCGCACCCAGTCTGGGTATCGGATATATCGGCGGGACGCGGTCAAGAGGCTGAAATTTATCAAGCGGCCTCAGGAGCTTGGATTCTCAATGAGCAAAATCAAAGAGCATCTTGACTCTATACCTGGGTATAGGGCTTACGCTGCAAACAGGTTGAAAACATGGTTGTGCTCTTCGAACGCGGCATAACCACGTAAGGTGGCAGGGACTGAGCAAGCAATGCCTCAAACAAATCGAAGACACAATGTAAGTAAAAAACGAGGTGGCATCGTGACTCAATCAGAAGCTGTAGAACGTGCTGTCAAGCCGTGGAGCGATGAGCCGGCTGCAGACTCGGGCCTGCGGCGAGTGAGAGCCCATATTGGTGGCCTGCATTGCTCGCTATGCACCGGCACCATTGAGCAAGCTCTTGGCGGACGTAGTGGCGTGCATAAAGTGGCCGTCAGTCTCACTCATGAACAAGCGCTGGTGGAGTATGACCCGGCAAAAGTTCATGCCGAGGATTTGATGCGCACCCTGACAGATATCGGTTATACCCTTTCTGATCCCCGCAAAGTTGAGCCCTTTCTAGAGCAGGAGCGCGCGCTTACGCGGGAGCGAAACCGCTTTCTAACCGCACTGCTGTTCAGTCTCGGATCCATTGCTCTGATTGTTCGGCCGGAGAGTATCTGGGGGCTTGGTCTTGCGGCCTTTGTCACTGTCAGCCTGATTGCTTTTGGCTTCGCAGTTCTGCGGCAGTTGGGAGTCTGGCGAGCAATCGGCGGCGGCGTGGCGCTGGCGATTCCGGGCGGCCTTTTATTCGCTCTGCGCGAGCAAGGCAAACTAGGCGGCCTGGCGCCCTGGCTGGCATTGCTCTTCGCCATCGTCATGATATTCGGCCTGGGTGGGCATATTTTTCGCATGGCGGCGCAGGCCTTGCGACGTGGCATTCTCAATCAACATGTGCTGGTGCAACTGGGCGCATTTGCCGGATTGGCAGGTGGCATTATCGGCCTGGTGCTTCGTCGGCCTGATTATCCAACAGCGCCATTCTTTGCGGTTTCGGTCATGGTCCTGACCTACCACATTTTCTCCGAGTGGCTATCGCTGATCGTGAAGACGCGCAGCTCTCAGGCCGTGAAGAAACTGCTTGATTTGCAGCCCGAAACTGCTCATTTGCTGCGCGATACGGGAGAAGAAACCGTACCCGTGGAATTGGTACGGATTGGCGACCGTGTACGCATCCGCCCCGGCGAGCGCATACCTGTTGACGGCGACATCATGGAAGGACACTCGTGGGTGGACGAATCCCTTATCACGGGAGAACCGGTCCCCATCGAGAAGCAGTTTGGCGGCAAGGTGTCAGGCGGTTCCATCAACGGTTCCGGTACGCTCCTGGTACGGGTAACCGCAGTCGGCGAGCAGAGCTTCCTGCAAAAAGTTATTCGCAGTGTCGAAGATGCGCGTGCACTGAAGCCGGGGCTGCTGCATATTGTGGATCGTGTGCTTCGTGTCTATACGCCAACCGTACTCGGTATTGCAATGTTGGCCTTCATTGTCTGGACGATTGGGCCGGTACTGGCTGGTCACCACCTCAATCTGGAGCGTGCGGTATTTGCGGCGCTGTCGGTGCTGGTAATGGGGTACCCCTGTGCAGTAGGTATATCCGCGCCTTTATCGATTGTGCGCGGCGCGGGAGAGGCAGCCGAGCAGGGTGTGTTGATGCGAACCGGCGAAGCATTCCAGGCGCTGCGTCGAGTTACCACGGTGATCTTTGACAAGACCGGAACCCTGACAGTAGGTAAGCCAACCGTGCTCGAAATCGAGACTAACGGGATAGATGAAGAAGAACTCCTGGAGCTGGCGGCGGGCGCGGAGTCCTCTTCCGAACATCCGCTGGCACGGGCAATCGTCGACGCGGCCTATGATCGCCATCTTGCGATTCCAAAAATTGAGAATTTTCAGTCGATTGCCGGGCAGGGAGTCAAGGCGGGGCTCCTGGATTCGAATGGCAGCACCTACCGATTATTCGTTGGGAGTCCAACCTTCCTGCGAGAACAAGGAATTGAGATCCGGCTGATGAACGAGTCGATTGCACGGCTCGAGAGGCTTGGACGTACAGTGGTCGGCGTGGCTCGTGAGCAGCGAATCGTCGGTCTTCTTGCGCTGGACGATGCGTTGCGTCCGGACGCACGTGAGACGATAGACCGGCTCAAGAGTTCAGGAATTGGAATTGTTCTCTTAACCGGGGATAACAGCCGAGCAGCGAAGCATATTGCTCGGGAAGCAGGCATTGATGAGGTATATGCGGAAGTCTTACCCGGCGATAAAGCTGAAACTGTTCGCAGGATACAGAATGACAAGCGTACGCGAGTGGCAATGGTAGGGGATGGCATTAATGATGCCCCGGCTCTGATGCAGGCCGACGTGGGTATTGCCATGGGCAACGGCACGGATATTGCCATCGAAGCGGCTGATATCGTTCTGCTGAATACGCGCCTAACCGGCGTCCTTACGGCCTATGAGATCAGCCGCCACAGCTATCGAAAGATGCTGCAAAACATTACATTGGCTTTTCTATTCAATGGAATCGGCATACCGGTTGCGGCCACCGGCTTGATTTACCCGGTGTGGGCGATGGTAGCCATGGCAGCCAGTGTGACGACCATCTTTATCAATTCATTGCAGGGCCGTTCCGGACTATTCTTCGGCGCCATTTCCGGTGTCGGTCACGCTGACGCCGCGTGACTGTTCCTTACTCCAAACGCTGGGGAGTTTCCACAGCGGAAGGAGGTTTGCAGTGCTGAAATTAGCCAGTTATCTAATCAGCGACGAACCACAGCGGTGATGTGCACCTGGTGAATAGAGTGTCGTTCACGCTGTTTCTGCCCGGAAAGGAATTATGGTATGTCTGCTGTACTCCATGATGTAGCCGTTGGCCTCCAAACAGGCGGAATTTTCTTCTACAAAGCTCTTTGGTCGATTCTCTTTGGTGTCTGTGTCACGGCCATCATCGACGTCTTTGTGAATAAAGAAAAGATGGCCGGGATGCTCGGAGGACGTGGCCCAAAGACTGTCGGTATCGCGGCGGGTTTGGGCGCGGCAAGCTCGGCATGCACTTTCGGAGCAGTGAGCATATCGCAGGCGCTCTACAAGAAAGGTGCATCGACCGAAGCCACCTTAGCCTTTGCGCTCGCCTCAACCAACATCGTCTTCGAACTTGCCGTGCTGATCTATGTTTTGCTCGGAGGCGCGGTTCTGGCCGGAGAGTTGCTGAGTGGCCTCATGCTGATTGTCATCATGTACACACTCGTCCACCTTACCCTGCCCGTTAAGACATTCGAGCTGGCGCGACGCCGCCTGCAGGAACGTGATAAGGGTACGTCTTCTGCCATGCGGCGTCTTACCGACGTCGGCATCTGGCATCGAATCGCTGACCGATACTTTCGCACGCTCAACCGGATTGGCAAGAGCGTGGCTTTCGGTTTTTTCGCTGCTGGATTCATCGCGGCGTTGATGCCCGCCCGAGTCTGGACAGTATTATTTCTGGCTCCAAGGGGCTTCTTGGCGATACTCGAGAATGCAATGCTTGGGATTGGCGTCGGCATGCTGAGCATGATCGGTTCCATCGGCATTGTGCCTTTTGCTGCTGCGCTGGCTGTGGGTGGCGTGGGATTCCCAGGCGTGCTTGGTTGCATCGTCGCCGATCTGATCACGATTCCAGTGCTCAACGTTTGGCGCCGCTTTTTCGGTGCGCGTGCAACTGCTTATATTACGGTCATATTGTTCACTTCCATGGTCGGCTCAACCGTATTGATCACCTATATTTTCCGGCAGTTCGGCTGGCTGCCCACAGCGCTCAAGACAGGGCCGACCACCCACTTCCATTTTCATCTCAACTATACGTTGATGCTCAATGTGCTCTTTCTTGGTATCACCTTGGCGCTATGGACTGTTAAAAACTTTGGGGAAGCAAAGCAAAATGCACAGGCCTGACCTGCGGGACGAGGCAGTCTCGATATCAGATGTGGACCAAACTCACCAGAAATTTGGAGAGATAAGGCAGGAGTAACCATTTATCGAGGAGAGGAAAACACATCATGCTGCAATCAGTTTCATTCAAAGTCATCGGTGAACCACGCCTCCATTGTTCGAGCTGTGAACAGAGAATCGCACGTGTGCTATCGGGTCAGCCAGGAGTACGACAAGTTCGCGCGGATGCTTCGTCGCAGCAGATTGAAGTACTGTTTGATAACTCGACGACTGAAGAGAGCGCTGTTGCAGAGCGAATCCATTTGCTCGGCTACAGCGCCAAAATCATGTCGTCCTGACAACACTCCCATAATATCGGCGGGGTTGACGAGGAGAATCAATTATGGATCACAATCTGAAAGATGCGATGCCTTCCGGCAGTTCATCATGGATGACTGCTGCGGTGGCGCTGATAACGCTTTTTATCCTGGGAGCGGGGGGCTACTTTCTCTATTTGTATGCAGGCACCATTCTTCAGCACGGGCCGTCGATGCCTGCCTGGCTGCTGCTTCTGTTGGCGCTGGTGGGCGGCGCCGCGTCCTTTTTTTCGCCGTGCAGTATTGCCATCACCCCTGCATTCCTGGCGTACCTCTCCGGAGGCTCCGCTTCGTCCAAGGAAACCGCAGAGCCTTCGCGTCGCTCACTGTTCACGACGGCGGGGCTGGTTGCACTCGGAATCATAGCCTTTTATGCAGTTGCGGGCGCACTTATTGGCGCTCTGGGCAACGTTGTGTACAACTATCTGATCTATTTCATTCCGGCCGTGGGTGCAGTCTTTTTGCTGCTCGGTGCTCTGATTTTGTCAAGACGCAGTGACGTTCTGGCGTTTGCGGAGCGATGCAATCCGGCGAACAGATTCTATGAGCGCCATGAAGCCGTCCGTCCCAGCACGCAAGTTCGCTCAAAGCGGACCTTGCTATCCTTTGGCCTTGCTTATGGCGCAGCCTCCCACACCTGCTCACTCCCAATTTTTCTCGGAATTATGCTAATTCCTCTGGTCGCCGGCAACTATTTGCTGGCAGCGCTCTCGGTTCTGTTCTACGGCTCAGCGATAGCGCTGCTCATCCTGGTAATGACGATTCTCGGTCGGAAGGCGTTTACGAGTCTGCGGCATATTGGTCCATGGCTGATGCGCGCGACGGCATTTCTATTCCTCGGAACAGGAATATTTTTGATTTACTATTTCACTCAAAATTTCGGTCCATATCGCGACTCCGGAACACTTGCGAAGACTGCGATAGCACGATCAGAACCGACGTTCCAGCTCACCGAAGGGGGAGGCGCGACTGGCTATCCATACATGCCGCGAACCATTGTCATACCCACTGATCAACCTGTTCGTCTCGCCATTACGGATCATATCGGGGGCTGCCTGCTGCAGACGATTTTTGAAGGGCTGGGCAGCGGAGGCCGTGATGTTCAAATCACCGTGCCCGTTGGAAAAACCGTCACGATATCACTTTATGCTCCGCACTCCGGCGTCTATCAGTATCACTGTGGGGGTAATATGTATTCCGGCACGATCATAGCGAAATAGGCGGACATGTTTATAAACAAATCTCCTGCCTCCTCTCGGCTTGGCAGCAAACCGTAAAGCGGCTCAATGCAGTTGAACCGCTTCACAAGGCATTCACAGTAATTCCGGCTTCTCAGTTTACATCCTCCTCCTCGACATAAGAGCGCATAAGCTTTCCGCGTTTCAAGGCCCGCTCCTTGAGCATGACAAAGAAAATAGGCAACAGGATCAGGACATTGATGCTGGACGTAATCATGCCTCCCACAATAGGCGCGGCAATCGGTTTCATTACATCGGAGCCGATGCCTGTCTCCAGCAAGATGGGAGCGAGGCTGGCTAACACGGCAATGACCGTCATGAGGATCGGGCGTAGTCGCAACACCGCGCCTTCAATGGCAGCCGCTTCGAGGTCTTCCTTTGTCTGCGCCCGGCCCGATGCGACACGTTCGCTCAATGCTTCTCGCAGATAGACAACCATGACTACACCGGTTTCGACCGCGATACCAAAAAGAGCAATATAACCGACAGCCACAGCCACGCTGAAGTTGTAGTGTAAGAGCCATTGCAGCAACAACCCGCCGGTCAAAGCGTATGCAGTGGGAATCATGAGCATGAGCGCTTCCGCGACCGAGTGGAAAACAAGATAGAGCAGAACGAGGATGACAATAAAGACAATGGGCAAAATGAGCTTCAGCCGCTGATTCGCCTGTTCCTCAAACTTGTATTCCCCTGACCATTTATATGTATAGCCGGGTGGCAACTTGAGCTTTTCTTGAAGCAGGTGGTTGGCCTTGTTAACGAAACCTCCATAGTTAGTGGTATTCAAATCTACATAGATATAGCCGGTCAGCTCCCCGCCTTCGTCCCGGATCATAGCCGGTCCTTTGGAGTAGTAGATGCTGGCGACCTCTCCAAGCGGGATCTGCGCGCCGGACGGCGTGCCAATGAGAACATTCCGCATCGCTGACAGGTTATTGCGGAAACCGCGCTCGTAGCGCACATTGATGGGAAAGCGATCTCGTCCTTCGATGTTTTCGGCGATATCCTCGCCCCCTATGCCGGAAGCAACCGCAGTTTGAATAGCGGCTATCGTAACGCCATAGCGCGCGGCCTCTTCGCGATTGGGTTTTACATTTATATAGTAGCCTTGCGCTACTTTTTCCGCATATATCGATCTCACCTGCTTCATTCCAGAGAGCGCTTTTTGTATCCGCAAGGCAACATTCTGAATCCCGTCAAGACTTGGCCCCTGCACCTTTATACCTACAGGAGTCTTGATGCCGGTCAACTCCATATCCAGCCGGTTTGCAACCGGCATGGTCCATGTATTCGAGAGGCCGGGAAACTGAAGTTTTGCATCCATCTCTGCGATAAGTTTGTCGTAAGTCATGCCCGCGGGCCATTGTCTGCGCGGTTGCAGCATGATTGTGGTGTCGAACATATCGAGTGGAGCATTATCTGTCGCGCTATCGGATCGCCCCACCGTACCGAATACGCTACGCACCTCGGGAAAACTCCGAATGATACGGTCCTGCTCCTGCAGCAGCACCTTTGCCTGTCCAATCGAAATTCCAGGCAGAGCCGTTGGCATATAAAGAGCCGAGCCTTCATAGAGTGAAGGCATGAACTGGCTTCCGAGGCGAGAAGCAAGCGGCAGCGTCACAACTAGAAAGATGAGGTTGAGCACGATAATCAGCCAGCGATGGCGCAGGCAGAAACGCAATATGGGCAGATAGATCGCCTGCGTGATTCTCGCAATAGGATTGGTATGTTCCGGACGCAGGCGTCCCCTGATTAACATCACCATCAGGACAGGAATGAGTGTGACAGCGAGAATTGAGGATGAGCCGACCGCGAGAGTTTTGGTCCAGGCCAATGGGCGAAACATGCGCCCGGACTGCGCCTGAAGTAGAAAGACCGGCAGGAACGACACTACGATAATCAGCAGCGAGAAGAAAAGCGCCGGGCCGACTTGTTTCGCAGCGTTGATGAGAATACGCCGACGCTCCGGTTCCTTGACAGGCTCCGAATTGTTCTCCTGCCGTTCGGAGAGATGGCGATAGCCATTCTCCACCATGACGATCGATGCATCGACCATGACACCTACAGCCAACGCAAGGCCGCCCAGCGACATGATGTTCGACGATACGCCGAGCAGATATAAAGGGATAAACGACACGATGACCGCAATGGGCAATGCAAGGATAGGAATGAGCGCGGAACGAAAGTGGAACAGAAAAATAATAATGACCAGGCTGACGATAATGGCTTCTTCGAGCAGGTCGCGCTGCAGCGTGTGGATAGAAGCATGTATCAATCCAGAACGATCATAGGCCGGCATGATCTCGACACCAGGAGGCAACGACGGCGCAATCTGGCGCAGCTTCGCCTTAACGCCGTTGATAACATTCAAAGCGTTCATACCCTGACGCATAATCACAATGCCGCCGACCGTCTCGCCCTCGCCATTCCACTCCGCTGCACCCTCGCGAATATCAGGGCCGAAGCTAACGGTACCCAGATCTTTCAGTAAAACTGGCGTTCCATCTTTGTTGCCGACGACGACTAATTTCAGATTATTCAGCGAGTGAAGGTAGCCAAGACCGCGAATGATGTATTGCGCCCCGCTCATATCGAGGACGCGACCGCCGACTTCGTTCGTACTCTGCTTCACCCGGTCGATGACCTTCGATAGTGGAATACCATAGGCCAACAATTTGTTCGGATCGAGTTGGACCTGATACTGCTTGACGTATCCACCAATGGTTGCGACCTCTGAAACTCCCGGCACAGTCTCCAGGGCGTAGCGCAGATTCCAGTCCTGCAATGTGCGCAGATCGGCGAGGCTATAACGATGCGTCTTATCGACCAGAGCATACTCGTAGACCCATCCGGCTCCGGTCGCATCAGGCCCGAGCACAGGATGCACGCTCGACGGCAATTGACTAGCAATCTCCTGCAGATATTCAAGTACGCGTGAACGTGCCCAGTAGAGGTTCGTGCCGTCCTTGAACACGATATAGACGTAGGAATCTCCGAACATGGACTGCGCGCGCACAGCCTTGACATGAGGCGCGGACAGCATAGCGGTGACAATGGGATAGGTCACCTGATCTTCGATCAGTCCGGGGGGTTCGCCCGGCCAGCTTGTGTGTACGATGACCTGAACGTCCGAGATATCAGGCAGCGCGTCGACCGGAACGTGTTGCAGCGACCAGATCCCGGCAAGAGTCAGCAGTAAAACTCCCGTAAACACCAGAAAGCGGTTGCGGGCACACACTTCAATGATTCGAGATAGCATTTACATGCCTCCCGTCGTTGTTAGGTTGAGCTGCTTTGTCGCAATCGTCTGACCGTTCTTTTGAGCAACTACAGTTACCTGCCATGTGCCGCCAGAGCCAAGGGAAGCCGTGCCTTCATAGAGCCCGTTGCCTTTGCCGGTCAGCGTGGCAGTTGTGTTCATGGACGCCATGCCCATGGCCGGCATTGCGGCCATGTAGAACTTCACGGTTACCTGCGCTCCCGATATCGCAGATCCTTTGGCGTCTGTAAGTCTTACATGGAGGGCATTCTGCCCCTTCTGGGGAGGATCAGGATTGGTCGTGAAATTGATGTTTCCCATCGCAGATGCATTTGCAGAAGTAGAGTTGTTCCCTGCGCTCGTGGGGGGCGGTAGAAACGAACCTGCCGCAGCCTGCAACTGACTTTCAGAATCAATGAGGAAATTAGCGGAGGTGACAATTCGCTGGTGTGGCTTCAACCCCTTAAGTACGGCATAGTAATTCCCGGCCTCCGGTCCCAAAGTCACCTGCTTTGGCTCAAGATAGCCGCTGCCCTTGTAAAGGAAAACCAGGGAGCGCGTTCCTGTCTGAAATACAGCGGAAGATGGCACTGCGAGTTGCCTGCCCAGCGGAGCTTTCAAGTCGCAATTTACATACATGCCGGGCTTGAGGATGATTCCGGGATTCTGCACAATGACGCGGACTGGCACAGTGCGCGTTGCCAGATTGACCTGGGGAAGAATTTGATCAATTCGGCCATAGAAGATTCGGCCCGGATAAGCATCGACAGTAATCTCTACCGGATCACCAGGCTTCAATCGTCCCGCATCGTCCTGAAATACCTGTGCATACACCCAGACTCGCGATAGGTCAGCTACGGTGTAAAGCCGGGTCGAGGGATCTATATACATGTTTGGCAGCGCGTTGTAATTTGTGACGTAGCCGGAAGCCGGCGAATCGATCGTCAGATTGGTGATGACCTTTCCGCTGCTTTTAAGTTGTTGGAGTTCTCTGTGCGGTATCTGCCACTGCCCCAGACGCTGCTCGGCAGCGGTGGTCAGCGAAGCGGCACCCGCGGCAACCCCATCCACAGTGCTCGCTCTCATGGCCCTCTGACCTTGCCTTGCGAGCAGATACTCCTGCTCGGTGGCCACAAGATCGGGACTGTAGACCGTAAACAACGGCTCACCCTTATGCACATATTGATAGACCGCATTCACGAATACCTTGCGAATGTATCCCGGGAAGCGCACTTGAACATACGAAATCAGGCGTTGGTCAATATCGACATTTCCAGTAGCACGCACGTCGTTGTCCAGGTTTCTGTATTCAACCTTGCCAACCTGTACGCCGATGCTCTGCATACGCTGGGGCGAGAGTTGAACGGGCGTCAAAGCCGATTGCGGCTTGGAAGGTAAAGTTGCGCCTGCCGATGATCCAGTCGTGTCAGACGTTGACGTTGACGTTGACGTAGCCGCTGGACCTGTCGTCGGGCCTTCTGCTACCGGTTGCACCTCCGTTGAGATGGGTAGGTTCGCCTTTCGATGGTTGGAGGTTTTATGTTTGAGGTATAAGAACAATCCGCTCAGCGCGATGATCAGTACGCCAAACCATACAAGTGAAGTGCGGACAACGTATTTATTCATCGCAGTGTCGCTCCCGTCAGGGTTTCCAGATGCGCAAGTACAGTCTCGTGGTCAGCCAATACCTGGGCTTCATCGAGCTTCATGTCCAGCACGTTGACGAAGTAGAGAAGCACGTGTGTCATGACATCGCGATTGCTGGCGTAAGAACTAAGAGTGGAACGGTAGGCGGCAATCGACTGCGGAATCAGCCCTTCCCGGTATTCCTTCAGAAGCTCCTCGTCGTTCGTCACCTTTACATAGCCTCGCTGCACCTGGGCAAGTTGTTCTTGCAGATGCGAGTCCAGCTCTTCCTTCGATTGCGCTAGCATTTCCGCAGCCTCGGCCACCTTGGCATGGAAGCGCCGTCTTCGATGGAAATGAATATTGAGCGTGAACATGTAATAGTCGGGATACTTTCTGTCATTCTGCTGCCACATGTATGCCAGACCAAAGTCCGGTTTACCGTCTCGTTTGGCCGAAGCCAATGCGGCATTCTTTTCCTTGATCGAACTGGCGTCCACCTGTATCTGTGGATTCTGCCGACGCACCAATTGCAATAACTCAGCGGAGGTCAGCAGCAGCGGATGCTCTTCCAAAGATTCAGCAATAATGTCCGGTGAGTCCTGATCCCGGTGCAGCAGGCCCTTCAGCTCTGCTTCGGCATCGCCTCTTTCCTCGTTGTTCAGGGTAATCTCCCGCAATATTTTTGTGCGCTCCACCTGTGCCTGCAAGACATCTGCCTGCGATCCCTGGCCAACTGCATAGTGAGCCGTCGCATCCTGAATCAACTGGTCGAGCACCTTCTCGTTCTCTCTCAAAATGACGAGGGTCTTCTGCAAATACGCCAGACGGATATAGTCCACTTTGACTGCGTCGGCGACGCTGTCCATCGTCGCATCGAGGTCCGCCTGCTTCACGTCAGCCGCTCGTTTGGCTACTTCGCCGCGTAACCGCAGTTTGCCCGGATACGGCAGTTCCTGCGATGCGCCAATGCCGATGTAAGCAAAATTGTTGGTGGTGTAGCCGGCGAACGGTCTGGGGCTGCCAACGCTCATGTTCTGGTAAGTGAAGGTTGGGTCGGGCAGCGTGCTGACCTGGCGTGGAACCTGTTCCGCAGCCCGCCACGCATCATTTGCGGTTTTTATCCCTGAATTGTTCCGTTTGGCCTCAGCCAGAAGGCTGGCCAACGGTGTAGGCGTGCTTGTCGCCGGCTTTTGCCCAAGCGCAGAAGCCGTTGTGGTGAGCACAAGGGTAATGGTCAACAAAGAGACCATGGTCATACACAAGCTCCAATCTCAAATCCAAAGCAAGTTGTCCTCTGGAGACAGGCACAACCGTGCCTCTCCAGAGACATTTCGTTGGAGAGAGGAGCTTGCTAAATTCTTAGAACGGAAATTGAAGCAGGCGGGGATTGTGGAAGAGAAGAGCCGATGAGTTCGACTGGCGTGGACGACGTAAGAAAGCGTGGCCCCGGCAGCACCTTCGATGCAACGGTTAATGCGTCAAACTTCGCGATATTCGAGTTGAGAGCATATTCGTCGACAGAAGGGATAGCGTTACGAACTGACGCGCGAGTATTCTGGCAGCAACTGCGGCAAATCGGCGTGTTGACTCCGCCGCAATGCCCCATCATAGCGCGACGACATGCACGTTCCTGAACATTCAACTGCGCGCCGGGCATCATGCATGCTGCTGCTGGCGACAGATAGGACACCAGCAGCAAGATGAGAACACCGGCATGGCGAAGACCAGACATTTCCATCGCTAGACTAAATTGAATTTGCGAGAGAAGCAAGGGTGACTTCCAGGCACAACTTCAAAATATGCGGAATCGGAACCAAGTGTTAGGTTTCTATGGCTTCTCTTTCTTTGAATGCTTCCGCGCATACATACCAAGGCGCATCATGGCTGTGCCTGACAATGGCCATTCGGCTGGATTAGAGAAGCGGTATACACAGCGTTCCCTTACTGTACTGCGCGGCCAAGTGGCGCGAGCCGACGGTGCATGCATATCACGGCTGACAATCGGCGCAGCGCGCAGGCATCTCTCTTCAATTCCGCGAATGACCTTGTGCCTGAGTGAGGATGCATCGCGAACGCAGGATTAACTTTCCTTGAAACCAGAAGCGAAGCCGGATAGCCGACGGCATTCGAGACCGCGCCGTAAATGTCACATTGTGTCAAGCTGACCAGGACGAGGTCATTCTCTCTTAAAGGAGTTGTTCGCAGATTCCCCGTGATTTCTAACTGATAAAGGCACGACGAGTACGCTCTGGTTGACAGATAATACACTATATAGTGTATAAGTGAAATATGCAGACTATAGCGCCACGTCAAGCCCGCGCACCAAAGTGCCCGCCCAAACCGGCCATTGAAGATCGGTTGCTCATCGACCTGGAGCAGGCGAACTCGGTGGGGCGGACTTTTCAGGTTCTCTCCGATCCGACGCGGCTGCGCCTGCTGCATGCGCTGGTCAGGGCGGGCGAGATGTGTGTCTCGGACCTGGCTCGCGCCGTGGGAATGAAACCGCAGGCCGTGTCGAACCAACTACAGCGATTGTTGGACAGGGGTATCGTCGCGACCCGTCGCGACAGTAATTATGTGCACTATCGCATCGTAGATCCCTGCGTCGTAGGATTGCTCGATCTCGGCATCTGCCTGGCGGAGGATGCGCGGAAGCAAAAGCAGTGAAGGCAGCGTTGCCACAACTCGATACGCTCGCTCTGAACGAAGCGGTGGGTCAGCTGCACGAGGCGGCAGCCGCTAAAAAGTGCGCGCCGTGCGGATGCCTGCATGGTGCCCTGCGGGCGATCGAGCAGTCCTTTCCTGCAGGCGAGCGGCCTTCCGATCTGGATGAGGCCGTCCGGTCTGCCCGCGAACATACGACGCAGCAGAAGTATGAGTGCCTGGGCTGCCAGGTCTGCTTTCCTGCCAACGCATTGAACGCCCTCCAGGTGGAGGGTGATACCTGCCCAACCGAGCCGGATGAGGAACGGGCTGGATGGCCTCCGCTGCCGGGTGATTTCAAGGTTATTCGCTACGGCGCGCCGGTAGCGGTCTGTGCGTTGAACAGCACGGAGCTGATGAAAACCCTTACGGAAGCCAGGCCGGACGGCCTTGCCATTGTGGGAACAATGCATACGGAGAACCTTGGCATCGAGCGCGTGATCAGGAACACTCTGGCCAATCCGAACCTCCGCTTTCTGGTGATTTGCGGAACGGACACACAGCAGACAGTGGGCCATTTGCCGGGACAGTCGCTCCATTCGCTGTTTCAAAACGGGTTGGACGAAAAAGGCCGCATCGTGGGAGCCAAAGGAAAACGCCCTGTCCTGAAGAATGTGACCCGCGAGGAAGTGCAAGCGTTCCTCGCGCAGGTGGAGCCGGTCTCGATGATCAGCGAAGAGAACCCGGCGACGGTTACGGAGCAGATTACCGCGTGTGCGAGGCGCGATCCGGGAATTTACCCCTGGCCGGCGGGGACAGTTTCGGTGGAGCGCATCCGCGCTCGGGCGCCACAGCGGTTGACACTCGATAAGGCGGGCTACTTTGTGGTGTACCCCGATGCACGCAGGCAGGAGTTGATGGTGGAGCACTACTCCAACCAGGGCGCGTTAGATTGCGTGCTGGAAGGCAATTCGCCCGCGTCCCTGTACAGCGAAGCCATTGAACGCAAGCTACTGACCCGGCTGGACCATGCCGCATATCTTGGACGCGAGCTGGCCCGTGCCGAACAATCTCTAAAAACGGGTGAACCCTTCGTACAGGACAAAGCGCCCGGCGACGAAGAGGCGACGGAAACAACGCACACGAGTTGCGGCTGCAGCTCCGGCTCGTGCATTGGGAGTACGAATGACTGACAGAAGTCTATGTTGCACGTTGAACCAGCCCCCGGAGATCGCGCGTCGGGGCAGCTTGCTGAAGACTTTGTACGAATCAACCCTGGAACGCCGCGAACTGGAACATGGTTTTGCGTTCCAATTCAACGGCGACGCGGCGACGGAGCGAAAAGTGTTCGAGTTCATCGCAATGGAACGGCAGTGCTGCCGCTTCCTCTCCTTCCAGTTAAACCTGGCCGCGGAACGCGGATCGATCTGGCTGGCGGTGGAAGGGCCGGATAACATGAAGGAATTTGCTCGCGCCGAGATGGAAAGATTTGGTCCGCATGGCATAGCAGCCTCGTAGATCGCAATGATCGCGCTCAAGGCACAACTCTGCGGCGAATCGTAGGGCGAGCCATTGGCCGTCAATGCCCGGAAAGCACAGAACGAAGAAAGTACATCTGTCATTTTTATGCTGCGGGAGGGTTTCCGCTGCTGCAAAGAGGTAACGCGTGAAGACACGCTGGATCGGAATTCTTTTCGTAGTCATCGTAGTGGCCGGAATCATCGCGTGGAAGCTACACAGCCAGCCGCTAGCCGCGGCTCAAACTGCGCAAGCCGGTTCCTCCGCAACGCCGCAGGTCATTCTTGTCGCCAACTTGCGCGAAGCCAATGACAAAAGCGACAACTGCTCGACAATCATTCACATGGTTCACGTCGCGGGCAAGCATGGAATCGCGATTCGAGAGCTTTCTCCCGGCAGCCCGTCTCCATTGATCAAGCGTTATCACGTCCTGACCATTCCCACTCTCCTGGTGCTTCATCGCGGCAGGGTTGTTTCGCGTTACGAAGGAGAAAGCCAGTCTACAGTTCAGAAGATTCGAACCCGGTTGGCCAAACTTGAAGAGGCCCAGTCTTGACATCCTTGCTGAATCAACTGACCCACGACTTATCCGGCAGCAGCGTTTTGGCGATTCCTGTTGCGCTGGTGGGCGGCGCCATCGCCTCGCTGTGCCCTTGTTGCCTTCCTTTGTATCCCGCCGCCGCGGCAACCTGCAGCAGTGCAAGGGAGTCAGACTGCGGTTGTTGCGGGCCGCAGATGCCCATCGCGAAACGCGGCCTCGCTAATTCTGTAGCCTTTGCTCTTGGGATGGCGGTCGCCATGGCTCTGCTCGGCATTGTGGCGGCGCTCGTAGGACGAATTGCGACGGCGGGTGACTGGCTTCGATATGTGGTGGCGGTTATCCCACTGTTAATGGGCATGCACATTCTTGGGTGGTTGCGATTGCCGCTGCCTGCATTTTCCATCAAGGAGTCTCGGTTTCAGGCAACAGGCGCATTCGGCATTGGCTTTCTACTCTCGCTGGTGATCGCTCCCTGCGGAACCCCGATACTGGCGGCCGTGCTTTCCTACGCTGCCATCAAGGGAAACACGCTATATGGCGCTCTGCTCCTATTCGCATATGGTGTTGGGGCGGGGATTCCACTTTTGATTGCAGCCAGTGCGAGCGGCCGCATCGCGGGATGGTTGGATCTTCGCGGCTACCGGAAATGGGTGGATAGAGCGACAGGCGCGCTGCTGCTGGGACTGGGCTTTTACCTCTTGTGGGTGGCGTAGCCAGCAATTGAACGCAATATCTCGGATGAGCTTGGCGAAAAAGCAGAAGTTATCGCCGCGCAAGGAAGTACGATCCGACGACCAGCACAGCCGCAATCGCCTGTGCTGATAGTGTCTGCACCGTGGGGAAAATGGAGAACCATAATCCCATCCACGCGGGTGTAAAGCGCACAAGTGAAGGGATGACAGTTGTGGGGAGCCAATGGGCCAACTGCATTTCCTGCGCCTGCTCCCCGACCATCACAAGCAGAACAGCCCCCAGCATCACGCCTGTGAGCACCAACATCCGCTTGTACGGTAACTTCCGATGCCCCATGAACGTAAGAATCGCGACAACTCCGGTGAAAAGCAGCCCGAGCAAGACACCGTAGAAAACCGTGTCCCCTCCCAGCTTCAACCGATAGCTCTGCAGGAACAGAACGACCTCTACACCTTCTCGATAAAAGGATGTGAATCCGAGAAGGGCCATCCCAAACAGCACCCTGCGCTTCGAGATATCTTTATCTCCCGCAGTCTGGATCAAATCCCGCTTGCGTCTGTTGTGCATCGAAATCCATCCGGTCCAATAGACCTTATGGAAAAACCAATTCATCACAACCAGAAGCACAAATATCGCCAGCAGTCCGGTAGCGGCTTGCACATACAGCGCATTCATGCTCTTTGTTAAATCGTTAACGATGCCAACCGCAATGAACCAGGTGACAAGTGTCGCCAGGAATCCCATTCCTACGCCTGCGGCCACTGGACGCTGATAGGACTCGTGCGATTTGACCATGCTCGCGGTGATAGCTGAAAGGACCAGAATGCACTCGAGTCCTTCCCGGAAAACAAGGATGGCGATATCCAGAATTCCGGCAAGAGAGCCGCGGGCCTGGGCCAGTGGGTCCGGGTTACCAGCCGCGGTAATCCCTTGCCAGATCAATACCCCCAACAGTGCGAGGGACAGCCCCCCGAAAACTGCCCACAGGATTAGTTTCAGTTTTACAGGTGGCTCCGGTACAGTACGTAAGTCATTGTCTACATTGAGCATTTCAATCTACGACTATTTTAATCCTAGATTGATGCCCGTGCAAACTCAGCACGTCGCGTCGGCCAGAAGTGCTCCACTCTCACAGCCTCAAACAAAGGCAACGACAATGAGTTCATAACTTCGCATTTCGCAGCCGAAGCGCGTTTGAGATCACCGACACGGAGCTGAAGCTCATCGTCGCAGCCGCAATGACCGGGCTCAGGAGCCATCCAAAAACCGGGTAGAGAATGCCCGCGGCAATGGGCACTCCGAGGGCGTTATAGATGAAGGCAAAGAACAGATTCTGACGAATATTCCGCATGGTGAATTGACTCAAGCGCCTGGCCCGCAGGATTCCGCGCAAGTCTCCTTTCACCAGAGTCACGCCCGCAGCCTCCATCGCGACATCGGTGCCGGTTCCCATGGCAATACCCACCTGCGCCTGCGCTAATGCGGGAGCATCATTGACGCCATCACCGGCCATAGCAACCAGGCTGCCTCTCGCCTGCAAGGCTTTCACTATTTCCGATTTTTGATTTGGTAAAACGTCCGCGTCGTAGTCGATCCCCAACTGGCTTGCCACAGCGGCAGCCGTAACCCGGTTGTCGCCCGTCACCATGCGCAGCTTGAGACCGCTCGCCTTGAGTTCGCGGACGGCTTCCACCGCAGAAGCTTTAATGGGATCGGAGACTCCCAGAAGACCTGCGGCTCGCCCATCGATACCGATGAGCATCACGGTCTGTCCTTCGCTTCGCATCGCTTCGGCTGATTCTTTCAAGTCGCCCGGATCGATCGACAACTCACGAAACAGTGCCTCGTTCCCGGCGGCGACAACCATGCCGGATACCTCTCCTGAGACTCCCATGCCGGTCAGGGAGCGAAAGCCAGTCGCAGGTGGCAGCGTCAGCCCTCTTTCCGTTGCTCCAGTAACGATGGCATGAGCCAACGGATGTTCGCTGGCTCTCTCCAGGCTTGCCGCCAACTGAAGAAGAGCTTTCTCGTCATAGCCTCGCAGTGGAACAACGGAGGTAAGAGTGGGTTTTCCTTCCGTGACGGTTCCGGTCTTATCGAAGATCAGGGTGTCTACTTTCTCAAAGATCTCAAGGGCTTCAGCATTCCGAATAAGGACTCCAGCGCCAGCGCCGCGGCCCGTGCCCACCATGATTGCCATCGGTGTGGCAAGACCAAGCGCGCATGGGCAGGCCACAATCAGCACAGCCACAGCATTCACCACAGCATGTGCAAGGCGCGGCTCCGGGCCAAAGAAGAACCAGACAATAAAGGTGGCGGCAGCTGCGGCGATCACTGCAGGTACAAAATAACTGGACACCCGGTCAGCCAGCCGCTGAATCGGTGCCCTTGATCGCTGCGCCTGGCTCACCATACGGACGATCTGGGCAAGCACGGTGTCCGCGCCAACACGGTCTGCCTGCATCACAAAGCTGCCCGTTCCGTTTACCGTTCCGCCCGTGACTCTGGCTCCCGTGCTCTTTTCGACGGGGACCGGTTCCCCACTAATCATGGACTCGTCCACGGAACTGTGGCCGTCGAGAAGCATTCCATCGACCGGAACTTTTTCTCCGGGGCGCACACGCAGCTTATCTCCAATGACCACCTTGTCCAATGGAATATCGGACTCCTGACCATTCTGATCGATTCGCCGCGCCGTTTTTGGAGCAAGCCCCAGCAACGCACGAATCGCGCTGCTGGTCTGACTGCGAGCTCTCAGTTCCATGACCTGACCAAGGAGGACGAGGGCAACAATAATCGCGGCCGGCTCGAAATAAACCGCTATCTCTCCTCCCGGCCCGCGCAGAGAAGCGGGAAAAAGCAGGGGGAAGAACGTCGCAACAACACTATAGAAATAGGCCGTTCCCGTACCAAGCGCAATGAGCGTGAACATATTGAGATTGCGCGTCTTAAGGGATAGCCATCCGCGCGCAAAGAACGGCGCGCCTCCCCACAGCACCACCGGAGTTGCAAGGGCGAATTCAACCCATGTCCATATCCTTGCCGCAATTCCATGTGAGAACAAAGGGGCAGGCAGAAGTTGGGCGATCATATATGCCAGCAAGGGCAATGACAATGCCACGCTGACCCAGAAGCGGCGCTTCATATCGCGAAGCTCAGGATTCTCCTCTCCGTTCGCAATCGCTTTCGCCTCCAAAGCCATGCCGCAGATAGGACAGCTTCCGGGTTCGGAGCGCACGACTTCCGGATGCATTGGACAGATATATTCTGTCCTGGCCAATGTCGCTGGAACCATCTCAGGTTCGAGCGCCATGCCGCACTTCGGGCAACTTCCGGGCGTGTTTTCTCGCACCTCCGGGTGCATGGGGCAGATGAAGTCTGAACGGCTCGCACTTGCGGCATGATCGGATGCCGCAGATGGGGGCTGCAATTTTTCAGACGGCCAATATTTTCCGGGGTCGTGGCGAAACTTTGTCGCGCATCCTGAGCTGCAAAAATAGAGATTTTTTCCCGCGTGTTCGAGCGTCTCCGCCGCATCTCGTGGATCTACGGTCATTCCACAGACCGGATCCTTAATCTTCCCGGCCGGCTTTTCCGATTCAAGAATGGTCAATTTCTCCTCCTGATTGCACTCGTTCAGGTAGACGCAGGAGCCAGGAGAATCTTACAGTTTCGTCCAGTGGCAGGTGCAATCGACACACTTATGCTGTGCGCAGACACCGCAGACCAGTATCAATTGGCCTGCGAGGGCCTTGCGGGCGCGGTGAAGCCGAACCGAGGCATTGTTCATAGTGATTGCCTTGGCGCGGGCAAAATCTTCAATCGATTCCCCTCCCAAATCGATCCGCTCTATCGCTTCCCGATATTCGCTCTTCAGGCCTGTCACCAAATCTGCGATGCACATACAGCTCTGCTCCTGCAATTCGGGCACATACGAATTCGGAGCTTCCACCGCATAGCGCTGATGAGCATGATCCCGCGCCGCACTTCGGCGATAGTGGTCGATTAAGCTGTTTCGCAGAATGCGATAGAACCAGGCGACTATGCTCTCGTCAGACCGGAGTTGATGTTCCCGCTCAAGTGCTTTGACGTAAGCGGAATGGAGAATGTCCTCGGCCTCAGCCTTGTCCCCAACACGTACTGCCAAAAATCTGAGAAACCTCGCATGTTGATCGGCAATTCCCTCAATCGTTACGACTCGATCACCGTTGCCTGAATTACAAGCGGAATCTTTCATTGCCAAGCCTCTCCTCAAGGCAACTACATTCAAAGATACTGTACCCGACTTTTTCTTAAGGGGTGTCCGGACACTATTGGCTAAGTAACTGCTCATCAACAGAATCCTGACCCTCCTTCGTTCTCGTATTGCGCAAGGGCTGGCGATACAGAACCATGAAATAGCCGAAGATCAGCGCGTAGATTACCGCATTGCCGAACATATTGCCCGGCATGCCGCTCACACCATTGCCGTAAGGTCCACCGAAACCTTCCGCTGTGGACCAGATCATTAGCGAATACACCAACCCAAAAGGCAGAAAGATGCGCATCAGCTTTCCGCTCAACAGGCTCCATGCAATTAGCGCCTCCGCAATCGCAGACACTATGCCGACAAGAATCGGGCTCGTATGAGTAATCAATACGATCCACAGTTTGAGCCAGCCCACAATCCATGCGGGCTGCCCGGCCTCGGCCCCTGAAAGGAAGGAGACGAAATGCGTAATGAAGTAAGGATGGAACTTAAACAAGGTGTCCCAGGCCCACAGAAAACCAAACATCAAACGCGCAACGTAAATCCACAGATGATAACTGTTATTTCCTGCTGCGTTAGCCTCCGGCGGGCGGGGCTGAGATATGCGCCAGGTGAGATAGGCAAGTAGCAGCGCAATCAGATAGGGTGGAGCGATTCCGGCATCCGTTCCCCCGGTAGCAGGATTGAAATCTCCTCCTCGCTCCACCGCAATCCACATCACTGTCAGGTACCCGATGCCGACCCAAAGTGCGGCTCGCATGCCTCTACCGAAAAGCAATGCCAGCGCAATATAGAGTGCAAAGAACATGACTGCTGTGCCCGTGAGATGAACGGCGGTCGATGCAAACGGCAATCCGAGAAACTGCGCAATGGCATGCTTGGTCGCTCCGGAAGAGGCAGTCCAGGCATCGTACAACCACACCAGGCCGAAAAACACTCGAAAGTTGCGAAATTGGCGCGCCTGCGAAGCCGAAATAGACAAGGCCGTTGATGCATCGGGTGGAGCATCCAACCCCACCCATCGAAAAATTGCGGACGTTACGTCAGGCATACGATCCTCCTCATATTCAGGACTGCTGGTTGGCTGTAGCGCTGTTGGTGCGTGAATCGATCAACGCTCACATAATCCCAATGAGGAGCAGAGTCTGGGATCATCTCTACCCCTGATTGGATATTTGCGTCAGTACCAGGCCCTGACTCCGAACACGAAACGCGGATCGCTGGTGGACTCACCAGCTTGCCGTGCGAAATTGGCCGTATCGCCGTACTTGCCGTTGTAGGCAAATCCAATATATGGAGCGAATTTGCGGCTGAACTCGTATCGCAGGCGCATGCCAGTGTCGATCTCGGATAGACCAGAACCGGTGCCGCGGGCACGATCGTCCTTGTTATAGAAGTTCAGTTCCACTTGCGGCTCGGCAATCAGCCGCTGCGTGAACAGCAGTTCATAGGATGCATTGACGCGACCAGCTACGTTCCCGCCGTTGCGGATGTAGAGCGTGGGGGCAAACTCAAACAGGTACGGCGCCAGCCCTTCGATGCCGATGGCGGCCCAGACACGCGACGGACCAGAATCCAGATCCGCGCGCACACCGACTTGAGCATCGAAGTATCGGAGACGCGGAATTGGATGATCGTATAGAAATTCCTGATCGCCGTCGCTCAGCGATCCCATACTGGCGACGCCTTCTGACTTGATCCAGAGTTTGTTCATGTCCGTCCCGAACCATCCTTCGCCATCCCAGCGAAATTCGTGATCGGCCCCATTGGTACGATCTTCAAACTGGTCGACCAGAACATGGCCAAACAACTGATGGCCCATCTCCAGCGGCTTGATGCCCGGGATCGACGACGTCACCTTTCGATGCGAGTTCGGAGGTGCCGACTGTCCTTCCGCCATCAACGGCGATACGAATGTGCTCATCCAAAGCGTGGCGGCAGTAAGAAACAGCGTCGATGCTCCCTTGAATGCACCGGCGGAGCCAAGTACTCTAAGTATTCTCATGGCAGCACCACCACAGCACGAAACATGCCTGCCTCCATGTGATACAGCAGATGGCAGTGATAAGCCCACCGGCCCGGGGTATCGGCACTGACCAGATAGGTCACGCGTTCGGCGGGCTTCACGATAATCGTATCTTTGAATGGTCTGTGCTCTCCCTGCCCGTTCTCCAGTTCGCTCCAGAGGCCATGCAGGTGGATGGGATGCTCCATCATGGTGTCGTTGATGAGTACAAACCGCACCCGTTCACCAAGCTTGAGAACAACAGGATTGTTGTTCGAGAACCTCTCACCATTGAATCCCCATATATATCGATTCATGTTACCCGTGAGGTGCAATTCAATCTCCCTCGTAGGAGGTCTGCCATCCACTCCTCGATAACGAGAGCGGAGATCGGCGTAGGTCAACACGCGCCGGCCATTGTGATTGAGTCCGTCTCCCGGCAAGTTCAAGCGTGACTCTACATGCGCTGCGATGGTTGCAACCTCAGGCCCCAGATGCAGCTTGACCGGGTTGGAAGGTTCTAAACGTGATTCCAGCGAGCCTAATTCCGCTTCAGGAATGACGACTGCGGGTCTGGTATAGGGACCAGGCTGCGGGAATGGAGTTTTTCCGATTTCGCTATCGATCTGCATGCCCCGCATGCCCGCCATCGACATTTTCGCCGCCTTGCTGATCTGTTTCATCCGATTGCGGGCAGCCACCTCGGAGTCATTCATATTCATATTCATCTGCGAATGGCCGTCATCGCCTGTCTGCATGTCAGCGGTGGTCATGCCATCAATGCCGTTCATGTTCGCCATCTTCATACCGGCCATGCTGCCCATTTTCATCCCCATATCGACCATAGTGCGCTTTGGTCGAGGGTCCATGGGCGGAACGGGCGCAGTCATGCCTATGCGTGGAGCCAGCGTGCCGCGCGCGTATCCGGTTCTGTCTTCTGACTGCGCAAAGATGGTGTAGGCTTTTTCATCAGTGGGCTCCACAATCACGTCATATCTCTCGGCCACGCCGATGCGAAATTCGTCAACGGGAACCGGCTCTACATCGTTGCCGTCTGCCTGCACCACGGTCATCTTCAAACCTGGAATGCGGACATCGAAAAAGGTCATGGCCGAGCCGTTGATGAAACGCAGACGAACTTTTTCTCCGTGCGAGAAGAGCCCGGTCCAGTTCCAGCCGGGTGGGTTGCCGTTAAGCAGGTAGGTGTACGTCGCTGCGGAAATGTCGGAGATATCCTGGGTGCTCATATTCATCTTGGCCCATGCCAACCGCTCCGAAATAGTCTTTCCCAGACCCTTCTTTCGGGTTGCCGAGAAAAATCCAGGCACGGTGTGCCGATGATAGTTGTAGTAGTCGCTTTCCTCCTTGAGATTGCTGAAAACTGTTTCAGGGTTCGTGTCCGTCCAATCGGAGAGAAAGATCACGTGTTCGCGGTCAGATTGAATGGGGTCTTCGCCCTGTGGATCGATGATGAGCGGGCCGTTAACCCCTGACTGCTCCTGAAAACGCGTGTGGCTGTGGTACCAGGCGGTGCCATTCTGTTCAACCTTGAAGTGATAGTGAAAAGTCTCGCCGGGAGCAATACCGGGATAGCTCAGACCTGGCACTCCGTCCATATCAGCCGGAATGCGCAGCGAGTGCCAGTGAACGGATGTCGGCACTTTCAGTCGATTGGTAACGTGAATCGACACCTCATCGCCTTCGCGCCAACGTAGTATCGGCCCAGGCACGGAACCGTTGACCGCCATCGCCGTCACCCGCTTGCCGGTAAAATTGACGGGTAGATAGTCAATGGTGAGATGAAAGTTCTTGCCCGAAAGCGTTTGGGGCATGTGCGGAGACGTTTCGCCAAACGCGGGCACACCACGCCAGCCGACGGCTGCCATGGCCGCTCCCGCCGTGACACCCTGTACGAAGCGGCGGCGGGTGATTGGGGGAAACGAGGGAGTTTCATCATTCTTGTGACGATGCATAGTTGCTCCTGAATCAGTTGGCGCTTATGGGAGTGCTCGTTCTGCGGAACGCATTGAGCGTGCGGCGGCGCGGAACAGCGCAAGTCGGGCAGGAGACACTGCCGCGAGGAACAAGCTGGAAAGATGCGGCCAACGAAGAGGCTTTGCGCAAGCATTCCGGCTTTGCAGTGACGCGGCGGCGCCAGGCGACTAGATTCGGAGAATTGTTACAAGGGGATCGTACGGCGGGTTGTAGGTACTACTTCGCCGGTGGGTGGCGAGTCGCGCGCATAGTGGCGGATTATGAGAGACCGGAAGAAGGTAGGTTTGCACCAGTAACTGCGTGGTCCCAGCAGCAGTGACAGCGGGTGGATTAGTGATGCATGCAGAGTCGTCTTTGCAGAGGAGGTCTTTGCAAAGGCTCATTGCAGGCGGAAGATACGCCGCTGTGCGAGCGGAGACGCTGTTTGAGGAATCGCTGCTGATTGCCACGGAAGGACTGGCAAAAGCCATGCTCTCGCAACGGGCGTCGCACGTAACCGTGAGCGCTTGCACGCTTACAATCACAGCCAACAAGATCCAGAATGCGGTCTTTCGCAGCATAGAACGGATTATAAGCAATGCCGGTCGGGTGAGCAACCGATCAAAGGCGACAGGCAATTCCGAAATTAACTCAGGAGGCTCCATAATCACTCAAAAAGCTCCATAGATTTGCAGACACATACATTGGACCTACGATGCCGGTAGATCTGAATAGGTGCAGCGAGTCAACGCAACAGGAAGAGTACAACCTGCAGCATGCCTCGCGTTAACGAGGAGACAATTCGCGTGAAGCGGCTACTACCATGTCAACCTCACCCCTTCTCTTCTTCTTTCAGCTTCGCCCATTTGCATGAAACGTAGTTGACGATTACTCGACAACTTCTGAATAACTGAACGACCCTCGACTTTAAGTCGAGGGGTTGATCGGGCGCATCGAATGAATTCGATGAACGCGCCCGATCTTAACAAAGCCGCCGACTTTCAGTCGGCAGTCTCCTCTCCTTCGGAGACTTCGACCAACGTTCTTCGCCTGAAGCCGAGGGGTTTCCACCATCCCCGATGGGGACACTAAGTTTTTGGGCTCCGGGAATTGGAGCCCAAAAATCAATTTCCTGAAACGGAACGGATCAAGCTCTCCAAAGCACCTTTCTGCGTCAGAATGCTTGATTTTCCTGTAATGAATCTCTCGCTCCTGAAACTAACCCAATAGAACGCCCCTTCAGGGGGAGCGTCCTATAAACGTCGGCATATTGTTGCAACATCTATATTCAGGCTTCTCTGCGCATACCTTATCCCCTTGGACGACGGAATACGCGATAGTGGAACCCAAAACTCACAAAGTCTACCGGAGGACTCCTATGAAACGTAAGTTATTGATGCTCATTGTTGTTGCCGCGACCACTCTTGCCTTCAGCGGAATGGCAGTGGCTCAAAGCTCTATCGTCAAAGTCGAAAGCCAACACAACTTCAATCAGACAATTTCCAAGCTCAAGTCCGCGACCAGCCAGAATGGCCTGATGGTGATGGGACATATCAACCAAGGGCATGTCCTTTCCATGACCGGCCTTCACATGAATGGCGAGGCCTTCCTTGTAGGCAACCCCAACGTCGGCAAGAAACTCTTCAGTGTCGATCACGCTGTTGGGCTCTTCATCCCCGCACGTATTTTTGTGTATCAGGGAAAGAACGGGCGCACGTACGTCAGTTATGACAGGCCGTCAGCGGAGTTGGATCAATTCAACAATCCCAAGATCAGTATGATGGCGAAGATGCTCGATAAGAAGCTCGATAGCATCGCACAATCCGCAACCCACTGATCGACAAGCGTCTGGCTGACGCACCTACAGCAGAAAGCGAGGAGAACATGAGAAAAGGTTGGCCAACTCTTATTCTTGCGGGCATATCGCTGGCGCTGGCGTCAGTCGGACCGCTCATCTTTCCTATTGCCGAGTCGGGCACAAGCAGTCTGAGCGCCCTGGCACTGCACTGGATGGTCCCGGCGATCGTGCTGCTTGCCATTATCGCCATCGCAACGCGCAAGCGCCTGCCCCTAATCAGCCACTCCATCTTCTGGGGAGCACTCGCTGGGATGGTCGCCACCGTTGGCCTCGAATGCATTCGCATCTCCGGCTTCCACCTTGGATACATGCCCGGCAGTATGCCCAAACTCATTGGCGTCCTGCTCCTTGATCAATTCATGACCGGCCCCACCGTCCTGTCCAACATTGCCGGCTGGGCTTATCATTTCTGGAATGGCGCGTGTTTCGGGATTGTCTATGTCCTCTTTCTCGGCACGCGTCGTCGCTGGCTGGCCATCCCGTACGCATTAGTCATCGGAACGATCTTTATGCTCAGCCCGGTAGTCCGCGCCATGGGCATCGGCTATTTCGGTCTTCAGTTTTCCGTGGGCTTCCTGATAGTCGTTTATCTTGCCCACCTGGTCTTCGGTTCCATACTCGGATGGCTGTCTCGGCGACTTCTTCAAGCCCAGCCCAGCGCGGTTTGGCAGGCTGCCCGTTTGATATTCAGAAAGACCAGCGACGAACAGCAGCCCTCGGAATATCCGCGAGCAACAAAATGAAGTCCCGCAATCGAAGCAGAAATGCCTTCGATTCCAGATCACCGCCCGAAAATGCCGTCCATAATCCGGGTCCGCGCCTGGACGACTTCCAAATCGGACACAGCTGTGCTCGCATCTTTCACGGCTTTCCCCATTCCTCGCAACTGCCACGCAAACTCTGAGCAATGCTTGCAGATTGCAAGATGGATACGTAACCGCAACTTCTCTGCAAAGCTGGCGTTCACCGCCTCATCGCTCGCTATTTGTCGGACTACTTCGGCGCAGCTAAGCATCCCTCATTCCTTTCTGAATCCCTTCCGCTCCAGACATTCCCGCAAATGGTGGCGAGCCCTAAAAAGAATCACACCAATGTTAGTGCTGCTCAAATCCATCTTCTTACAAATTTCTCGCGTGCTCATTTCTTCAACCTCCCGCAGGTAGAAAACGATCCTCTGAGTATCCGGCAATTTTCCAAGACAATCCCGAATCGACTTCCCGGCTTCCATCCCATAAATCTCCCGCTCAATGTCGGCAGGTGGCCGGCGCCATCGTCCTCTCTGATCAAACCGTGACTCCACCACTTCGTCGATCGGGTCATTCTTTTCGATCTTGATCACCTCCCGGAGATGCTCTTTCACCTTGTTGTAGAAAATGCTAAACAGATAAGTGCGGATATGTGCCCGCCCCTCAAAATTTGGCGCCGATTCAATGAGTCCAAGAAACGTGGATTGAGCGAGATCTTCGGCTGCTTCGAGGGAAAACCCCATACCGCGCGCAGCGCGCAAAAGCTGCGGCAGATAAGCGTCAACCACTGCTCGTACCGTATTGCGCTCGCGACTCTTCACGCATTCAAGGAATCCCGGCTCCGAAAAATTAAGATCCATTCATTTGTCATCAAGCTTCACAGCCCGATGATCCCACTCCTCTCTATACCAGCCCTTGCCTCTATACCAGCCCTTGCCGGGGTTCTTTAGGCTTTGATATTAGCCGTCCTTCTCAATTTCGGTCTAGACCTCGAATTCTCAAAGAAGTGTAATCACCTGACGCACAGTGCGACAAGCCATTTCACCAGCTTTGCTGAACAGCATCTCTTTACAATCTGCGCGGATCATGGCTTTCTGCCCGTTTGGCCGGTAAAGTCGATCCCCTCCTGCAGAGCAGGAAAGACAAGTTCTGGATCGCTTTGTTGAATATTGATTCCCATGCGGGCTTTAGCAGCAGCGCTCTGTTTGTCGCACTGAATCAGTAAGCCTTCGCTGATTCCTTGCTTTTGCCTCCAGGTAATCAATCAAGTCTGAATAGTGGTCTAACGCAGCCTTCGGCTGATTCAGTCTTACGACATTCGTTTCCGGGCGAACTATAGGCTTCGCTCGGCTCCTTCTGTCAATCCCGCTTGTGCAGCTCCGCGCGACGCAGACGTGCGCGCCGTGCTCGCTTCCGCGCCCCTTCGGGCTTCGGGGATGGACAGCGCCTCACTTCGCCTTTTTCGCAGCCATGAAACGAATGTCTTTTTTTGGCCCCATAGGGCCGAAAAGAGGCAAATCCACACTTGGAGCACATCATGGCAACCTCTACAGTCAACAGCACAGCCGCAACCGCCAACAATAGCGCAGCCCGCAGCCGCAACGAATCGCAGCGCAAGTATCGCAGTGATTCGCCCTACCAGCAGCGCACCACTCAGCGCGACAACCCCACGCAAATGCTCATCAAGCAGGCCGTGGACCACCTCATCCAGCAGCTTGAGGCAGGGAAAAGCGAATCCCTGACCGCGTACCTGAAGGCGATGGCACGGTTTCATAACTACAGTTTCGGCAATGTACTCTCCATTGCCCGCCAGAAACCCAACGCGACCCGCGTCGCAGGCATTCGCGCATGGAACGAACTGGGCCGGTTCGTGAAGAAAGGCGAGAAAGGCATCCAGATTCTCGCTCCCGTGGTGGGCCATCGGCGGAAGAAGACCGAACCCGAGCAGGACGCGGAAACAGAAAACAACGTTAAGCCTCAACCTGTGTTGATCGGCTTTCGCGCCGTGTATGTGTTTGACGTAAGCCAGACCGAAGGCGTGGCGCTGCCGGAGTTTGACCACAACATCAGCGGCGAAGTGGGCGGCCACCGCGACCGCCTGATGGATTTCCTCAACCAGCAGAACATCGCGCTGGAGTTCAACGAGAAGATCGCCCCAGCCCTTGGCGTGAGCTACGGCGGCAAGATCGCTCTTCTGC
The DNA here is from genome assembly GCF_000022565.1 of Acidobacterium capsulatum ATCC 51196. Classification (NCBI taxonomy): domain Bacteria; kingdom Pseudomonadati; phylum Acidobacteriota; class Terriglobia; order Terriglobales; family Acidobacteriaceae; genus Acidobacterium; species Acidobacterium capsulatum. Next base: position 1,440,606 of record NC_012483.1, read on the forward strand.
CCGGCCAGTCCAAGGCCGAGGAGTTCACCACGCTGGTGCATGAAACGGCGCACGAACTGTTACATAAAGCCGAGCGCCGCACCATGACTACCGCAACCGTCCGCGAGACGGAAGCCGAAGCCGTGGCCTTTATCGTGGGTCAGGCCATCGGGCTGGAGATCGGCAACAGCACCGCCGACTACATCCAGCTTTACCACGGCAACGCGGCGCTGTTGACCGAAAGCCTTGAAGTCATCCAGCGCACTTCCGCCGTGATTCTCGGCGCAATCCGGGAAGCGGCTCCGGCGACCGAAAGCGTGGCCGTCGCGGAGGTGGCCTGATGCGCACCGTGGCGCTCATCCTCATGGAGGCCGGGAATCTTCCGCCCGGCTTCCATATCCACATCGACAACCCACCGTGGATGCCGCTCGACATCGAGGATATCGGAGTTCCCGGCCCGCATGGTTTGGTTGCCATCTCTGTCGCGCACTACGGCCAGCAGAACGGCGACACGATGCGCGACCCGGAGATGCTGTTTGAGTTGCGCCGCGCCGGACAGGATATGGAACTGTTTCCGTACCACTGGCGCAACGACTATCTCGGCATCGAGCAGTATTCCAGCTTCCACGATGACGCGGGAAAGCTCTTTACGCTGCCAGCACTCAAACGGCGGCATGAGGAGTTTGCCTACATGTGGGACAACAACCTGCGCGCGCAAGGCTATTACGAAGCCTTCCAGCGCAGCCGCAGTCAATAGCCCGCTCAATCATGGGCGGGTGATTGCGCCCGCCCAAACCTTCCACTCGACAACCAGCAAAGGAGAAGATCGCAATGACAACCGCAACTCAGTCCGAATATCGCAACCTCCCCGTCATCAGCCTCACGGAATCGCCCACCAATCCCCGGCAGGTATTTGACGAGACGAGCCTCAACGAACTAGCCGAGTCCATCCGAGCGCAGGGCATTCTCTCACCGCTTGTCGTGCGGCCCAAGGGGCAGCACACCTATGAGATCGTAGCCGGAGCACGGCGTTACCGCGCGGCGCAGAGGGCCGGTCTTGAATACGTTCCCGTCCGCATCGCGGAATTGAGCGATGCCCAGGCAGTCGAAGTTAGCATCGTTGAAAACCTGCAACGCCGCGACGTTCACCCGCTGGACGAAGCGAACGGCTACGTCGCCTTGATGCGCCTTGACTACACCGTGGAACAGATCGCCGCGAAATGTGGCAAATCGCCCGCATACGTGACGGCGAGGACGCGCCTCGCGCAACTTGCGCCCGCCGTCGCCGAAGCCTTCGCCAAGGACGAGATCGGCGTAGGCCATGCCCTCTTGCTGGCAAAACTTCAACCCGATGAGCAACAGGAAGCACTCGCCGCCTGCTGGCAGCAGGGCTACACCAACGGCAGCAAGGCAAAGCGCATCCTGCTGCCTGTCCGCCATCTCCAGCAGTGGATTGAGCACAACATTCTGCTGGAGCTTGCCGCCGCGCCCTTCCCCAAGGACGACGCGCAGCTTGTGCCCGAGGCAGGTTCCTGCCTTGAATGCCCCAAACGCACCGGCCACAACACGCTGCTGTTTGCCGACATCGGAGCCAACCAGCCCGATGCGTGTAGCGACCCCAAATGCTATCAGGCCAAGGTAGATGCTTTCGTGAAACAGACCGTGGCGGCAAAGCCGAAGCTGGTACAGATCAGCACCGCTTATGGCAAGCCGAACGAAGACAGCCCGGCAATCCCGCGCAACAAGTACGTTGTCATCCGCCAGGACAAACCGCAGAAGAAGGAGCAGCGCGACTGGCCGGAGTACAAGACGTGCAAGTACACCGCCGAGGCCATCGTCACCGAGGGCAGCGAAAAGGGCGAAACGCGCAAGGTGTGCGCCAATCCCGGATGCCCCATTCACCACGGGAGAAAGCGCATGCAGACCGATGCCGCGCTCAAGGCCGAACAGGAGAAGCGCCGCCGCGAGGAAGCGATAGCCCAGACAACCGGACTCCGCGTTCTCAAAGCAGTCGGCGATGCCGTTCCCGTCCGGCTCATGAAACACGACCTGCTGTTTCTTGCCGTTCGCTTGACTTCGATGCTGGATGAGCGCAAGGCTGTCATCCTCATCCGGCAGCATGGCATCGCTAAGCCAAAACACGGCGAGCAGCCAGCGAAACTGCTGGCCGAGTTTCTGCCTAAAGCCGAAGAAGGCAAGCTGGGTCGCATCCTCATCGAGGCTGCCATCCTGCTTTCCATGCGCGGCCCGCAGGACACCGAGCGCATTCTCCGCGAAGCCGCGCAGTGCTACAAGGTGGACGCGGACACCATCGCCGCGAAGGTCAAACAGGAGTTCGCGGCCAAAGACAAAGGAAAGGCCGCGAAGAAAGCCACGGCCAAGCCTCAACCGAAAGCGGCGAAGAAGTCCGCCGCCGCTTAACCACAAACCCAACCGGGATACACAGCGGAGCCGGCAACAGCGGCTCCGCAATTTTTTGTCTCTGGCTGCCCGTCTTCCCACCCGGTTCTGATGCCCCGGACGTGTCCGAGGCGACATCCTCAGCCCACCCGACCGGCAGACACGCACATCTGAACAATATCCAATCGTTACCCGGCGGACTCAGAAACCCGGCATCGCCCACTTGGCCATAGACATTCACAAATTTGATCGCTTCACGCTTGACTCTATACCTACGTACTGGGTTTACCGTTGATTCATGGAAAGGTTGACCATCAGCCAAGTGGCGAAACGTTCAGGCGTCAACATTCAGACGATTCGATACTACGAACGCCAGGGGCTTCTCTCAGCCAGGTCTCGCACCGCAGCGGCATATCGTATCTTTTCAGTTGAGTCGGTGCAACGGATTCGTTTCATCAAACGAGCCCAAGAACTAGGCTTTTCCCTGAAAGAGATCAAGGAACTGCTCTCGTTACGTATGGACACTCACACGACACAAGCCGACATTCGCAAGCAAGCACAGACGAAGATTGCCGACGTCGAACGAAAGATTCTGCATCTCGAAGCTATCCGCGCAAGCCTATTGCGAATGGCGGAGAACTGCTCCGGCTGCGGCTCTTTAAAGGATTGCCCCATCCTCGAAAGCCTGGATAAAGAGGATCCCGAATGACAAACGGCGACTGGAAGCAAAACCTGCTGATCGCGCCTGGAATCGGGCTATCACCTTTGTTGTGGATCGTCTGTTCAGCCTACTGGCCTGCCTACGCGCCGCTACTGGCTACGCTCGGACTTGGGCTTCTGGTTTCGAATCAGGCGTATTGATATTTCGCGCCCGCACGCAGCGTATTGACGGACCCCGGGTGCTTGGAATCGCAGCCGCCTGTCTGATCCTGTTCGGCAAATTCGAACTCGATTCAAGCCCGGCATTCTATTCCGGATCAGCGCTGCTCATCCTGGCCTCTGTATGGAACAGTTGTCCTTTCGCCATGCGCTGTGACTGCGCCCTGCGAGCAAATTCATTTCCGGCTTTGGGGGCGCGCAGCGAAGACAACTTATAACTCCCGGAGGATTCAAATGCCCAACAGCAAAAGGAAGGTGGAAGTCTTCAGCGCCGGTTGCGACGTATGCGATGAAACGATTGCTCTGGTGCAGAAGCTGACTTGCGTATCATGCGATGTTGTGGTCTACGACATACACAAGCCGGAAGCTGCAGCAAAAGCCGCGCACTATGGCGTGCACGCTGTTGTCGTAAATGGCAATCTCGCAGAGTGCTGTGCCGGCACATGACCCAATGAAAGCGCCTTGCGCACCACTGAAATCGGCGTTCCGCGATGAGTCTTGCGATTCCGAAAGCCGGAGCGGGATTTCGTACAAAGAGGCATCGCTCTGGCGTTTCGGAGTTGGTTATCTTGAAAACCAGCTGTGATCAAGAAAATCGCGCACATCGCTCCAAGAGCGACAGCCCATTCTGAGACAGATACCCGGTACCCGTTCTGAAAGAGCATTCACAAGAAGCAATACGCTCCAAGAACGCACGAAAAACTCCGTATAATTTGGGCGCGGCCTACTGGGATTCCTTCCGCTTCAAATGGAGCGTCAGTAAATCCAGCGCACAATCCTACCTCTCATCTTCGACCAACGTTTCGATAATCGGACAGCTACCACGCTTGTGCTTACGCTCGCACCGGCGGACCATTTGCCGTAAGGCATTTTGGATGGAATCGAGGGCTGCGATCTTCTCTTCAACCAGATGCAGTTTGGCGAGAGCCAAATCATGCGCCACCCTGCAGGTCTGGGGACCATCGAGCTTCAGCAGGCCTGCAATGTCGTTCAGACTGAAGCCGAGCATTTGCGCTCGTTTGATGAAACGGACGCGCCTGACATCCTCCTTCGTGTATTCGCGAAATCCTAATATAGGACGCTCCGGTTCCTGCAGCAGCCCTGATCGCTGATAAAAGCGGATGGTTTCTACACCCACTCCGGCGGCCTCGGCCAATTTTCCGATGGTCATTCGTGGTTTCATGCTTGACTCCGTACCTATGTACGGAGAGTACTCTGAATTCAGAGAAAAGGAAAACAAGACACATGGCATCTGAAACCAAGACATCTGAGAAATCGAAATCCGGGATATTGGCGCTGGGAGGTCTGGCGGCAATTCTCGCCTCGACCTGCTGCCTGGGGCCGCTGGTGCTGATTTCCCTCGGCTTCGGCGGCGCTTGGATCGGAAATTTGACGGTTCTCGAACCCTATCGACCGCTATTCATTGCCGTCGCGTTAGTCGCGTTGTATTTCGCCTGGAGACGCATCTATCGTCCGGCGGAGAAATGCCTACCCGGCGAAGTGTGCGCGCTGCCGCAAACAAAACGGCTGTATCAGATTCTGTTCTGGGTCGTTGCGGGACTGGTGTTGATCGCTCTTGCGTTTCCTTACGTTGCACCATTCTTTTACTAAGGGAGGGAGTTTTGCCGATGCCTGACCACAATCAAGCAGCAACCGACCTGGCATGCAGCCGCTACGCCGTTCTTCTCTGGTGGCTCCCAGTCGCCGCTCTTGTCGTCGGAGCCAATTGGCCAAAGCTCGAATTGCTGCTCTGGTTTCCGGCTTTTTTGGTTATGGGTGCTGCGTGCCTTGCGAACGCCGCACGATGTGGGCGAATACACTGCTACGTCACAGGCCCGCTCTTTCTGATCGCATCGGCGTACGTTGCCTTGCACGGCTTTGATCTCGTACCAATGCAGACCAATTTCTTCATGGGGTCCATTGTCGCGGTCTTTCTTCTTGCCCGCCTCGCGGAAATCCCACTCGGCAAATACAAGAGGAGTGCCTGTGGGGATCAGCCCAAGGCCGTTCGCTAAGGTCTGGTGCATCTGACCGTAAAGACAGGAGTGGCATGAATAAGCAATTCGATCTCATTGCAATTGGAACTGGATCAGCGGCGTCGTCTGTGGCTTCGCGTTGTCGTGCCGCCGACTGGCAGGTTGCCGTAATTGATTCACGGCCGTTTGGGGGCACCTGTGCGCTGCGTGGCTGCGATCCGAAAAAGGTGCTGGTTGGGGCAGCGGAGCTGATCGACTGGGGCCGTCGCATGCAAGGCAAGGGAATCCAGGCCGGAGAACTGAAAATCAACTGGCGAGAGCTGATGCATTTCAAGCGAACCTTCACCGAGCCGGTCCCTAAACATCGGGAAGAAGGTTTCCGCAAGGCCGGCATCGAGGCGTTCCACGGTCGCGCCCGTTTCACTGGCCCTACATCCATTCAAGTTGGCGAAGATACGCTGGAGGCGCGCCACATCGTCATCGCTGCCGGGCAGAAGCCTGCCGATCTGAAGATACCCGGCTCTGAGCACCTCATCGACAGTGAACACTTTCTCGAACTCGATAGCCTTCCGTCACGAATTCTCTTCATCGGAGGGGGATACATCGCGTTTGAGTTTGCGCATGTTGCGCTGCGGGCTGGAGCGCAGGTCACCATAGTCCATCGAGACAGCCGTCCACTGCGTCAGTTCGATTCCAGCATGGTGGAACTTCTGGTTCAGCATACGCGCGCGTCAGGAGCGGACATCCAGCTTGAGACCGAGGCCGTCGCGGTTGAAAAGCAATCGGGAGGCTTGGCTGTGCGGGTCTCGACCTCAGGCCAGATGCGGACCTTGTACGCGGACATGGTCGTCCACGCCGCTGGGCGTGAGCCCGAGATCGACGACATGAATCTCGACGCGGGCGACGTTGCGTGGGACCGGCACGGCGTGAAGGTGAATGAATATCTGCAGAGTGTTTCCAATCCGGCGGTGTACGCCGCAGGCGATGCCGCCGCCAGCGGAGGGCCCCCGCTCACGCCCGTAGCTTCTTACGACGGCGTGTTGGTAGCAACAAATCTGCTCAAAGGAAATCATGCCAAGCCCGACTACAACGGAATCCCTTCCGCCGTGTTTACGATTCCACCGCTTGCGTCCGTCGGATTGACGGAAAGCGCAGCGCGGGAAAAGGGATTGAAGTTCACAGTGAAGACGGAATCAACCGGGAGCTGGTATTCCTCGCGAAGGGTTGGCGAATCGTCTTCTGGCTACAAGACGCTGGTGGAAGAGAGAACGGATCGCATCCTCGGCGCGCATCTTTTCGGCGGCGCCGCCGCAGAAGTCATCAATGTGTTTGCGCTCGCCATCCGGTCGGGAATTCCAGCCCGGGATCTGAAACATATGATCTTCAGTTATCCGACCCATGGGTCGGATGTGTCTTACATGCTCTAACCCACGATCATTTACCGTGGATCAAATCCCAGGAGGAAAAGATGAAAAACCTTTCCAGGCTGTTTGTCGTAGCACTGCTGGCCGCACCCATTTCGGCCTTCGCGGCTACTCGCACCGTCACGCTCAACGTACCCGGCATGACCTGCCCGGTTTGCCCAATCACCGTGCGGAAGGCGCTGCGAGATGTTCCGGGAGTCGAGAAAGTGGACGTACGCTACGCGAAGAAAGAGGCAATTGTCACCTATGACAATGCCAGGACCGACGTCGCGGCCCTGACCAAGGCGACTGCAGATGCCGGATATCCGTCGAAACCGGAAGGAAGATCAAAGTAATGTCGACATCATGCTGCCAGACTCGGGTTGGAGCTACACCTGAGACAGACACGTTCTGCTCCATTTCGCAGACGAAGCCCCACAAGGTTGCCATCATTGGAAGCGGCGGAGCCGCCTTTGCCGCTGCGATTCGTCTGCAAGAAGGTGGCGCGGACGTGACCATGATCGAACGCGGCACAACCGGAGGCACCTGCGTCAACATTGGCTGCGTCCCTTCGAAGATTCTGATCAGCGCCGCCCATGTAGCGCATGTCCGCGCCACCAGTCCATTTGATGGCGGCATTTCTGCCATGACGCCCAATGTCAATCGGGCCGTGTTGCAGGCCCAGCAGCAGGCTCGGGTGGAAGAACTGCGCAAGGCGAAGTACGAGTCAATCATAGAGAACAGCGCAAATTTCCGCATGGTTCACGGGGAGGCTCGATTCAAGGACGACCGCACGTTGCTCGTGAAAGGATCTGATGGGCGGGAACACACGATCAGCTTTGACCAGGCATTGATTGCTACTGGAGCGTCGCCCGCCATTCCACCAGTCGCAGGGTTGAATAGTGCTCCGTACTGGACCTCGACCGAGGCCCTTGCCGCGCAGGAGTTGCCCGAATATTTGATTGTGTACGGCGGCTCCTATGTTGCGCTCGAGTTGTCGCAGGCCTTTTTGCGGCTTGGCAGCAGGGTCACCCTGATCGTGCGCTCCAGAATCCTTTCGCACAGCGATCCTGCGATTGGCGATGCAATCCAGCAAGTCCTGACCGACGAAGGCATGCGCATCGTCACTGGCAACGAGATCAAGCGAGTCCAACACGACGGCGGCCAGTTCACGGTGGAAGTCGGCGGTGAGCGCATCGTTGGCGATCGTCTGCTGATTGCGACAGGCCGAAAGCCTAATACGGCCTGCCTTGATCTCAAACATGGTGGCGTGCTGACCAACGTGGACGGCGCAATCCTCGCGGATGAGTTTCTGCGCACTTCCAACCCGAATATCTACGCGGCGGGCGACTGCACCACTAACCCGGAGTATGTGTATGTGGCCGCAGCGGCTGGAACACGCGCCGCCGTGAATATGCTCGGCGGCAGCGAGCCGCTGGATTTATCGGTGGTTCCCGGCGTCGTATTCACAGACCCCCAGATTTCAACGGTCGGCTTGGATGAATCGGCTGCGCGTGCAAAGGAATTTCGCGTGGACACCCGCACCCTCTCACTGGAGAATGTTCCCAGAGCGCTCGCCAACTTCGATACGCGCGGGTTCATCAAGGTGGTCGCCGATGCTGAGACCGCCAGGCTGTTGGGAGTGCAAGTCGTGGCCTCGCAGGCGGGTGAACTCATCCAGACAGCAGCGCTTGCCATTCGAGTGCAAATGACCGTCCATGATCTTGCAAATCAGCTTTTCCCATATCTAACCATGGTGGAAGGACTCAAATTGGCCGCCCAGACCTTCACCAAAGATGTGACTCAGCTTTCCTGCTGCGCAGGATAAGTTAAATAATTGAAAACAGATGCAATCATAGTTTCACATCTGAAGATTGCATTGTTGCGGCAAGCACTGCGGTGCCGCTCCGAGCTTATTGTCTCTTCCGTTGAGAGCTCCCCCTGCGCATATCTACACAATCTTTACGGGGATACCGCGTCAGTCGGCGTTTGCTCAATGGTCGCCGCGCTGATACTGGCCGACCTGAGCTGCCGTCTTGGTTTAGTCCAGCCATAACCCCAAAGTTGCGTGCTAAAAAGTTGTGAAAAGCGAGTCTTTTGGACATGGAATGAATCATGTTAAAGATTGAGACCTTTGTTGACGATGCAGGAGTTTTAAGGTCATGAACAATGAAGATGCCTTGGATGAGAATGACTCTAACCCGGTTCATCTCCACATTTGCACCCACTGCGGTCATCCGCGAAAGCGAGAAGAGGTTGGAGACAGGGAGATCAGTTCAGGGATCGTGCATTGCCCAAAATGCGGCACCGATGGTCCTCTGAACATTGAAATTAGGGATTTTCCAGCCTGAAGCAATTCGATGAAGCGCCCGCCCACCCCGTCAAGCGCTGAGAGGCAATCGCGGCTGCGTCGGCCTACGCAGGCTCTCCAGCTTGCGCGCTGTCGCCTTCACGAACTCTCTTACCAGCCGGGATTTTGTGTCTGCGCGGGCGGCGAGATGGGTGACGAGCTTTAGGTTTTTTTCTGCGAGCGGGCGCATGGTAATGCCGTCCCGCGCGATACGCCATGCACCTGTCCGAGTGAGAAATGCGAGTCCACCGCATTCCAGGATCAGAGGAACAGCCTCTACAGCTCCGGTGACATGGTGCAAGTCGGAAGGGGCAACGCCAGCCTTTTTCGCTTCGCTCATGATCGCGTCGTACATGTAGGGGCTAACTTGCCGTGAAAACATGACCCAGGTGCGGCTTTGCAATTCGGCAAGCCGCACCTCGCGGTTCGCAGCCAGCGGGTCACGGGATAACATCGCGATGTAAAACGGATGCTCGGCCAGCTTGAGGCAAGTGAGATTGCGTATTTCGGGAACTCCTGTGGTCAGCCCAAGATCAAGCGTTCCGCCGACCACATCGCGAGCCACTTCATGGGAGTAACTGCTTGACCAGTTGATTCGAATCCCCGGATAAAGCGGCAAGTGAACAGAGCGAATGACGGAGGCCAGCCATGGATCGGCGTATGCTGATCGCCCGATGTTGAGAACATTTTCTGCTCCCCGTGGCACGGCCCTGGCGGCTGTCACGGCGTCTTCAATATGGGCGACCCCCTTGCGCGCGTGCTCGACAAACTTTGCGCCGGCGTCTGTGAGTTCGACCATTTGGTGATTTCGCTCGAAGAGGCGAACGTCAAGCAGGCCCTCCAATTCGAGAATTCGCTTCGTAAGTGTGGACTGATCCACTCTCAGCCTCACGGCGGCTCTGGAGAAGTGAAGTTCCTCGGCCAGGACAATGCTTGACTGCACCAACCGCATTTCTGGAAGAAGCATGGCTGCCCTCCGACGGAGAACGCAAGGCAGCAACAGTGAACGGAAGAAATGAAGAAGGGATCCCACCACCGGGTGCGTGCAGGGATCATATCGATCAGCTAATCATTCTATTTGATGCGTTCCTGCCCTATGACGGTTGCTGGAATAAACCCGTTATGCATGGCAGGAATAACGGTCTCCCTACTTTTCATTAGACAGATTCTGCGGTTCCGAGTGAATCTCCAAACATCAGCATCCGTTGATTGAGGTCTTGAGATGAGGAAGCTCGAAAGCCGGGAGAAGGAAAACGGAAACAAGTCGCTTCGGCTGATTCCATTTGAAGGTCGCAGCCGCCCAACGGCGCGGATAAACTTAGGGGATGACGCCGATGCGTCTCACTCTGTCGCGCTGGAGCGGCATTTCACCGTGCCGGAAGTTGCCCGGCAATGGGGGATGAGCGAAAAGTCCGTCCGGCAGTTTTTCGTTAATGAACCCGGCGTGCTTAAATGGGGATCACCGGAAACCAGGAAGAAGCGCGGCTACTGCAACCTACGCATTCCGGAGAGTGTCTTGATTCGAGTACACCAGCGCCGGGCCGGATGAACTTGCCGCACGAGCTTTCTTCGGGGATTTCGGCGGTTTTGGTTCCATTTCCTGCCACGCCTGCCGGACACTCGCCGCAAGTTGTTCCTGTCGCGCCTTCACGAAGGGCGCGTAGTGCTTCTCGGTAATCTTTACGCTCTTGTGTCCCAGCAGAATCGAGACCTGATCAATCGGTACTCCAGCCAACAGCATTTCGACAGCGAAGGTGTCGCGAAACATATGGGGAAAGCAGCGCTTTCGCCCTCCGTCCGGCTTCTCCAACCCTGCGACCTCAAACAACCTGCGAAAGGCGCGCTGCCAATCTGCCACCGCCGACTTTGGGTCGCCATTCCCACTCCAGAAGAAGTAGCGCGGGTTCGGCTTAGGGCCGGGAGGAACATTGCGAAGATCCTCGGCAACTTTATGCGGAAGCGGAACGTAGACGGGCACGCCAGTCTTTGCCTGATAGAGTAAGAGGTCGTCATTCGACTGCAAGCGTTCCCTTTCGAGCGTCACGGCATCGCGAATGCGCAGACCGCTCCAACGCAACAACTGCACCAATGCACGGATGCGCTGTCCGCGCTTTTCCACGTCATAGCCGCGCTCCAGCCCGTCATCGAGCCGGTAGGTGCCATCAATGATCTCGTTGTATTCCTCGCGTGGAAAATAGTCGGTTGGCATCTGCTGTACAGTAATGCGCTTGAGATTAAGCGTCGGACTCTGTGTGATCCAGCCGGCGCGGATGCAGAACCAGAAGAACCCCGTAAGACGTTCCTGCTTTTTCTTCTTGGCCAGTCCACCATCTCTCCATGTCGCCCGAAACGATTGAACGGCACGCAAATCCAGTTCGCGCAGCAGGGTGTAGCCCTCTGACTTTGTCCAGGCAAGAAACTGCTTTCGGAAGATCGTCTCCAGTTTGCTGAGTGTGGACTCTGCCAAATTGCGCGCCCGTGCGTCAGCCAGGTATTCATCAACCGCCTGCTTAATAGTGACGGGCTCTTCTTTCTTTGCAGGCGCGGCCTTTGGGTCGTCGGCGCTCTCAATCTCGTGGGCAAGATTCTGAGCGCGTTCCCAGCTGGCGGTCTGGAGGCTGCGACGGATGTAGGTTCCATTGACCGTTCCTTCGACCCACATGGGGCAGGAACAGCGCTTCCAGTAGCGGTCATCGGTCTTGGAGCAGCGCTTCAAATGGCGACGATAGAGCGTAAGCATAATGGAGCTATCGTACGCGTATCGTACATGGAAAATCTATAAATTTATAAGTTGCTCAATATAAATAAGTTAATGCTGGTGGAGGCGGCGGGAGTCGAACCCGCGTCCGAAATTGGTGTCAGAAAAGAGACTCCATGCTCAGTCGCATTCCTTTAGGTTTCGCACTCTGCGCTTAGAAGCGACAAGATACGCAGAATGCTAGTCCGTGGATCTCATCCCCGCGGCCCAGACCCAGCCGAAGGAACCAGCCTGCTGTATGACGTCCTGCCTCGGCCCACAGGCGAAGCCTCAGAGGACGGCAACTTATTTAATTAAGCTGCGAGTGCCAGATTGTTGTTGGCAAGTATTGTTTTGCGAGCGATTACGGGTGCCCACCCCCCGGCATGCCTCTTTGCCGCAGTCAATCCCGTCGAAACCGTGACGCCCCCCTTGCTTGCAGGGTTTGGATCTCAAGCAACTATTTCTATTCTACCGCTGATTCGGGATTTATCCGGCACGATCGGGCACCGGTACGAAATTCAGGCGCGAAGAGTTGCTCTTAACCAGTAAGAGGAGCTGTCCTCAAGGTGAAGCAACCGCGCGGTAGGCTTTGACCGCTCCTGGGCCGCCCACTGGCCAGCTATGAATAGAATGAAAAGTGGCCGGGCAAAAAAAGACGGCACGAACGGTATGTTGTTCGTGCCGGGAGGCCAGTGACGCAACTTATAAACTTTTGACATCCTGGAGAGCACTTGCTCCATCCATAGATGTTGAGATGGGAACTGCCCCTTGGGCGTTGCTGCGATCACCGGAAAAACCAAGCCGGCATTTGCAGTGGATGTGTTCCCCATCCCGGTACTCCTTGAATATACGACGAACTGGATATAAACACAAGCCCAACTACAAAAAATAAAATCAGATTATGGACTCTCATTCAAATCAACAACTTAATGGCGACTCTTCCCTACCAAAGACGGAAGACGCCTCCATAAAACAGGGAAATTCGCGACTTCCGCGGGTGAGCACCGGCGTTTTGCTGGGCGGCAGCGCGCTGATTGGCTGCTTTGCGGTGGCGCTCTGGAACCGGAAGGCGCTGCTGTCGATGGTGCGAGGCCGAGGGGCACAGCCGGAGCCTGCCGCCGCGGAGCAGCCGGTTGATCCGGACGCGATCTATTAGCCGGACGCGATCCAGTTCGATAGACGGCCCCGAGATGAGGAAGTGCTCCAGGGATCAGGCTCTTCGGGAAGGGATGGCCTTCGGAAGGAAAAAGTGAATGCTAATTCGCATTCGTAAATATTCTTTATTCGCGTCTGCCTCAAATCCGCAAATGATTGATTTTATTGGGAGTAAATGTGATTCCGAATTCACATTTCTCGCGCAGGCTTCCTATGCGGTGGGAATCCCGTGCGCATCTTATTGATAATTAATACATTTATCCCATGGATTTCCCTTCCCTGAACGCTTCGCGGATCGGATTTTAGCGGCTACCGAGACTCGTAAGTGATTGATTTCAATAGACCGCAGAAAATGTGAATATGAATTCACATTTTTCGCGATTTTCCCTGATTCTGAATGCGCGATGGAGTCTGGAGCAGTCAGGACGCGCATTTGCGCGATTGTGAATCCTGAATCACATTTTCAAATGGCTCTCGCCGGCCCGGCGAGGACAGACCGCTTGCGCCTCTATATTGCTGATATCAAATTGCTTATTCGCACGCACAATGTGATTTGCAATTCACATTGCGCGCAGGATGTGTCCGGCCGATCCGGCGGCGGGGGCGGACCGGGAGAATGCAGGTCCCTCAGCCCGGTTCGTTTGGCCGGGACGACAAGAGGGCGGGGATTGTGGGAGAAACTCCGGGCGGCGTTTGTGGACGAGACATCGCCGGAATTCTTCGGCCGTTGGCCTCAGAATGACGCATCCGTGGGTGGGGCGGGGTCCGGGATGGGAATGCGGGGCTCTCCGCTACGCGCCTGTGGCGCTTCGCTCAGGATGAATGGCCCTTCTTGATCGCGGGTTTTCCCTCAGGGGCTAAAGCCCTGGATCTTTGGCGAGTTGGGATGTACGGGCCAAAGCCCGTACCCTTCAACAAGGCTGAAGCCATGCCCTGATCCATGCACGCAGTGCAGGGACCTATATCTATGGTACTGGGGATAGGCGGAATTTCCGGCGTTATACACTGTTCGCATTCCGTATGAACAAGATGCTTTTTGCTGCCGGTGCCCTGGTGCTGGCGATGCTGATCTCTACTCCCGGCCACGGACAGACCTTTCCCAAGGGGACGGTGGTGCATTATCCGCCACGCAACCCGGTGGAGCAGGCTGCGCAGACGCCCACCACGCTGGCTGGGCGGAAGAAAGCGCTGGCACGGGTGCTGGGGCAGATTCGGGAGTTCCGGCTGAAGACGGACCCTGAGTATGCTTCGCTGATCGGCGACAAGCGGTATGACGCGGATCTGACGGACTACTCCGTAACGGCGTATGAGCAGTGGCTGGCGCGGTATAACGAGTTTCTGCTGGATCTGGCCCCGATTGACACGACGGGGATGACGGCGGAAGAGCAGGCCAGCAAGAACAAGATGATGCAGTGGCTGATGGAGCAGCAGGAGCGGGCGGAGTCAAAGCCGTGGCAGGAGCCGGTGACGGCGGACAGCGGACTGCCGTTTGAGCTGCCGGAGCTGGCCACGGAGTTGAAGTTCGACTCGGTGAAGGACTACGACGATTACATTGCGCGGCTCGAGAAGATTCCCACGGCATTTCAGCAGATCACCGACGACATGACGGCGGGGGAGCTGGATGGCCGGAGCTATTCGCCGGCGATGCTGGCCAAGGTGCTGGCGCAGGTGAAGGCGGTGGACAGCCAGAAGCCGGAGGCGAGTGAGTTTGCCGCGCCTCTCCGCCACTTCCCTGCTTCGGTTTCGGCGGCGGAGCAGGCGCGCATTCAGAAGGCTGTGCTGGCGGCGATTGCGCAGAGCGTCTTTCCGGCATACGAGAGATTTGGCCGCTTTCTTGAGGGCCTGATGAAGACATCCCAGACCAAGGTGCATCCATGACGATCCCGACCTCTTCTTCTATTTCTGTTGCCCAAGCCCGCGTGGCCGTGCTGGGCGCTGGCAAAATGGGCGGCATTCTGCTGCAGGCGTTTTTGAAGCAGAACATTCTGCGTCCCGACCAGATTGTGGCGACGGTGGCGCATGAGGACCGCGCGCTGGCCCTCTCGGCGCAGTGGGGCGTGGAGGTGACGACGGACAACCTGGCGGCGGCGAAGCAGGCCAACGTGATTCTGCTGGGCGTGAAGCCGTTTCAGATTGCGGGGTTGATGGAGGAGATTCGCCCGGCGCTGGATGGGACGAAGCTGCTGGTGTCGTTTGCGGCCTCGGTGAAGACGGCGGCGATTGAAGAGGCCGCAGGCATGGCACTGCCGGTGATCAGAACGATGCCGAATACGCCCTCAATGCTGGGGGCGGGCATCAGCGCGCTGTGCTCGGGCAAGAATGTGCTGCCGGAGCATCTGCAACTGGCGAGCGCCCTGTTTGAAGCCGTGGGGCGCACGGTGGTGGTGGACGAGAAGCACATGGATGCCGTGACGGGGCTGAGCGCGAGCGGCCCGGCGTATATCTACATCATTTTGGAAGCGCTGGCCGAGGCCGGCGTGAAGGTGGGTCTGCCGCGCGACATTGCCACACTGCTAGCGGCGCAGACGACGCTGGGCGCGGCGAAGATGGTGCTGGATACGGGGTATCATCCGGCGCTGTTGAAGGATGCCGTGACGACTCCGGCCGGGTGTACGATTGACGGCATTCTGGAGCTGGAAGAAGGCGGGCTGCGCGTGACGCTGATCAAGGCCGTGATGCGGGCGACGCAGCGGGCGCGGGAGCTGGCGGCGGGGTGAGAGCAGTGGTCAGTTGTCAGTCCACAGTTGTCAGTTCGGAGTATGGGAGAGACCGCCCTTGAGGAGTTGTGCCTCAGGGGCTGAAGCCCGCTATTTTCTTGCGTGTTACGGCACGACTAAAGTCGTGCCCTGATACGAAGGATGATGCGGCCGTGGCTGCCGCGGCGAAGGAATGGCACTCGGGTTGCCGCCGTGGCGCAGGAATAGGACGCCGCTTTTGCGTGGAACGGAAATTGTCCGCGAAGCGGCGTGAGCGGAGCCGGGCGGGATGCCGGGGGTTCGTACAATAACGACATGGCTACCGCACATGCTTCTTCGGCTCGCACGGCTTTGCCTTCTTCTGCGCTGCGGCGCTTTGCCTGGCTGGTGACGGCCTATACGGTGCTGGTGATTGTGTGGGGCGGCGCGGTGACGGCGACCGGCTCGGGCAATGGATGCGGCGAGCACTGGCCGCTGTGCGATGGGCGCGTGGTAGTGCATCATCCGGCCCTGACCACGATGATTGAGTATGCGCACCGGCTGAGCAGCGGACTGTTTCTGGTGCTGGTGGCGGCGCTGATGGTGTGGACGCTGATGCGCACGGAGCGCAAGCATCTGGCTCGCCTGCTTTCTGTGGTGGGGCTGGTGCTGACGGTGAACGAGGCTCTGCTGGGCGCGGGCCTGGTGATGTTTGGCTACACCGACAACAAGGAATCACTGGCGCGCACGCTCTACTTTGCGCTGCACTTCACCAATACCTTTCTGCTGCTGGCGGCGGTGGCCGGCACGGCGCACTTTTTGTCGCGGCGGGAGGCCTACCGGCGCGACCGGCTGCGGCTGCGGGCGCTGGGCTTTGCGCTGCCGGGGCTGATCGCGATTTTGGCAGTGGGAGTGACGGGGTCGCTGGCGGCGCTGGGGGATTCGATTTATCCGGCAACGAGCCTCGGGGCGGCGCTGCGGGCGGATTTTGCCGGGCATGGGTCGCTGCTGATCCGGCTGCGGTGGCTGCACCCGGCAATTGCGCTGCTCGCCGGGGCGTTTCTGCTGTGGCTGGTGGCCGGCGCGGTGCAGAAGCCGGCACTGCGCATGCTGGGCGTGGGGCTGATGGCGCTGCTGGGCGTGCAGTATTGCCTGGGCGTGGCGGACGTGCTGCTGCTGGCTCCGACATGGGTGCAACTGCTGCACCTGCTGGGCGCGGACGTGCTGTGGATTGTGACGCTGCTGATCTCGATGCGGCTGTGCGTGGTAGATGAGGCTGTGCCCCTCAGGGGCTGAAGCCCTGGATTTTTGGCGGGTTGGGATGTACGGGCTAAAGCCATGCCCTGATACAGGAGGCTTTGATTTGGCTTTTCACCCACATCTCTTTGAGATGTGGGGCACCCGCCGGTAAGGGTGCGCGGGAGGAATGGGCGAGGCATTTGGCTCTGGACTGCGATAGGCTGGCATCACGCCTTTGAAACTATCCTCCGGAGTCTTCTATGCGTTCTTTTCGCTGGCTGTGGTGCGGCGCTGCTGCATTTTTTATTGCCCTTTCGATGCCTGGCTTGCCGCGCGCGCGCGCGCAGGCGACCAACTACCCTGACCAGCCGCCGATTCTGCTGGGTGCGGCGTGGTATCCCGAGCAGTGGCCGAGTTCACGGTGGAATGCCGATCTGGACTTGATGGAGAAGGCGCACATTCACGTGGTGCGCATTGGCGAGTTTGCGTGGAGCAGCATGGAGCCGAAGGAGGGGATCTACACCTTTGGCTGGCTGGACCAGGCGATTGCGATGGCGGCGCAGCACCATATTGCGGTGGTGCTGGGGACGCCGACGGCGGCTCCGCCGGCGTGGCTGACGACGAAGTATCCGCAGACGCTGCGGACGAATGATCATGGCGTGAAGGCGCAGCATGGAAACCGGGCGCAGTACTCGTTCACGGACCCGATGTACCGCAAGTTTGCCTACCAGATTGCGTGGGAGATGGCGAAGCGCTATGGGCATAACCCGGACGTCGTGGGATGGCAGCTCGATAACGAGATTGCGAATCCGGACTTTGGGCCGACCGGGCAGGCGGCGTTTCATGCGTGGCTGAAGAACCGCTACGGCACGATTGCGAACCTGAACCAACAGTGGGCGACGGCGTACTGGAGCGAGACGTACGACAATTTCGATGAGGTTCCGGTGCGGGACTACAACGAGAACCCCGCGCTGCTGCTGGACTGGCAGCGGTTTGTTTCTGACACGTGGAAGAGCTATCTCGAAAACCAGATCGAGGCGATTCGTCCGAATATTGATCCGCGCCAGTTCATCACGACGAACACGATGGGCTGGTTTGATGGATTCAACGAGTACGAGATTCACTCGGTGCTGGACGTGGCGGCGTGGGATGACTACATCTCAACGGACCACTACGACTACCTGGACAACGGCGCGCGGCATGATCTGACGCGCGGATATAAGAACAAGAACTTCTGGGTGATGGAGACCGAGCCGGTGTTTGTGGACTGGCGCGGAACGAACACTCCACTGAAGAAGGGACAGGTGCGCGACATGGCGTGGCAGGCGATTGGACATGGCGCGGACGCGGTGGAGTACTGGCAGTGGAGGAGCGCTCCGAACGGGCAGGAGGAGTATCACGGCGTGCTGGTGGGCGCCGATGGCGAGCCCGCGCCGGTGTACCCGGAGATTCAGAAGATTGGCCAGGAATTTGATGAGGCAGGCAGCGCGCTGGAAGGCACGACGCCGCACTCCGAAGTGGCGGTGATCAACGACTATGACAGCCGCTGGGCGATCAACTTTCAGCGGCAGGCGGCGAAGTTCGATCCGGTCAAGGAGATGCTGGCGTTTTATGATCCGCTGCGGACGGCCTCGCAGGCAGTGGATGTGGTTTCAGTGAATGCCGCGCTGGACCAGTACAAGCTGGTGGTGGCTCCGGCGCTGAATGTGCTGACGCAGGCCGAGGCCACGAAGCTGGAGGCGTATGTGGAGCAGGGCGGGCACCTGGTGCTGGGTCCGCGCAGCGGGATGAAGAAGCTGAATGACGGCCTGCAGCCGGAGCAGCAACCGGGACCGATGGAACCGTTTCTGGGCGCGCGGGTGGAGCAGTTCTATGCGCTGGACAAGGATGTTCCGCTGGAAGGGCCGCTGGGCGTGGGCACGGCGCAGATCTGGGCCGAGCCGTTGAGCGTGACGGCCAAGGGCAAGGATGCCGCGGCGGTGAAGGTGCTGGAGAGCTATGGACGGAGCAACGGATGGCTCGACGGGCAGGCGGCGATTGTGACGCGCAAGATGGGCAAGGGGACGATCACGTATGTGGGCGCGTGGCTGACTCCGGCACTGATGAAGCGCTTTGCCGACTACGAACTGCAGCAGGCGGGCGTGCATCCGCTGCTGGCGGGAGTTCCGGCGGGCGTGGAGGTATGCGTGCGGTCGAATGCGCACAAATATATCCTGATCCTGATCAATCACAACACCGAAGCGCGGCGCGTGGAGCTGCATCGCGCGATGTATAACCTGCTGGCGAACAAGACGGCCGTGGTGAATGCGGTGACGCTGCCGAAGTATGGGGTGGCGGTGCTGGAGGCTTCTTCCGCGCAGTAGCGCACGCGTGTTGACAGGCTTGTTGTCCTCCCAAACACCGGGAATCCCTTGCGGGTTTCCGGTGCCTTTTTTTTGCGGAGAAGGATGCAGCGGTGGAGGCAGGAAAAAGTCCCGGGCCAGCGAGCTGGCCCGGGACCGTAGTTGGGGAAGGGACTTGTGAATTACTGGGTGTTGGAGGGAAGCTGGGTTTCAGTCTGGCCCTGGGTTTGACTCTGGGTTTGGCTTTGGGGCTGCGCGGGCGACTGCGCCTGGCTGCCCGAAGAGCCGGTGGAAGTGTTGCTCATGTTGGTGAGCAACTGCACCTGCACGCGGCGGTTTTTCGCGCGGCCAGAGGCGGTGCGGTTGCTGGCGACTTCATCGGCCTTGCCGAGTCCGAGCACGTAGAACTTGTACGGCGGAACGTGGTAGGTCGCAGCCAGATAGCGCTCGACGGCCTGCGCGCGGCGCTGGCTGAGCTGATCGTTATAGGCCTTGGTTCCGGTGGAATCAGTGCTGCCGGTCAATGCCACAATGTAGCCCTTGGTGCTGCCCATTTGCGAGGCGAGCTGGTCGAGCTTGGACTTGTCTCCGCGTGAGAGCACGGCCTTGTTGAAGCCAAAGGTGACGTTGATCTGAGCCACGGGCTGATAGTTGTCGAGATTGGAAACGACACCCGAGAGCGCGTTGGTCTGGCTCATGGCCTGCTGGGCCGATTGATTGGCGGAGTCCGCACTCTGCTGCGCGGTCTGCGCGGCACCCTGCGCCTGCTGGATGCCGGACTGGGCGCGCTTGTCCACATTCTGAATCTCGCGATGATTTTGCGCGGTGACCTGATTCAGCTCATGGGTCTGCTCGACGAGGGGCTGCGTCTGGCTGCGCACGTACTTCTTTGTGGCGCACCCGGCAGTGAAAAGCAGAGAAGATGCTGCGCACAAGGCCACCAAGGGTGCTACGGAAGAGCGATAACGGGTCATAGGGAACGGTTCTCCATTTCGTGTCTGTCATTCGGCCCGAGACAGCGCCGTCAGGCAGTGGAGAAGCAAGCGAGAGGCCAAAATCGCAAGATTACGGCAGGTGCTTGAAATTACGAAAGTTATCTTGCGGGTTGCGGAAGAGCGCACGGTGAAAGTGTGTAGGTTTTACCCGATGCATAGGGTTGATTTACCCGATTTGGGATGGCGATGAGCCTGATTTTTTGCGCGCAGCAAGCCGCCATGGGCACGGCGGAGAGGGCGCGAGGCGGAGAACTTCCCTGCCCCGTTACACTGAGAGAAGGCTCTCGCCTGAGAAATTGCCGCCATGGATTTGCAGGAAAAGATTCGAACACTGCCCACCGGGCCCGGCGTGTATCTGTATAAGAATGCCGACGGTGAGGTGATTTATGTCGGCAAGGCGAAGAATCTGCGCTCACGCGTGCGCTCGTATTTGCTGGAGGCCTCGCAGGCGAACGCGAAGACGGGCTCGCTGATGCGCGAGGCTGTGGACCTGGACTACATCACGGTCGGCAACGAGCATGAGGCGCTGGCGCTTGAGAACAACCTGATCAAGCAGCGCAAGCCACGGTTCAACGTGCTGCTGCGCGATGACAAGACGTATCCGTATGTGAAGCTGACGCTGGGCGACCGCTACCCGAAGGTGTTTGTGACGCGGCGGCTGCGCAAGGATGGCGCGGCTTATTATGGGCCGTTCTTCCCGGGCAACCTGGCGTACCGGATTGTCGATCTGATTCATCGCAGCTTTCTGCTGCCGAGCTGCAAGGTGGATTTATCGCGCTACCATGCGCGGGCCTGCCTGCAGTACTACATCAAGCGGTGCCTGGGACCATGCGTGAAGCATCTGACGACGCCGGAGGCTTATCGCGAAGCGGTGCGCGACGCGCAGTGGTTTCTGGAAGGGCGCGGCGCGGACCTGGAGCGCTCGCTCGAAGTGCGCATGCAGGAAGCCGCCGCAGCCGAGCAATTTGAGCTGGCGGCGAAATATCGCGACCTGCTGGTGACGCTGCACCAGTTGCAGGAGAAGCAGCGCGTGGCCTCGGCCGACGATGACGACGCCGACGTGTTTGGCTACCACTATGAGAACGGCATGCTGGCGGTGAACCTGTTTCACATGCGCGGCGGCAAGATGGTGGACCGCCGCGAGTTCTTTTGGGAAGAACTGCCGGAGTTTATGGAAGAGGGCGCGCAGGAGGAAGAAGTGCTCCCAGCGCAGGCAGAGGGCCGGGGCGAGGTGCAGGTGGAGCTGCGCTTTGAGCCGGGTGCATTCTTCTCTGCGCTGCTGAAGCAGATCTATATTGAGCAGCCGTATGTGCCGCGCAGCATTTATGTGCCGGTGAATTTTGCCGACCGCGAAGCGCTGGCGGGCCTGCTGGCCGAGCAGACGCATCACCGCATTGAGCTGGCCGTGCCGCAGCGCGGCGACAAGCGCTCACTGGTGGACCTGGCCGGGCAGAATGCGCGGCAAAGCTATGAGCAGCGCTTTCGCGTGATGCAGCCGAATCAGAAGGCCATTCAGGAGGCACTGCAGGATGCGCTGATGCTCGAAGAGCTGCCGCGCCGCATTGAGTGCTTTGACATCTCGCACATTCAGGGCGCGGAGACCGTAGCGTCGATGGTGGTGTGGGAGAACGGCGCGATGAAGAAGGCTGACTACCGCAAGTTCCAGATCAAGACGGTGAGCGGCGTGGATGATTTTGCGTCGATGCGCGAGGTGCTGACACGGCGGTATCGCCGCGTGATTGAAGAGAAGCAGGCGATGCCGGACGTGATCCTGATTGACGGCGGCATCGGCCAGTTGCGTGCGGCGGCGGCAGCGCTGGAAGAACTGGGGCAGACGACGCAGACGGTGGCTTCGATTGCGAAGCGCGAAGAGATTATCTACCTGTACGGACACGAAGACGAGCCGATTGTGCTGGAGCGGCGCTCGCCGGTGCTGCACCTGGTGCAGCGGATTCGCGATGAGTCGCACCGCTTTGCAATCGCCTACCATCGCAAGCGGCGCGAGATGCGCGACCGGGACTCGGAGCTGCTGGAGATTCCGGGAGTGGGCACGCGGACGCGCACGCGACTTCTGGAGCACTTCGGCAGCCTGCGCGGTGTGCGCAAGGCCGATGTGGAAGCACTGACGGCGGTGGTTCCGCGGCCCACGGCGGAGGCGATTGCGGCGCACTTTCAAGGGGAAAAAGCAGAGCCGGAGGCGGCTGCCGGGCTCGTGCGGATTGATGAAAGCAAAACCGTGTAAGCCGCGCCGATGGTGAAGGGGATTTTGTTTGATGCCGCCGAAAGAAGCGCCAAACAGGGATTGGGGCATCGGGCAGACGCCATCAGAATAGAAATATGCCTCGCAAGAATCCGAGCAAAAAGCCGGTCACCGCGATTCCTCTGCTGCTGGTCGGCTCAGACTCGGCCGAATTGGATCGGAAGGCCGCTCTGCTTACGGCTCATGGATATGTGGTGACCCGCGCGGAGAATATCTGCTACGCGGAGATGTTTGCGGCGGAGCAGTATTTTGAAGCCGCGGTGTACGACTCCTCGCTGGACACACAGGAGCAGATCTCTCTGGCGCGCATCATGCGCGTTCGCTGGCCGTGGATGCGGCTGGTGCGCTGCGGGCCGATGCCGGCGCATGCGGATCCGGATTTGTTTGACGCGTGGTCGCTGTCAGAAGAGCGCCTGCCGCAGGATGTGGAAAGCACGCTGGTGTTTTAGGGCGTGCGCTTGCTCCGGGGCTGAGGCCGTGCCCTGATACAGAAACTGAGGCATGGGAGGGGTTTTCCCTCAGGGGCTGAAGCCCGGAGTCTTTGGATGCTTGGGATGTACGGGCTGAAGCCCGTACCCTTCAGAGGCTGAGGTTCTTTCTTTGGTGGGCGGTTGGTGGCATGGCGAAAGCCGTGCCCTGATACAGAGACTTCGATTGATTGGGCTTTTCACCCGGTTCACTTCGTTTGGTCAGGGTGACAAGGGGCGAGGACGCCCGGTCTACTCGGCCGGGACGACAAGAGGGCGGGCATGGTGGGAGAAACCTCGGGCGGCGTTTGGGGGCCGAGGCATCGCCGGGATTCTTCGCTGCGCTCAGAATGACGCCTTCTTTATCGTGTGCTTTGACTCAGAGGCTGAAGCCCGTTCATTTATGCGCGGTTGGTGGCATGGCTAAAGCCATGCCCTGATACAACTGTGCTTCTGGGAGGGATTTTCCCTCAGGGGCTGAAGCCCACATCTCAAAGGCGAGATGTGGGGCACCCGTTTGGTTGTGGCGTTGTGAGATTAGACGCCGATGGCGATGAGCATCTCTTTGACGGTGGCGCGCCAGCGTTGCAGTTCGGCACGGTCGCCGAGCTTGAGCTGTTGCACGGCCTCGGCAAGGGTGATGCGGCGGCTGTACAGTTCGTCGGTGACGCGATCGGCAAGATCGGGCAGATAGAGCGCCTGGCCGCCCTGCTGGGCGATGGCGTCGCGCAGCGGGCTCTGCTCAAAGAGCTCGAATTTGCGCTCGTCGCCGAAGTAGCCGTTGCGCACGACATGCACGACGCCCATGCCGCCGGACATCATCTGCAGATATTCGTTGAGCAGTTCGAGGCTGTCGCGCTGGCGGTTGATGACCCAGAGGGTGAGCAGCGGGCGGCCCAGTTCCTTGAGTGAGTCCAGCAGCAGCGCGCCGTGGGCGCGCACGGCGTCGTTGTTGCGCGCGGGCGTGTTGACGACGATGGTCTTGAATGGGTTGGCATCGGCCACGTTGACCATCTGAATCCAGCCATCGACGGAGTCCAGATCGAGGACTTCGCTCTCGACCTCGCGGTGATAGGACTTCCAGACATCGGGATTGGTCGTGTCGCCTTCGAGCAGGCGCAGATAGCGATGCTCGGCGGTGAGATAGTCCAGCACGGCCATGGAGGTGATGGATTTTCCCACTCCCCCCTTGCTTCCACTGACAAAAACGATGGGTTGGTTCATTGCGCCCCATGCTAAATAATGCGGGCGGTGAGGTGGGAATAATTGTTGGGAAATTTCAAGCGATGGTAACTGCACGCCCAGATACCGGGGTCATGCAGACCTATCGTAGCAATGCCTGCCAGTTTTGCGTGAGGAACTGGCGGATTCCCTGCCCAGGCCTGTAGGCCGGATAGAGAAGCGTGAAGGCGGCGGCAGCGACGGAGAAGCTGTCTTGCGGAATGACGCGGAGATAGCAGGCCAGAAAGAGCATGGCCAGCGAGGGTGCACGCGATTCACCCTGGTTGCAGTGAATGAGCAGGGTGGCTCCGGCATCGTAGTGCCGCGCGGCAAAGAGGAGGAATTGCCGGAAGCTCTCGATTTTGAAGAGCGGCAAGGGCGGGTCAATCAGGTTGAGGAAAAGCTCGCCGGGCTGCAGGCGGCAAAGATACTCCGGGTGCGAGGCGTCGAGGCTGCGAGTGTAACCCACGGCGCGCTGGTGGCAGGGTGACTTGCAGGCGTGCACGACGGCCATTTGCGCGTTTCCAGCGCGGCAACAGGAGAGATCGCCGACGAGGACACGCTCAAAGACGGGGACGGGCTGCATGGCAGCCAGTTTACGCTCCGGAGCGGGTGTAGGGGCGGCCGCGGTACATGGACATGGTTTCGACGGCGCGAATGGCGATGACGAGCGCGGTGATGTTGTCTGAAGCATCGGCGGCGAGCGCCTGATCGACAAGGATCTGCGCGAGCGCCTCGGGATCATGAGGCCCGGAGAGCGTGCGGGCGATCTGCGCGCTGGTGAGTGCGTTGGAGAGGCCATCACTGCACAGCAGAAGAAGGTCACGCGGCTGCAGCATGGCCGTGGTACTGTCAGCGGTGACGAAGCGCTCGGGGCCAAGCGTGCGGGCGAGCACGTTGCGGGAGTGCGATTCCGCAGCCTCAGCGGCGGAGATGAGGCCGAGACGGAGCTGCTCGTTGACCCAGGTGTGATCGGTAGTGAGGGGATGGGCCGTGCCCTGCCGGATGAGATAGCAGCGCGAGTCGCCCACGTGCGCGATGTGTGCCACGTGATTGCGCAGGGCGCAGAGGACGAGCGTGGTGGCGATGCCGCGTTCGCGATGGCCGGCGCGGAGGCCCTCATCATGCACGGCGGCATTGGCGTGCTGTACCAGGCGCGGCAAGAGGCTGGCGAGCGAGGTTTCTTCCGGCGACCGAGCGAAGCCTTCGACGGCAACCTCAACGGCGCGCGCGGAAGCGACTTCGCCGGCCTCAAGACCGCCGACACCATCAGCCACGGCGAAGAGCCATCCTCGCGAGCGGGCCTCTTGCCGGGAGCGGGGAGTGTAGACACCAAGGGCGTCTTCATTGACGGCGCGATGACCGGCAGAGGTGGCCTGTCCGAAGGCTAAATCGATCATTTGGAGCAGCTTTCACACCATCGTGGGTGCGGTGAGCGGGTGAGCAGCGGTGACCCGGGTATAGCTAATGAAACGCAGAAACCGCATGAGGAACGCATAAAGGCGCGAGGGAAAAGAGAAAAACGGGTGGAATCTTCTCTAAACATTAAAAATTCCTTGAGGTTTGGGGAGGCCTTGTGCAAACTTTCTCCATGATGTGGTAATTCCCGCGCTTGCGGACCACGGATTGGAACCGGCCTCCTAT
The DNA here is from genome assembly GCF_000022565.1 of Acidobacterium capsulatum ATCC 51196. Taxonomy (NCBI): domain Bacteria; kingdom Pseudomonadati; phylum Acidobacteriota; class Terriglobia; order Terriglobales; family Acidobacteriaceae; genus Acidobacterium; species Acidobacterium capsulatum. The sequence goes on from NC_012483.1 coordinate 1,466,331, forward strand.
AGCGGCTCTGGTTTCCGGCTGAGGGCATGAAGCCTGCTTGGATAGCGGGTTGGATCGCCTGGATGACCGGCGGCCATGCATGTATGAGGTCCGTTCTGGCGGCCATGGCCTTGCCGCAAACCTGGGACTGGTTCCCCGCAGCAGTGGCCATCCAGCGACGCCAGCACTATGGCAACGCGCGACCTGAGTTTCAGAAAAAGAGGATGGCTGATGGGCAGCTCCCGGGTTCTTCTCAAGAAGACGCCGCAGAACTCTACTCTTGACGAGCTACCCCAGCGGCATGGACCTGCCGCCGGGGGCAGCACGGCGCGCGAGCTGGAGGCGGTGTGCTCGCTGGTGGCGGGCGCGACGGAGCTGGACCTGCATCGCAAGCCGGGAGCGCAACTGGCGGAACGGATTCGCGCGGCGCTCGGGCTGGAGGCGGCGGCGATTTTTGATGCCGACCTCGACGAGGTTTATCCGGCAGGGGAATGGTGGCCTGGATTTGAGAATCAGCTGCGGAACATCTGCATTTTCTCGACCGTGCGGGATGAGGAAGAGACCGGGTTGCGGCAGCGGGTGCTGCGGATTCGCAACTTGCCGATTGGCGCGCTGCTGCTGCGCGGCGAGGCCAGCGCGGCGGCCGTGGATGCGGTAGCGTCGCTGGTGGCCGTGACCTTTGACCGCTACCACTCACTCGCAAACGAAACACGCATTGAGAGCGCACGGCGCACCGAGCAGTTGCGCACGACGGTGCTCGACAACCTGGCGCACGCGTATAAGACGCCGCTGACGGCGATTCGGGCGGCGAGCACGGGGCTGGCGGAGATTGGCGTGCTGACGCCGGCGCAAAGCTCGCTGCTGGCGCTGGTGGAAGAGCAGACGACCCTGTTGAATGATCTGACGACCCGGCTGCTGCAGACAGCCAGGCTGGAGGCGCATGAGATTGCGCTGCACCTGGAGCCGGTGGGCGTGCTGGCGCTGATGGAAGAGGTTGTAGCCGGGCTGCGCGAGCCGCTGGCAGGCATGCCGGTGACGATGACCGTGCCGCGTGAGGATCTTGCGCTGCGCGGCGACCGCAGCCTGCTGCGCGCCATGCTCACGCAGTTTGTGGACAACGCGGCGAAGTATGCGCACGCGGGCAGCCCGGTGACGCTGGCGGCCAGCGAAGAGGCCGGAGCCGTGGTGCTGTCCGTGCACAATTTTGGTCCGGCGATTCCGGCCGCCGAACAGGAACACGTTTTTGACCGCTACTTTCGTGCCACGGGCGCTTCGCGCCTGGCAACGGGCACGGGGATCGGTCTTTCCATTGCACGCCGCGCGGCGCAGGCCCACGGCGGCGATGTCTGGGTGACCAGCGACGAAGATCGCGGCACCACATTCTTTGCCTCGCTACCTTTCGAGGCCCAGGAGCTGCAAGCCTCATGAGCGATCTATCGACCCGTATTCTGCTGGTGGACGACGAAGCCGCCATTCGACGCGCGCTGCGCACGTCACTGCAGGAGCTAGGATTTGAAACCACCGAAGCCTCGCGCGGCGAGGAGGCGCTGCACCTGCTGCAGTCGCAGTCGTTTGACGCGGTGCTGCTGGACCTGAACATGCCGGGCATCGGCGGCATGCGCACGCTGACGCGGATGCGGACGCAATGCCCGCGCATGCCGATTCTGATACTAACGGTGCGCGACGACGAAGAGGACAAGATTGAGGCGCTGGAAAGCGGCGCGGATGATTACGTCACCAAACCCTTCAGCATGCGCGAGTGCGTGGCGCGGATTCGCGCGGCGGTGCGGCGCGCGAAAGCTCCGGACAAGCCGGGCAATGCGCCGCTGGAGGTGGGCGAGATTCGCCTGCTGCCCGAGCAGCGGCTCGTTTACAAGGGCGGGCAGCCGGTGCATCTGACTCCGAAAGAATATGAGATTCTGCACTACCTGATGACGAACGCAGGCCGCGCGGTGACGCATGGCAAGCTGCTGACGACGGTGTGGGGAGCAGACTACCGGCAGGAGATCGATTACCTGCGCACGTTTGTGCGGCAGTTGCGGAAGAAGATTGAAGAGGACCCGTCGAATCCGAAGTATCTACTGACGGATGCGTATGTGGGGTATCGCTTCGCGGAGTCCGGCTCGACGATGACGCAGTGAGAAGTGAGTGAAGGCCTGGCTTCCGATTGAAACGCAGATCCTTCGACTGGGCAGCGCGCCTGGCGCGCTGCTGCGCTCAGGATGACATCCTCTACCGCAGGAGCCGGACGAGAGCCCGAGCCTTCCTGCGGCACCGAAGAATGCATGGAGAAAAAGATGCATGGCCGTGTTCGCCATGCATCTTTTTTGCTATGGAATGGACGCTCGCTCTAGAAGAGGTTCCAGAGAGCCTGGTTGTAGACCTCGTGATGGAACTGCACTTCGGCGGACTTGACGAAGGTGCCAAGCGCGCGGGCGCAGCGGTCGGCGGAAGCCTGCTTGAGATCGGCATAGCGGCCCTTGACGTCATCGCCGAGGATCTTCGTAACCCACTCGGAGGCGCGGAAGTCTTCGAGCGCGGAGTAGATTTCGCTGGGCAGATAACGCTCGGCCTGGCGAAGTCCGTCGATGGAAAGCGTGGAGCCTTCAAAGCCGGTCTTGAAGATGGAGTAGAGCGTGAGGTAGGGGTTGGCATCGGGCGCGACGGAGCGCACCTCAACGCGCGAAGACTTCGAGTTGCCGATGGGAATGCGGATCATGGAGCCGCGATCGGTGGCCGAAGCCTTGATCTGATTGGGCGCCTCAAAGTGGGGGTCGAGACGGCGGTAGGAGTTCACGCTGGGGTTGAGAATGAGGCAGAGATCCAGCGCGTGCGAGAGGACGCGATCGACGAACTCCCAGCCGAAGGTGGAGATTTTCTCGACGCCGTTGGGGTCCCACATGAGATTGGTGCTGTCTTTGGAGACCGAAAGATTGGTGTGCATGCCGCTACCGTTGACGCCGACGACGGGCTTGGGCAGGAAGGATGCCGTGTAGCCCATGTTGTTGGCAATCTGGCGGGCGAGCAGCTTGTAGATCTGAATCTGATCGGCGGCGGCGACGACTTCGCCGTAGCCGTAGTTGATCTCAAACTGGCTGGGCGCGACCTCTGGGTGGTCCTTCTCATTCTGGAAACCCATGGCGCGCTGCACTTCAGCGGCGGTGTCAATGAAACGGCGCAGCGGGTCAAGCGGCAGCGAGTGATAATAGCCGCCGGTGTTGACGAACTCGAACTTGCCGGTCTCATGGAAGCGGCGCTCGGCGTCAGGGCCGGCAAAGAGGAAGCCTTCAATCTCGTTGGCGGCGTTGAGAGTGTAGCCCTGCTCCGAATAGAGCTTGTTGGAGTAGCTCTGGAGGACGCCGCGCAGGTCGCCGGAGTAAGGCGTGCCGTTTTTGTCGATGACCGAGCCGAAGACCAGTACCTTGCCGCTGCCGAAGACGTCGGCGGGCACCCAGTAGAAGGCGCTCCAGTCAATGCCGAGGCGCAGATCGCTCTCTTTTTGCGCGGTGAAGCCGCGGATGGACGAGCCGTCAAAGGTGAGGTTATCGTAGCTCGACAGCAGGAACTTCTTGTCGTAGTCCAGCAGGTGCAGCCGGCCCTCGAGGTCAGAGAACAATACGGTCACGGCCTTGATGCGCTTTTCATCGGTGAGATACTTCAGGCGTTCTTCCTGAATCTTGTCGATGGCGACGCGATTGCGGCGGTCGGTTTTGGCCTTGAGATTCAGCTCTTCGAGCTCTTCATAGCTCAGCGCGAGAAAGTTGCGGTACTCACTCGACATGAATGGTTTTCCTCCAGTAGTGCCCGACGTGGGGCCACCTTTTCAACGTAGGAGGCGAGCCATGAAGATTGCATGAAGAGCAGGCACGGAGAGGACTCAATGGCGCTGCGACAACAGCAGCATGGCCACGAAGAGCGCAATGGGAATGGCGGCCAGCGCCACGTAGACCAGCACCTTGCGCCAGGAGCCGGAGCGCTGGGTCTTCCACTCGCGCAACTCGCTGCGATCGGCCACGCCAACCTTGTCGAGATTTTCAAGATCCCAGGCGAAGGCGTGCGCGTTGGGGTAGCGGTTGCGCGGGTCACGCTCGAGGGCGCGGTAAAGCACCTCTTGCAGGTGAGGCGTGATCTGCGGGTTGGCCTCGCGCGGCGGCAAAGGGTGGCGCATGAGGCGCTCATTCATCACGGCCAGGGGCGATGGGCCGGTGAAGGGCGTTTTGCCGGTGAGCATTTCGTAGAGCATGATGCCGAGCGCATACAGATCAGACCGCGCATCGCCGCGCTTGCCCTTCACCTGCTCGGGCGAAATGTATTCGGGCGTGCCGAGCGCCTGTGTGTAACCGGTGTAGGTGAGGCGTTTGGCGCCTTCGAGCGAGGCGATGCCAAAGTCAATGAGCTTGATGTGGTCGTGCTCGTCAACCATGATGTTTTCCGGCTTGAGGTCGCGGTGTACGACGCCGTGATTGTGAATGTATTCGAGCGCGCGCAGAATGCCGAGGGTGATGCGGATGGCGCGCTCCTGCGAGAAGGCATGCTCTTCATTGAGCAGCGTGCGGAGCAGCTTGCCGGGCACCCACTCCATGACCATGTAGGGGCGGGAGTGGTCATGATGCGGCACGATCTGCATGACGTTGACGTGGTGCATGCTTTCGCCGATCTCTTCTTCGCGCTTGAAGCGGTCAAAGAGAATGGGGTCAGCCTCGATGGAGGCGTGCGGCACCTTGATGGCGACCTGGCGGCCGTCGCGCTCGTCAGTGGCGCGGTAGATGGTGGCCATGGCCGTCTCGGCTACCTTGGCGTCGATGCGGTAGTGGTCAAGCTGCGCGCCGACTTCGACTTCAGCAGGAAGCATCATGAAGCGTTCCTCTTTCGGCGGCCCGTCGAGCCGCGGGAGAGATCAGCATGGCTGGAGTATAGCCAGCCAGGAGGTAAGAAATGCGTAAAGTTGCCGCTCATTTTCCGTAAGCCGGCGGCCATGCGTCGCGATTGCGGCGGGCAGAGAGTCATCGGGGCAGAAATTCGTCTCCGTAGATCACAAACTCTGGATAAGCGCCGGCGCCCAGTTCGTGCAGGTCCATGCCGAGACGTTCTCCCTCGGCCGAGGTGCGGTAGCGCAGCGCCTTGTTGAGCAGCCAGTGCATGCCGTAGAGCAGCGGGAACACGAGGCCCAGCAGCGTGCCGATGCCAAGCAGTTGCGCGAGCATCTGGCCGGGCGGAAAGCCGCCGAGCAGGCCCAGCGCGAAGAGGCCCCACAGGCCCGAGACGCCGTGGACGGCAATGGCTCCGGAGGGATCATCCATGTGGGCGTAGACTTCGAACCACTCGACCAGAAACGGCAGCGCACCACCGGCGAGCGCGGCAGCCAGCAGCGCCTCGGCAGGCGAGGCATAAGGCGCCAGCGCGCTGCTGACGACGAGGCCTGAGACCCATCCGTTGGCGCAGAGCGAGGCATCGGGCTTGCGAAAGCGCAGGCCCGTCACCAGCATCGCAGCCAGCAATGCGGCGGCGGCGCTGAGCAGCGTGTTGAGCACCACCAGCACCAGCGACGGCAGGGCGATACCTGCGAAGAGAATTGCGCCGAGACAGTTGAAGGCCATCCAGCCGGGCAGCAACAGCAGGCAGCCGAGCAGCACATAGATCATGTGATGGCCGGGAATGGCGCGCGGCATGGAGGAGCCGGAGAACTTGGTGCGGCGCGGGCCGAGAATCCAGATGACTGCCAGAGCGCTGAGACCACCGAGCGCCTGCACGGTGGCTGCGCCGCCGGGGTCGATGAATCCCGCTCCGAGATGAAAGCTCGTGCCGAGCGTGGCGAGCCAGCCGCCGCCCCAGACCCAGTGCGTAACGACGGGAAAAGCGAACGCAGCAAAGACCGCCGTGACTAGACAAACTGAGCCGAGACGCCAGCGGTCCGCGCCCGAGCCCCAGGGAATCAAGGCGGCGAAGCCTGCGGCCAGAGCCTCGAGCGCGGCGGCGAAGCTGGCGGGAGTTCCGGTCCAGTGCAGGCCGCCGAGGAAAAGCGGGCGCGCGCCGATCCAGTTCCAGGAGGTGGAGCCGAGGTCGAGCGAGTAGTGGGTATTGCCCGGATAGGCCGCGAAGGAAAAGCCTGTCATGCAGAAGACGATGGCGGCGACGGCGATGATCGCAAGCGCGCCGAGCAGCGATTGCGCCGCGCTGCGCGAGCGGCCGAGGCCGGTGTTGAGCAGCGCGATTCCGCACAGTGCGAGCGGCGCGAGCAGGAGCAGCAGCAGGCAGAGAACGGCGGATACGGTGTCGAGCGGCATCAGGTTTGTCCTCCGGCGAGGGCGCGATGATAACGGCCGGCGAGGAAGAGACCGAGCAGTTCCACCAGAAGGCCCGCAACGACAAAGACAAAACGTAACCATGTCGATGACAAAATCACCGGCGCGATGAGCAGCAGCAGCCATCCGGAAAGGAGCAGGAGAAAACCGGCCCACTTCATCGTGCGCTCCCGAAGAGAATTTCGGCAAAAGGCAAGGCCGGATTGAGGCTGTACGTCATGCGGGGATGGATGGGTGTCTGCATCATGGCGGATTCCCTGTCAGGCCTCGGCCCTTGCCTTGAGCTGCGTGGAGCCGGATTCAGCGGTTGCTGCGTAGGACGCGGGGGCGGCTTCGTCCATGACTTCGCCGCCGCCGGGAATGTCTTCATCGTCTTCGGCGCACTTGAGATGGAAGGCTCCGCGCAGGGCCACGGGCGTGAGCAGCGTGGTGAGCAGCACGACGGCAACCATGAGCGCGACCTGCGACTCGGTGAAGATTTTGGCGCGCACGGCCATGGCGGCGACGATGATGCCGACCTCGCCACGCGAGACCATGCCGCAACCGATGCGCAGGCTGCGCACGGGGCTGAGGCCGCGCGCGAGAGCCGCGAGTCCGCAGCCGAACATTTTTGTAACTACAGCGATGACAAATATGACGCCGAGCAGCAGCCAGTGTCCGCCGAGGGCGCGAAAGTCGCTGGTGATGCCGATGGAGATGAAGAAGAGCGGAATCAGCAGACCGTGGCCGAGCGCGTGAAAGGTGCGCTCGACGTCGGCCTTGAAATCAGACTCGGCAAAGACGAAGCCGATGAGATAAGCGCCGGTGATGCCGGCGACGCTGCCGAGCCATTCGGCGCCGACGGCATAGACGAAGACGAGCGCGAGGACGCAACTGGTGACAGCCTCGGCCGAAGAGAGGCGGCGCATCTGCAGGATGAGCGGGTCGAGCCAGCGTTTGGCTCCGCCGTAGCCGATGACGAAGAAGATGCCGACGCTGAGAGCGATGAGCAGCATGCGCACGGCCAGCGGGTATTGCGCGGCAAAGCTGACATGATGCTGCAGCCAGACGGCGGCGGCGGGAGCGACGCCGAAGGACTGGACATCAGCTCCGCTGGCGGTGGCGGTGAGAAAGGCCAGCACGAAGAGGCCCATGACGTCATCGATGACAGCCGCGCCCAGAATGACGGAGGCCTCGGGGGATGACATGCGCCCGGCATCCATGAGAGTGCGAGCCGAGATGGAAACGCTGGTGGCGGTGAGCGCGCCGCCGAGAAAGAGGGCGACGTTCCAGGGCAGGCCGAGCATGTGACCGGCGGCCGCACCGAGAAAGAAGGGCCAGATGACGCCGGAGAGCGCGACCAGAAAGGCCGTGACGCCGGCCTCTTTCATGCGGTCGATGTCGGTCTCAAAGCCGGCGATGAACATGAGCACGAGGCCGCCGACTTGCGCGAGCAGCATGAAGGCACTGTCGGCCTGGGCTCCGCGAAAGGGCGCCATGTGGAGCATGTTGAGCGCGGCCGGGCCAGCGACGATGCCCACGAGCAGCTCCCCGATGATGCCGGGGATGCCGACGCGGGAGCAGACGGACGCGAAAATCTTGCTGGCAGGCAGAAGAATCGCGATCAAAAGCGCGAGTTGGAGAATCTGTGGCATCGAGCTACTGCGGGCTCAGGGCTACGGCGCTGGACTCCTTGGCGGAACGGCCGCTCCAGCGGCGCGCGAAACTGAACATCTGAAGCATTTTGCCATATCCGCCACGCTCGATGCCCTCGCGCAGCATGGTGCGGATGGTGGCGGCCTGGCGGCGCGCAAGGTCGGCCTGCAGCGAATTGGCGGCCAGCTCGACGGCCAACTGCGTTTGCTCGGCAGCCTGATCGCAGATGCGCAGGCGCATGAGCAGCTCGCCAAACTTGAGGCGGGCGATGAAGCTTTCGGGTTCGAGACGACAGGCTTCGCGCAGCTCTTCCATGGCGGACTGGCCATCGAAGTTGACGCAGAGCGCCATGCCGAGCAGCACGCGGAGCGGAGCGGACTCCGGCTGCAATGCGACGGCCTCGCGCAGATGAGCGACGAGTTCGGCGCGCTCGGGGCGTTCGAGCAGACTGGGGTCGCGGAACATGCGCGCCAATTGCGTGCGGGCCGCGTCAGGAATGGCCGCCGGGAGGGCCAGTGGCGCGGCCTGCGAGGAGGTCAGGGAGGATTCAGTATTGGCTGCGGTGGACCACTGAGTCGTGCCGGTCATCTTCGTAAGCTCCTGGAACGTGGACCGCGCATTGTGCAGGCGCGGGCTGGAGAACAAAGGTGCAGCAGAGGGAACGACAAGAGTAGTTCCCTCCGCTGCATGCAGGAGAAGTGGTGCTCAGGCGATGGCGGCTTCTTCGGCCATCGTGAGGAATGCGGGTTCCGGCTTGAAGACGAACTCGGGGTAACCGAGCTGGCCCATTTCTGGCAGGTCGAGACCCGCGACTTCCGACTCGGCAGAGACGCGCTGGCCTACCGTGATGTCGAGAATCCAGTTGAGGACGAAGCTGAAGGTGAAGACGAAGCCGATCAGCGTCACGATGCCGACGAGCTGTGCGACGAGTTGGCCCGCATCGCCATAGAAGAGGCCGGTGACTGAGCCGTTGACGCCGTTCCATGCGCCGCCGTAATTGCTCTTGCCGTCAGCAAAGAGCCCGACAGAGAGAACGCCCCAGAGACCGCAGGTGCCGTGGACGGAGACCGCACCGACGGGATCGTCGACCTTGAGCTTGTTCTCAATGAAGGCCACGCTGATGCAGACCAGGACGCCGGCAATGAAGCCGATGATGGCCGCGCTCACCGTGTTCACAAAGCCGCTCGGAGCCGTGATGGCCACCAGGCCTGCAAGCAGGCCGTTGGCGCCCATGCCGGCATCGGGCTTGCCCTTGAAGATCCACATGTAGAGGAGGGCTCCGAAGGTTCCGGTGCAGCCGGCGAGCATGGTGTCGACCGCGATGGTGCCGATACGCAGATTGCCTGCGGCCGACGCGCCCAGCGTGCTGCCGGGGTTGAAGCCGAACCATCCGAAGGCAAGGATGAAGCAGCCGACCAGCACGGCCGAGATGTCATGGCCGATGATGGCGTTGCTTGAACCATCGCGATTAAACTTTCCGATGCGGGGGCCGAGGATAAGGGCAACGGCAAGAGCGGTAAGGCCACCGACGGCATGCACCACGCCGGAGCCGGCAAAGTCGCAATAGCCATGGCCGAGACCAAGGTTGGAACCGAGGGCCGAGAGCCAGCCGCCGCCCCATGCCCAGTTGCCGAACAGAGGATAAGTGAACGCACCCATGAGCACGGACGAGACGCAGAAGGTGAGGAACTTCCAGCGTTCGGCGGCCGCGCCGGTGACGATGGTGAGGGCCGTATCCATGAAGACCATCTCGAAGAGGAAGATGACCATCACGCCCACATCATAAGTGTGGCCGGAGAGGAACATGCCCTGCGTTCCCCAAACTCCCCAGTGGGCGCCGAAGAGGGTGATCATGTGCTCGGGAGCGAGCGTGGCGAGGCCGCCAAGATTGCCGTTGCCGGCGGCACCGCCCATTTGTATGGCGAAGCCTATGAGCCAGTAGGCGAAGAGCCCGCACGCATACACGGTGAAGTTCATCATGTAGGTGTGGTTGGCGTTTTTGACGCGGCAGAGACCCGCCTCGACCATGGCGAAGCCAGCCTGCATGAACATGACGAGGAAGCCGGTGACGAGTGTCCAGACAAAGTTGATGGCGATTTTGTTCTGGCCGACCTGATTGGCGACATCGCCGGTGGTGACTCCGGCTTTAGCATTGGAGACCGGCACGTCATTGATGGTGCCGGTGAGCGTGCCGCCAGGGTCGCCCTGCGACATCTGGGTGGCAGTGGGGGCCGCGGCTGCGGCGGCTTTAAGATCGGCGGCGGCCGATCCGGCCTGGGCGTGAGCCGTGTTGCCCAAGGCGAGCAGCAACGCGACTGCGCAAATCCAAACTCGATTGCGGAATTTCTTCATTGGCTGGGCTCCGGTTTAAGAAAAGTTAGGCCTTCCAAATGGCGTTCTTGTTGCACGCCGCCGGCAGAATTCCGATCATGCCGACCAGCGAAATCGCGAGACCCACGAGCGCGATGACCATGCGTCCGCCCACCGATGCGGTGAGGTGCAGGCCAAAGAGCGTGAGCAGCCAGCCGCCCGCGGTGACGACCGCTCCTACCAGCTTCATCACGGCAGGTTGCGCGCCCAGCGCAGGTTTGCCTTCCAGCGGTTTGAGCTTGAAGAACGTGAAGAACGACGCTGCCAGAACGACGAGCCCAATGACCAGCGCAGCCTTGCCCACACCACTCGAAAAGGCTGCGATTCCGGCACACGTGGCCGTCAGCCCTCCAAGAAAGAGCCCTAACGACCGGCCCTGTGATTTGTTTGCCGCCATATCCCTTCCTCCAGGAAGAATTGATTGAACTGCATGGGGTGATTCCCTGGCCCTGAGCGAGGAGAAAGCTCAGAGCCGGGGGCTGGCTTCCGCCCGGATGCGATCAGCTCGCCCCGGGACCGGAAACAGGAACCGCAACGCGCCGGTGACGCCCGCTCCGGCCTTTTCTGACTGGCGTCTCAAGCGTGACTCGCTCTCGGGTGGCGCTCTTCTGCTCTTTGGCCACGGGAAGCGCGAGAAAGACGATGAACTGCAGAGCCGCCGTGAGCTCGACGACCAGCGGTACGCCGGTCTGCAGCCGGACCAGGATGAGAATCCCGACCATGGCAAACCACTGCCAGCGGGAGCGGCTGAGCCGCTCCACGCGATCGGTCAGACGGAACAGATCGCGCGGGCGCTGAGCGATGTCCCGGATCTCCCCCGCTCTCGCCTTGAAGCAGGCGACAGCAAAGAAGCCGGAAACCAAGAGTTCGAGAAAGAGTGCCTGATCCTTCATGGGTATCTCCGTTCGAGGTTTGCCGCCGCGTTACCGCTTCGGACCAAAGAAAGCGATGAAAGCCACGGTCAGCGTGGATTGCGCGTCGACCATTCCGGTATCTCCCTTGTGGAAGAAAGGCTGATCAGACCAGTCGCGCCGGTACTCCACGCGGGTGAGCGCGCCTGCGTTCCACTTGTACTCATAAGTCGCGGTGACCTCTTTGAGCTGCTGCGTGGTGCCGGTGGAGTAGCCCTCGCTGTCATTGAAAAATTCACCACGAAACGAGAGCGCCTGCTTGGGCAGGAACTGCTCGTGCAGATCGCCGGCGAAGCCCTGCCAGTGCGCCGAAGACTCAGGCGTTGCGCCGGAGGCATCGGTGTGATTCTGGCCGTAGTCGTAGTTGAGATAAGCACTGAACTTGGGCGTAGGCGTGAGATTGAGCGTGGTGTCAATCAGGTTGCGGTAGGCCTTCTGTGTGTCGGTATTCTGCGGGCCGACGTAGTAGTTGAGCGCCCAGTTGTACTTGGGCTTGGTGTAGAGGCTGGTGAGGCCGACGGTGACGCCGCCGTTGTTGGCCACGACATTGTTCCAGCCGTTGACGACCTGCACGCCGGCGGTCCAGGACTTGGTGACGGGCGTGGAGGTGCGGATGCCGAAGTGATAGTAAGGAATGGCCCAGGCAAAGAGGATGGAACGCGAGTAGTTCCAGTCATTCATCGCCTCGATGACTTCAGCGCCGGCGGAGGTTACAAACTGGCCGAAGTCAAGCTCAGTGCCGTGCCACTTGGGAGGAGTGGCGCTGATGTAGGCCTGCTCAATGTAGCTGTCGGTGTTCTTGTCGGTGCTGGGGTGCATGATGTCATTGGCGCGGCCGAAGATGAGATCCACATGCACGCCGACCGGATCAGGATTGTGGTTGATGGTGAGCTTGGCCATCGCCAGGTTGAACTGATCGGTCTTGTCGTTGAAGTTGTACAGGTCGTTGACCTGTCCGTTGGCGGCATTGCTTGGGCGGTTGGCGTTGTAGCTGTAGTAGCCGTCGACCAGGCCACTGAAGTCGAGCGAACCGACACTCCATACTGAGGGCGCGGGAGCAGGTGCGGGTGCAGGTGATGGGGCGGCTGCAGGTGCCGGTGCACTCTGAGTCTGTGCAAAGGCTGCAACGCTGCAGCAAAGAAGAACTCCGAACAATCCACGTGAAACAGGTTTGATTTTCAAGACGCGGTTCCTCCATCCAAAAATGTGTACTGCTGACTGCATCGACACATCCAACGAGGCTTAATAGGTACAGCTCCAGCGGAACCCTCCTCCCGGGGCCCTGAAACGTTGCCTCTGTAAAAACTGCTTGCGTTCTGGATGGACCTAGGAACTCATGTTGGTCATGAGGAATTCATAAAGAACTTACATAAAGGGCATAAGAATCCACCAAGGCCGGGCGGGGGGTATTGATTAGAAAGATAAGAGCAAAAAGCAACGGGGTGGCCGAAGCCACCCCGCAGATAAGAGTTGATGCCGAGTTAGAAGCTGAACTTAACCTCAACTTCAGAGATGCGGCGGCCAATCTTGATGTTGGTCGTTCCGAACACGTTCGCATTGCTGTTCGTCGCGCTTGCCAGCGCATTCGGGAGCGACTGATAGAAGGTATTGGAGTTGGTTGAGTTGAAGTTGGTGTAGTTGAGAATCAGATTATTCGGCTCAACGTTCGTGTCCAACGTGGAGTTGGCATGGTTGAGGAAGTTGAAGGCCGTGTAACGGACCAGGATGCTCCGGCTGCCACCAAGACCGAAACTCTTCTGCAGCGAGAGATCCGTGTCAAAGAAGGCAGGTCCGGCGACCTCATGGAACTGATAGGGCCCCTGCTGTCCAACCTGGGTTGGAAGGCTGAAGCAGGAGTTGTTGATGTAGACGTGCGAACCATGCGTTGCGGCCGGATTACACGTTACCTGCGGCATGAGATAGACATCCGGGGTACCCAGCAGTTCCTGCGCGCTGACCGGAATGTTGGCTTTGTAGCCGTTGTACAAAATGTTCAACGAACCCGTGGTGCCGAAATCAGGGTTCCAGCTTGCCTGGAGAGGCGATCCGCTCTGCGCCGTGGTGATGCCAGAGATCATCCACTGATTGGCGAGACCGGCCAGCAACCGCTGATGGAAGATCTTGCCCACCGTGTATGCATAGGTGGCGTTGAAGGCATTCCGGCGATCAAAGGCCTCTGGACCGTAGTTTGAGCGCAGATCGAACGGAGTTCCCGGGGTGCCGTTGTTGGAAGCACCCCATACGCCCAGAGCCTTGGACCAGGTGTAGTTGATGCCAAAGGTCAGCGGCCCTTGCTGCTTGTTCCACGTGACCTGCAGGGAGTTGTAGTTCGCGTAGAGCCGGTGGCTTGCGATGTTGAGCGCGTTGTAATCAGGGAACGGACGGAAGTCATCCACCTGCTGCTGGCTCAATCCGCTGATTGCCGTGCAGGTGCTGCTGCTGCTGCCGGGCGGGCAGGCGAGAGGATAGGTCTGGCCAGTGATTGGGTCGGCCTTGTAAAGGCCACCAATCGGGATGGCGTTGATGTTGTCAGTGGTGACAGGCTGCGTCGAACCATTGTCGAGCAGATGCCGCGAGATGTTGCCGATGTATGCGATCTGAAGCAGGGAGTGCCAGATTGTCCGCTGATCGAGATCCACGTTGTAGGTATAGATCTGCGGCTGCAGATCGTCACCCATCTTGAAGCCGGAGACGCTGGTGGTTGGGGTGAAGCCCGAGCCGGTGACGGCATTCTTCGCCAGCTCAGGTACTGCCTGCTGGTAGAGGAACGGGCCGGTGAGCTGAATGGTGCGCTGCCCCACGGCTTCGCTCGCCGGTGTCTCAACATCATTTGCGGAGTCGTGCGAGGTGTAGAGGCCGAAGCCGGCGCGCAGCACCGTCTGGCCGTTGTGACGCATATCCCAGGCAAAGCCTACGCGCGGTTCAATGAAAGGAGCATGCGCGTTGATGCCTGAGGCGGGAATGCTCTTATCGATTCCGTGCCAGAGGAAGCCGGGCAGGCTGGGATTCTGACCCGTGGTGTAGGTGGAGGGATCCCACACAGGGATGCCGATGCCGTGGGCATCGCTCCAGGGAGCCAGATCATCAATGCGGACGCCATACTGCAGTGTGATGTAGGGCGTGACACGGTAATGATCCTGAACGTAACCGGCAATGTTCCAGAAATAGATATTGGGAGCCGGGTCCAGATTGGTTTGCGAGTACTGGAAGACACCACCTTCGAGGAAGTCGGCAAGATAGTTGCCGCCGTTCCCGCTACCCTGAGCACCGGTGGAATATTCGGTGGTGCCATTGGGCGCGTCGTTATAGGTGCTGCCGATGTAATACATGTCAATCGCGCCGTTTGTAGCAACGAAGGGCGTGGCCTGGTGATTGTTGGTGAGACCGATATAGATGCCACCGCGCAGGGTGTGACGGCCCAGCACCTTGGTGATGTCGTCTTCTCCGTAACGATCCCACTTCTTGGCGTAAATACCGCCAAAGCTGGTATCCGGATAAAGGTTTACAGGCAGACCGTTGTAGCCGTAATCCTGGAACTCGGGAATGACTTTGGACCCATTGTTAAAGATGCCAGAAAAATTCCACTGTCCATTCAGCGTCAAAGCGGCCGGGTCTTTCAGAACGTAATCCTGGTCGAAATAAGCACCGGACAGACTGAGTTGGTTGGTCATGGTGGGGCTGAGGATGGTGGTCAGATTGAGCGTGCCGATCTCGGAGTTGAGATCTGCCAGCATGCCGCCACCCGGAGTGTTGGTGCCGCCCGTCGGGCCATGTGGAGAGTAGTAGGGCACCTGGGGAACGCCTTCCTTACCGCGTTCGGTGCTGTACATGACAAACAACCGGTTGTTTTGATTAATCTGGTCGTCGATGCGGATCTGGCCCTGCCAATTGTCATTGTCGATCAGGTTGGTGTGCGCATAGTTGTAGCCCTGCGTGACCGTAGCCTGGTTCGGCAATGGAAGAGTATTAATCAGCGCCTGCTGCGTGGCATTGAGGTTGGAGCCCAGCTGTCCATTGGCCAGAGGAGTTCCGTCAAGGCCGGTCGCCGGAACGCGGGCGAGGTTTGCATAGGAACTATTGCTCGCGAGCGGCCCCAGGTACTGATTGAGCTGTGCCTGACTGAAATCGCCGTTGCGCATGGCTGCGGTGGGAACCAGGGCCGTGACGATCGCGCTACCAGCGTTGCCGTAGGCATACTCGTTCTTCTGGAAGTAGCCTTCAAGACCGGCGAAGAACGTGAGGTGCCGGTTGTGATTGAAGTCCAGATGCGGCAGCAGGACGGGACCGCTGATGGCAAAGCCGGGATAGATTTCGCGGTCTGGCGGAGCGGACTGATGATCAAACTTAGAAAGCCAGTCCACCGAATTCATCTGATAGGTGCGCCCATAGGTGTATACATCGCCGTGGAACTCGCGCGTGCCAGACTTGCCAACAGCATTGATGATCACCGGGCCGCCGACGTTATCCGCTGTGGCGCCCGAGGTGTCCACCTTCACTTCAGCGACCTGATCATAGTTGATGTTCTGCAGGCTGCCGCCGTAGTTGCCGGGGTCTGTAATGTCGATGCCGTCATACAGTTCTTCAATCGCGCTGCTGATGGTGCCTTCAGCAGAATAGGAACCGTAGCCGCCGGCCACGGAGACCTGGGCCGGATCACTCACCGGGGTATTGGTGACGCTGTTGTTGCCGGTCGAGAGCGAGAAGCCGGGCAGAATTTTCAACAGTTCCGTAACGTCGCGGCCTTCGACGGCGAGGTGCTTGATGTCCTGCGCAGAGATGAGGGTGCTGGCGGAGCCGGAATCCAGGGTGATTTCATTGGCCGCGGTTTTGACCACGACGGTTTGCGTCGTGGAGCCGGGCTGCAGAATGAGCTCGTGCAGGTTGCGCGAGTCGCCTGGATCGAGGTGGATTCCGCCAACCTTATCGACCTGAAAGCCGGACATCTGCACGGACAACGTAAAGTTGGCCGAGGGCAGATCGACGAAGGTGAAGTCGCCGGTTCCGTTGGACTTGGTGGTGCGCACGTCGCCGGTGGCCACGTTGGTCAACTTGACCGTCGCACCGGGAAGAACGGCGTGCGTGGGATCGACCACGGTGCCGCTGAGGGTAGCATTGTTGGCTTGTGCAAGGAGCATGTGCGGCGCCGCGCAGACGGCCGCAGACGCGACGGCAAGCCGCAAGTAGCGGCCCCATCGCCCGTTTTTGGGTTCCATTGTTGACTGCCTCCTGAAGATTTACCTGTGTCAAAAAGTGATGCAAATAAAACCGTTAACTAACTGTTTACAATCGATTACCGTATAGCATTCAGCCACAGCGGGAAAACTATTGTCAAGTGGGCAAAGCGATTTTCCTAACGAGTTATACCGCTTTACCATGCCAGCAAAAGGCCGAAGCAGCGTCCTTTTTACTGGCCATAGCTATTGGATTCTGAGTTAACGTTTAAGGCATTCGTTTGCCCGGCACGGGATACGTTTTCCGCCTCTTTTGAGAGATCGGAAAGAACAGGAAAACTATTAGCAATATCATAAAAACGCGCAGGGTGCGGTGACCCGACCGGGACTCCTGAGATCCGGCGTCGCCAACCGGGCACGCCGCAGAATCGATTTTTTGTGACCGCACCTTAACACCCCTGTCACAACCGGCCGGTAGCATGACGGCTTACCGGATATGAACGTTCTGCTCATTGAAGATGACCGGCGCATTGCCCAACTGGTGGAGCGCGGGCTCAGGGAAGACGGCCATCGCGTTTCAGTGACGCATGACGGAGCCGACGGAGCACGGCGCATGCTCTCGGGCGAATTTGATGCGGCGCTGCTCGATATCCTTCTGCCCGGAATGAGCGGCCTGGAAGTGCTGGAACGGGTGCGCGCGCAACATTGCAAGACTCCGATTCTGATGCTGACGGCCGTGGATGCCGTGCCGAAGGTGCTGGAGGCATTTGACCTGGGCGCGGACGACTACCTGGTAAAGCCATTTCTGCTGGAGATTCTGCTGGCACGAGTGGGCGCCATTGCGCGCCGCGTGCAGCCCCAGGCACCGCAAATGCTGCATGCCGGCGGGCTCACCCTGGACCGCCAGCGCCGCGTGGTGGCACGCGACGGACGCCAGATTGCTCTGACGCGCAAGCAGGTCGATCTGCTGGAAGTGCTGATGCGGCGCAGCGGACTGGTGACGTCGCGGGAAGAACTGATTGAGGCGGGATGGGGAAGCGCCTCGGCCGTAAAAGAAAATACCCTTGACGTCTATATTCATAGCCTGCGCACCAAACTGGGCGACCGCTCAGAGAATCGCCCGCTGATTCGCACGATTCACGGCACGGGCTATACGTTTGTGGCGGATTGATGATTCGCTCTCTGCCGATTCGCGCGAAGCTGACGATCTGGTTTCTGCTGCTCACCTTTGCGGGCGCGCTGCTGTTTGGCGTGATCTCGTATGGCGTGATGTTTTATGCGCTGACGCAGGAAAAAGCGACCCACCTGGTGGGTCGCGAGCACCGGCTGGTGCGCCTGCTGCGCGACAACCGCAAAGAGCATGTGAACTCGACGCTCGATGAGCAGCTCGCCAACTTTGCACTGGTGACGCATGAGGGGGATCTGTTTGAGATTCGCCGGCAGGACGGTTCCCTGCTCTTCCCGGTCAGCAGTCGCCGTGCGCCGCGGGTACCCTCCACCCCCGGCGACTGCCCCAAGCGCAGCTACAAGCTCACGCGCATTGAGGGGCAGTGGGCTGTGGTGATGTGCCACACCATTTCGCTTGAAGGCAACGTGGTCACGCTGCATGTGGGCGGCATTCTGGGCGAAGAGCTGAATATTCTGGACACCTATCGGGATGCACTGCTGTTCCTGTTGCCCCTGATTCTGCTGGCTTCTTGCATGGGCGGATACTTTTTGAGCCGGCGTGCGATGGCTCCAGTGGACCGCATGACGAAGGCTGCGGTGAACATTGGCATCGGCAATCTGTCGGCAAGGCTGCCGGTGCCGCAGGCGCGCGACGAGGTGCAGCAACTGGCCGAAGCGTGGAACCAGTTGCTGGGCAGGCTCGAAGCCGCAGTGCTGCGATTGAGCCGCTTCTCTGCTGATGTTTCGCATGACCTGCGCACGTCGATCACCGTGATGCTGGGTACGGCGCAGCTCTCGCTGCGGCAGCAACGCTCCGCACAGGAGCACCGCGACGACCTCGAACGCATTGTGACCGAATGCCGCACCGCCTCCACCCTGCTGGATGCGCTGCTGTCGCTGGCACGCAGCGACAACTTCATGCAGGAAGTTTCGTTTCAGAAAATTGAGCTGTGCGATCTCGCCGTGAGCGGCTGCCGCAGAGTGGAAGACCTGGCCGAGGCCAACGGCATTCTGCTGGATTGGGTGTTGCCTGAAGCGCCGGTCTACATCTATGGTGACCGGCAGTTGCTCGAGCGCCTGTTCGGCATTCTGGTGGATAACGCCATCAAGTACACGCCGCCGAGTGGCGCCATTCACGCGGAAGTCACTCTGGAGCACGGGCAGGCCGTGCTGGCCGTGCGCGATACCGGCATCGGCATGACGCGTGAGGTGCGCGAGAAGATCTTTGACCGCTTCTATCAAGCCGATCTGCGCGAGCGTAAATCACAAGCCGGGTGCGGGCTTGGGTTGTCCATTGCCCGCTGGATTGCCGATGCACACCGCGCGGAACTGACGGTGGAGAGCGCGCCGCTCGAAGGATCGCTCTTCCGGATCCGCTTTCCCCAGGTCACGTCTGAGAATGCCGCGCCGCACATGGAGCAGCAGTTCAGCTAGCGGCTTACCGGCAGGAATGGCGCGCGGCACAAAAAGGAGAGGCAGCCGCAAACGAATTGCGACTGCCTCGGTTACGAATGGAAATCACGGCAAGTTCAAGCTGCGGCGCTGCCTAGAACTTGAACCTTGCCCCAAACTGGAACTGACGCGGCGTATTCACCGTGCTGGTGATTTGACCAAAGGTTTCCGCCACGGTTGGCTGCGTCTCGACGGCGGTGATGGTCGGTACGCTGGGCATGCCGAGCTGCGCATAGTTGGTCACGTTGTAGGACGAAACCTCGATGCGCAGGTTGCGCTCGCCGCCCAATGAGAATGATTTGTAGAGCGACAAGTCAAGATTGCGCGCGCCCATGGTGCGCATGTGGTCGAGATAGGCTGGCGCTGATCCCGGCACAAACGGGCTGGACGGAATCGAGAAGCAGGCCGGAGTGAACCAGGTGGTGGCATTGCGCGGCGCACCCTTGCTGGGGTTGCAATTGAGATTGGCGCGCTGATTGAAGTAGGAGATGCCGGCCCCCACGGTGGGCGAGGCAATGGGAATGCCGCTGCTGATATAGGCGATGCCGTTGACCGTCCAGCCGCCGGCAAAGGCGTCGCCGAGCTTTCCGAGCTGCACGGCTCTTCCCTTGCCGACCGGCAGATCGTAAGAGGCCTCGGCAGTGAGCTGATACTTCACATCCTGCGGGCTGACGGACCACTCGTATTGCAGATCCTTGGTGTCCTGCGGCGCTCCGCCATGCGAGCCCACAAAGCCCAGCGGAGGGTTGCCATCGTTGGTCATCAGCTTGGCCCATGTGTAGCCGACCAGCATGGTGAAGTGATTGGTCAGCCGCTTCTGCAGCTTGGCCTGCAGGGAGTTGTATTCGGATGCGCCGATGGGATCACCGTTGACGAGAACGCCGTTGCCCGAGCCATAGCTGCCGTTGCCGAACTGCGGATACTGCTGCAGCGCTACCCACAGCGGAACAGTCGAGGAGCCATAATTGCCGTTCGTTGCCGGCTGCGTGGCGGCCCACTGGTTCGGGACCATCTGGCAGTTCGGGTTGGAGGTATCAACGCAGAGCGCCGCGCCGTACTTGCGGATGGTTTCAAGGCTCAGGGTGTTCAGGTCAATCTGGCCAAACGGAAGAAAGAGCCCATGGCTGCCGACGTAGCCGACACTCAACACCACGCCGCGAGGAAACTGATATTCGAGCCCCAGGTTGTAGTTGTAAGTGGTCGGCGTGCGCTGGGAATGCAGAACCGTGTTGATGGTCTGCCCGAGATTGTTGTTCAGGCCCGAGGGCGGCGAAGTCAACACTGGCACCACTCCATTGGGAAATGGATTGCTAAGCGAATAGATTCCGGTTTCACTCGGGGCAGGACTGCCCGGCGCAGCACCCACGCACCCTGAGGTGCCGTTGTAGACCGTGTTGCCATCGGCGTTGAGACAAGTGGCGTTCCAGTTGGTGACCGAAGAGAAGCCATCGCTGTCAAGCGAGCCATTCGCAGCCATCTCAGGGCTGGGGCCATAGTAGATGCCGGCGCCACCGCGCATGACGACATGGGTGAGCGGCTGCCAGGTGAAGCCGAGGCGAGGGCCAAAGTCTTTGAGGTTGGTGGTGAAGGGCGAGCGATTATGGCTGTTGACGTAAATCTCAGCGCCGGTGAAACCGACACCGTTGTCATTGCCCTGCGCGTTCGGGTCGAAGTACTCCAAACGATTGTGACGCTCGTTGCGGCCGACGAAGACATCCCACCGCAGGCCGGCCGTGATGGTGAAGTTCTTGAGCGCGTGGTAGGTATCCTGCACAAATGCGCCGTAGTAGGGATTGGATTCCGCAACGAAGAGATCTTTGGTGAAGTTGACGCTCTCGGTGCCGGGCGCGGTGCCCATGCCGACGAGGAATGAGGCGAAGTCGCTGCCGCCCACGCCGCTCGCTACCGATTGATCCGTCGCGCTCACGTCGAAGTAATAAGCCCCTGAGGGAGCCGGTGGCTGCCCCACGTTGAGATAGCGCTTCAGATATTCAAAGCCGAAGCTCAACTGGTGCTTGCCCTGAATGCGTGTGAGGTTGGCGATGAAATCGTGGTTCTCGCTGGCGTACTGGAAGGTGTCATAGTTCGCCGTGCCACCCACGCCGCCGCCCACATCGTTGAAGATGACATAGGGCAGCGTCTTGTAGTTTTCCTGCGCGGCCAGCGATGCCGGGAAGCCGAGCGAAGTAATGTCAAAGCCGGTCTGGCGCGGGTCTCCGGTCTGGTTTTCATCGTGACGCGTAAAGGAATACCGCAGTTGCAGCACGGTGTTGGAGTTGAAGGTGTAGTCATCGGCCAGCAGAAAGTTGTGAGCGTTGGTGATGTTTTGCGCGTAGAAGGGATCCCACATGTTGTTGAAGGCGTTCACCAGAGAACTGGTGAGGTGCGCGTACGAGTAGCGGCCGAAGATGTGCTGCTTTTCGCTCTTGGCCCAATCAAGACGTACATCAAACTTCTGCGCCGTGGAGGGATCGGTGCCCGGCATGTAGTAGTTATTCACATCGCCATTGGGATCAGAGTCGCAGGTAGCAGGATTGGGGTAATTGCACTTGGGCATCTCGGAGAGAAACTTGAGCGCAATTGGATTGGGATTGGAAATGATGTTGTTGGCGAAGGGCTGACGCGTGCCGTCGGGATTGTCGGGAAGACGCGGGTCGTAGATGGTGAAGTTGTCGCTGGAGAAATCGCCCGTGCGCTCGGCCGAGGTGGGCACGGTGAAGAAGTTCGATCCATCAAAGAGCGCCTGTTGTGTTGCCTCATAGTCGCCAAAGAAAAACAGCTTGCGACGAATAATCGGGCCGCCCAGCGAGCCACCCTCCTGATAGCGATGAAATGACGGAGGCGTATTGGGCATGCCGCCGGAGAGCTGCCCTTGCTTGTTGAAGTATTCATTCGACGCCAACACATCCGGACGAGTGACATCGAAGATGTCGCCATGGAATTGCGAGCCGCCGGCCTTGGTGGCGAGGCTGATCACGCCAGCGCCGCCGCTTTGATAAGTGGCCGGAGTGTTTTGCGTTTCGACGCGCGTCTCTTCCACATCGTCTTCCGGCAGCACCATGGCCGGAAGAATGACGCCGGCATTGTTCTCAGCCACGCCGATCGGGCTGCCATCGACCATGTAATACACCGAGCCCTGCACCGCGCCGTTGATGGTGTAGGAGGAAACGTCAATGCCGGGGCGGCCGCTCGTGATGCTCGAAATCGCCTGTGAATTCGAAGAGTTGGGCGCGCCGTTGGCCGGGGTGACGCCGGGGCTGAGTTGCACGAGATCATAGACGTCTCGGGTCAGCAGTGGAACGCGATCCATGGTGGCCGCATTGATCAACTGGCCGACGGTGGAGTTGGTGGAGGCCGTCAACCCTTCGCTGCCGGTAACGGTCACCACCTGCGTGACGCTGCCCAGATGCAGGGCCAGATCGACATTGGTGGTTTGATCGACGGAAACGGGAATGCGGTCATGGACCACGGTGACAAAGCCGGGCTGGCTAGCGCGCAGACTGTAGGTTCCTGGATTCAGAGAGAGAAAGCCAAAATCGCCCGAAGCATTGGCCGTGGTGCTTTGCACGACATGGGTCGCCGAGTTGGTCAGTGTGACCTTTGCGCCTGGGATCACGGCTCCGGAGGGATCGGTGACCGTGCCACTGATGGCTCCTCTGCCGGCCTGGCCAAATGCAGCCACGGTGAAGAGACACAAAAGCAACGTACATAAGGCCGTGAGGGCGCGTCTGGCAAGCTGAACATCGGATTTCATGGTCACCTCGTATTTTGTTCTTGATTTCAAACGTTTGAATGGATTACGACTTTAGGAACAATTGCAAACCATGTCAAGAAAAAAATGGCTGTGAAGCGGGGATTGCAGGCCGGCGGGCAGGGCCAGGATTCTCTTGAGGCAGTAAAGGAAAAGCAGGGCCGGTCAGCAATCCACGTATGATGCTGTTCGGACACCAAAGCCGAGGAGGGTAAGAGTGGGAAGAAGCGCAACAGGACATGTCACCTTGTCTGACATTGCACGCGCGTGCCAACTCTCTGTTTCCACCGTGTCGATTGTGCTGAGTGAAGCACCGCTCTCGCGCCATGTCGCCGAGTCCACACGTCAGCGCATTCAAGCGACGGCGCAGAAGATGGGCTATCACCCCGATCTGTATGCGCGTTCGCTGCGCCGCCGCCGCACACAGACCATTGGAGTGCTGGCCTATGACACCTCTGACCCGTTCTGCATTCCCGTGGTGCGCGGCATTGAAGAGGGCCTGCAAAAGGCACAGTACTTTTCGCTGCTGGTGAATGCGCAGACGCAGCGCAAGCTCTTTGACCAGTACCTGCGCATGATTCTGGAGCGGCGCGCGGAAGGCGTGATCATCATTGCGAGTTGGGTCTTTGAAGAAGCCAACCTGCTCTCTGACATTGAAAAAAACAACGTGCCGATTGTGATTGTGGGTCGCGACCTGACGGAGCGGCGCGCAACGTCGATCCTTGTGAATAACCGTGCCGGGGGCGCGATGCTGATGCGGCATCTGGCTTCGCTGGGGCATCGGCACATCGCCGTGATTCGCGGGCCGCAGGAGATGTTTGACAGCGTGCCGCGCTGGGAAGGCATTCAGAGTGCCGCAGCCGAGGCGGGCATTCGCATTGAGCCGCAACTTGTTTTCCAGTTGCCCAATCTCTCTGACTCCATGTCGAGCTTTGACGGCGGACGCGAGATTGCGGGGCAGATGCTGCGCTCAGGGAAAAAGTTCACCGCCGTGATTGCCTTTGACGATCTCACCGCTCTGGGCGTGGTGCGCGGCCTGACGGAAGCGGGCCTGCGCGTGCCGGAAGACTGCTCTGTGGTGGGCTTTGACGACATTCTGCCGGCGAGCGTTTCGACGCCGGGCATTACAACCGTTCGCCAGCCGCTGCAGGAGATGGGCCTGCTCGCCACCGAGCGCATGCTGCGCGCACTCTCGCAAGGCAAGGATGGAAAAGAGCAGGAGGCCGGACTGCACATCCTGCAGCCAAGGCTGGTCACCCGTACCTCATCCGCACCGCCTCAAGGTCTTGTAAAAGCAGGGAAAAAGGCTGCAAAGCAAAAATCAGAAGCACGCCGTTGACAAGCATGTAGCTTTCGGATTACCTAATTCAAACGATTGAAGCAGATGTTTTTCCTGCTGTTTTCCAGAGCAGGAGACTGGGAAAAAACGCCGCCCGGCGGCAAACTGGGGGTTTCCTGACGATGAACCGTTCTCGCCTATGTTCTCTTCTCGCCGCTTTGATGATGGCTCCGCTGCTGCACGCGAGCCAGGTCACACCGCTGCATGATGGCTGGCGCATCCAGTCTGCCTGCAAACTCAGCGCGGGGGGAGAAACCATTTCGCGCGCAGATTATTCGCCTCAAGGCTGGATTACGGCGACGATTCCAAGCACGGTGCTGGCGGCGCAGGTGGCGGCAGGCGTCTTTCCTGATCCGTACTTTGGCGACAACCTGCGCAAGCTGCCGGGCATGACGTATCCGGTGGGCGAGAACTTTGAGAACCTGCCCATGTCGCCCAGCAGCCCCTACCACTGCGGCTGGTGGTATCGCGACACGGTTATCGCACCTGCCGCAAACGCACACGGGCAGCAGTGGCTGCATTTTGGCGGCATCAATTACCGTGCCGATATCTGGGTGAACGGGCACAAGGTTGCGGACTCCTCACAGATTGCCGGCGCGTACCGCACCTATGACCTCAACGTGACGCCGGAGTGGAAGCCCGGACAGACGAACGTAATTGCGGTCGAAGTGTTTGCGCCGACCCACAAGGACCTCGGCATCAACTGGGTGGACTGGAATCCAGACCCGCCGGATCGGGACATGGGATTGTGGGGCGCGGTGAAGCTGATTTCGACCGGGCCTGTCGCGCTGCGCTCGCCCATGGTGGCCACGCACTTTCATGATGGCGACTTGAACGAGGCCGAACTCACCGTAGAGGCAGAGTTGCAGAATACGACCGATCATCCGCTGCCGGTCACGGTCTCTGGCGGCGCAGCGGGCGCTCAGTTTACACAGGACCTTACGCTTGCGCCGCATGCGACGCAGGCAGTTCTCTTCACGCCGCAAAAGTTTCCGCAGTTGACGATTCACCATCCAAAGCTCTGGTGGCCGCGCCAGATGGGCACTCCGCATCTTGAGGACCTCACGATGACGGTGCGCGCTCAGGGCAAGGTTTCGGACCAGAAGAGCATTCCGTTTGGCATTCGTGAAATCACCTCGGAGCTGACCGCGGGTGGCGCGAGGTTGTTCCGCGTCAACGGCAAGCCAATTCTCATTCGCGGGGGCGGCTGGTCACAGGACATGCTGTTGCGGCGCGATCCCGTGCGTTTGCGGAAGCAGTTTCAACTGGTGCGCGCGCTCAACCTGAATACGATTCGGCTTGAGGGCAAGATGGAGTCGAATGACTTCTTCCACCTCGCGGACAAAGACGGCATTCTGGTCATGGCCGGCTGGTGCTGCTGCGACCATTGGGAGCATTGGAAGAACTGGACGCCCACCGATCTGCAGGTGGCCACGGCCTCGTTGCACTCGCAGATGCTTCGCCTGCGCTCTCACCCGAGCCTGCTGGCGTGGCTGAATGGCAGCGACAACGCGCCGCCCGCCAATGTGGAAACGGCTTATCTGAACGTGGAGGCCGAGACTCACTGGCCGAATCCTGTGTTGTCGGCAGCCTCTTCGCAAGACACTACAGTGACGGGCCTGAATGGCGTGAAAATGACCGGCCCTTACGACTATGTGGAACCCAGCTACTGGTATGTCGATGAGCGGCACGGCGGCGATTATGGCTTCAACACCGAGACGAGTCCCGGGCCGGCGATTCCCTCCCTGGCCAGCCGCAAAAAGTTTCTGCCCGATCCGCAGGCGTGGCCGCCCTCCGCAGACTGGAGCCTACACTATGGCGGCGGCGGCTTCAAAAATCTTGCAGCGCTCGACAACGCAATGAACGCTATTTATGCCAAACCCACCAATCTGGCCGACTACACGCGCATGGCGGCCACCATGGAGTATGACTCAGAGCGCGCGATGTTTGAGTCCTACAGTGGCAACAAGTTCGTTTCGACCGGCGTGATTCAGTGGATGCTGAACAACGCATGGCCGTCGATGATTTGGCATCTTTACGATTACAATCTTGATCCTGATGCAGGCTACTACGCCGTCAAGAAGGCCTGCGAGCCGCTGCACATTCAGTACTCCTATAACAATCAAGGCATTCTCGTGGTCAACAGCACCTATCACTACGTGAGCGGGCTTACGGCGAACGTAGAGGTGCATGATGTTCACTGGAACGAGCTCTACAGCGCAACGGCGAAAGTCGATGCCGCCTCCAACAGCTCGCAGCGTGTCTTTACTCTGCCGGAAAAGCTCTTCAATGGCATGACACGCATCTTCCTCATCAACCTCAAGCTCACTGACGCCAACGGACATGTCGTGAGCCGCAACTTCTACTGGGTGCCTTACACGCTCACGACCTTTGCGTGGGATGCGACGGACTACACGCATACTCCTGCTGCCCGCTACCCTGACCTGCGCGCGCTCACCGGTCTGCCGCAGGCAAGCGTAAGCTCTCATGCTGAGATCGTGCGCACCGCGCAGGGCCGCGAGATTCGCCTGCATCTTGACAACACTTCCGGGCACCTCGCCTTCCAGGTGAGGGCGGAAGCGCTGACACCGTCGGGCGATTTGATTGCTCCGGTGATCTGGTCAGATGACTGGATTGAGCTGATGCCCGGTGAATCACGCACGCTCACGGCTTCTCTGCCCAAAGATGCCCCGGCAGACACAGTGGTGAAGCTGAGCGGATGGAATATCGCATCGACGACGCTGACGCCCGCTGCCGGTAGCGATACGGCAGCGCGGAAATAAAGAGCACAGCTAAGAGCGAGGCGACAAATCACGATGGCAGAAAGCACGCAGCAGAACTCCCCGGCAAGGCTGAGAAAGGTTCTCGGCCTCTGGGATCTGGTCTTCTACGGAATGGTGCTGATTCAGCCCACGGCGGGCGTGCCCCTGTTTGGCGTGGCGCAAAAGCTCTCCAACGGACACACCGTCACCACCATTCTGATTGCGATGTTTGCCATGATGATCACCGCCGTCAGCTATGGACGCATGGCGGCGCTGTATCCCTCGGCAGGCTCGGCCTACACCTATGTGGGCCGCACGATCAATCCGCATCTGGGCTTTATGGTTGGCTGGGCGATGCTGCTGGACTATATTTTGCAGCCGCTCATCAACGTGGTCTGGATCTCTGCCGCGCTGCATAGCCGCTATATTGCTGAAGTCCCGTTTCCCCTGATTGCACTGGGCATCACTGCTTTCATTACGGCGCTCAACTTGATCGGCATTCGATCGTCCGCACGCATGAACAAGCTGCTGCTCATGGCGATGTGCGTGGTGATTGCCGTTTTCCTCGTGATGGGCGTTCACTTCCTCTACCACCAGGGGCAGTGGGCGGCGCTGTTCTCGATTGCTCCGTTTTACACCCCGGCCACGTTCAGCCTGAGCAAGGTGTGGGGAGCAACCTCGTTTGCCGCGCTCACCTATATTGGCTTTGACGGCATTACTACCTTGTCAGAGGACGTTGAGAATCCGCGCCGCAACGTCATGCTGGCCACCGTGCTGGTCTGTCTGCTCACGGGCCTGCTGGCCGGAGCGCAAACCTACCTGGGCCAGCGCATCTGGCCGGACTGGCACACGTTTCCAAATCTTGAGACAGCTTTCATGGACATCTGCCGGCGCGTGGGCGGGCCTGTGCTGTTTGAAGCCATGGGCGTCATTCTGATTCTCGCGGCCCTGGGCAGCGCGCTCACGGGAGGCGTTGGCGCGGCGCGGCTGCTGTTTGGCATGGGGCGCGATGGCGTGCTGCCGCGACGCTTTTTTGCGCACCTGCATGCGGAGACCAACACGCCGACCTACAACATTTTGCTGATTGGCGCGGTGGCATGGCTGGGCGCGGTCGCGCTCAACTATGTAGGCAGCGCCTATGAGCACGCGGGCGAATTGCTCAACTTTGGCGCGTTTCTTGCCTTCATGGGCGTGAATCTTTCTTCATTCTGGCATTTCTCGCTACTGCGCAAGGCAGGCAAGCCGCGGGTGATGGCAGATATCGTGCTGCCGCTGACCGGCTTTGTGTTCTGCGCCTCCATCTGGTGGAACCTGAACATTCTTGCAAAGGTGGTCGGTGGCGTGTGGTTTGCCGTGGGGCTGATCTGGCTGGCGGCGACCACCAGCGGATTCCGGCAGTCGCCGAAGATGATCGATTTCAGCGAAGGCTGAGACTTGTGCGCGCCATGAGGGATGACGCGCACAATTTCATTAGAAGAGCGGTGCGTGCGCAGCATCCGGCGAAGCGAAATATTTCTTCCAGAAAGTGAGACGCGCGGCACTGGCCAGCGGCATGGGCGCCATCGTCTGGCCGAGCTGCATGGTCACCGCAGACTCTGCCTGTACGGCTGGCCAGTGCGGCAGGCCCGCGCCATTGGGATCGCCGGTCGCTACGAAGTTTTTCAAGTATGCAGAGACGGTGCGGGCAACGGCGTCATCCGCTGGCTGCCAGGGCCGGTGCATGCGATTGAGATTGCGAAAGAAGTAAGGCAGCTCGCCGGAATGAAAGGCTCCATATTCGGGGTGCTGCGGCCACGGAATCGCGCGATCAAAGTAGTAGGTGTAGATGGGCTGCGCGCGGCCATGGCTTTGCGCGCGCAGCCGCGCCCAGAGATACATGGAGACGCGGTCACGATCTTCTGAACTGAGAGTCTCCATAGCGGCCGCCTGCTCCGCATTGGCCGCCGGATACAGTTGAAGAAATTGCGCGGCTCGACTGCCATACAGACGATGAGCAAGGGCCCGATATTGCTGGACCGAATGGACGCGCGGAGAACCGAGCATCCAGTCATTGGCTTCATTGCCCGTAATCACTGGAACGTGACTCCCTGTGCCCTGCGCGGTGAGCTTGTTGCTCGCGGCAGGCAGAACCCATCCGTCCACATTGGGCAGAAAGCGGTCGCCGGGGCGCACATCGGCCAGCAGCGCAGCTGCCGGCACGGCACGCAAATCCGCCAGGGAATGGACGCCGATGCGCGTGGCAAAGTTCTCTCCATTGGCCTCTGCCTGCCGCAGTGAGAGCGAATGAAAGCCATTCGCGAGTCCGATGCCACTGTCTGCCTGGGCGCGCTCAAAAAGGCCGACCGGCAGTGGCGACAGCAACAGGTCTTCGACGCTCCAAGCCCCGGCGGACTGGCCCCAGATGGTGACCTGGTGCGGATCGCCGCCGAAATTGCGAATGTTGCGCCGCACCCAGCCGAGCGCGGCCATCTGATCGAGCAATCCATAGTTGCCGGAGCTGTGATGGCGCGACTCCGCGGTGAGTTGAGGATAGGCGAAGAATCCAAAGACGCCGACGCGGTAGTTGAGGGTGACGACCACCATGCCGGTCTCGGCCAGATGAGCACCGTTATAAATGGAGATGCTGCCCGCGCCGGAGGTGAATGCGCCGCCGTGAATGAAGACCAGCACCGGAAGGTTCGCGCTCGCGGATATTCGCGGCGTCCAGACGTTCAGGTAGAGGCAGTCTTCGCTCACAGGGCGATGCGTCATGAAGACCGGCGTCCACGGCAGGAATTCATTCGGCGTCTGCTGCGTGCAACTGTCGCTGAAGTGATCGGCCAGGCGAATGCCCTTCCATGCATGCACCGGCTGCGGAGCGCGCCAGCGAAATTTGCCTACGGGCGGCGCGGCAAAGGGAATGCCCTTGAAGACCGCCAGATCGCCGTGTGCGAGTTGCACGCCGGCGACGCGGCCGGCAGCGGTTGAGACAACGGGGCCTTTCGCGGGCGGCTGCGCATAAGTAGATGGCACACCGAGCACGGTGCAGGCAAGAATGATAATCGCGGCGAGGGCGCGAAGCTTCATGAATCCCTCCTGATGAATCAGCCTAGCCATGGTAGTGCAACGGCGCAGGCTTGCGCTCGCATGGGCGCGTAGCGCAGCAGATCGGTCAGGCTTTGCGCGTCATCTCCCAGGCTTTGGCGTACTTCCAGCTTGTGTAGAGGGAGTGATAGGCGTGCAATAGGAATCCCTCGCGCCCGTCGAGAAAACCGCCACGAAAAATGTAGTTCCAGAGAAAGGTAAAGATGGGCACAAGAACAACATTGCCGAGAAATGCCCACCACGGCTGAATGGTCTTACCCTTTTTCACCGCGACCTGCGCGCCCAGCGTGCTATAGCGGTTCATATGTTCCAGGTAGCCATGGAGAGTGGGGTAGGCATGGTGGATGAGATCGTGGCGCAGTGTTTCGCTGGGGCCGTCATACGCAATGGTTTCGTGCACGGCCCGCTCGGCAAAACGTAGCGGAGCCTCACCCTGCATGCCTGCCCGGCGAAAGAGCCGCAGCTTGGCGTCGGGATAGTAGCCGCCGTGACGCATCCAGCGGCCGAGAAAGAGATTGCGGCGGCGCAGCCGGAAAGCCATGTTCCGCGGACTGCTTTTGAGAAGCGCAAGGATCTCCTGCTGCAACGCGGGGGACAGCTCTTCGTCCGCGTCGAGCGAGAGAATCCAGGTGCTTGAGCATTTTTCGATCGCCAGATTTTTCTGGCGCGCAAAGCCCTGCCACGGCTCTGTGAAAACGCGGCAGCCAGCCTCTTGCGCTATGGCAACGGTACGGTCGGTCGAGCCGGAGTCCACCACGATGACTTCATCGGCAAAGCGAACGCTGCCGAGTGTACGCGCGAGGTTTGCCTCCTCGTTCTGCGTGATGATGGCGACGGAGAGCGTGTCCTTCCGTGGCGTGTCCGGGGGTATGTCCTGTTGTGAGCTCAATGGAGGAATCGTGTCATATCCCGGCCACCTGCATCAACTGGCAAAGAAGTGAAGGCTTCATCATCGCCAGTATCCCCACAATCAAAAAATATGGCCGGCAGCGCATCGCGTTGCCGGCCCAGGAGGAGTCATGCGTGTTTCAGGAGAAAAGATGGCGCGGCACCCTGTCCGGAAGGAGAGTGCCGCACCACAGACTGCGCTTAGAAGTTGAAGGTTCCGCGCAGCTGAATGTTTCTCGGGTTATTCACCGTCGAGCTGGTTGTCCCGAAGGTTGTGTCCTGCACGCCCGTATCCATGCCGGTCCATTCGGTGTGGTTGAAGGCATTCAGGAACTCGCCCTGCAGTGAAAAGTTCATCTTGCCGTGGATGGGAATGAGCTTGGTGAGCGACAAGTCCGTATTGATCCACTTGGGAGCATGCAGCCACATCAGCGTGCCAATTGTTCCCGCCTGATAATTGGGCGTGATGTATTGGCTGTTCGCCTGGCCCTCAGCCGAGATGTACTTCGGATCAAAGAGGCTCACGTATGCCTTGCCGGGTACGCGGCGCGGACGAATCTGATGCTGCAGTTGCGACTTCGTCACGCCAATCAGACGAATGCCGCCGTCATTCTGATTGAAGGTGCTGGTGCCGCCAGTGAAGAGGAAAGGATCGCCGCCCTGATAGGTGAGGATCATGCCTACGGTCCATCCGCCAATCGCATAATTGGCAATCGGGTTCTGGTGGAAGAAGGCGCGATCTTTGCCAAAGGGCAGGTCATAGACGCCGCTGACGTGTAACACGTGATGTACGTCAAAGGCGCTGGGGAAGTAGTTCAGGTGCTTGTCGCGGAGGGTGTAATAGCCGGGTGCGCTGTTGCTGCGGCCACCATAAAATCCAGGAGCGGTGCTGCCCTGCGCGCCGTTGTTAAGCGACTGCGAGTAGCTGTAGTTGGCGTCAAACTGCATGCCGTGCCACATGCGCTGGCGAAAGTCGATTTGCAGCGCGTTGTAGTTGGAGTAGCCGTTATTGGTCATCTCATAGATGCCCTGTCCGGCTGCGTAAGGATTTGCTTCAAAGAAGTTGATGGGGTAGCTGCCCGTGCCTGCCGCTCCTGCACTGCCGCAGGGGGAGAAATTGCTTTCACCCACCAGCGAGCACAGATAGCTGGCATTGCCGGCGAGGGCATTGGCGAAGGCACCCGCCTGCCCCTGCTGCAGATAAGTGATGAACTGAGCGTTGGTGTAGTTGGCCGTGGCTCCGGTTGCATTAAAGGCCTGGTCAAGGATGGGCGTAGGCTGCGAGCCCTTGAATGACTTGCCGCCAGACGCCGACAGATTGGCCTGCGCCGCGCGGAAGTCGTTCAGGAAGCCATTCTCAAAGATATTGATCTCGTTGTAATTCACACCGAGCCATTGATCCTTGGCAACATTGCCCACATACCGGATCTCAATGACGTTGTTGGGAGTGATGGCCCGCTGAATGCCGACCGACCACGACTCCACGTAAGGCTGCTTGATGTGCGGATCAAAGGTGAGGAAGGAAGTTCCGCTGAATCCCTGGCTGGCCTCGGTGATGATCGGCGAGTAGGGATTGGGTGAGGTCGAGGCCAGTGCAGGCAACGAGCCGCCCAGAATCACTGAGCCTGCGTTGTAGAAGCCGGGCCCTGGCGTGCCGCTGCCAGGAGCCACCGGATTGGCGTAGAAGTAGGTGTTGAAGTTGGCGCCGTTGTTCGAGCCGAAATTCCAGAAGTTTTGCGCGCCCTCGGTGTAGTTCTTGAGCGTGAAGCTGGCGCGGATGACGGTCTTGCCGTGCCCAACGAGGCGATCAAACCATGAGTCTGAGTTGCCGCGCGGGTTCCATGCAATGCCGATATTCGGCTCGGGGTGGACGTAGGTGGGCGCGTAGGCCTCTGACGATGGGCCTTCCACGGGATTTTGCACGCCGTTCAACACACCGGGCTGGAAGAGATCGCCCACGGCGGTCGGGCCCCACAGATTTGCGAGTGTGGGATGGGTGTAGAAGCCGGTCTCGTCCTTGGACGCTCCGGTGAAGTCCCACCGCAGACCGTAGTTCAGCGTCAGCGTGGGCGTCAGGCGCCATGAGTCCATGGCAAACAACGCCGCCTGCGTCAGGCGCTCATGCAGGTTGAAAGAAATGCCGGGCTGGAACTGCTTGGTCTTGGCATTCACAAATTGACCAAGGCTGTAATAGGTCATGCGGCCATTCAGGGTCGCATAGAGTTCTTCGACATCTTCAGGTGCTGATGACGGCGCGTTTGGCGACAGCGAATTCACCAGCGCGCTCGTGACCGGATCGCCTGTGGAGATATAGTTGACCCCGATGTAAGGCACAAACTGATTGTTGTAATAGTGATCGATCTCAGTCTGCGCGGAGACGCCAAACTGGAAGCTGTGATTGCCGTGCTGCCAGGAGACGTTGTCCGTAACTCCCAGTACCGGATAGAGTGAACCTCCCTTGAGGCTCGCAAATCCATTCACACCACTGTTCAGGCCAAAGCCGAAAGCCAGGTCGCCCTGCTGCACCATGGACGCGGTAGGCGTATTGATGCCTTGTGTGTTGTAGATGAAGCCGGAGTAGAGATAGCCCACGCGAAGTGCATTCACGATAGTTGGCGTCACATTCCAGTCAAAGCCGGTTGCAATCTGATAGCCGCGCGTCTCATAGCTATAAGCCTGATTGGCATACTGAGCGCCAGGGTACGGCGGCCCGCCGGAATTGGTCACATAGCTGTTGGACTCCGTGACGGTTCCGGTCCAGCGCAGGTTGGGCGTGATGTTGTAGTCCAGGCGCAGCGTGGGATACTTCCGCACCACGTAACCTTTGTTGGGGAACGTCAGATTTTCATGGTTGAGGTCGAGCGGCGTGAGCGTTGCGCCATCCAGCGAATAGGTGGACTCGATGTTGGCGAGATCCTGCGCGATGAGCGGATTGATGGTCGCCGTACAGGTGGAGCAGCCTGCGCTGGCACCGGCCTGAAGCACATTGTCCTGCACGATGCTGGAAGAGCCCTGAGGAATGTACTCATAGATGCCGGAGAGCGCCAGCGGCGTGCCGACCTCTGTCGTGACGGTCGACTTGAACGGCTGCCGGAAATTCGCGAGGCTCGCGAAGAAGAACAGTTTGTTTTTAAGAATCGGGCCGCCAAGGCTGGCACCAAAATCATTGATGATGAGCTTGCTGCGTTTCTGATTGACGCTGTTGTTGTACCAGCTATTGGCATTCAAGGCGTCATTGCGGTAGGTCTCAAAGAGCGAGCCGTGAAAGTGGTTCGTACCGCGCTTGGTATCGAAGCCAATGTCCATGGTAGAGGTGCCGCCGTAGCTGGCATCGAGTTCGCTGGTCTGCACCGTCATCTCCTGCACGTCTTCGAGACGGTTGGCAATCACCGCACCATTGCCGAAGCCAGCGCTCTTATTGCGGTTAGTCTGCGTGGAGAAGCCATTTGCGCTGATATTCGCGGCTCCGCCGGGCAGGTTGTTGAAGTCCGCGCCATCCACTGAGCCGGGCACCAGAAAAGCAAAGCTGGTGACATCACGTCCTGAGACCGGCAGATCTTCCACTTCCTTCAAGTCGATCGTCGTAGCGAGCGCATTGTCCGTGGTCTGCAACAAAGGCGATGAGTTGGCGGAAACGGTCACCGTCTGGTTCGTCGAGCCGACCTCGAGCTTCACGACCATATTGGTCACCTGATTCACCTGCACCGTGACAGACGGATAGACCTTGGTCGCAAACCCGTCACGGCTCACCCGCAGGCTGTAGTGGGCGGGATTAAGAAAAGGAATGACTGCTACACCGGAGCCCGAGGTTGTCGACTTGTGAATGTCATTCGTATCCAGGTCGCGCAGCTCAAGTTTGGCCCCGTTGATGACCGCGCCCGCCGGGTCCTCGACCGTGATATTCAACGATCCGGTGGAGAGGTTCTGCGCTTGGACCATACGGGGCGCAAGAAGGAGGAGGGTGAAGAATAGCGTGAATAGGGGAAATACGGTGCGCCTGGCCCAACGATCGAAGCTCATAGGCATGCCTCTCAGGAAGTTGTTTTCGCAGAACGGGATGATTTGCGGTCTTTGGCGGAAGATTTCTCTGTCATTCGTCCGCGAAAAGACGCAAATTTTGGCTTTTCTCTACGTGGACGAAAATGTATACATTATTGAAAGCCAAGTCAAGGTAGATTTTTGCATCCATAACGTGGTCTAAATATCTATCCGCTGAAATCGCCGCGCAAAGAGGCCCGATCACTTTGCGTGGGGCCGGGCTGACGCTTCGCCGGGACGCTGGTCTGGGGCGCTGTTACAAATCTTTTTGGAGCCAAACGAATGCGCCATTTTTTATCTCGTCAGGACATCTCGCCGGCCGCACGCAGCGCCTTCAGGATGTTCACTGCAGCCTGCTGTCTGGCCGTCGCATCCTCTGCTCTTGCCCAAAGCCAAGCCGCCCCGCCAGCGAAACCCGGCCCCATGTTGCGGCAGGGAATCGAGCATCTCGAGACGCCCGGATTCCGCCTGGACCTCACGCGTTCTTCGCAAACGGTGGCGGCGCTTGACCCCGAGGGCGCGCACGGCTTTGACTTCACGCCCGGCGACCGGCTGGCGGAGCGATCCACAGATGGCTACTATCACCTCGGCGACATTGACCTGCGGCTGCGCACAGACGCCGCTGGCCCGTGGCAGGATTATTCGAGCGCGTTGCACCGGCAGCCGGTGAAGCCGCTCCCTGTCCAAGGCGATGAACTGGCATCCGCCGATCTGACAGCCACCTTCCCGGCCGGCATGCCGCTGCGAATTGTGCGCACCTGGCGCATCGACGGCGAAAATCTTGCGCTGCACTTCACGCTCACGAATACATCCGCCAAACCGGTGACCATTGGCGCACTGGGCATTCCGCTCATCTTCAACAACATTCTCGCCGGCCGCACGCTGGCGCAGGCCTCGGTCCAGTGCAGCTTCGATGATCCTTATATCGGTGAAGATGCGGGGTACGTGCAGGTAACTCGCTTGAACGGCCACGGACCCGCGCTGGTGGTGGTGCCCGAGGGCCACACGCCGCTCGAAGCCTGGCGGCCGATCCTGAATCATCATGGCCCAAACGGTGAGCCGCTGATTTTCAATGACCCAACGCCACGCGGCATCACGTTTGAGGGGTTCTATGAGTGGATGGTCTACAGCCGCGCCTATCAGCAGGGCGCGTGGAAGGGCGCGAATCCGTGGAATCCCGGAACATCGGTGACGCTCAAGCCCGGAGAGTCACGCAGCTTTGGGCTCAAGTTTCTGCTGTCGCCCTCTATTCCTCAGGTGCAGCAGACGCTCGTCGATCACTTCCGTCCTGTGGCCGCAGGCTTTCCCGGCTATGTGCTGCCGCAGGACATTCATGCGCAGCTCTTTCTGCACTATCACGAACCGGTGCGCTCCATCACGGTAGAGCCCGCGGGTGCCATCACGATCACCGCAGGAAAAAGCACCTCGACCGGCTGGCTGAGATATAACCTGCAAGGCCGCAAGTGGGGCCGCGCGCGCGTCGCGGTGACCTACGACGATGGCACGGTGCAGAGCATCGGCTATTTTGTGATCAAGCCGGAGCAGCAGGCCGTTGCGGATATGGGGCACTTTCTCACCACGAAGCAATGGTTTGTTGATCCCAGTGATCCCTTTCATCGCAGTCCATCGGTCATTACCTATGATGGGCAGGCGAACCGCCAGGTGACGCAGGAAGGGCGCGTATGGATTGCGGGCCTGAGCGATGAGGCCGGCGCCGGCTCATGGCTGGCGGCAGCCATGAAAGAGTTTGGGCAGCCGGACAAGCAGGAGATTGCGAAGTACGAACAGTTTGTGGATCACGTGCTCTGGGGCAGCATTCAATACAGCAGCGGACCGCTCAAGTATGGAGTGCGCAAGAGCGTCTTCTACTACCAGCCCAGCCAGTTCCCTGCCGGATTTTATAGCGATCAGTACAACTGGAAAACATGGACCTCATGGAACCGGAAGCAGTCTGAGGCGGTGGACCGCTCCTTCAATTACCCGCACGTCGCGGCAGCTTACTGGGTGATGTACCGCCTGGCGCGCGACCATCAGGGACTGGTCACCGCACATGACTGGCAGTGGTATCTGGGGCACGCCTATCAGACCACCATGGCCATGATGAAGTTTGCGCCTTACTACACACAGTTCGGGCAGATGGAGGGCGACATCTTCCTGCGCATTCTCAACGATCTGCAAAGAGAGGGCTGGACGCAGCAGGCCGGGACGCTGAAGGACGCGATGTATCAGCGCGCGCTTGTCTGGGATCACAAGGCTTATCCTTTTGGAAGTGAGATGCCGTGGGACTCCACCGGGCAGGAAGAGGTCTATGCCTGGACTCACTATTTTGGCTTTGAGGACAAAGCGCAGGTGACGCTCGACGCCATTCTCGGCTACGACCCCTCCATTCCTTCATGGGGATACAACGGCAGCGCGCGCCGCTACTGGGACTTTCTCTTTGCCGGAAAGATTCCGCGCATTGAGAGGCAACTGCATCACTATGGCTCCGGCATCAATGCCATCCCGCTGCTGGCGGCCTACCGGGAGCACCCGCAAGACCTGTATCTGCTGCGCGTCGGCTATGGTGGAACCATGGGTCCGCTCACCAACATTGATCAGCGGGGGTTTGCCTCTGAAGCCTTCCACTCCTTCCCGAGCACGATGAAGTTCGATGCGTATTCGGGTGACTACGGGCCGAACTTCTTTGGCTTTGCGCTCGATACCGCCACTTATGTCACGCATAGCTCCACCTTTGGCTGGCTGAGCTTCGGCGGCAACCTGACGCAGCACGCACAGCAGATAAGCGTGAAGCCGCTCGATGCATTTCGCAGACGCGTGTACCTGGCGCCATTCGGGCTGTGGCTGACGCTCGATGCAGGCAAGTTCCAGCAGATCCGCTTCGATCCGCAATCGCAGACGGTGCAAATTGAGCTTAGCCCGGCAAGCGCCTATACGAAACAGGCGCTGTTACGAGTCGAGCAGCCTGCTTCCATCGCGGGCGTCGGCCGCTTCCACCCGGACACGCATTTTGAATTGATTCGTGGGGCTTACGCTGTTCCACTGCATGCGGGCCTGACGCAGATCACGCTGCAAGCCATGCCAGCGCAGAAGCATTCCCAACCAGCATCCATCTCTCACCCCTAGTCCCTCAGGAGACCTTTTATGTGCGAACAATCAAAACTCTCACGCAGAAACTTTCTCGGCTCAGCAGCCGCGCTCGGCGGACTTTTCCTGCTGCCGCCGCACCTCAAAGCCCTGCAGGACGCAGTCATGGATATTCCCGTGAGCGCCGACGGCACCGGCTATGAAAAGGTCCTTTGGCGGTACAAAGACTTTCCGATGACGCAGGTGCGCATGCGCGATGGCGTGCTCAAAAACGCTCTGGAGATCAACCGGCAATATCTCTATCTGGTACCGAATGACCGCCTGCTGCACACCTTTCGCCTGACGGCCGGCCTGCCTACGAGCGCCGAGCCTCTGGGGGGTTGGGAAGCGCCCGATTGCGAACTGCGCGGTCACTTTGCCGGGGGACACTATCTCTCGGCCTGCGCGCTGATGTATGCCTCCACCGGAGATGAAAAGATCAAGGCCAAGGGCGATGCGCTCGTCGCGGAACTGGCCAAATGCCAGCAGCCGGACGGCTACCTGAGCGCTTTTCCTGCATCGTTTTTTGATCGCCTGCGCCACTACCAGAAGGTGTGGGCGCCCTTCTACACCTATCACAAGATCATGGCCGGCCATCTCGACATGTATGTGCATACCGGCAACCAGCAGGCCCTCGAAACCTGCAAGCGTATGGCTGACTGGGCCATCGAATACACAAAACCGATTCCCGCTGACCAGTGGCAGCGCATGCTGCTGGTGGAGCAGGGCGGCATGAATGAAGTTTCCTTCAATCTGTATGCGGTCACCGGCGAAAAGAAGTATCGCGACCTTGGTTTCCGCTTTGAGCACAAACTCATCTTTGATCCGCTAGCCAAGCGCGAAGATCATCTCGCGGGCAATCATGCCAACACGAATATTCCCAAGGTGATCGGCGCGGCGCGCGGCTATGAAGTGGCGGACGACAAGCGCTATCACACTATTGCGGAGTTTTTCTGGGGCGCAGTGACCTCGCAGCACGCCTATGCCACGGGCGGCACCAGCGATGGCGAGTTCTGGCACAAGCCCGGCACGCTAGCTGAGCATCTTGGGCCTGCCGCTGAAGAGTGCTGCTGCAGCTATAACATGATGAAGCTCTCACGCCATCTCTACGGATGGACGGGCGACCCGCGCATCTTCGACTACTATGAGCGGCTGATGTACAACGTTCGCATCGGCACGCAAGATCCCAAGGGCATGCTGATGTACTACGTCTCGCTCAAGCCCGGCTACTGGAAGACCTTCGGCACGCCCTTCGACGCGTTCTGGTGCTGCACGGGAACGGGCGTTGAGGAATACTCCAAGGTCAACGACTCTATCTACTTCCACGATGCAAAGAACATTTATGTGAATCTCTTTGCCGGCTCTGAGGTGCAGTGGCCTGAGAAGAATGTGTCGCTCGTGCAGGAGACGAACTTCCCGCTCGAAGAAGCCACGACGCTCACGGTTCGTGCCCAAAAGCCGTCAGCGTTCGGGCTGAAGATTCGTGTTCCCTACTGGGCTACCAACGGATTCACCATTCACATCAATGGCCAACCTCAAAGTGTGGAAGCGAAGCCTGAGAGCTATGCCACACTCCATCGCACGTGGCATGACGGCGACACCATCAAGGTGAGCATGCCCATGTCTCTGCATATTTCGCCCATCCCCGATTCGCCCGATGTCCAGGCCGTGCTCTATGGTCCGCTCGTGCTTGCGGGCGAAATGGGACGCCACGGTCTCACGGAGAAACAGATCTATGGCGACTCCGGCCCCTTCTCTGACAAGGAGAACTACCCCATGCCGGAACTGTTGACCGCATCCGGCCAGGCTGGCGAAGCCATCGAGCGCCTGCCGGGCGGCGAACTGCGCTTCGCCACCGCAAATCAACAGCAGACCATGCACCTCAAGCCGCTCTACCAGATCATGGATGAGCGCTACACCGTCTACTGGAAGGTCAATCGCAAGACAGTTTGATGTGCCTTCTATTTGCTTCCACCACAGATACAAAAGAGCCGGCCGCCAATGGCAGCCGGCTCTTTTGTTTACAACGTGAGGGAAGAGCAGATCTATGTCACGGCGGGCAGATCGTCGCCATCAAACTTCCAGCTCGGCTGATAGTTGGGCGTGAGAGGCAGATCAAGCATCGCCGCACGAATCAGCTCAATCGGAATCGCGTACTGCTGCAGCATGGCATCATGAAACTGCTTGTTGGTGAGCTTTGCAGGCACCATCTCCTTGTGCAGGGCATAAATCTGCATGCCGCCGAGCAGATAAGCAGCCTGATACAGCGGTGAATAGGCTCCGCTGAAGGAGCGGCGCACCTCACCGGCAGCGGCATCGGGTTCAACGCCAACTTGATTCACCAGCAGGTCAATGCACTGCTGGGGCGTCATCTTTCCCAGATGAAAGCTCAACGAGAAGATGATGCGGCCGCAGCGCAGCATGCGCCAGTCAAGCGCACCAACCTTCTCCTGCGGTGTGCGGTCAAAGCCGAGATCCCACATCAGCAGTTCCCAATAGAGCGCCCACCCCTCGATGAAGAAAGGCGTCTCGCCGAGCGCCGAGCGGTAATTGCGATAGCGCTCAAGCATGAAGCCCTGCAACTCGTGACCAGGAATCAGCTCATGAAAGACCGTGGCATGGGACATGCCAGTGTTATTCGCGCGCATGCTGTTCATACGCTGCGAATAGGTCATGGTGTTGGTCGGGTAAGAGATCTGCATGACTTCCCCGCCCAGAAAGAACGGCGAGATGAGCTGCTGCTGAGGCGGAATCATGCGCCACCGCCAGGTGTCCCGCGCCAACTCAGGAACGGTGATGAGGTCGTGGCTCATCACAAAGTCCTGCGCTTGCTGCTCCAGCTTGCGCACCAGTGCGGGTTGCTGTCCGGGCTCTACGTAGGTGTTCTTCACCTTGTTCAA
Organism: Acidobacterium capsulatum ATCC 51196; assembly: GCF_000022565.1. Lineage (NCBI taxonomy): Bacteria > Pseudomonadati > Acidobacteriota > Terriglobia > Terriglobales > Acidobacteriaceae > Acidobacterium > Acidobacterium capsulatum. Next base: position 1,507,203 of record NC_012483.1, read on the forward strand.
GGCGGCGCGCCAGTTATCTCCGTAGCCCATCTCGCGCGAAGCCTGAATCATCTGCTGGGTACACCAGGCGAACTCATGATTGGCCAGCTCGATCAACTGCTCGGGGGTGTAAGGAATCATGGCGTTGGCGAGGTCGGCCATGATGCCGTCGCGGCCAATGGCATGGCCAATGATGTCTTTGTTGCTGCCCGCGCGTGCCGACTGCATGCTTTGCGAATATGCGTCGCCGTCTCCGCTGCCCACCTTGGGGGGCGGCGCCAGCCCCAGCAAATGGACGGCGAGATAGTTCTGGTATTCCGTAAGCGCGCCGGTCGCGGACTTGTAAGGCACGTCAACCCACCAGGTAAAGAGCGGGTCATAGCCGTTATAAAAGGTGAACCACGCATTCAGGTGCCATTCGAGCGTCTCCAACTGATGCACGGCCTCATTCACGGCCTCTTTGTTCGGCTTGGGATACTTGCTGTTGAGCGTGGCCGGCAACTGCTTGAGTTCGGTCGCAAGATGGGCCAGCGTCGCGGCTGCGGCCTTGGAATCGACCGGCTTCATGGCGCGCATGTCGTCAAACAGTGCGAGAATCTCGGGCGCAAAGGGCAGATAGACATCCACCTGCTGCTGAAAGGCAGTATCGAGATCAAGCTGGCGAAGGCGATGCTGCAGATAATTGCGCAGCAGAAGGTAATCCACGCGGCCATCTTGATTCAAGCCCGCAAAATCAATGGCCGCAAGCTGCTTCTGCCATAGCTGATAAAACTCGCGCATGCGGGTCCGGGAATCCGGCGCAAAGGGCACGCTGTAGTAGCGCTGCAGCAGCTCATGATCCGAATCAAAGCGCAACAGGTGCGGACGCAGCGCGCTGTGCGACTCATCGATGGGAACCGGAAACTTCGTGGACTTGGCGGCATCGCCATAGCGGGGTGCGGCGGCGGATTTTGCTTCTGCCGCAAAGGCCGGAACTTCGGCCCCGGCGGCGGCTACCCCAAGAAATGCCGCGGAGCGAGCGCTGTTCAATAGAAATTTTCTGCGTGATGTCATAGGCAATGGCCTTCCTGCAGCTTGAGTCTCCCGCGATCTGCCGGCCTGCATGATAGCGGCCGCATGAAGCAGATTCAGGAAGCCCCCACAGTGTACATTCAATCGCCGCCGAATACATCCAATTATGTATCCAATCATTGCTGCGCCGCGCACATTCAGACCGCCCGGGGCCAGGTCCCCACGTGGCGTCCATCCATCTGTTGAGAAGACGCCCCGCCACGATTCTCTTCAGTCAAAGGAACAGGGTCTTGTATTCTAAGAAACGGCCATGACATATCCCACCAACAACCTCAGAATCAAGTCCAGTCGCATCGTTGTTCCTCCCATTTTTCTTGAAGAGGAAATGCCTGTCACCGAGAATGCCTCGCGCACTGTTTTTGAAGCGCGGCGTCAGATCGTCGACATTCTCAACGGCACAGACGATCGTCTGGTCGTCGTGGTGGGTCCCTGCTCCATTCATGACCCTGCGGCAGCCCGCGAGTATGCGGGCCTGTTGAAGAACGCGATTGCAGATCTCTCCAGCGACCTGATGATCGTGATGCGCGTTTACTTTGAAAAGCCACGCACCACCTTGGGCTGGAAGGGTCTGATCAATGATCCTTACTTCGACGATTCCTTCCGCATCAGCGATGGGCTGCGCATGGCGCGCCGTCTGCTGCTCGATCTGGCCGAGATGAGCGTGCCCGCGGGCACCGAATATCTCGACATGATTTCGCCGCAGTATGTGTCTGACCTTGTAAGCTGGGGAGCCATCGGCGCGCGCACCACCGAGAGTCAGGTGCACCGGCAGCTTGCCTCGGGGCTCTCCTGCCCGGTCGGCTTCAAGAACGGCACCTCGGGCAATGTGCAGATCGCCGTGGAAGCGATTCTATCCGCGAGCCATCCGCACACTTTTCTCGGCACCTCTGAGACAGGCCAGGCGTCGATTATGCTGACCTCGGGCAATCCCGACTGCCACATCATTTTGCGAGGAGGCCGCCAGGTGACGAATTATGACGCAAACTCCGTGGCCTCCACTGCCGAGCAAATGGTGAAGACGGGCGTGAAGCCGCGCATCATGATCGACTTCAGCCACGCCAACAGCGGCAAAGACCACCGCAAGCAAGCCGCGGTCTGCGAGGCCGTCGCCGCACAGGTCGCAGGCGGAGAGCGCCGCATCATGGGCGTCATGATCGAGAGCAATCTGGTCGCCGGCGCGCAATCGCTGGCCAAGGACAAGCCCCTCGTGTACGGGCAAAGCATCACCGATGCCTGCATCGACTGGGCAGAGACCCGCACCCTGCTCGAAAATCTGGCACAGGCCGTGCGGCAGCGCCGCGCACACGCCGCCGGCAACGGGCACTAACCCCGGCGAAGACTGCTCACGGATGCGGGTTTGCGGGACCGCAGACGGTGAGCAAGAAAGAACGCGGGCGCGGCAAGCCCAACCGCCCAGTGCAGCACTGAGATCACGGGCCGTACCTTGTCATCGCCCACGTAATAGAGCAGGTATCCGCTCACAATCAGGAAAAGCAGCAAGCCTACAAGGGCCACGCCTGACCGGCGTCGCCGTTGCCGTGGCCACGCAACTGTGATGTGCGTGCCCCAGAGAAGGCCGAAAATCCAGAGCGCGGCAAATGCAAAAGCGCCATGCAGCCGAAGCCACCAGGCGGTCAGCGGATTCTCTGCAGGGCCGAACTCTCCCTGAGTGACGAAGAAGTAGTGGAACAACAGCCAAAGGCCACCGGATAACCAGATGCCCGCTCCGATGATGTAGGTCTGCCAGCGCCATCCCCGGCTAATCCTGACGGTTTTGTGTACTGTGCTGCTCATGCGATTTCTATTCCGAGATGCTGCCAATGGCGGCCGGGATCTTTGATCCAGGCTGCCGCTTCATATTCGAGGAGCAGTCCGGCGCTGTCTTCTCCTTGCGCCATCACCACTTTGGTGAGCGCGTCCGCAGTCATGCAGTGTTCGGCGATCACGCACACAAAACGCCCAGGGGGAGCAGGCCGCAGCCCTGATCCATGAAAGTGGACACTTCGCGAGAGATCCTCACCTGCTCCGTCCCGGGGTGCGGCGCAGGACCCTGCGACACTGCCCTGTGCAAGTTCCAGAACCGGGGCCATACCCTCGTCTGACGGCGCACTGAGCCGAATAATTTCCGCCTCCATTCCCCGCAGGCGAATGTCTCCCCCTGCATTGACGACCGAGTGCGCAATGCCAAAGCCGGCCAGGCACTCACTGGCGCGATCCACAGCAAAGCCCTTGGCAATTCCTCCCAAGTCAATCCAGAGGGGACGATGAAAGTAGACCCTGCCATCCGGCAGCAGTTCGATATCCCGCCACGAGCCCCCCTCAGGCCGCGCAGCCTGCTGAGGAGACGGTAGAACTCCGCGGCTTACCAGCTCCGCGGCCACCGAAATATCAAAGCAGCCCTGCGAGCGCCGCGCGCACTCCTGCGCACATTCCAGCACCGAGTAGGTCAGGGAATGCACGGAGACAGCGCCGCGCGCGGCCTCGCGATTGAGACGGCTCACGTCGCTCTCAGGGGAGTGAAAACTCATCCGCTCATGGACGGCGGCGATTTCCGCGAACGCCGCGTCCATGGCCTGATGCGCTTCATCTGCTGGCACGCCTTCTATCCGAATGCTGGCCAGCGTCCCCAGCCAGGGCTGCGCCCTCTCAGTGACCGGCAGGCTTGAGCACAACTTCATAAGTCACCAGTAGACGTTCGACTCCGTCAGTGATGTGTTTGCACGAGAGTGTCGCGCCCGAGATATTGCGAATATTTTTCCCCAGGCGAAGCTTTGCATCCGCGCCCTGGCCGAGAAACTGCTTCTGCCAGAGCGGATCGCGAATCTGGCTGCCGTAGGCCTCGCGGTACTCGAGTATCTCGATTCCCTTGACCTTCCCCTCGCCGTCAAGCGCCAGCGCAAACGGAATAAAGTCATGCTTGCCGACCACCTCATCGACCAGGAACCATCCCCCGGTCGAGACTCGCCACGCTCGCAACTGCCTGCTGAGCACATGCACTCCAGACAAATGCTCGATCTGTTTGATCTGATCGTGATCGAGCGCCTTAAACTCCTGCTGAAAGGCCGCCCCCGGAAACATCAACTGCTGCGCCTGCGGAACCGTGAGATACACCGTCGCATAGGCTGGACCGCCCGCCAGCACCAGACCTGCCAGCGGCAGGAACATCAATTTCGATTTCATGATTTGTCCTTAGAAGTACCAGCCCACTTTGAGGCGCACCCGGTATTTTTCAAAGTCGTTGTCATAGTCCCGGCCACCCACAATCGTGCCGGGATTGGTGGACTCATGCGTCGTAGCCCAGGGCATCTGCTCCAGGTAGGTGCCGGTGGCAAAGAAGTGCTTACCGGCATAGTGAAGCGATGGACCAGTGAAATAGGCGTCGTTGATCTCTTTATTCCAGAAGGTCCAACTGTCAAACTCGCGCTCATTCACCAGCTCAAAGCCGGCCGACCAGTTCGGAATAAACCGGTAAGAAGCACCATAATCGGCGTTCATGTCGGTCTCGTTAAGCGTCAGCGGACCGGGGCGATCATTTCTCAACTCAGGCGCATAAGTGAAGTTAGCCGCAAGCACGACGCGGTCCTGACGAAAATTCTTCTGAAACAGAAGCCTGTTTTCTGTTTCAAAAAAGTCGCGACCTGCACGCTCCTCTGAGTAGACACCTATGCCCATGAAGTGCTCATAGGGGCTCAGAATGCGGTAGATTGCCTCTACATCTGTCGAGATGTAGGCCGTGCCGCGGTAATGCGCGTTGGGGTCGGGCGAATCAAAGGAAAAGGGTTCCCCCGGCGTCGTCGCCCCGAAGGGGCCGTTATGATACGCAGCGGTCGAATCGTAATCCTGATAAAGCGAAAGCTGAAAGCGATTGCTCAACCCGTAGGAGAACTCGGTGCGGTTCTCCTGAAGCCAGAAGTTCCCCTGAGACTTGGTGAAGCGCGTCGTTGACCACTGCTCCACCTCATACTTCCCCTTGGGCAGCGTATCGGTTGTATAGGTAAAACCGAAGAGAGGTTCATCCGCGCGCGCCAGGGGAGGCGTAAATAACATCAGCAGCAGGAGCGCGGCACAAAGACAACCTCTCTTCCAGTTGCTGCCGCCTGACAGACGTGTTATCAGAAAATACACAGCGTAATTCGTACGAAGCATAGACCCTTCCTTATGACATTGCGCTTGATGCTGGCCTTTGCCGTTGCAGCGGCAGAGGCCAGCGCTGTTTGCAGGTAGGGTTTGCCATGCCAGGGGCTGGACAAACCAGGAAGCAGCATCGGAATCATTGGAATGCAGTAGCAGCAGAACACCACGCTGCGCGAGTCTTGCGCCGTTTACACCTCTGCCCAGCGCCGCAACAGATTGTGATAAATGCCGGTCAGCTTGACGGCATTGGGCGCATTCACATCCGCAGCACCCACACTCTGCGCCACATTGTCGAGATCAAAGAGCAGCGTGCGCGCGCCATCATCCCTCACCATGCTTTGCATCCAGAAGAACGAACTCACGCGCGCCCCTCGCGTCACCGGCAATACTTTGTGCAGGCTCGAGGAGGGATAAAGCACCATGTGCCCGGCAGGCAGCTTGACCGAATGAATGCCGTAGGTATCTTCGATAATTAACTCTCCACCGTCATACTCCTCGGGGCTGCTGAAGAAAAGCGTCGCCGAAAGATCGCTTCTCACCCGATGCGTGGTTCCTTTCAGATGGCGAATCGCATTGTCCACATGCGTTCCAAAAGATTGACCGCCGGCGTAGCGATTGAAGAGCGGCGGAAACACTTTCATCGGCAAGGCTGCCGACACAAACAACGGGTTCTGCCCCAGGCTTTGCAAAATCCACTCGCCTACTTCTTTGGCTACGGGATGGCCTTCAGGAATCTGCATATTGTTTTTCGCGAGCGCTGACTGGTGCCCCGCCGTCACGCGGCCGTCGGTCCACTCCGCGGAATCAAGTTTCTGGCGGATCGTTGCCACCTGCTCGGGAGAAAAAACATCAGGAATCGTCAAAAGCATAAGGTCTTCCTCAATCTGTCAATGTTGATTTTTAGAACTTCCAATGCAGCCCGAAGAGAGCCGATGTGCCCGCGCCCGGAATAACGTGGCCCGGATGTAACTCATCGAGGTAATAGCGATCCAGCAGGTTCTCCACATTCACCTGCAGCGAGACACGCCGGTTGATTTCGTATTTCCCCATCGCGCTGAAGGTCCAATAGCCGGGCGCCGATTCCAGTGACGCAAGTGACTTCAGCGTGGTGCTGTTCGCATCCCGCTTGCCCACAAAGTCACCGCCGCCGCCCAGTTCTAGCCGATGCGTCAGGTGATATTCCGTCCACAGATGAAAGAGATTCTGCGGCACATTCTGCAAAGGCATTCCGACGGCCGCGGGATAATCCGCCCGGGTCACGGCCGAGTCCAGCACCTCGCTGTGCATGAAGGTGTAGCTGGAAAGAAGCTCCCAGCGATCCGTCAGGTGGCCCTGCACCACGCCTTCGGCACCATCCACCCGCTGGTTGCCCGCCAGCACATCCACTGGGGAATCGTTGGGGTCCGGCTCCATCACGTTATCGCGTTTGGTCCTGAAGAGAGCCGTCCGCAGGGTGAGCAGCCCGTGATTCACATTCCACTTGGTGCCCAGTTCAAAGCTCTCGTTCGTCTCAGGAGGCGTGGCCGAGTTGGCCGCGGAAAGCGAAAGCTGCTCGGCTGAAGGGTCAAAGGACGTTCCGTAATCGAAGTAGATCGTGCCGTTTGCTTTTGGCTTATAGACCAGCGCCGCGCGCCAGCTTCCCTTGTTGATGTCCTGCTCAAAGCCTGAACTCTGCGGCTTGCCTGACGGCGCTCCGGTTGTGGGGTATACCCACGTCACCGATTTCTCATTCGCATCGAAGTGATCGATACGGATGCCTCCGCTCAACTGCCAGTGCGGAGTGAAGTCGAAAGTATCAAGCAGATAACCGGCGGCGCTATAGGCATTGGTGTGAACACTGGTGTTAGGGAATACCGTGCCGGAAAAAGGCTGATACGGGTCAGGGTGCAGCAGTGGCGTCAACGGAACCGTGTTGATGCCCGTCACCGGATCCACAAAACGAATGCGCGTGGGATCAGAACTCTCCTTGCCGCCTTCTGCGCCCAGCACCGCCGTCTGCTCCACACCCAGCAGCTTGCCCGTGTAGGTCAGGTTGGCCTGGTCCCAAAGCTGCGCCTCATCGCTGTGGCCGGCAAGCTGGTTGCGGTTCACCATGACTTCACTCAGCGGCGTCTGCGGCGTGATTGCCCCGGAGCTGGCATTGTTGACCTGCGGCTCGCTGATCTGCCACTTGCGCTCATAGTGCGCATAGCGAATCGCGTTCTGCAGCAGCGCATGCGTGCCCATGTCGTGCTCGGCGCGAATGGTGCCAATGTCTACATTGGTGCGAAGAAAGCTATGACTCGCAAAGCCGTAGTAGTTATGCCGCGCCACCGGTGCGGGGTGGCCGAAGTACCACGGGATGCCGTAGTCAGGAATATCGTCTTCCTGCATGTGCAGATCGCTGAACACGAAACGGGTGGGCGTGTTCAAACCAATCGCAAATGATGGAGCCACACCGAAGCGCCGATTCACCGTCACATCGCGCTGCGCCACGCCCGCATCGGTAATCATCGCATCGAGCCGAAAAGCCGCGCCCTGCGCCACATGCGGAAGCGGCTGATTGATATCTGCCGTGAAGCGCCGCGTGCGATCCGTACCGAGATTGCCATCCAATACCATGAAGGGCCGCAGTTCGGGAGCCTTGCTCTCCTGGTTGATCACGCCGCCCGTGGAGCCGCGTCCGAACTCCACGCCGGCCGGACCTTCGAGCACATCGATCTGCGCCAGATCAAAGGGATCGCGGTAATAGCTGCCGAAATCGCGAATGCCATCCAGAAAAATATCGTCTTCAATCGGAAAGCCGCGAATCGTCAGGTTGTCGCCCTGCAGCGCGCCTTCGCCCGCCGCCAGGCTGATGCCGGGCGAGTTGCGCAGCGCATCGTGAAAGGTGAGAACACCCTCGCTCGCAAGCAGATGCTGTGAAATGGTCGTGACGGATTGCGGCGTGTCCAGCAGAGGAGTGGGCAGCTTGGCCAGCGCCAGGCTGTCGCTGATCGAGCCGCGCACCTCCACCGATTGCGCGTTGCGAATGCCGATAGAAACGGTCGCCGTCCCCTGAAAGGCAAAGTCAAGCCCCGTGCGCGCCAGAATCTGCTTCAACGCCTGCTGCTGCGAATAAAGCCCCGAGACCCCCCGCGAATGAAAGCCGGGCACCGTGTCCACGGGAATGCTATACACCACCGTGAGGCCGCACTCCCGCGCAAATTTCCCCAGCACCTCATCCAGAGGCCCGGCCGGAATTTCAAAGCGGCGCACGGCAAGTCTTGCCTCTCCCTTGCCCGCATCCGTGCCTCGAACCTGCGCGTGAAGTTGCGCTGTTTTCCCTGCCGTGCCCGCCGCCGCATACGCCGCAATGGTACCCATGGCGAGCCATGCCCGCTTGCCACGCTTCTGCTTGTTCAGGGACTTTTTTGAGTGATCTTTCTGCCTGCTGCTCAACGTAACCTCGCAAAAGAGCCAAAGAATCTCCGGCTTCTCGGGCACGGATCTCCGCTGGCCAAATTGAAAGGACCGCCTGGAGCACCTTATAGTGAAAGGCATCCCGGCCAGTCCTGGCTGTGGGTCATCAGGCCTCGCGCTGCTCCGCCAAGAGTTTGAGCGTGGGGCCTGAGCGTCTTCAGGGAATCAACAACTGCGACTTAATTGGTCCGAGTTCAATATAAGACAAGATTGGTCGCACTTCAATCCCCGCGCGTGTTTTTTCTCCGCAGCCGCTCGCTTGCCCTCTTCGCTCCCCAGATCGACAAGGTGAGGTCTTTCTCGCCGGTGCTCTTGCAGAGGCATTCAGCAGTGCAACGCGCGGTGTATGCTGGCTTCTCTTGCGCAATCCCGCTCATGGCAAGCATGAACGGGAGCACTCCATACAAGGACTCACCATGACCAGAACTTTTCTTCGTCTTGCCGCCCTGTTCGCGGCTGCTGTTTTTGGATCATCCGCTCTGGCCGCCACTGCGCCTACCGTTCATATTGCGAATGGCGTCGTTCAAGGCACGCATGAAGATGGGCTCAGCATCTATCGAGGCATACCTTTTGCCGCGCCTCCCCTGGGCGCGCTGCGCTGGCGCGCCCCGCAGCCGGTGAAGAATTGGACCGGAGTGCTGCACGCCGATCACTTTGCACCGGCTTGCATGCAGCACCTTGAGGCCTGGATGGGCCCCATTCACGACAGCGAAGACTGCCTTTATCTGAACGTGTGGAGTCCGGCAAAGTCCGCAAAGGCAAATCTGCCTGTAATGGTGTGGATCTACGGTGGAGGCTTCACCTCGGGAGCCACGTCCATCGCGGCTTATAGCGGAGAAAATCTCGCGAAGCATGGCGTCGTGGTGGTGAGCATCTCTTACCGCGTGGGGCCTCTGGGCTTTCTGGCCTTGCCCGCGTTGAGTGCCGAGTCAAAGCATCATGTCTCCGGCAACTATGGCCTGCTCGATCAAATTGCCGGCCTGCGCTGGGTGCAGCACAACGTTGCCGCGTTTGGTGGAGACCCGCACAAAGTCACCATCTTCGGCGAATCCGCCGGGGGTATCTCGGTGAGCATGCTGGCAGCCTCGCCGCTGGCGCATGGCCTCTTTCAGAGCGCCATCTCAGAGAGCGGAAGCTCGTTCGGCCCCACGCGCACACCGCCTGCTCCGGGTGAGAACGTGCAGACGCTCGCCAATGCAGAACGCGAAGGCGCGGCCTTTGAAAAGCACCTCGGCGCAAGCTCGCTCGCGCAACTGCGCCAACTGCCGCCCAGCACCATCGATGACGCAAGAGCAGCGGGTGGTGAGTTCTGGCCCGTGATGGATGGCCGCGTCATCGTGGGCGACGAGTACAACCTCTACAAAGAGGGCCGCTACAATCACACGCCTGTGCTCATCGGCACCAACTCCGATGAGGGCGCGCTCTTCGGCACCCCGCCCACGCGCGAGGCTTATCTGAATGGAGTGCGCCAGCGGTTTGGCCCCTTTGCGGATCGCGTTCTCGCCGTTTATCCGGCCACGCCCGCTGCCTGGCGTCAATCAAGCATGAACCTCATGCGCGACACGGCGTTTGCCTGGGGCACCTGGAGCTGGGCTCGCCTTCAGTCCCGGACGCATGGCGGCCCGGTGTACATGTACTACTTCGATCACATTCAGCCGCGCCCGGCCGACTCCCCGTGGAAGAACGCCATCGGCGCAGTGCACTCCGAAGAGATCGTGTATGTCTTTGAGCACATCAACCAATCGCCCAACCTGCCGTGGACGCCGGTCGATCGCAAGCTCTCCGCAGACATGGCCACCTACTGGACGAACTTTGCCAAGTACGGCACGCCCAACGGCAACGGGCTGCCGAACTGGCCCGCCTTCACCAACGCCAGCGCAAAGGTGATGCATTTCACCAGCGCGCCCACTGTGGGCGGGGTTGCAAATCTTCACAAGCTTGAAGTGCTCAATGCCTACTTCGCCTGGCGCAGAACGCCGCAAGGCGAAGCCTGGGTGAAGAACCACAAGCCGGCTCCGCGGCATGCTGACGCACATTAGAACATCAGGCTGCGGAGTCGGAGACTCCGCAGTGCCTCCAACGTGGTCCGGCTGAGCGGGCGTAAACCGGCATTCTGGGCGCAACTCCCCCCGAAATGCCTTCAACTTTTCATCTTGTGGCGAATGGCTGAGTACATCGTCGGGAGTGAGCGGCCTCGCGAGCGGAAGGCCCTTCTCCCCATTCTTCCTCCTCAAGGAGCTGTCGCACCGTCGATCCAGATCTTTAGAGCGAACTTAAGACGGACGTGCGCTTCCTCCCTGGGAAGCACTCCGGCACCCAGCAGGACAGCAAGACCATGGATCTGTGCCCAAAGCGCATGCGACGCCATTTGTGCCCGCTCTTTGCCATAGACGCGCGCCACCTGTTGGATGAAAAACTCCGTGTTCCTGGCGCACTGCGGGGTTTGCGAAGCCGAGTTCTTCAGATAAAGCGCAAACGCGCGAGGCCGCTCCTGGGCGAAGCGGAGGTATGCTTCGGAGATCGCGCGGATCGACTCGGATGGGCCTTTTCGTCCAATCACTCTCTGCATGACTTCAAGCATTTGAATTCGGACCTCCTCGGCTACTGCAAACTCCAGTGCCGACAGATTCTCGAAATACCGGTAAAGCGCATTTGGAGTTAATTCCAGCTTTGCAGCCAAGGACCGGATAGCAAGCCCATCCAGCCCGTCGCTCTCGACCTGCTCCAAGGCCGCAGCCAAAATGCTCTCGCGGTCTGTCTTCGCCGGATATGCCATCTGTTGACACTGTACATCTTGACCGTCGGCCACCCAAAATGTACGCTGTGAACAATGTTGGTGAACGATGTACACCTTGCTACATCGCTTCGAAGCTGACCACATCACGGAGAATTCATGGCAAAGGTTGTTTTGATCACAGGGGCTAACAAGGGCATTGGTTTCGAAGTGAGCCGCCAACTAGGACGCGCGGGCTTTACGGTGTTGCTGGGGGCGCGCGATGCATCCCGAGGGCGGCAGGCTGCTGACAAACTTATCGCTGAAGGCCTGGACGTCCGTTATGTTGCCGCGGACTTGAATCGCGCATCGGAGAGCAGCGCCGCACTTGCCAGGCAGATCAGAGAAGAGTTCGGGCGGCTGGATGTGCTCATTAACAATGCAGCCATCTTCGACCGGGAAGATGGCCACGCCAGCGATGTCAGCATCGAGACGCTGCAACGCACCTTCGAAACAAACTTCTTCGGCACCGTGGCATTTACGCAGCCTTTGTTGCCCTTGCTGCGCGCTGCGGAGAATGCCCGCATTGTGAACGTATCCAGCGGACTCGGCTCGCTTTCCATCAACGGAGACCCGAACTCGCCGTTTTACGATACGAAGGTGCTGGCTTATAACGCATCCAAGGCCGCCCTGAATATGTTCACCGTGGACCTTGCGTATGATTTGCGCGATACCAGAATCAAGGTCAATTCTGCCTGCCCCGGTTACACTGCAACCGACATGAACAACCACACCGGCCACCAGACGATCGAGGAAGGCGCGGTCGCAATTGTCCGCCTCGCGCAACTGCCCGAAGACGGCCCGACCGGAAGCTTCATTCACAAGGACGGGACCTACGCCTGGTAATCGCCACTGCTGACAGGGGTTTGAAGGAAGCCGGCCACTCTGAAGAGCGGCCGGCTCTTCGAATTGAGTTCTATGGACCCGGTCTGCACCACGGCACGCTACCTGCACACTTCGCCGCCACCAACCCGACGCCCGATGGTCAGTATGGGCCAGAGGGCTTTCAGGAGATGAAGGGGCTGCCTGCCAAGGCGGAATTGCTCCCATGGCGCTGGATATCGCAATCACTGCAAGGCTCTGAACTCAGTGAGCGACTCACCGGGATTGAGTTTCATCCAGCGTGATCGGAATGGAGGATCTCTCCTGAGACCGGCTTTTGAAAACTCATCTTGCCACGTCCATACAGAATGAACGCCTGCAACCGGAGCGACTGATACGACTGCCCGGCACTCGCGTCCTACCGCTGCGCTGCCTTACAAATCCTAACGAAAGCCTCACGTTTCCTGACAGCCCACCGTGTCTCGCCTTCGTAAGCTCGGCGTATGGGCAATCGGCTCCTGGGCGCTGGCCGGCCTTACGGTACATATCCCGTTCATGGGCTTCATTGCGATCAGGATTTCGAGAGTCGGCGGCGACTCTCAATCGTCATGAGGATATTCAGTCACCAATCACGTTTGGCTATGCCGCTAACGTACCTCTGATCGCACGATTGCCTCCAAAGCTGACACGACGCTTTCCGGCTCCACCCGTCCCGTCATATAGTCCACCTCGACATGGGCGAAGCGAATGATCCCACTCCTATCGATGATGAACGTCGCAGGCACGGGAAGTTCATAACTATCCTCGCCGTTGCGAAGAGCAAGATCATTCTGGAACACAGTCCTCGAGAGGTTCTGGACCTCGTCGCCAACACGGAACACGATCCCGAATTGCCGCGCAACCTCATTTCTGAAATCGCTCAAAACAGGAAAGGTCAGATGATTCTTCTCTGTCACCAGGAGCCCACCATCAGGCTTCTCAGGAGAGACTGCAATGAGACCGGCTCCGAGTTTTTTGATCTGAGGAAGCGCCTGCTGCAGCGAGCGCAACTCAAGATTGCAGAACGGACACCACTCGCCGCGGTAGAAGCTCATAACAACCGGGCCTGCCTTGAGCAATGTCGTGAGCGAAACTTCATGGCCGTAGGCATCCGGCAGTGAGAAATCAGGAGCGCCATCGTTGACCTTCCGTGCCTGGTCCAGGACACCGGACGACCGGACTCGACTCATGTCATCGGTAAGAATCTTGAACTGATCTCCGAGGCGCTCCTGGGCCTTGGCCTTAAAAGCTTCTGCTTCCTGCATGTAGGACATTTGTTGCTCCTTGACGTAGATGTAATCAGATGGCTGTTTGCAGCTCCGCTGCAAAGGAATGTTGCCGGGAAGAGGAATCGGACTCGCATCAAGAGACGCCGAACCGCTCAGGAAAGTGCGGGATAGGTGGTATAGCCTTCAGCGCTTCCTCCGTAGAAAGTCGTTGGATCGGCTTCATTCAGAGCGGTTCCGAGTTGCAGCCGGCGCGGCAAATCCGGGTTGGCCAGAAATGCTCGACCGTAGGAGACAGCATCGGCACGCCCTGTTCGTAAAGCGTCCTCCCCGCGGGGCCCGTCATATCCGCCGTTCACCACGTACAGACCTCTCCAAAGTGTTCTGAGATAAGCTGACATGGCAAGATCCTCGTCGCTGCTGCCTTTGCTATTCTGCGCGGTTTCAACCACATGAAGGTACCCGAGTCCATAGTTGCCGAGTCTATCGAGCGCAACAGAGAAGGTTTCGCGCGGGTTGTCATCTCTCATGTCGTTGAATCCGCCCGTCGGCGAGATTCGCACGCCCACGTGCTTGCTATCCCAGACTTTGAGGATCCTCTCGACTGTTTCATTAAGAAAGCGAGCTCGATTCGACGCACTCCCTCCAAATTCGTCTGTTCGCTGATTTGATCCTGTCTTGAGAAACTGATCGATCAGATATCCGTTGGCCGCATGAATCTCGACGCCGTCAAATCCTGCTTCCTTTGCGTGGATGGCGGCCCGCTGATAATCCTCAAGGGTCTCTTTGATCTCGCCAGCCGTCATGGCAACCGGCTCTGAAACCGGCACCATGCCTGTGGCAATGAGTGTCTGGCTATTAGCCCGGATTGCGGAAGGAGCCACGGGTTGCGCGTTGCCGGGCAGCAAGGATGTATGAGAGATTCGACCGACATGCCATAGCTGCAGAAAGACCCGGCCTCCCCGTTGATGAACGGATTCCACGATGCGGCTCCATGCCCGCACCTGTTCAGTGGAATGAATTCCTGGAGTGTTGAGGTAACCCTTGCCCATGGGCGAGATCTGCGTCGCCTCAGTTACGATGAGTCCGGCCGAAGCGCGCTGCGAGTAATAAGTTGCTGCGAGTTCGCCCGGGACCCCGTCAGCCGTTGCGCGGTTGCGCGTGAGCGGCGCCATGAAGATGCGATTTGCCAGGACCAGAGATCCGAGCTGAACAGATTCGAAGAGTTTCACCATTCTTGTTCTCCTGTGATTCAACGGCGTGGTGTGCTGATTGAGAGGGGTTCGAAGAAAAGGCCTTTGCCATTTCGGAGTCCCGCCAACTGATTAGTCCATGGTTCAGCGGGGAATGAGGCGGAAGCTCATTGTGCATCTTCTGTGCGCAGCCTCTTCCAGACACTCAAGCCAGTGAGCAATGCGAGGAGCAGAACGGTTCCGGGAATGATAGGCGGTTTGATACCGAGAGGAAGAACGCTTGCGGGCACCCCGGGCTGCAGATGCACATAGATGGCCACGCACATCTGGCTGAGCAGCAGCAAACATGCGGCTAGACGGAGTTCGTCTTTTCTCTTTGCAGTCAGCGTTCTCCAGACCCATGGCAGCAGAAAGAGCACCCCCGTCATCATTTCCGTTACTTTGCCCGCGAGAAGCGCCTCGTGGGGGAGATGACTCTGCTGAATCTGGATAGCGAACCATCCACGGAATGGCTGGAAGAATTTCAGAAATCCGAACATCAGCATCAGAATTCCCAGGAACAGCGAGGAAGCATTGGTGAGGCGACGGGACATTTTTCCACTTTCCGTATTAGGGATTTTCAGCCCAAGACAGACAGGTGTGTCTTGAACATCACCAGTATAGACAGACAGGTCTGTCTCGTGTCAATATAAATCCGATGAAAATAATGGAAAAATCTGATTCGCGAGAGAGAATCCTCGCGGTAGCCGACGGCCTCTTTTACTCCGAGGGTGTTCGCGCAACCGGCACCGAGAAGATCATGTCCATCGCTGAAGTCGCAAAAGCGACCTTTTATAGGCACTTCGAAAGCAAGGATGCTCTCGTGCTCGCATACCTTGAAAAGCGCGATCAAGATTTTTGGGACTCTATCTCTCAACCCACTCCGGCAAAAGATCTGCGCGAGGCTCTCACTCGATTGGAACAAATGGCGAATAAGCCGGAAATCGTCGGTTGTCCGTTCCTTCGGATTGCTTCAGAGTTCCCTGATCCGGCCCATCCATTCCATAGCCGCGCCATCGAGCACCAGAACAAAATTGTTGACTATTTAACTGCTCTGCTCGAACCCTTCAAAATCGACAAACGAGCGGCGGCAGCGGCGATACTGAGCATCATCGACGGCGCCCTCTCCCTCCGAATGCTCTATGGAAATTCCAGGGTGGTCCGGATTCTCTCGCCCGCCGAAGCAGTCCTCCGCACCTTTCAGAGTTCGCGCCCTCAACGCCGCAGATGATTGGATGGAACCGTAAAGTCTCGTCCGGTTACGCTCCCCCCGGGCCGTGTAGACGCGGAATCAGACCGATAACCAAGAGGGTAACTGCCTCTCTGTCGTAGATGGCATAACCACACTCATTTAGCTCGATGCTGCCGGCGCAGATTGTGGTCGCAAAGCGCGTTATCGCCAAACCACTCATGGACCTTGATTGCTCCCGTAATTTCGGTCGAGCTTCAAAATTCTGAAAATGTACCCTCAATAACCTCAGCTATCTAAGTCAACGATCCGTCAGCCTCGGCGAGCGCCCAGACCATGCCTGTCTCGTATATACAGTCTACCTTTACAGGTAGACTGTATATACGAGATGCTCGTTTCATAACCCACCCTAGCCTCTTTTTGCCTGCGAGGAAAAACTCGTTTGCGATTGGCGCGTTCATGCCATCTCACCCGCATCTCGCCGCGAGTGGCCTGAGCTTGAAGGACCCTGGCGATGTATGCGGGCGCAGTCATGTGTCCTGGTAGATTGATCTTCGCCGGAACCCGCAGGATGACAGCAAGGTTTCAGAACGCCGTTCTCTGCCTCTTCGGCGCGCTGTTTGGCGTCGCAGTTCCGGGTTGGAAGCGACTGTTACCTTCTTTGCCAGGCTCTGATCGCCGGACAGAAGAGCGGTACCAGCCATCTGTCCTTCGCGCAAGCCCGAGACGTCTCTCGCGTGCACGGAGCGTCTCGAAAGGCCCTGGCAGTAATCCCGATCAGGAATGAACCCGCATCGCGACAATTTCGCCGTGCGGAGCGTCGGCTTCCAGCGTGTCGCAACGAACCAGAATCTCAAAGGGCCGCAGCGAACCATCTGGCATGAGTGCCCGCTTGATCCAATGATCCAGATCAGAATCCTGCATCAGGATGTTGGCCGCCGCCTGCGTGCCCGCCATACTAAGCCCCTGGATGAGCAACACGTGGCCGGAAGCATTCAGGTTGGGCAGATAATCGATCACGCTATACGTAAGATGGTGCGAAGTCCCCGCGAGATTGCGATATACCGCCTCTTCACCGGCCGCAGGACGTTCATTGGCAATGTAGGACTCGTTCACAGAGGAGCCGAACGTCGGACGAAAATTGAGCTGATTCTCAAAGAGCGAAACCCAGGGATCGGAATGCACCGAACCGAGAAGGATGACATTGAATTCGCGAAAATCCTTGAGGCTCAGAAAGCGCGGATACCGAACAAAACAGCGGTCCGGCTGATAAAGCCTCATTCGGCTGAGGCCCAGGATGATATCCAGTGATACCAGGCTCGTGTAGTGCTGGCTCTGCAGGTCGTTCAGGCTGCCATCGTCTCGCCCGGCGGTCACCGGCGCCCCCGCCAGATAATGGGCAAGCGTCATTGGCCGATGGGTCAGATTTTCGAGCACACCGATACCGCTATCCGCCGGAACAATGAGCGTATTTCTATCCTGCTGAAACATCTCACGCCACACCAGCAGCGCAGCAGCGGGGGGCGTCCTGCCCGGGGCGGCGGACAAGCCCTGAAACCCGTTGGGGGCAAAGATCAGAAAAGCGGCCAGGCAGAAGAACGCGCCCGCTAGAAATGCCAGCGGAAGCCGCAGGCGCGTCAGGAGACGGACACTCGTCCCTATATATGGCAAGGCGGCCGGCGGCGGCTCCGCTACCTCCCGGTCAGTGGCTTTCGCTGTTTCTTGAGGGTCAGTGTCGCAACTATCTCCTGCATCACTCTCTACCTTTTGCGGTTGAAGGATCTCAAAAAAGGGAATGTAACCTCCGCGCGGGATGGTGAGACGGAACGGCTCCGCAGCGCCCTCTAGCTGGAAGTAGTCCTCGATGCGCTTGCGAAGGATGCGCGCGTAGTTTCGAACCACATTGTCTTCGGCAGGGTTGTAATTCTCGGGGCGGTGAAATACTTCCACACCGATGCGCGTTTCACTGATCAGGTGCTCGCGTCCGCTGAGCTGCAGACGGCATACATAGAGGAGAAAGCGCGGAAGAAACGCCGACTTCCGAAAGCTCTTACTGCCGGCGATCCTGAGCGCAAGCTGCCACTCCGGACACTCGTCAAGATCAGAGCCGGAGAGCTCCAGCTCACCTTCACGATCGGAGTCGGTTGGAATGCGGTGGGGAGCCGACATGACGAAATGGTAACGATCTTAAGTGAAAATTAAGTAAACAGCTCCACCCATCGATGCGCTACCTCGTTGAAAAATAGGAGGTGTAAAGCATGTGGAGGCCACCTGCGCCCACAGTGTATCCCCCTTCCCGCCCCATCTCTCACGAGACAAGATCAGGCCATACCCCACAATAACGCTCCTTACCAGGGAGAGAGGTCTGAATGATGAAACCGCATGTCTCGTCTGCTGCCCCTCGCAGCGGAACGGATTTGGCAAGTTGCTTCCGGAGGATTGCATTTGGTCTGCTGCTGCTGCTCGCCATTTGCCAGACGCTACCCGCCTTCGCACAGTTTGAAACCGCAACGGTGCTCGGCTATGTCCGCGACAGCACCGGAGCACCTATCGTCGGCAGCAAGGTAGAGCTCATCAACGTCTCCACAGGTACGTCGACGACCGTAACGACAAACGGCCGCGGTCAATACCAGTTCACCGACGTCCATGTGGGCTCATACAAGATCGACGCCAACGCCAGGGGATTCCAGGAAACGGCAACTGAGGCGTTCCATGTCACGGTCAATGCGCGCCAGCGCGTGGACGTTTCCCTGCAGCCGGGCAGCGCTACCCAGACCGTGGTGGTATCTGGCGCCGCCACTGCTCTGCAGACCGACAGCAGCGATACGGGAACGATCATCCCTAAAACTGCCGTGCGGAACCTGCCGCTCAATGGCCGCTCCTACGCCGACCTTGCCACTCTGGTTCCGGGCGTGCGCCGCAACAACCTGGAAGATCAGAGCGTGACCAGCCGCGATGCGTCTTTCAACGTGAACGGCCAGCGCTCGGAGTTCAACAACTTTCTGCTCGACGGTCTGGATAACAACGCCTACGGGACTTCGAACCAGGGCTTTTCCAACGAGGCCATTCAGCCTTCGCCGGACGCGATCAGCGAATTCAGCGTGGCGACCAACAATTACAGCGCCGAATACGGGCGCGCTTCCGGTGCGGTCATCAATGTGTCGCTCAACAGCGGCACCAACCAGCTTCACGGCAGAATCTGGGAATACTACCGCAACACCATTCTGAACGCCGACGGTCCCTTTCTGCCGCCGGTGAACGTTCTGACAGGCAAGCGCCAGGTTCCGGTGTTGAACCGCAATCAGTTTGGCGGAGCCATCGGCGGCCCGATCGTCAAAGACAAGCTCTTCTTTTTCGCCGACTACGAGGGCAACCGTCAGGTGCAGGGCCAGTACACGGCAGCCACGGTTCCCACGGCACTGCAGCGTCAGGGCGTTTTTGTCGACTCCAAGGGCAAGCCTGTTCCGCTGCGCAATCCCGTGACGGGCGCGGTGTACGCCAACGGCGTTGTGCCCCAGAGTGACTGGACTCCGCTGGCAAAGCTGGTCATCAATGCCCTGCCTGCTCCCAATGTGGCCAACAGCTTCTCTGATAACTACGTATCGCTGCCCAAGGCGAGCACGGTAGACAACAAGGGCGATGTGCGCATTGACTATTTCCGCGGCCCGCGCACCTCGCTTTTTGGCACGTTCAGCCAGCACCACGACGACATCATCGACGCCACCTCAATCCCAGGTATGGCAGGCGGTGGTGGCAACGGCACCATTCACATCTATAACAAGCAGGTAGCAGCCGGTCTCACCCACGCTTTCAACCAGAACCAGGTGCTCGATGCTCGTATCGGCTTCACCTGGACGCAGGGCGGCAAGAGCCCCTACCTGGCCGGCCAGGAAAGCCTGAATGAACAGGCCGGCATTCCGGGTCTGCCCACCGACAAGGCAATCATCCGGGCGCTCAGCTCAGAAAATGTCAAAGACTACACCTCGTGGGGCGCTCAGGGATCGAATCCTCAGTTTCAGAATCCCTTTGTCATAGATCCTAAAGTGAACTATACCTTCCTGCATGGTCCCAACAGCTTCAAGTTCGGATGGGAGATGCTCTCGATCAACACCGAAGTCGACGACTTCAACCCCGTGTACGGTTCCGAGTCATTCAGCGGTGGCTTCAGCCAGCATGGCGGCGGTACCTCTGACATCGGCGATGCCGAAGCGGCATATCTTACGGACTTTCTCACCGGCGCTCGGGATACCTATCAGCTCAACAACTATCGCATCGTGAACTATCACCAGTTCATGAACTTCTTCTATGCGCAGGACGACCTGCACCTCACACCGAAGCTTACGGTGAACGCCGGACTTCGCTATGAGCTCGCGACGCCCCAATACGTCAGCGGAAATCACCTTGCAAACTTCGATCCCACGACTAACACACTGATCCAGGCCAGCTCGGGTTCACTCTACAAACGTGCGCTCGTAAACATGCCGACGAACGATTTTGCTCCGCGCATCGGCTTTGCGTGGCAGATCGATCCAAAGACGGTCATTCGCTCTGCCTATGGCATCAGCTATGACCAGTTCAATCGTGAAGGCGGAGAAAACCTGCTGGCCTACAACGGTCCGTACATCGTCAATTCCTCGATTACCCAGGTGGCGCCCTACGCGCCGGCCAGCGCAGGCACTCCTCAGCCTCTCTGCACCGGTCAGAACTTCAGCAACTGCTTCCGCACCGTCGCCCAGGGCTACCCGACCAACTTCGCCAGCGCGCAGAACTTCAGCACGCTTCTCGCGCAGACCCGCTACATCCCCAAGAACATTCCTACGGGTTACGTGCAGTCCTGGCATCTGGATGTTCAGCGTCAGCTCAACAAGAACACCGTCTTCACCATCTCCTACGTGGGCTCGCATGGCGTGCATATCTGGGTTCTGGCCGACTATAACCAGGCGGTGCCCAACCAGCCCGGACAAGCTCTCAGCCTTCAGGCTCGCCGTCCGATCTCGGCTTTCACCGGCATCGAAGAGTCGGTTCCTTACGGCTTCCTGCGCTACAACGCGCTGCAGACCCGCCTGGAACACCACTTCTCCAAGGGGCTGTATCTGCTCAACTCCTTCACCTGGTCGCGTGCCATCGACAATGCTTCCGGCCATCTCGATACACCGAACGGGGACAATTCACGCGTCAACCTGGCAAATCTGAAAGGCGAAATCGGCCAATCGGCTTATAACCAGCCGCTGAATGAAACGCTGTCCCTGGTCTGGGATCTTCCCTTCGGCCGCGGCCAGATGTTTGGCGGCAATTTGCCGCGCGCCGCCGACCTGGTGCTCGGCAATTGGGAGCTGACTGCCATCAATACCGACACGAGCGGGCAGCCCGTCAACCTGCACTATGACGAATCCGCAGCCTATGACATCAGCGATCTGCTCACGTATCGCCCAAATGTCAGCGGCAACCCCGTCAATCCATCTTCAAAGCGCGTGAAAACCAGCACGGCACTGGACGGCTTCCTCAACCCCGATGCCGTTTCGATTCCAACCGATGTGAGCCAACCCTACGGCAACGCCGGCCGCAACTCGGTGCGCGGCATGCCGTTCAACGAACTCGATCTCGGCCTGCACAAGAGCTTCCATCTCTGGAGCAGGCGCTCTCTGCTCGACATTCGCGGAGAAGCGTTCAACACGCTGAACCACGTGAACTATGAAGCTCCCAACTCGGACCGCTCCAGCGGCTCCTTCGGCAACATCACTTCGGCTTATCCTCCGCGCCAGTTGCAGGTTGCGGCCAAGCTGATCTTCTAACCGCCCGCGCAGGGCAACGAAGGGAGCGTTCGCTTGCAAACGCTCCCTTCGCACTTTTAGTTCGCCGATCAAAAACTCAAGGAGCTTGCAGTGAAGAAGGGAAAAATGACTGTGCCAGGGAAATCAGAAAAAGCACTTCGCCAGATGCGCGCCATCGCGCTCTGTCTTGCCGCCGTGGTGCCCGGAATGGCGCGCACAGCGATGGCGCAGACAGACGCACAGGTCCGCATCAACCAGATCCAGGTGATTGGCACGCACAACAGCTACCATGCCGGCTTCGGGCCCAGCGCGACCAAGCTGTGGAAGAAGATGAATCCGCGCGCCTACGCCGCTCTCAACTATCGCCACCCAAAGCTGGCAGTACAACTGAACGCAGGAGTGCGGCAGATTGAAATCGACGTCTTCGCCGACCCCAAGGGCGGAATGTACGCGCATCCTTACGGAAAAACGCTCATTGCGCAGGCAGGACTGCCCGCGGATCCGCCCTTCGATCCCCACCACGTGATGGAAAAGCCGGGATTCAAAGTGCTGCACGTGCAAGACGTGGACTATCGCAGCAACTGCGAGCCGTTTACGGAGTGCCTGAAAGAAGTCCGTCGCTGGTCACACCAGCATCCCCGCCATCTGCCCGTCTTCATCCTTGTGGAGACCAAGGAACATAAGCTGAAGCATGTTGGCTTTCCGACCGTCACCCCGCTCCCCTTCACCACCGATGTGCTGAACAACCTGGACCGGGCGATTCTCTCGGTCTTCCCCCGGCGTGAAATTATTACTCCAGACGATGTTCGCGGCTCGTATGCCACGTTGAATGAGGCGGTGAAAGCGGACAACTGGCCCACCCTTGCAAAGGCGCGCGGTAAGGTAGTCTTTCTGCTTGACCAGAAGAGCGTCGGGCCGGCCTACCTGGCAGGACATCCTTCACTGCGCGGTCGCGTGCTCTTTACCAATGCCACGCCCGGCCAGCCGGACGCCGCATTCATTGAACAGAACAGTGCATCTGCCTCGCAAATCAATGCCCTCGTCAAACAGGGATACCTGATTCGCACTCGAACCGATGAACCGGGCAAGCAGGCTCCAGCCGACGATACCTCGCGGCGCGACGAAGTACTTTCCAGTGGCGCCCAGATCCTCAGCACGGACTATCCGGCCTCGGAAAAGGCCGCGAGCGGCTACGAGGTAGAACTGCCGGGCAATGAAGCCGCCCGCTGCAATCCTGTTCTGAAGCCGAAGGGATGCATCAGTTCTGATCTCCCCGGCACCCGATCAGCTCATTAGTCCGTAAAATTCTTCCTCATCCGGCTCGCGGAGAGGGCTTCTCTCTGTGAGCCGGCTTGTTGGGTAACTCCGCACCTCAGGCATGCCAAGGCGGACACGATCGCCAACCAGTACGTACAGGAACTGCCGGAGAGCGTGGTGGCGATGGTCGGAGCGGCCTACGAGAAACTGCGGAAAGGAGAGGAGGAGAAGGCGCATCCTGAAACGGATTCCGAATGCGGAACGGAGATTTTGCTGCCAATTGCTACCAGTCCGCCGGGAAGCCTGCCTCTAACTTGTTGATTCTATGGTGTGCGCAGCAGGATTCGAACTTACGACTTCCACCGTGTGAAGATGGCCGAGAAGCAGCCGGATCATGATTCTAAAAGGGTTATAGGTCGGCAGAGGAGGCATAAACCGGCATTCTGGGCGCAATTTGCCACCAAAATGCCATCAACTTTTCATCCTGCGAGCGAAGGGGCTGACTGTGGCGGATCAGCCCTTTTCCAATGTCTGGAGACGCTATGAGGCGACGTCAAGTTCGCTCCCTACGGAAAGCAGGAGATTGCTGCCAGAGGGGTTCGTCATTAAAGGATGAATATCGGGATGCATTTTCTTTGTTCAGTCAGCCCAGAGAGCGCTTCTGATCGGATTGGAAGGTGAAAACATGCCGCGGGCTCAACAGGAATCTTCGCGGCATTCAACTTTGGATGATGAGGACCGCTAGAAACTGATTCCACGAGACTTAAAGCGGCGCGGATCATAACGAGCCCCGTCGAGAATCAGTAAGATACAGAGCCCACTCACTAACCGCGCTCCAGATTGCGCCCTCGTCTCCGAAGACAATCTGAGATGACGGGCAGGCCCGGCAAAGTCGAACCTCAGTCGATTTAGACACAGCACTCTCTTTGTGGGTGACGCGTCCACACCTTGCCAGCCGCCGCTTTAGCAGCGTTGCCCTTTGGATGACCTGCCCCGACTGCCGGAAGGGGCTACGCGCACCGCAGGCTTATTCGCCAGGAGCTACTTTACCTCGATGATGTCAGCCGTTATGACGTTGGGACTCATCGGAGCAGTGAGCCGTCCTGGCTTTCTGCATGATAGGGTCGTTTCAGTGAGCCTGCACGTCCGGACAACATACGGCTTCTTGCACGCTTCGCAAAGGCCCTGCCCGGAGGCCGACCAGAGCTCCATCTCTGACGGGGATTTCCGGTAAACCACGAGCTTGCCGTGGCCGACGAGCGGTAAGCCATCAACTTGGATTTTGCCAGCGGAGCGTCTGATGACTATGAAGCCTTGAGTTGCATCCGTCCATCCCGCTGTGAGACCCAGAACAAGCAGAGGCTGACCTGACTGATCGCAGACTCTACGAACACGGAACAGCCGCAGGCCATCTCCCCCCTTAATCAGAGCTGGAACATCGAACTTCTGGTTCCCGTTTGCATCTCTGATGGAGATTGTGGAGTCATATGCTCCGGCATCCGTAGGAACCTGTAATTCACGAACTGACACTGTAGCCGCCGCATCAAGTCGGAGCTGCACACGTAGGGTCATCTCGGGACCAGGACGCTGATTTTCATTTGGTAGCGTCAAGGGAAACGTCCTGCTCATTTCCGAGCATTTGCTGCCCCCATGATGCACCTTTTCTGGCAACTGCTGTGCAGACGCTCTCCGTAAGCCTGAACCACAGACCAACAGTGCGACTGCAACGCATATGGCACTCGGACCTGATCTTTTCATCCCGAACATGTTCACCCCCGGCACTCAATAGTCCTTTCCGGCTTAAGGCTGCGTCGTTTGTTCCTGAAGCCCGTTGTAGAACTTCATGAACAGATCAACGACCCCGCTAGGCTGACCGCTGAAACGCGTGTAAGTTGATCTAGGATCGTAGTCTGATGGCCTTCCGGCCCACTGGACAACGCCCAGGCCGCCGGTGATGTTGTGTTGCACGTTCATATTCGCGCGTCCGCCGGATAGCTGTAGAGGATTGATTGCTGGATTCTTAAAAGCAGGTTCCCCAGCGGCAGGAGGAGCAGCTCCCATGAGTGTTTCTTTGGTGGCAATGGAGGTCAGCAGTTCGGTTGTATTCGCCCCCAACCCAAGACCGACACCTCCCTGCTGAATCATTCCGATGTTCGCCCCCATGGTGCTCAACTGGGAACCCGAAAACGCATAGCCGGATACGTTTGACACAGTGGAAGAGGCGGACACTGAAGTGATCTTCCCTTGAGAATTGGAATCAACAGTAAACTTCGTCGAAACAAGCCGAGAACTAACCCTATAACTGGTATCGAAAAACCAGGCCCCTCACTTTATCTGCGCGCGCACAATAGCGCAATGGAATAAAAAAGAGCAGCCCTTGGGCTGCTCTTTTGCCAGGAGGCAGACAATTACTGCAAGGTGACTGGGATGGTGAGCGTGTGAGTAATCGATCCCGAAGCCGCGTTCACCGTGAGGTTAAAGCTTCCGGTGACCGTCTGCTCCAGCGTGTTACTGCTGGTGCTGGCTGAATTATCGCTATCGCCCGAGTACTTCGCCGTAATGGCATGAGTACCCACCGCCAGAGAGCTTGTCTGTACGGTTGCCACACCGTTGACCGGGATCACCGCATCCCCGATTTGCGAGTTGCCATCAAAGAATGCGACAGTTCCCTTCAGCTTGTGGGTAGCCAGAATCGTCGCCTGCAGGGTCAGGCTCGACCCTGACGCCACCTTGGTATTAGAAGAGGAAATCGACATCTGCGTATTACCCACGGAGTTGCCGCCACAGCCCGCGATGAGACCGATGAATCCGCAGGCAACCAACACCATTGCGAGATTGGACAACCGGCGGCGGTTTGGAAGGAACAGCAGAAATAGTCCGGCGAAGCTGACCGTTCCAGAGACAGGCCATAGCCATCCATGCGCCATGGCTGTAGTTGTGCTGTTGGTGCCAGGCGCAACGGTGGTCAGTGTGACGGTTCCGGTGGATCCCGGCGTGATTTGAACCGTGTTGCAGGTCACCCCTTCAGGCAACGTGCCACCACAACTCAGCGAAACCGGCGAGTTGTAACCAAGAATGCTCTGCGTGCTCACTGGAATCGATGCGGTTTCTCCGGCAGCCACGGTCAAAGAGGATGCGGATGTTGTGGCGGTATAGTCCGGCGTTGTCACTTCGATCGGAGTGGATGCCGCCGAGGTAGCGCTCTTCCAGTTCGCATCGCCGGAGTAGACCGCGGTGATCACGTTGGCACCCTGCGGCAGAGTTGGAGCGAGCGTTGCTACCAGCGTTCCTCCGTTGCCGTTCGTCACCATCTGCGCGGTGCCGATCGCCTTGGCCGTGCCCCCGTTGACAGAATCGTAGAACTGAATGCTGCCGGTCGGAGCGGGAGCGCTCGTCGAGACCAACGAACTGCTCAGCAGTGCGGTGACACTTGCCTGACCGCCTACAGCAACGTAGCCGGCTTCGGGTTGTACGGTCACGGCCGGTACGCCCTGTGCCACGGTCACCGTGGTCATCGGGCTGCTGCCCCCGGCAAACTTGCCATCGCCACCATACACCACATAGACAGGCTGCGATCCGACGCTATCCCATTCCACTACACCACTCGCATGGCCGCCGGCCAACTCCATCTGACCACTGATGGGGCCTGAACTGGAGTAGAGCGTGACGTAACCGATCGGAGTTCCCGTTTCGCCCTGAGCTGGCGTGACGGTAACGGTAGCCTGTGTGTGCTGCCCCAGTGCGAATGCACTGGCTCCGAGATTCAATGCAACGGTGTCCTTCTTGGTGCCGCCGTTGTCGGTCGTGACAATCTGCTGGCTCGACACCTGGTAGCCGGGGCTGTAGTTATCGTCTCCGCTATAGCTTGCGTCAAGGAAGTAGGAACCAGACGGAGCGATGAAAGGAACGGTCGCCGTGCCGGTCTTGTCGATAGTGGCTGTGCCCAGTACCGCGCCGGTGTCGTCGCGGGTGAGTGTGACGGTTCCGCTGGGCGGCGTCGCTGGATCGCCACTGAAATATACATAGCCGATCACCTGGCTATTGGCCACCGGCGTCGTGTTGTTGGCCCTGGTCTCCCAAGTGGCCGAGCCTTTGGTGACGGTGAATGGAAAGGTCGTGGTACTGGCATTGAAGCTGCCATCACCGGAATAGCTGGCAGTGATCGTGTAGCTCCCTGGTGCGAAATCGCACTCGGTCTCCGGCCCGCACTGCACGTAGATTTTGCCTTCTTTGCTGACGGGATACGTGCCGAAGGTCTTGCCGCCTACCGCAAGGCTGATGCTTCCTGTCGCAGCTTCAGAGCCGGAAGCGCCCTGTACCTGTACCTGCAGCCAGAAGGTCATTCCAAATTGCGTGGCCGATAGCTGCACAACAGGGCGACGGCCGAGGATATAGAACCGGCTGTAGGCATAACTGGTTCCGGTGAGCGTGCTGTCTTCTGGCGAGACCGTCACGGAAACAGGAGCGGACTTGCTGGAGCCGAACGTCTCATCGCCAGAGTAGGTGGCCACCAGATCATAGGTGCCGCCGGGCAGATCGATGGTGCTGCCGCTATACGCTCCACTGGAAAGCGTTTCGCTGGCTACTCCTCCTCCGGTAGAGCTGGCGGTTACCAGCACCTGCCCGGAGGGCGTTCCACTGCCGGAGGCGGCGGTGACCGAACCGCTCAGCGTAATGGAAGTTCCATGCTGGAACGTGGTTTGTGAGACCTTCAGTGTCGTGTTGGACGCAGCGGTGCTCAGCGTGCCCCATGCCTTCACAAGGTTAGCGGCATTCACAGAGCCAAGTCCGGTGGCGAGATCATAGCCGGTGGTTGTAGCCTGCCCGTCTGTAAAACTGTCTGGGGGGAAAATGGCGGCCGGTAAGCTCACGCCAACCTGCACAGGCTGATCTGTTCCCTGGCAATCCTGGTTACCAGAGAAGCAGGGCACAGCATTGGAGCCTTGTGTCACATCGTTGAAGATACAGCTTGCGCTCTGCGTTGGATCATTGCGCTGACTGGCGTCGCAGGTTGCTCCGGACTGCGCAGCCAACTTGTACATCTCGTAATTCACCACGCCCAGATATTGCCCATGTGCCTGCTCGACTAATGCCATAATGGCAGCCATGGAGGGCGATGCAGCCGAAGTACCGCCCACAACCGAAGCGGAATCCAGAGTGATGGAGCCATCCGCATTTTGGGTCCATTGACAACTGCCCTGATAGCAGACGAAGTAGCCGTCATGCTCAGAGGCCGCCGCCAGTGACACGTCGGGCAAATCGCGTACACCGTCCTGCGGAACACCGGTTCCTGTTTGCCAGTCCGGCTTTGTGTAGCCACCGGCGCAATACTCATCTCCATATTGATCTGTGGTTCGAGTCGCGCAAGAGCTGGCCCCACCTCCTCCGGCGTAAGAGTAGATGTAATACGGGGGAAATGCGCAGTTCGTGGCACTGGGGTCCAGTGCTCCGGCGCACGACTCGTTCCAGGCGGCCTCAGGGATGTACCCCTTTGCGGAGGAAAGCGTGGCGGAGTTATCGAGATTCCAGTAGGTATTCGTGTCTGTGTCGGAAAACTCCGTTCCGCCAACGGCGACATTATAGGGCGTCGAAGCAAGGCCATTGACGCCAAATCCATAGACGGTCGAGGCATTGGTCGGAGCGTTGCACCCACTTGCCCCGGCATCTCCCGAGGAGACAAGAACCGTGATGCCTTCCGCTGCGGCCTGTTCCCAAAGGATCTGGTAAAAAGCAATCTGCGCGTCTGACATATCCGCTTCGCAAAGCCCAAAGCTTACCGTCAGAATCGGTGAGACCGCATTGTTGACCGCATAGGCTGCTGCCAGATCCACTCCATCGGTCGTGTTGGTGCTGGCTCCCACGATGTAGTTGATTTTGGCCTTCGGAGCAATTGCTCCTGCCCACTCCGTGTCCAGTGACGCCTCCACATCATCCCCCGATACATCGCCCGGGTCTGTGGTTGCATAGATGACATTCGGGTCGTTGAACGGCAGACCGAAGATCGTACGAAACGCCTCTATGTCGGACAGACTGATGTCTGAGCGCCCCACCACCGCAATCGAAACTCCAGAACCATCTGTGCCGGAAGCGATCAACGATTGCGTATCGTAAATCGTCGAAAAATCACCAGGGGTCAGAAAGTTTTCTACCTGAGAGCCAGCGGAGGTAAATGATGGCGAAGAGCTGCCACCTTTGACAGCGATATTTGTATCCACGGCAGGCACCAATTTGCCTTGTGTATTGCGTGATAGCTGTACCGGTGTTGTGTGTTCAGGGCGGGAGATAAAGTTATTGAGGCTCACTACGCCCTGGACGGCCGGAGCGAGTGCTGACGGAATAGAAGCCGCCGTGGTATTTGCGTAATGGGCGCTGCCATTCCAGGAGAACTGATGCACCTGGGTTTGAAATGCGCTCTGCACCTGTGAGGCTGTGCCGCTGAAGCGAATCCAGTTCTTGCCGGCAGAAACCGCATCTACATTGAACCCCTCCGACTGCAGCCAGCCGCTGATGGTCTGAATGTCGGTATCATCCACGCCAAACTGCGCCGCATACTGCGCAGGCGTCAGCCACTTGTGGTAATTCGGAGAATTTGGATTGTTCAATTCCTGCAGATACTCTCGCAGCGCAGCCTGCTGTGCGGCCGAGGGCTGCAGCATCAGCAGAATGTTCTTCATGGCCAGGCTGCCGCTGACAGTCCCCATATCGGTTGCGGTGGAGGGCAACTTGCGAACCGAACCGGGTAGTAGCTTGCGCTGGGCTGTGTTCACGGCCTGCGTGATTTGAGGCCTTGCCTGAGCATAGCTGAACAGGGGACAAAACAGGAAAAGAGCGGCCGCCAACGCACTGAGCTGCGACCTGATCCAACCTCGAACCTTCATGGAAAATGCCTCCGAAAATCGTGGGTGCAACATCTGAGCTTTCATGGGGAAAGGAGCAAGGGAAGAAGAACAATTGCGCAGCATGCACTACCCTGCCCTGAAATTTTTGCAAGCTTAACACCCACGTAACGGAGCCACTGCATGAAACGAAGGGTAGTTTTCCAATTACCCAAAAGGGTATAAGGATGCGTATCCATGCGCAGAATTAGAGATTGATTCGATCGGGCAATTTACCTGGCCGCGAAGCAATACGGCTGGCGTCTGGTTTCCGCTTATGCTAATCAGATACGAAGCCGATGCTGCCGAGAGATTCAGGAGTGCTGCGCTGGTTCGCGATCCTGCTGCTTGTGGCAGCAGGCAGCGCTCCTACGCCATGCGCTGGCGAAGTTCCTCTTCAACACGAAGTCCTGACTACGTGGACCACAGCACAGGGTTTGCCGCAGAACTTTATTACAGCGCTCGCGCAGACACCGGATGGATTTTTATGGGTCGGCACCATGAACGGTCTGGTTCGATTCGATGGACTGCACTTTCAGGACTTCACCAGGAACGGGCCGCCGGAACTTGAAGACGATATAGGAGCGCTCGTCCGGGATTCCGGAGATGGCCTCTGGGTCAGTGCCTTCAACGGTTTTTTCCATTACGTACATCATCGCTTTGTGCCGATTCTTTTACACGGGCGCAGGCACTATACCGTGCAATCCATCGCCCGCACGCTGCAGGGCGGCGTATGGATCAGTTCAAACGGCAAGGTCTACCGCACCCAAAACGATCAGCTCATTCCAGCCACTCTTCCCATGACAGTGCATTCGCCGCAGGACATGACAGTAGACCGGGAAGACAATCTCTGGATCACCGACCGTGCGAACGTTTATCGAATGCACCTGCAGGCAAACCGGTTGGTTGTCGCGGCAACCTATCCGCTTCCCGGCTGCCAACTCCTTTACACCAGCCGCTTCGGCACATTGTGGGCCGGTGACGGGCACCACCTCTTCCGCTTCGACGGCAATAGCTTCGCGCGTGTGCACCATCCGGGCCTCGGCAACTTTGTGGGCGTGATGGTCGATCGCCAGCACCGTCTCTGGATGGCGAGTGGCGGTCTCCACGGCATCAGCCGTGAATCCAATGGGCATGTAGAAACTCTTACCGCTTCGCAAGGGCTCGCGAGTGACGATGCACGCGTCCTCTTTGAGGACCGGAATAACGACATCTGGATTGGCACAATTGCCGGACTGCAACGGCTTCACCACGGCGCCTTCACCACTTATACCGATATTCCAGGGCTTGC
The DNA here is from genome assembly GCF_000022565.1 of Acidobacterium capsulatum ATCC 51196. Lineage (NCBI taxonomy): Bacteria > Pseudomonadati > Acidobacteriota > Terriglobia > Terriglobales > Acidobacteriaceae > Acidobacterium > Acidobacterium capsulatum. The sequence continues at coordinate 1,538,303 of NC_012483.1, forward strand.
CGCAGCCGCCAATCAGACGGATGCCGCTTTTGAACAAAGCGATCACTCCATCTGGGGCGGAACACTCGAAGGGGGCGTGATCCGCTTCAAAAATGGCCAATGGAGCCACTTCGGAAGATCGGCAGGCCTGCCTCCGGGACAGGTTCGCGGCTTCTACAACCACGGAAATATGCCAGCCATCGCGATCGCGGATTACGGAATCTTCGTTTTCCACGGCGGACGGTTCATCAAGATGCGTGGCATCCCGCATGGCTATGTGAGCAATCCAGTCAATGCTCCCGATGGCAGTGTCTGGTTCAGCATTCAACATCGCGGCCTCTTCCGCTTGCAACACGACCGCGTGACTCATATCACCGCCGGCCAGGGGTTTCCCGGCAACTTTGTTGGCGCGATTTCTGTGGATCCCCATGGAGACGTCTGGGTTGGCGGCGCGCGCAAGTTGCACCGTTGGAATGGCACGCACTTCCAGAATCTCGTTACCGCACCGGCCCCCATTCTCTGCATCGCATGGCCCGCCGGCGGCCTTGCTCTCGGCACGATGGACGGCCTCCTGCTGCGTACGAGCATGAAACGCAACGGCCGCATGCTGACGCAAAAAGACGGTCTGCCCGGCGACATGATTCTCGACGTCGTCGGCGACAGCGAAGGCAATTTATGGATTGCCACGACGCGAGTGATCGCACGCATCTCGCGCGTCCAATGGCAAGCCTTCGCCAATGGACAACTGCGACATATTGACCCGGAGATATTTACAGAAGCAGACGGCCTGAAGAGCCGCTCGCTGCTCCCCATGAACTCCACCAGCGCGCTTCGATCCACTGATGGCCGCATATGGTTTGCAACGCCAAAAGGGTTGGCGGTTGTGAACCCGCACCTCATTCCTGAACCGCGGGCTCGAGCCGTCACGAATACGATTTCAGTGGATGACCGCCTGAGCCTGGCGACCAGCAGTATCACCGTTCCACCGGGCCGCCATCGCCTGACGCTCACCTACACCGCTCCTGCGAGCATCGCGCCGGAACAGGTTCGATTTCGTTACCGGCTGTCAGGATGGGATCACAAGTGGATCAACGGTGGCACCGCACACGAGGTCTCCTACACTGGATTACCACCCGGAAGCTACGCCTTCCAGGTCATCGCGATCGGACGCGACGGCAACCGCAGTCTTCATCCTGCAACCGTACACATCACGCTGCAACCGTTTTTCTGGCAGACGGGCTGGTTTCTTGCATGCATGATTCTTCTGGCGGCCGCCGCGCTGGTCGAAGCGACACGACGCTTGACCCATCGACGCGCGGAGCGGCTCAGCATGCGCTTCCAGGAGCGCGTGGCAGAACGTGAGCGCATCGCATACCAGATTCACGATACCGTCATTCAAGACATGATCGGCGCGACTTTGCAATTGGAACTGATCGGATTCCAAATTGCCGAACAGCCGGAGACCTCGGGGAAAACGCTCGCCGAACTTGCCGGGCGCATGCGAGAAACCATTGCACGCAGCCGCAACATGGTCTCAAATCTGCACTCCACGGCGGTCACACAATATAGCCTTGCGGACGTGCTACGTCATGCCGAGGCGGAATTCCGGCTATCCGAGTTACCGCACTTTGAGATGCGCAGCTTCGGACTTGTCCGCAAGGTGCATCCACTCATCAGGGATGAAGTGTACCGGATCTGCCGCGAGGCCCTCGCCAACGCTTTTCGCCACTCCCAGGCTGAAAATGTTACAGTGACAGTTTCGTATTTGCCTGACATGCTTGAGGTGACGATTGCAGATAACGGGCAAGGAATGAGCCAGAATCTTCTGGAACATGGCCGCACCGGCCATTTTGGTCTCCGCGGCATGCAAGCGCACGCGCAACGAATAAACGCATCGCTGACCATAGAGAGCAGCCCCGGGGATGGAACAAAAGTGATTCTCCGAGTGAAAACCAGCCGCTTCTGGCATATGCGAAGAAAAGACTAAGAAGGAGCAGTCATAGACGTGTCTTCAGGGATCACACAGAATGTACAAGAGATCTCGGTCCTGATTGTCGATGATCACCCCATGGTGCGCGAGGGGCTTGCCGGTGTCCTGCTTCGCCACAAAATGACCGTCGCGGGTCTTGCCGCTAATGGACGGCAGGCTATCGAAATATATAAGGAGCAGAGGCCAGACGTTGTGCTGCTCGACCTACGCCTTCCCGATCAAAGTGGATTCGATGTCGCGCGCGCAATTCTGGAATTCGACCCCGAGGCACGGATCCTCGTCTTCAGTTCCGCACAAGGGGATGCTTCGATCCATACTGCCATCAGCCTGGGGGTTCGCGGCTACTTATTGAAGGGCATCGATGGTGCGGCCCTGGCCGAACAAGTGCGGCATGTAGCTCGCGGAGGGAGCTGTCTTTCTCCTGAGGCTGCGGAGAAACTGACACAATACATTACTTCCAAGAAGTTGAGCGAGCGCGAACTGGAAGTTCTGAGCCTCATCTCCAAAGGCAAGAGCAACAAAGAGATCGCCGGCCTCCTTTTCGTGACCGACAACACGGTCAAGATGCATGTAAAGAAGATTCTGTCTAAACTGCAGGCAAATGATCGCACTCAGGCCGTAGTCATTGCCATTCAGCGGGGCCTGCTCGACTCCTGAGCAACGCAGCCCTTCCGCGGACATTGAGACGAATACGCACGGCTGCGCGATCTATTCGCACGCGGCTGCGGGCACAGACGCCGAAGCGGATGTCATCTCACAGTATCGAAGGCCAGTCTGAGCTGCTTTTGCGCTTTGTCCTTGCGATGAAGCTTTTATCCTCCTGAGACAGTTGACTCGCATCTTGTTCCAGCTAAACACCCATGCCGGGACGGCCCAACGGAAACGGCGATTGCTTTCCGCACTAAAGCAGCTTTGTCTGCTCGGGAAAAACGGAGCTGCATCTGGAGAGGCACAAACCGTATGGAGGCTGTTTCACACTTTCCCCGGCTCGCATTAAGCTGGAGAAACCATGAAAGCTTTCGGCGGCATCTGGCTCGACCGGGCCGGTGAAGCGACGCTGCAGGACCAGATCGCCAGTCAGATTCGCGATCAGGTTCAGCGTGGCATGCTTCGCCCGCATGAGATGCTGCCCTCCACCCGCGATCTGGCGGCGCAACTCCACGTCTCACGCAACACGGTCGTCTACGCCTACGATCGGCTCATCAGCGAGGGCTACATGGAGTCCCGCCCCCGCTCAGGCTTCTTTGTTTGTGCCCTCGGCGCGCTTCCTCGTAAGACTCAAGAGCGCGCACCGGCGCGCCGCCGCAGTTCGCTCGACGCTGAGAGCAGCTTGGCCTCTACTATCATTCGGTCCCCGCGGCCATTTCGCCCCTGCCAGCCTGACGTCGGGCTTTTTCCGCTGCTCATGTGGAATCGCCTGCGAGGCCGTGTACTACGCCAGATAGGCAAGGACCTGTTGCATTACCCGGCAAGCGGCATCGCAGGTTTTCCGGCGCTGCGCCGCAACCTCGCGCAGTATCTACGAGTCAGCCGCGGGGTCAGGTCACACAGAAACGGGCGAAGAATGGGGGCAAGTCAATCACAAGCAGAGCCGCCGGAAACGAATCCCATCCGCCGAACGCTAGCCCCCGAACGCGCCGCGGGGTAGAAGGGCCTCTTCCGTTACGCTCCAGAGCCCCTTCTACCCCGCTATCCCTCTACAACGACACAGCCATCAGCTGGCCGGCTTTTACTCCGCCCTTGACACGCCATGACGAGATTGGCGATCAGCGCCCCGCCAGTGCATTCCAAGCCGCGTGAGAGTCCATGTAGTCTCTCCAATGCGCGATCTTCCGGTTCTCAAGCCGAAGGATAGAACAAAACCGGTTGTCGTACTGTTTGCCCGTCGCCAAAACGGTTCCATGAACCTCGTACTCGATCACGATGACACGGCCCGAGTCCGCAGTGTGGACGGCCAGATGATCAGCCGATTGCAGACTAATGATGTCGGTATAGCCTCGGAACGCATGCATCAGCTCGATTCGCCCATGAATGATGCGAGGCCATCCTAGTTCATAGAGAACTTCGTAGATGGTATGTTCGGTGACGATATCGAAGAAGTGATCCCCATCGACGAGGTCACCCAACGCTTCTCGAACGATCTTGAAGTAGGGCTCAGCGCCTTTATAGGCAGCGTACTTTGAACTGGACATCCGAACGACTCCTCATGTTGATGGTACTCAATGAGCTTCAGAGAGATTGGCCGATGCATTCAAAGCATATTCTCAACGGGCACGCCGTCAGCCCGCTCCATGAGCAGGAAACCTGGATTGCAGCCCACTACGATGGGCTTCACTGCAATATTGAACATGGGTGGGCGAGCGTTGGCTACAGCCTGAGCGCAAGTTCCGTGGTGAGGTGGGCGATGTCTTGTCCGCTGGCAAGAATCCGCAGCAGGTCCGACGTTTTGCTGCTCTTGAGATAGAGATTGACACGAATCAGTTCGGCCTTGTGCTCGCCGAACCACTCAAAGTTCTCATCATCCGTGGCGTGCCACGTATGATCGGAATGATCATAGGGGAGCAGATTAGCTAACGATGGCCGTTATTGATGCCTCAACGTGTGGCGAAGTTGTAGGCGGCGATGAAATCGTTGAGGTGAGTTAGCAACTGGTTATGACTGTCGTAGTGATAGCGCTGGACAGTAGCTTCCTTGATAGTTCGGTTCATGCGATCTACTTGCCCGTTGGTCCAGGGATGATTCGGTTTTGTCAGCCGATGTTCGATGCCGTGCAGCAAACAGACCCTGTTAAAGGGATGTCCGCGAAAGCGGGCCGTTGGCCCTTGGCGGTTCTTTGGCAGATCGGCGAACCTAATTCCGTTATCGGTGAGCACGGTATGGATGCGGTATGGGACCGCTTCGACAAGGGCATCGAGGAAGGCAGCGGCGGCTCGCATGTCGGCTTTTTTTACTAGCTCGACCACGACGAACTTGGAGGTGCAATCGATGGCGACGAAGAGATAAAGCTTGCCTTCCGCAGTACGCACTTCGGCCAGGTCGATATGGAAGAAGCCGATCGGACAACTGTTGAATTTCTTCCTCTTGGGCTTGCCGCCTTCGACTTCCGGCAGGCGACTGATGCCGTGCCGTTCCAGACAGCGATGTAGCGATGAGCAAGTGAGCTGGGGAACGTGGCCTGCAAGGCATACAAACAGTCGTCCAGAGGCAGCAGCGTGTGCTTGCGAAAGGCAACGATGATCGCTTCCTGCTCGACGGTTTGCACGGTGGAGCGAGGATGCTTCGGCCCCGTCGGTAGATCGGCCACCGAGCAACGCTTCCTCCACTTGGCTACTGTCTTCGGGTTGATGCCGTGACGACGGGCCAGAGCCCTCAAGCTCTCTTGACTATGTTGTATCGCTCGACGGATCGCCTCTGTCGTCGTGGCGCCCCGGTGTAAAACCTGCCCCATAGTGCCTCCTTCCACTCGTGTGAAAAGTATGCACCATCAAATGCCGGGACTATACACCTAATGGAGCCGTTATGAGCATTCAGTGAGTCTCCATTTCTAATGGAATCCATTACAGCGCCATATTTGGATATGGCCACTGCTGCTGCAAGGAAATCAAAGGTCTACACCATCAGCTTGCCGCCCGAACTCGCGCAAAGGGCTGAGGCGCTGGCACAGCGGGACAGCCGCATCATGAGCGAGCTATTCCGCGAAGCCTTCCGCACGTACTCCGCACAGCAGGCGCGGCGGACGTTGGATGAATTGGGCGAGTACGCGGCGGGCCGCAACCCCAAGGGCTACACCGAAGCAGATGTGCCCCGGCTCGTTAAAGAAGTGCGCGCCGAGAAGCCGCGCCGACGCAAGGTACGGTCTAACGGGTGATTGTCGTCGTAGACACAAATGTCTGGATTTCCGCGCTTCAGTTTGCGAAGAGGCGCGGCACTCCGACATTGGCGCTTGAAAAAGCGATGAGCGAAGATGTGATTGCCACCTGCGATGAGATTGACGCGGAGATTGTGCGCGTCCTGACGGAAGAGTTCTCCTGGGAGCAACACCGGGCAACGTCGGCGCTGCAAGCGATTCTGGCGCGCGGCATCCGTGTAAAGATTCGAGGCACGGTAAAGGTCTGCCGTGACCCGAATGACGATATGTTTCTGGAGCGCGCCGCCCCTGCGAAAGCGGATTTGCTGGTGGCAGGCGATAAGGATTTATTGACTCTCGGCGCGTACAAGGGAACACGCATTATCACTCCCTCGGAATATCTAAGAGCCGGATAGCAGCATCCGGCCAATGCTCATAGATAAGCATGGCCGTAGATCGCCGGAGCGATATTCACCGCAACGGCTGCGGGGATGCCGCTGACAGCGGCATCCCCGGTGTTTTCAGTTGTCTCGTTCCCTTCCTCAAACGTGCTGCCGAGAATCATATCCACGGCTCTCTGCGCGTTGACGGCGGCATTCACCACTAATCCCGAAGAACCACCCTCCAACATCCGAGGCGGATCGCACCCGATCCGCCTCTTCTCATTTCCAGGAAACACCGCCCCCTGCCCTCCCGTCCCGCCTCCTGCTATCCGGCCTCCTGCTATCCGGCCCCGGCAACCTCACGCCTTGTCCTCCCGCAGCGGAGAAGCCGAACAAAGACAAAAAATCGAGTGCTCCTCATAAAAAAAGAGAAGCACCCGGGGAGCGGTCTCTGCATCTAGTGGTGCGGGTGGGCGAAGGTCTGCCCACCGGAGGAACCCGGACGACTCCGAATTCCCTCCTTGCCCGGCCGGCCTACTGAATTGTGAGCTTCATCGTCGTGCTCGCGGTGTTGCTTCTCGAGGCCGAGTCCGCGCCCGTAACGGTGAGGGTGTAGGTTCCCGTGGCTGCTGCGGCCGGTGGGGTGGGCTTGACGCCCGATCCACCGCAGCCGTTCAGCAGACCAAAGACGGATACGACCGCCAGCAGCACCAGCAGGCGCGCCAGCACCCGCCGGCGGCGGCGCAGACCGAACAGCAGGAATCCGGCGCCCCAGGCCGAGGCCAGGGCCACTCCAGCCGTGCCTTCCAGCCCGGAGCTGCCCTGCGCGGCCGCGATGCTGGTCGCGCCCAGCGAGATTGCATTCGGCACCGTCGTGCAGGAGCCGCCGGTGTAGAAGGTAATTTGCGTGGTCGCCGTGCCCTGCGGGCTTACGGTGGGGTTGCCATTGACGAGGTAGCACGCGTTGGACGGGCCGCTGCCGGAGACCGCAAGCTGCACGGTTCCCGCGTAGTCGCTGGTGGAGGTGACCGTCACCGTCGAGCTGGCGCTGTCATTGGTTCCCATCGTTACGTTGCCCGCCGTCAGCGTGAAAGCCGATGCCGTGGAGCTTACGATGAAGGTCTGATCCCCGCTGGCCGCGGCAAACGAGCTGTCGCCCGAGTACTGCGCCGTCACGGTATGGCTGCCGGCCGCGAGCTTGCCGAGGGCATACTGCGCCGTGCCGTTGGCCAGGGTCACCGGCGAACCCGCCGCCGTGCCGTCCAGCAGGAATTGAACGCTTCCGGTCGCGCCCGCCGTGACGGCCGCGGTTGCGGTCACGCTGTCCGTGGTCGTGGGGGAGGCCGGCGTCACCGACACCGCGGCCGCCGAGGTCGAGAGGCTGACGACATCGAAGCTCACTTGGCCAGTCGAAGCCGCATAGCCGGTATCGCCCGAATATTGCGCGGAGACGGTGTGCGCACCCGGCGTCATTGCCGGCAGCGTGACCGTGGCGGCTCCGTTCGCCAACGTCACAGGATTGTTCGTGTCATTGCCATCCACGGTCAGATCGACCGTGCCCGTGGGGGTGCCGGCCGCCGCCGAACTGATCATCGTCGTCACGGTAATAGGAGTGCCCGCCGTAGGCATGGCCGGAGAGATGGTGATGACCGTGCTGCTCGGAGGCAGCGCCGCAACATTCAGCACGGCCGTCGTGGCCGAACCGCCCAGCGTGGAGTTGCCGGCATACTGCGCCACAACCAGGTGGTTGCCCGCCGTCAATGGGGTGCTGGTCGCGGTGGCCACATCGTTGCTCAGGGCCACCGGGCCGCCTGTGGGCACGCCGTCGATCAGAAACTGCACATTGCCGCTGACGGCAGAGGGACTGGAGGCACTGGCCACCGTTGCCGTGAAGGTGAGCGTCGAGCCGGCATCCGGCGCCGAGGGACTCGTCGTCATCGTGATCGAGCTGCCGCCCAGAGGGGTTGCCGATCCATAGTTGGGGAAGGCCTGGGCCAGCAGCAGAGCGTCGATCGAGCCCAACCCTGTTGCCTGGTCATAGCCCGTGGTGGCGCTATAGCCAATCTCCGTGGTACTGCCCGTGCAGTCAGTCGTTCCCGTGGCGCATGGACTGTCGTTGTTGCCCACCGTGATGTCGTGAAAGGCAGACGGCGCGCTCGAGGCGAACTGATAAAGCGACGGGTTAATGTTGCCTTCGCCTGCCGACCCCGTGCTCTGGTTGATCAGCGCGGTGATCCCCGCAAAAATGGGCGCGGCAAAGGAGGTACCGCCCGCTTCATACACATAACCGTTGGCGCAGTTATTGCCTTTTGAATCCGGCGGCCCACAGTAAAAGTACGGATCATGCTCGCCCGACGAGTCCAGTGCGATATCCGGAACGTCGCGAGCGCCGTCGGAAGGAACGCCCGTGCCTGCCTGCCACGCCGGCTTTGAAAAAACCGTGCTGGCGCCCCCGCCCGAGGCCGAGAGCTCCGGAGCAACTGCATCGTCGTTCCAGACCATTTCCGGGATGTAGCTGGTCACCGAACCGCCCGTGCCGTCGTTTGAGGAGTTCCAGTAGGAGGTATTCGTCCCTTCGTTGAACTCGGTTCCTCCCACGCCGGTCACGTCCGGAGAGTCGGAGGGAAACTGGATGGCGAGACCACTGGCGGCGATCGAGTTCCCGCGATCGCAGGCCGTTGCGCCCGAGTCGCCCGAGGCCGCAATCAGCGTCTGGCCCTGGGCTGCCGCTTCGTCCATGAAAAACCCATAGGTATCCGCCTCGCTCTGCCCGTACAACGGCTCGCAGGCCCCATAGCTGATGCTGATAATCGGTGCAATGTCATATTGAATGGCATACTGCATCGCGTCGAAGGCGCTGGAATTGCTGTCGTTGCCGACGAAGAGAAAGTTCACCGTCGCATCCGGCGCAATCGAGCCCGAATACTCGATATCGAGGTCGGATTCTCCTTCATCGTCTGCCGAGGTCACCGCCGGATCTCCGGTGAATGGAACCAGGGTCATGATGAGGCTATGGTTCCCGCCAAAGTTGGAATCGAAGAGAGCGATGTCATCGGGGTCCACCAGGCTCTGTCCCACCACCGCAATCGTCTGCCCGGCGCCGGTATAGCCCGCGTTATAGATCGGGTGGATATCGTAGATGGTCTTCAGGTCTTCGGGCACGGTGTAGTGATTTCCGCTCGTGTCTGTGAAGTTGGGGCTCATCTGTACCATGGCGCTGCTGCGGTGCAGCGGCACCGGGCGCAGCGAGTTCAGGTGGCCGATGGCGCGCACCAGGCCGGTCAGGCTCGCCGGCAGGGTCACGGGCGTGGCATTGGCAAAGTACTTCCGGCTTCCCAGGGCATAATTGTGGATCTCGGTCTCAAAGGCCGCATCCACCTGCGTGACGGTCCCGGAGAAACGCACAGACTCCGCGTCCGCCTGCTCGATGGCGAAGCCCTGCGAGCGCAGCCACGCCTCGGCCGTCGCAACCTCGGCCGCCGAGGCCCCGAAGCGCGTCCTGAACTCGGCCGGCGTCAGCCAATGGTGATAGAGCGGCGACGACGGATCATGCTGCTCCTCCAGAAGCGTTGCAAGCGCCGCCTTCTGCGCGGCAGTCGGGGCAAAGTACATCTCCACATGTCTCAGCACGGCGGAGGACGTCATCTGCCCGAGATCGGACGAAAGACCCACCGCCGGCACCAGGCTGTTGGTCAGGGTGCGGGCAGGCGGCAGCGCGGCTGCCTTGTTGGTGGCCACGGCCTGTGCGTATCCTGCCGCCGCCGGCAGCAGCAGGGCGGCGGCGGCAGCCACGGCCCCCCGGCGCGCCCGGGCGCCAAAGACCATGCGGCCGAGGCGCGTCAGCCTCGCAACCACCCGGGAGCGAATCGAGAACATGAGGGTCAGCGCGCTGTGAAGAAACATCGCTGCGAAAACAAAAACCATGGAATTCCTCGCGAGATCGAAGTCATCGTTGAAAGCGGTTGTGGAGCCACAGGAATCTACCGGCTCCTTATGCCCGGGATGGGCCAGGCAGCGGGAGCGGTGGAATCGATTCCGCTCCCCTGCCGTACCCCTCTGCTCGGCGGCCCTGACGGTGGCTGATCCTTCACCCCCGCTCATCACTGCACCTGCAGGGTAAAGGTCGTGGTGGCGCTCTGGTCACCGGCCGTCGCCACGACCGTTACAGTGCTCGTTCCGGCCGGGGTAACATCTGTGCTGGCCGTCTTCCTGGAATCACCGCCACAGCCGGTCAGCAATCCGCCCGTGATGGCGGCCGTAAAGAGCACGGCCATCCATAGCTTGAGCAGGGCTCCGCGGCGCTTTCGCCTGAAGCCGGACAGCGCGATGAGTCCGGGAATCGCGGCCGCCATCCACGGTGCCCCCGATCCCGGCGCCCGGCTCTTGCCCGGCAGGTTTCCATCCGCGTGCAACTGCGCGCTGAGGCCGCCATCGGTGACCACCTGCAGGGTGGCCGTGCCATAGGCCTGCGTTCCGGTGACCGTGCTGAAGAGGCATTGAGCCTTCGCGGGCAGGCCCGAGCACGAGAAGGAGAAATCATTGGCGGCAAAGCCTGAGACCGCGAGCGTTGTTTCCGCCGTTCCTCCCGGATTGCCCACGTTGAGCGTGCTGGAGTTGATCGTGACCGCCGGCGCTGCCGCCGCCACCGTGATCGTGAAGCTTCCCGAAGCCGTGACCGGCACACTCTCCGAGTCAGTGGCCTGCACTGTGAAGCTGCTGATGCCCGGCGCCGTCGGCGTGCCTGTGATGGCGCCTGTCCCGGCATCGAGAGAGAGGCCCGCCGGCAGGCTGCCGCTGGTCACCGCCCACGTGAGGGGAGCCAGTCCGTTCTGCTCGCTCAGCGTCTGCGAATAGGCAGCGCCCACCTGCCCATCCGGCAGGCTTGACGTGGTCACCTGCATGGCAGGCACCGTCAGGGTGGCAGACCCACTGATGGTGCCGCCGCAGGTCAGGGCATAGGTGTAGGTCCCGGGTGCCGTCGGCGTAATGGTGGCAGAGCCGCCATAGTAGTCTCCACTGAGCGTGCCCTTCTGCATGCCCGACCAGCCGCCCGCGCCGGCCCCTCCGCTTCTGACGGTGGCAAAGCAAAGCTGCGCCGTGGTTGAAAATGCGTAACCGGCCTGCCAGTTCAGCTGCACAGGCGTACCTGCCGTCGTGGTCTGTGAGCTCAACGTCAGTTTCACCAGCGGCGCAAGGGCCGGACTCGGTACCGCTTTGAAGATTGCACCATTCGAGTTCGGGCCGCCGGTGTCCGTCGTTCCATAGAGGTTGCCGTCGCTGCCCACGATCGGGCCGCCCAACGACTCCGCGTAACTTGGACCCAACAGGCCGAGCGTCACAAAACCACCCGCGGGAGTGAGTTGGAACAACGTACCTGCCGGGCTGTTGGTGGTCGTTCCGTAGAGATTGCCGTCGCTGCCGAAGCTCAGCGTGCCTTCCGGCCGGCCGCTGTCGGCAGCCTGCCCGGTAAACTCATAGAGAGTGGTGAAGGTTCCCCCCGGCGTGATGTTATAGAGCGTTCCCTGGCCGGTGGAGTCAAAATCGTCGGCGTACAGTCCAAAGTTATGGGTCGAGCCATAAAAGCTGCCGTCCGGGCCTTCGACCAGGCCCCCATCCGGGTTGCCGCCATCGTTGCCGCCCCCAAAGTGGTACAGCGTGGTAAACCCCGTGCCCGTTTTGCTGAGTTTGAAGACGCTGCCAACAAAGTAGTGCGTGGGCCCCACCTCGTCGTTATTGGTGGTGCCATACAGATTGCCGTCGCTGCCTTCGACCAGCCCCGCATACGGACTGGCTCCATCCGCATCTTCGCCCAGAAAGGTATAGAGGGTCGTCAGCACTCCCTCCGGAGTGATCCTGAAGATCGTGCCGTACCCCGTGAAGCCCGCGGCGTTGATATCTCCGCCATAGACGGTCGTACCGTAATAGTTGCCGTCGCTGCCTTCGATCACCCCTCCGGCAGGAAAGCTGCCGTCCGTGCCGCCGGTGAAGGTATAGAGCAGGGTGAAGACGCCCGAAGGACTGATCCGGAAGACCGTGCCCGCTCCATCGGCTCCGCCAAAGGCGGCGGTGCCGTACAGGTTGCCGTCGCTGCCCGCAAATAGACCCGCCTCGGGCATCTGGCCGTCGGGCGATCCCTGGAAGCTATAAAGCACCGCGTACGCGCCATCCGGCATTACCCGAAAGATGGTCCCGTCCCCGTTGGCTCCCCCACGCGCGGTCGTGCCGTAGAAGTTTCCGTCCGGCCCCTGCACCAGATTTCCGTACGGAGATTGTCCGTCGGTGGTGCCATTCAGGGCATAAAGATTTGTTATCGTCGCGCTCTGGGCTCCGGCGTGATGCGTCAGGGCTCCAAAGAAAAGAACGAGGATGATCAAGCGAATCGCTCGGCGCAAAACTAGCCTCTCAGTGTCATTAAGAATTCACGGATACTTCGCCACAGGGAGGAGGAGTCGAACGGGCCCGATTCCTCCCATGGGAATCTGCAAAAACCGGCCCTGGAAGGAATGAGACGGAGTTCCGCCGTAGCGTGGAAGCCACATGGATGCGGCCTCCACCAATTTTTGCGACTGTGGAAAAATTGGCTGGATCGGTTTGAAGGAACTATGGCATTGCAACGCCCAGACCACAAGCATCTTATGGGCATCATTTCGGCAGCCGGAAGGAATCAGGAAAAATCATTTTGTATCTGCAACTTGGCTATTCATCGAGAGCACTGTTGCCCCTCCTTCGGCCCCCCCGCACAAATTGCTTTGAATCGGCAAACCGATTTGAGACGATGTGACATGGAGCCCCAAGAGCCAACCGTCTTTTCCTTTGCCGCCTATCTTTACGACGCAGAGAATCGACGCCTGACCCGGAATCAGGTTCCCATTCGCATCAACCGGCAGATGCTCGATCTGCTCGATTTGCTGGTCCGCAGCAGCGGCCGCCTCGTGACACGAGAGCAAATCCAGAAGACACTCTGGCCCGGCCAGTTTCTGGACAATAGCGAAAAACGGATCACGAATGCCGTCGCCCGTCTCCGCCACATATTGGGAGACAACTCTTCCCGGCCCAGGTACATCGAGAGCGTTCCTCGAACCGGCTATCGCCTCATCGCACCCATCCGTGTTGTGGAGCTGGCACGCGGTGCTCGTCCGGCCCCTGCCGCCCTGCTCCCTCCGGCCGTGGAAACCGCCGTGCCTGCCGAGGGTCTCCCCGAGGTTCTCCCCGACGCGCCTTCTGCCCTTTCCGGCACGACGGCTACCGCCGACTCCCCGTCACTTTCAGAGGACCGGGAAGCCCAAACCCGGAGTGCCGGCCTTCTTCAGCCGCCTGGCTCTGCTTCGGCGCCGATAAGCGGCCTGCCGAGGGCCCTGGGGCGGCGCGGCGTCTTCTATGCGGCGGGCGTCTTGCTGCTGCTCGCGGGCATGCTGGCGATGGCGCCGCGGCTCAAGCGCAGGCCTGCCGCCGCTCCGGCCGAAATCACGCTCGGCATTGCACCTTTTCAGGCCTCCGGCCCGGGCGCGGCCAGCCTGGCGCAAAGCTTCCGGCTCGATCTTACCGATACGCTTTCGCAACTGCCCCATCTGGACGTGCGAGCCTCCAACTCCCTCGATCTGCTCAATCTCGACCGCTCCACTTTTCGCGCCCAGGCTACGCACCTGGGCCTGGATGTATTGATCCTTGGCAGCTTCACCCTCCAGAACAACGAGTGCCATGTGCAGCTCGAACTGGTGCGCGGCAACGATCTGTCTCACATCGCCAGTTTCAACCGCACCGTTTCCCGCTATGAGCTGGCGGACCTTCGCACCATGATTCAGGATGAGGTCTACCGGAGCCTCAAACTCTCCCCGGTCTCCGGCGGTTTGCCCACCACCCCGATCGACGGAACCTCCAATCCCCTGGCCTACGACGCCTATCTCCGGGCCCAATATCACTTTTCACAGCTCACTGGAAATTCGCTGGTCCTGGCCGTGGCCGAATACAACGAAGCCATTGCCGACGACCCCAACTTCGTCGACGCCTATGCGGGCCAGGCACGCGCGTACATCTTTCTGGTGCAGAACGACCGCATTGGAGAGAGCGAGGGCTATACTCTGGCCCGGCAGGCGGCGCGCCACGCATTGGCGCTCGATGCTCATACGGCCGAGGCCCATGCCGATCTCGGGTTCATCTACTTTCTGCAGAGCTGGAACCTCAAGGCCGGCGAACGGGAGCTGCGGCAGGCCATTTCCGCCAATCCCGACGACCCGTTCTACCATCAGGGCCTTGCATTGATCTATAGCGATGAGGGCCGCTTTCACGAAGCCGAGGCTCAGATCAACCAGGCACTTGCCGTCGATCCTTACTGGGTCTCGGCCTACATCACCGATATTCATATCGCCAGCGTTGCCCAGGACCGGTCACGCGTCGAAAGCGATATTCGCAAGATCATGCAGTTGGCTCCTAACTCCACCCACGCACGCGACGGCATTGCAAATGCGGAGTGGAGCCTCGGCCTGCATCTCCGGGCTATTCAAACGTGGCGAGAGATGGCCGTTATGGACCACACGCCCAGCCGCATCGCCATGGAAGACCGGGGCCTTGCGGCCTATCGCAGGGGCGGAGTCGCCGCCTATGCCCGGATCCGCATCGAAGCCATCCGGGAAGGGATGAAGACCGCTCCCCATGGAAACGACTTTTTCCCTCCCGAATGGTACGCGCAAGCCGGGGAAACACAACAGGCACTTCGCGCCATCCGCGCCAGCATTGCGATGCATGATGATGGCGTTCCCGGCATGACGGTCCTCCCGGCTTACGATTCGCTGCACTCCAACCCTGAGTTTCGGGCCCTGCTTGCCGGCGTGGGACTCAATATCCCTGCGCGGGCCCATAGCTGACCGGCTTTTGCATCCATCCCCGCACCCCTCCCAAAAGCACCAGCAACTGACAACTGACCACTGACAACTGACCCCTGGCAACCAAAAACTCCCACAGCCCCACCCGGTACCATAAAGCTATGTTCGGCAAGCTTTACGCCAATTGGATGTACCGCTGGGAAACCGCCCTCACCACCCGCGATGAGAACCGCGTCGTGCGCCCCCTTCCATGAGAAGCCACTCCGATGTCAACTATTTTTTCTTTTTTGCTGGCAAGGAAAGTTCTCCGTGCGTTGCGTAGGTTCCGTCAGGGGCGCGTGTTTGTTGCGCGGCGAAGCGAACCCTTGACGGGTTCTGCGCAACGCACTACACAGATCACCCAGCAAAAAAGAAAAGCAGCCGCTGTAGCCTTACGTTGGTAGATTTCGCCCGCCAGCCTTCCATCCGCACTCTGAAATGGACCATGCGGTCCGGTGCACCTTGTCATACTGGCGAATGCTGCTACCTTGACTTCGGTCTACAGGAGGAGAGCTCCTCTCTGTGATGCCAGGGCGCGCCCGCAGTCATTCGTTTCCGGTTTCGACGATTTCGTACCTTACAAACAACGTTATGCAGAGACTGGTTCCAGAGCGCGTTGCTTGATCCTGCTGTTATACAGCGGATCATAGACCTCGCCTGTGACCCACAAGTGATGCAGAAGAACAGCGAGTTTGCGGGCAACGGCCACAACCGCACGACTTCTTGCTCCCCGGCCGCCTCGAGCGATCAAGCGTTCGCCCCATCGCCGCAGATCCGTGTCCGGACCGAACGGACCCAGGATGTACTGTGCGGACTGCACCAGCATTCGCCGCATGAATCCATCCCCCTCTTTGCTGATTCCCAATTGCGGATTGCTTTCCCCTGATTGGTAGCACCGAGGTCTAAGTCCAAAATATGCTCCCGCATTGCGGCTGTGAACCATACGACTGCTGCGTCCAATGGTCAGTACAAAACCGAGCGCGGTCAGCGGCCCCACGCCTCGAATCTGCTCTAAATGCTGGGTTGCCGGATAACTCGTCTCCGCGATTCTGGCAATCTTACGATCGTAGCGTTTGATCAAGTTCGTCAGGCTTTGGATCTGATCAAGAAGCGGATCGAGCGCCAGCAGCAAATCCGACGGTACCGCCGGCCTTGCACGATTGGCGAAGCTCACTGGGGAACAACTCGGCAATCTGGTTCCGGTGGGCTTCACCAAGCCGCGTGCACAGTTAATCAGTCTCGTCCGCGTGCGCACCAGCAAATCTCGTACCCGCAAAACCGCCAACATGCTCTGGTCTTCGTCGCTGCGATGCTCAACTGGACCGAGTAACTCGGGATCGACCCTCACCAGACGCGCCAGAGCGCACGCATCTACTCGATCACTCTTTTTGCTGCTCTTGTGGATCAGTCTCAGACGCACCGGATTTGCCACGACTACCTCGTGACCGAGTTCCCGCAACACACGACTGGCCCAGCGGGAATGAACTCCCACTTCCATGGCAATCAGAGATGATGTCAGCACCCCGAAGTGCTCGTTGAATGCGGCTGGCGTACTAACAACAGTTCCTTCCTCGACGACAACTCCGCCTTCACCCAATACGCAGTAATGGCTCTTCTTGTCTCCGAGGTCAATCCCTATCACTCTATTCATTCCGAACCTCCTGTGCGCAACAGCGCGATAATTGCAGCTTACGTTTTGTCTCCGTCCACGTGCGTATAAGCGTTCAGCAATAAGGAAGTAGCCCAATTTTCTTCTTCGTTCAAGTGCCCCCGCTTCATGCGGCGTTATGGCAGAGCCGGTCGGAACCCGTCAAGGCTCTGCGCTTCGCTCCGACCGCTCACGCGGCGCCTGCGGCGGCACTGACATAAGAAGCCATTATCCGAGTCCTTGATTCGTAACCGTTGGCGACGAGAATCTCACCGTGTCGCCGCAATCCAAGCTTCGGCTTCTCATGTCATCTTGAATGGGGCTTTGACTGGCTCGCCGACTTCCTCGAAACCGCCGGAATCGCCCCCCAGGCTGCCGCCGCCACCGGCAACCCCGCCGCCGAAGAAGCCGCCATGCTCGCCCTCAACGAGGCCGTGCTTCGCATGCCATCCTTCTTCGACTACGCCCCGCCCACGGACTACCGCCTCGAGTCCCGCCACCCCGAGCTCTTCCCCACCAACGTCCGCCCGGAGACCCTCGCAAAAGACGCCGAGCTCAAGCAGCAGGCCCGCGACGGACAGCTCCCCACGGCCGAATTCCTGCGCTTCACCTCGCCCGTCCGCACGCCCTACCCTGAAAACGATCTCGTCAACGCGCGCTGGTTTCCCGCGCCGCCCGAGCGCCAGGCCGGCAAGCCCAGACAGGCCATCATCGTCATGCCCCAGTGGAACGCCGACGCCTTCAGCCACAACGCGCTCTGCACCCTCTTCAACCGCTTCGGCATCTCGGCGCTGCGCCTCAGCAAGCCCTTCCAATGTGATGAGCATGGCTAAATCGAGTCGGAAATGGAGGTAAGTCTTTCGGCATGGCGAGGCCCTGACAAGGACTTGGAGGTCAGATGCCGAAGAAGAAGTTTTCAGTGGAGCAGATTGTGTCTGTATTTAAGCAGGCGAAGCTGAGATTCCGAGTGCTGCACCTCAGGCATGATAAACGCCTCGCCATTAGAAGCGTACCTACTGAAACTTCATGCCCAGCAGACGGCCGATATCGTTTTGAGCAAGATAAAGATTCAGCCGCGCGCCCAGAAGATTCACCTTTGCACTGGCGACTTCTGATTGAGCCGTTACCTCTGCGGAGGGCAGTGAAGCTTTTACCTGCACGCGCTGCTTTTCAATGCGCATCGTCTCTTCGTGAGCCTTGAGCGCCAAGGATGCCACCTGGACCAATTGCTGCAGTTGCTCCTCTTTGTCGTAGGCGGCGGCGATCTCAATGCGCACATCGTTTTGCAACTGGGCCAATTGTGTTTGCGCCATGGACAGTTTGACGTGCGCATCGTGAAGCCTGGCTTCTCGCGCCCCTCCGTCAAATAGGGTGAACTTGAATGATGCGCCGAAGGTGCCAAAATTGTGCGTGAAGAAGGGCAGCCCGCTCTGATAGCTGTAACGCGCAATCCCTGTAATGTCAGGAATGTATGCATCCCGGGCCGCATCGACACCGGCCTGCGCTTTTTTTAGCTCTTGCCGCGCCTTCAGCACCGCCGGGCTTTTTTCGAGGACCATCTGCATCGCCTGGCTGCGCGACGGCAGTATCGACGGCGTTTCCAGATCAGCAGAACTCAGTGTCAGGCTCGTGCCCAGTGGCAGGCCCAGCAAGTCATCCAGCTTGAGGGTAATATCGTCCAAATGCAATCGCGAAACTAGTACTGCTTGCTGCTTGTCCAGCAAGCTGGCCTGTGTCCCGAGTTGGGCGTTCGTAAGCAGGTGGCCGTGTTGCACGGACTGCCGCGCTTCCTCCGCGGATACGCTGGCCGCATGCACGGCATCCTCGGCCGCACGTTCGCGGGCTTCTTCGATGAGATAGCTGTAGTAGAACTGATGAACTTCCAGAGAGATATTATCTTCCGCATCCTGCTCGGTGAGTTGCGCGGAGTGAAGGTCTGCATCGGCCGCTCTCACTCCGGCGCGAATTCTGAAGAATTGAGTCATGGGCTGAGCCAGCCCCGTTCCGCTGGTATAGGTGGTGCTTGCGCCCTGATCGATACGGACCGTATCCGCCGGTACAGCGGCACCAGATGTGCCGCGCGTCAAGGCACCGGCAGGAATCACAACCCCCTGAAGCGCACTGATGTGCAATACGCTCGAACTGTTACTGAGTCTGGGATAGAAGTGCGACCGCGCGATGCGCTTCTCTTCGCGGCTGTCTTCGACAGCCAAACGCGCCAGCGCGAGACGGTGGCTGTGCTCCATGGCCAGATGAACCGCCTGAGGCAGCGTCAGCACGAGCGGCTCGCGCGTGAGTGGCTCCGCTTGTTGAGCAGGAGCCGGCCACACGCTGGCTGTGGCCAGCATGGCGACAGTCAGCAGAGTCTTCCATTTCCATTCTTGCTTTTCCGGCATGCAAAGCCTCCTTATGTAGTGCTTTTGCCCGCACCAGGCGTCGCGATGATCTGTGGAAAGCCGAGCTTGAGCGCGCGCAGACTGGCGGCGATGAGCAGGCAGCCAGCGGCGACCGTGGCAATCAGGGTGAAGCTGTCAGCCAACGATAAGGTGAACGCTTGCTGGCGCACGCTGACAACGAGAAGTTCCACGGAGCGTCCGGCGAGCGCATTCTGTGTGAGCGCGCGACTTTGCATGACCGGGAGCAGGGCACGCTCGCGAGCGAGCAGTGGAGCAGAGCCGCCCTGTACGCCCGACGCCAGCAGGTTGTAATGAAAGACCTCGCGGACATGCAGAAAGTGACGGATGAAGGTAGCGCCAACCTCGCCGCCAAAGAGACGGATGGTTTGAAAGAACCCGGCAAAGGTGAGCACATCAGCAGGCTTATTGAGCGAGCCTGAATTGAGAATGTCAAGAATAATGGCGCCCACCATGCTGTTGAACGCAAGACCTTCGCCCATGGCAAGCACAAGTTGGCTCACGGTGAAGGTATTGCCGGCCCATGCGGTGGTGAGGTGCGAATCCATCAGGGAGCCGAGAGCGATAAGAGAGAACCCAGCGGCCAGCACCAGCCGGGTATCCACTTTGCCGAGCAGATAGACCGCGAAGATACCCGCGAGAAATTGAGGAATCGCAAGCCAGAGCAGCACGGGGCCCACCTGATCAGGCCGGTAGCCCTTGATTGCGCTGAGATAGCCTGGAACCAGCACAACGGAAGCAAGCAGCACGAAGCGGAACACCATCACCGTCAAGCCGAGCAGCAGCGTGTTGCGCCGGCGCAGAAATGGAAAATTGACGAGTGGATGTGGCTGGCAGAAGTGACGAACGACCGCAGCAAGAATCAGAAACGATCCTGACAACGCCATGGCGGCAAAGGTGCCGGAGTGCCACCAGTCGAGCCTTTGACCCTGATCCAGCGCGCCAAAGACGAGAGCAGCCCCAAGACTGGCATAGAGAAATCCGCGCCAGCTTATACGTGGCTGCCTAGGAGCGGAGCGAGGAATGGGCTGCGTGGGAATGCCTGACTGCACCAGCCACACCATAAAGGGCGTCGCGGCTGTGATGCTCCAGAAGAGCCAGCACCATGAAAGATCGCGCATGACCCATGCCTCATAGGAATCCGCGACGTGCGTGGTGACCACGATGTCGATGGCGTAGGCCGCGATGCCGTAGAGCATATATTTCTGCGGCAGATTGCGCAGGATGAATGAGAGCGTCAGCGGATAGAAAGATCCGGCGGTAAGGCCCGCGATAGCCAGCAACGTGATCAGCCATGAGAGGTGACCGGCAAAGGGCATGAAAAATGTAGCCAGCGTGAAGATACAGGCGCACCAGAGCAAAACACGGCGCGGCCCCAGAACGCCGCCCAGATAAACCGAGAAAGGACCGATGAACATCATGCCCATGTTGTAGGCCGTGCCGAGCCACGAAGAAGCATCTGCGCTGAGTCCGAGCGGCCCGCGCAGATCGGCCGTGCCCACGCTCAGCAGTCGGCCAAAGAATGTCGCAAGCGAAGCACCCAGCAGGACGGCAAAGATACCCAGAACAGGACGAATCTGTTTTGCGGGCATGCTGCTTTGATTAGCGGCCATCGCGATTTGCTAGTTGCTCGTGGCAGCAGTTTGCGCTGCCCGCTGCACGTCATTGGTATGAATGGCAACCTCGGCCGAAAGGCCCGGCCGCAGCAGGTCGCCCGGCGGCAGATCATCAAGAACAATCTTGACCGGAATGCGCTGTACCACCTTAGTGAAATTGCCCGTTGCATTGTCAGGGGGCAGCAAGGCCGTGGCCGCGCCACTGGCCGGGGCAATCTCCTGCACATGGCCGTGAAAGGTCCGCCCCGGAAATGCATCGATATGAACATCAGCCCGATCGCTCACACGGATGCGCCGCAACTGCGTCTCCTGGTAGTTGGCCTCGACCCAGGGATCGTGCGGCACGAAGTCGACAACCTCGACGCCCGCACCGATCAATTGACCAGGATGCACCTGAAGCTTGCCGATGCGGCCCGAGGCAGGAGCGCTGATGGTGGCGTAACTAAGATTGACCTGCGCCACGATAAGCTGGGCTTTTTTCGCTGCGATTTGCGCTTCGAGGGCGCGGTCCTTAGCGTTTAGTCCGGCACGCTGTTCAAGTGCCGCTGCCCGGGCAGTCTCGCCGCTGGCGATAGCAGCCTGTGCCTGCGCGGCTTGCGCCTGTTTGGCCTGCAGTGCGGCCTGTGTGGACTCACGCGCCGCGAGCGCATGATCATACTGCTCTTGCGTAGCGGCCTGATTTGCATAAAGCGCATGCACACGGCGGTATTCGCTGGCGGCATCGTCAGCCTGAGCTTGTGCGGCGGCGATCGCATCCTGCGCGGCCCGCGCGGCGGCTTGCGCCTGCGCAATGCCGGATGCGGCGCTTTGCACTTGTGCATCCGCGGCGTGCTTTGCGGCCTGATTCGCGGCAAGCTCGGCCTGCGCCGCGGCAATGGCAGCCTGCGCTTCACTCACCACAGCCTGATAATCCGCATCGTCGAGCACGATCAGCGGCTCACCCGCACGCACCCCTTGATAGTCATGCACGTCAACAGCCTTTACCGTTCCGCTGATGCGGGTGCTCAGTGGAATCTGATTGGCTGTAACGTAAGCATCGTCGGTCTTTTGCACCACGGCGTCGCTCTGCCACGAGGTCCAATGGCCTCGAATGGCGAGAATCAGAAATGCCGCAGTGGCCAACACAGCCACAGGGATGACGAAAGACCACTTCTTCACCAGACGCACTCCCTCCTGCCCACGAGACGGCAGCAGAAAACGAAAACAATTTGGATACCAACAAGGTGTTGAACCGGTCGGAGGTGGAGGATTCAACGTCTCGATAGGAACATTTCCGGCATCCGCACAGAAAGTGAGGGGCCGTCATCTCACGGTGAGCAGGCCACCATGCGCGGAGTCAGAAGGGATAGACGGCGCTTTGAATTCTCTTGAACGCTGGATCGTCACGAATGTCATCGAAGAGAGGGTCAGCCACAATCCAGGGCAGCTCCGGCTCCCGCTGAAGGAATGAGGACTGCAGAAGATCCAATGCCTGCGCCGGCTGATGCATGGCGAGAGACAGGCGAGCCCTGCGGAAATGACTGAGATGCGCAGCCAAGTCCAGCAGGCGGGCTTGCTCAATCAGCAGTCTGGCCGGCTCCTCTTGCTGGCATAAGGCGTACAACTCTGCAATAGCTGCCCGATAGGCTGGAGCCGCTCCCGACTGGCTCACAAAACGATCCGCCATGGTAAGGGCTTCCTCGGTGTTCCCGGTCTGGACATGTTGCAACGCAAGGAAATAGGCAGGTTCAATGGAAAGCTCACCATAGCGGGCCATCTCGCCGTAGTAGCTGTTGGCCTCAGCATGCCAGCGGCTGCAGTAGAAAAAACGCCCCATGGAAACCTTCTGCCGCATGGAAAAAGGGTCTATTCTCTGAGCGGACTGAAGATGCTCCCACGCCTCGTGCAGTTTTCCCGTCATGAGTAAAAAACATGCCGAACTGCCGATGTATGGAATGCTGATTCCCAAGCCGCAAGGCCGTGCGGAAGCTCTCTTCCGCAGCCGCCCACTTCCATTCCTGCGCGAGAGCAAGCCCTAACACGGAGTGCGCTTCGGGCTGCTCAGGAGATTGAAGAACTGCCTGGCGAGCGACAAGAACAGCACGGCTCACATGTTTCTCGGCAGTGTGCATCCCCCGCTGGGCGAGTCCCACACAGCATTGCACAATGCCGCAGTCAATGCGGGTATAGCCCGGTGCTTTGCTTTGTAGCTTTTCAAAGAGATGCAGCGCTTTGCTGATGGAGGTGAGAGTGCTTTCTTCAAGCAATGCCTCTGCTGCCAGCACTTCTGTATAGAGCTTGAGCAGGGCTTCGGTTGGAGTCCCTGAAAACTGCTGGACGATCATTTCACGCGGCGAGATGCGGCTCAGCAGTGCCGCTGCAATTGCCTCCTGCATTTTCAGCAGAGCACCGCGTTCCATCACCGCATCGTAACGCTGCGACCATAGCATTAAACCGCTTGCTGATGTCAGACGAATGATGACCCGCAGTACATCCTGCTCCCGCCGCACGGTTCCACTAATGATCACCTGCGCCTGCGGATGCTGATTTCCGGTGTTACCAGTCACTCCTCCAGGGGCGGCAACTGCCCTGACCCCTTGCAGCTCATTGATGCGATGCAGAATCTCCTCAGCCAATCCAAAGGCGAAGGAAGAAGCCTCCCGTTCTTCAGCCGGCGCGGAGAGAGGTGCCACGCTCACCCAGACGCCGTCCCCCTGCACCCATAGGTCACTGGCCAAATACTCCCTCGGGGCGGCAGAAGATGAAACAAGACCCTCCACACTTTGACGCCATCGGATGATTGGGACATAGCTACCGGAGCGGAAGAACATGACGACATCATCCAGCTTGCCTTCGTCTTCGTAGTATTCCTTGAGCTTCTTGCGCAAACGGCGAGCTTCCGTTCGCACAATCGTGTCCTGACTGGGATCAAAGTCGCTTCTGCGGCCGTAGGCATGAGTTCCAATGGTGTATTCCTTCAGCACATCGGCGTTCCCCTCGACCGTTTGCTCGACGGTGTAGCGAAGGAACTGGGAAAGCCGGTTCGAACTGGCAAATGCGCGGCTCTTGAGTACGCGTTCCAGAGCGCGGAGAGCCTCTGGCCCGGGGACGGCACCGTCTTGATCGAAGCGGGTCATCTTAATATTTCAGGAAACCTCAGACGCGGTGTAGTGATGTCATTGTACGGGCAGTCTACCGACCTGATTCCAGAGTGTGATCACGGTTATCTCACTCCAATCTATCGAATGTGCGCCCTATCCTCAGAATGCCTGTTGACCGAGTAAGGGACCTAACTATGACTAACCGTGCAGCCGTTCCAACGCTGGCTCTTGTACCGCCCGGAATGCAAACCTTAATGGAAGAACTGCAACTAGCCGTGCCAACGGGACTGAAGAAATGCGCCACCGTCGAAGAAATTGTTCACGGCAAGCCGGAAAGTTTCTATGCTGTGGCCCTGATTCCATCTGGCAGCCTTCCACCCGAGCAATGGTGGAACCTCTGGGGATATCTGCAGGCTATGGAGCCGCGCCCTTCGGTACTTGTCTACGCGATCAGAAGTGATTTCGAGATGTGGACGTCGGTGCTCGATGCGGGCGGCTTCGACGTGATCGTAGCGCCCTTTACCAAGGAGAAATTGCGGGCGGCTATCTCCGCAGCCATTGGAGATTTCTATGGCAGGCACAAAATTTGATCCGGGGAGTAAAACCTTTCCTTACCGGCTCTTGCAGCGTTCCGAGGCCGGATCGAAAGCATAGCTGAGCCTGCGTTGCAGGGTTTGCCGCGCTCGCATCAGACGGCTCTTGAATGCCGGCACGGATATGCCCAGCGCCCGGGCCGCCTCCGATGACGTGAGTTCGTCCACATGACGCAGCTCAAATGCGGCGCGCAATGCCGGTGAGAGCCTCTCAAGAGCCGTCTGTAGCTTGCCGCTCATTTCGCGCCGATAGCAGTGCTGCTCGGGATTCGGACGCAGGTCTGCCGGGTCAAAGAAGGTCTCCCCATCCTCTGCCTCAAACGCCAATGGGATAACACGCCCGGTCTTGCGCTTGCGAAGAATCATCAGGGCGTGATTGATCGTGATGCGTGTCAGCCAGGTGCGCAACTGTGCATCCCCATGGAATTGATTGAGCTTCTGATACGCACTCCACACCGATTCCTGCACAGCCTCTTCGGCATCTTCGTGATGCTCAGTCACACGCAACGCCGCGCGGTGCATGTGCTGTCTATGCAGATGAACTAACGACTCAAACGAAGACACATCTCCGCGCCTCGCACGGCAGAGCAACACCTCCTCTGTAACATCGCCCGAGGGAGCAGATTCCGAAGAGAACTGCGATCGTGTGTTCGTGGCAGAGCTAAGGGAATCAGAGGAAGACAGCCGGATTGTATTCTCATGATTCATGCAGAATGCTGGCGCCTGAGCCTTTCTCTGCTGCCCATCGGCAGCGGATATGGAATCTCGCGACACGGGTGTAGATGTAGTTAAGCCTCTTTTGCAGAGCTAGCAAAAGTGTTCTCACCGTGAGGTTGCGGAGAGCGACGCCTTTGCGTCCTGCATCTCTTCCCGCGCAATGAAACTGCCCATGTGGAACGCGACCACCTGCGGAGTCCCGGCGAGAGCGTCAATCTTTGGCGTGATGCCTGACGATCAGCCGTGAGCCACGTTGAGCGGTGAGAAAGGTCCACATCCATTGCACGCTGACGCTCAGCCGCAGGTTGTTGCCAGCCAGGAATCGCAGATGCACGGCAGCCCATATCCACCAGGCCCAGAAGCCGCTCAGTTTAATCTTGTCCGACTGCAGCACCGCAAATCCCCTACCCGCGACAGCGAGATTGCCTTTGTCAAGATAGCGGAACATAGGCGCAAATGGAGCATCTTCGACACGCGCCGCTATCACTCTCGCCGCGTATTGCCCTTGCTGGATGGCGACCTGTGCCACGCCCGGTAACGGATGGCCATTCTGCTCAAAGTGAGCCGTGTCCCCCACCACAAAGACCTCGGGAAGGTTCGGGACGGAGAGATCTCGATGTACGAGGACCCTGCCGGACTTGTCCGTTTCGGCCTTCAACCAATCACCAGCGGGGGATGGCGCCACACCCGCGGCCCAAATCACAGTTCTCGCGGCGATGTGCTGCCCATGGATGGTGACCCCGGTATCATCGATCTCTTCCACTGTTTGCCCGAGCATCAGTTCCACTCCCAGACTTTGCAGACGCCTCTGCGCTGCCATGGAAAGCCTGGGATCAAAATTGTCGAGAACGCGATCCGACCTCTCCACCAGAATGATTCTTGCCATGGCCGGGTCCATGCGGCGGAAGTCGCTTTTTAACGTGCTCTGGATGAGCACTGCGATAGCGCTGGCCATCTCCACACCGGTGGGTCCGGCCCCCACAAGCACAAAGGTAAGCAGAGACTGTCTCTGTTCCAGATCCTCCGCAAACTCAGCCATTTCAAAGACGCTGAGAATTCTGTTGCGCAGCGCAACGGCATCGGCCAGAGTTTTCAACCCGAACGTGTAGCGCTCAAAATCACAATGCCCGAAGTAAGCGTCGCGAGCGCCTGTTGCAAGCACGAGAAAGTCATAACGTATGGGGACGCTCTTGCTGTCATTGATATCGGCGAGAACTGCCTTCGCTTCGGTATCAATCCCTACTACATTTCCTAGAATGACCGTAGCATTCTTCTGATCGTGCAGCACGCTTCGAATCGGTGTGGCGATCTGTCCTGGAGCAAGCACAGCCGTCGCCACCTGATACAGCAGAGGTTGAAAGAGATGATGATTGGAACGATCCACAAGAACCACTTGCACGGGCGCATCCTTCAGCGCTTTCGCTGCCGCAAGCCCGCCGAACCCGCCACCGACAATCACCACCACCGGACCACTCTTCATCATTGATTGCCTCAACCTATCTGCATTACATTGCCTGCTTAATCTCTCTAGAATCAGTCTCATAATTCCCTTGGGTTGAGATTTGTTGCATTCTGGAATTGCTCTGATGTCTCCGCGCGGCTTGGATGGCAGGACGCTGGGAGTTAACCGAAGAACAGTGGTTGTTGGTAGAGCCGGTGTTGCGGCCTGCTTCGGCAGGTGTGCGGCGGGGCCGTCCCTGGCACGACACGCGGGCCGTGCTGAATGGTGTGTTGTGGGTCTTGGGAACCGGGGCGCAGTGGCGTGAGTTGCCGGAGAAGTATCCGCCATACCAAACCTGCCACCGCCGTTTCCAGCAGTGGATCCGCGATGGCAAGCTGGTGGAAGCGCTGAGGCTGCTGGCGCGATTGCTGCACGAGCAGGGCAAGCTCAACCTGGAGGAAGCGTTCGTGGATGCAACCTTCGCGAGCGCCAAAAAAGGGGCTTCGCCATCGGCCCGACCCGCCGCGGGAAGGGCACGAAGATCGTCGCTATCGCCGCTGATAACAGTCTTCCACTCGCCGTTACTGTGGAAAGCGCTTCGCCGGCAGAGTGCCATCTCGTCGAAGATGCCCTTGCCGCCAGCTTCCTCGACGAACTTCCCGCCAGGTTGATCGGCGACAAGGCCTATGACTCGGACGGACTGGACAGAAAACTGGCCGAAGACTATGGAATCGAAATGATTGCACCGAACCGTCGCAACCGCTCCAAAACACAGGATGGCCGCCCCTTGCGCCGCTACAGGAAGCGATGGAAGGTCGAAAGGCTCTTCGCATGGATGCACAACTTCCGAAGGCTCGTAAACCGATGGGAGTACCACATCGAAAATTACCTCGGAATGGCTCAACTCGCATGCCTCCACATGATGCTCAGATATTTATGAGACCGCTTCTAGAGTGGATTCACGATCGCCTCCCATGCATCTATTCGCCAGAAGCAAATGCTGCCTCAATGAGGCTTTGCTCTCACAACGCCCACCCATGCCAGCGTGGCAAGCAAGAGGAAAACTATAAGTTGACAAGCAGCGGCTATCGGTTCTCTTCCCGTCGGCGCGTAATGATGCAGACAAGGCACCTTTGCGAATAACTGTGTGATCAGAACGAGTCCATTGAGAGCTTCTGCCATGCAGACAGCAGAGATATAAGCCGCTGAATTGTGATTCGTTTGCGCCAGGAGAGCCACCGCCAGCACGGCCAGGCTGATTATGCCCACAATGATGCCGGGGGTGATGCCATGAAATGGGAATAGAAATCCGGTCACACAGGTTGCAGCAGTCGCACACAGAAAGATGCTGCTCCAGAAGCGGAAGTGCCGCCCCATCAGGAAACCAAGAATGGAAATGAAGCCGGCTGCAATTCCAGCCAGACTAAGAACAACATGCGCGAAGGTAAAGGCCAGCAGTGCTTTCCCGGTCATCGTGCGGCTCCAGGCTAAGGATTTCCAATATTTGCACTCTTCCAAACGGACTGAAAGAGTGCCGGAACCCAACGATCTGCCGGACAGCGGCTCCATGCCCGCTCCAGAAAAACCATGTCCATTGCATTCGCTTTGGTTTGCGCGGCCGCGAGTTCCAAAAGAAAGATTGCGCCTTTCCTATAAGGGCAACCGGGGGCCGATCCATTCTCTGTCGCCTGCCGCAGAACCATGGCCGGAGCAGACAGGCACTCTGCGACGATCGCGTCAGCAGAAGCCTGCTTACGGACCGTGATGTCGCGATAGAGCTGGCGCATGCGATGAAATCCCTTGACGACGTTGTGGATTGCCACGCCCGTGCCATGTACCCCGGCAAGATCACCGTTGACCTTCGCGGCGAGCAATTCTTTCGCACGTACTACCTTCCGGCGGAAGCGCGGGGAGAATTTGGAGAGCCCTTTTGCCTGGGGAGCAGAAGCCAATAGCCTGGCGGCCTTCCAGCTTTCGGAATCAGAAGTGTATGTCTCCACGAAAAGCCTGCCGATGGCCTGCTGCGTGAGGATGCCCAACTCTTCGTCACTTCCCGAGCCCACAACCCATTGCGCCAGACTCCCCACATCAGGATTCGCCGCGTTCAGTGCGGCAGCGCGACGATTCAACTGGTTCCATAGCGCACTCTGGTTCCCTGCCCTTTCATCGTCCTCTCTTGCGCGAAGTGTCGGGAACCGATGTCCCCCAAAACTGAGCGCTTGCAGAACTCGACGCAAGAATACTGCGTTCAGAAGAGGCCATCGAGAGTCGAACTTCCGATCCAGGCGTTGATCCTCGACGAGCTTGCGAATCTCGTCGGCATCGCTCACCCGAGTCACATCAATAATGCCTGGCACGAAGCTTCGTTTCATGGGAGTCTTCCTTTAGAAGCGATAGTCCAACGCAATCGCGAGAGCATTGTTTGCCTTGAGATTGACTCCGGGGCCGGCATTGCCGGCGACGTGGCCCGTTCCGATGTCGATGGCCCATCGCTGACTCGGATACCCGGAGATTCTGACCGCATAAATCAGCGTGGTGGGAATACTCACATAAGGCACATAAGCGAGATGATGCGGTTCCTGATCCACCTCTACCGTGGGAGCGATCAGGACATGCTTCACAGGAACAGGAAATGCCAGAGCACCGAAAGCAAGCGCTTGCCATTGATCTGCATTGCCGCCATAGCCGTACACTTCGCCATTCGTTCCGCGGACTCCGGCGTTCATCAGAACAGGTAGCTTTTTATCGATGACCAGTAACTCGGTTGCCGTTCCATAAATGTCGCCGTTGGTGGCATTCTTGTGCGCAAAGCTTTGACTCACGTAAGGCACGTTGGTGCGCAGCACCCCTCCAAGCGCAAAAGCTGGAAGCCAACGATGATGAAATCCACCCTGCGGAATCACCTTGGCTTTCGCATTAAATATGTTCATCCCCGCATAGTTAAACAATGGGCTCAATGACGGGTCTCCGCCGTCGGAGTGATTATTGCGGGTGTAGCCAAACTCCAGCCAGTTTCCAAATCCTTCTTCGACCGAGACATTGAAGTAGTCTCCGGCAACAGGCCCGGCTGTAACGGCGTGATAACTGAGCGTCGGGCCATTGAAGTGGCCGGGCTTCGCGGGCACAACATTGGCCCACGGCTGGAAAAAGACCCCAGAACCTCCGTCCATCGTCAGAGCCTGTCCCTTTGCCTGTGTCCCAAGTGCTAGCAGGCTAAATGCCAGAAGAAACCCAGCCGCGACGTATCTGCAGAAAAGATCCGGAACGGGCATAGCGCCAAGCGTCGTCCTGCGCTTCGAACGATGGACGCGCTGATAACGCCGGGCCAGGCTAAGCCGGCGTGAAGAAATATTGCTTATCGAACCGATCATGATTGAAACCCCAGACTGCTCACCTTGGGCATGCTCGCATGAGTTGGGCGGAGGTTTGAAGGTTCTCAGGGGTGTCTTCACGGTGAGCTAACCGGCTGGACGGTGCTGCGGTCTGACAAGCGGAGGAGGGGTTCAAGGCTGTTCCGCAGCGTCATGCTGTCGCGCATTGCCATGCAGCCAGGAGACGCCAGCACATGCACGGCTGCTGCTTGAGACTCACCGTGAGATCACTTCACATCCCTGCACACGGTGCGTGAACGCGTATTTGATCGGAACATCGTGCCACTCGTTGCAAAAACCCGAGCGTCGGCACCGAGAGGAAAAGATATGTCAGCAGGAAATGCATTCACAGTGTGGGAAGCAACCTACGATCTATTACGGAAACTGGGGCTGACGACTGTATTCGGCAACCCTGGTTCCACCGAACAGCCCTTCCTCAAGAACTTCCCTTCGGATTTCGACTATATCCTCGCCCTGCAAGAAGCCTCAGCAGTAGCCATGGCAGACGGATTTGCGCAAGCCACGGGCAGCCCCGCACTGGTCAATCTTCACACCAATGCCGGAACAGGAAACGGCATGGGTTCCATCATGACGGCGTTTCAGAATAAAACTCCTCTCATTATTACGGCTGGCCAGCAGACCAGAGAGATGATCATCTGCGATCCTCTTTTGACGAACCGTGACGAGACCATGCTACCGCGGCCCTATGTGAAATGGGCCTACGAGCCGAAGCGTGCGCAGGATGTTCCGCGCGCGATCATGAGAGCCTACGCGCTCGCACTGCAACCGCCCGCGGGACCCGTTTTTCTCTCCATTCCTCTTGACGACTGGGATCAGCCCGCACTCGGGATCGCGGATGTTCGCACGGTCAGCAGCCGCGTCGCTCCCGATCCGGACCGTATTCGCGAGTTTGCAAGCCGCATTTCCGGTGCGAAGAAGCCCGCCCTGATCTATGGGCCTGAGATCGAGAAGGCCGGCGGCTGGGAGGCCGGCATCGCGCTCGCAGAAAAACTTCGCGCTCCGGTCTTTCGGGCACCCGCCTCGGAACGCATGTCCATTTCCGAGACGCATCCGCTATTTCAAATGCAGTTGCCACAGGCAATGGGGCCGATCAGCACGATCCTCGCGGGCTATGACCTGATCGTGGTCATCGGCGCCCCGGTCTTCCGCTATTATCCCTATGTTCCTGGCCCGGTTGTACCGGCGGGAGCGGAGTTGCTCCAGATCACGAACGATCCTACAGATGCTGGCAGCGCGCTCATCGGCGACAGTCTCTTGTCAGACGCTAAGCTCGCACTGCTGGCACTACACGATCTGGTCGAGGACCGCTCATCGCTTCCTCTTCCCGCGCGAAGGGAAAAGAAGACGCCGCCTGCCTCCAGCACCGGGATGCCGCTCACGGCAGAGGAACTGTATGCGGCGCTGGGCGAGGTTCGTCCTGAAGACGCAATTGTTGTGGAGGAGTCACCGTCGAACTTCATGCAGTTTCGTGACTACTGGCCAGCGCTGAAGCCTATGCGCTATTTCACTTATGCGAGCGGAGGACTTGGTCACAATGCTCCGTCTTCGGTGGGTGTAGCGCTGGCTCAAAAGAAGCTGGGAACAGGCCTGCCCGTTGTCATGCTCATTGGTGATGGTTCCCTGCAATACTCGGTGCAAAGCCTGGCGTCGGCGGCACAACACAATCTGAAGATCATCTACATCGTGCCGTGCAATCGAGAATACGCAATTCTCAAAGAGTTTGCGGTTCTTGAAAGGACGCCCAATGTTCCCGCCCTTGATCTGCCCTATCTTGACATCGTTTCACTGGCCCAAGGGTACGGAGTCAGGGGAATCAAGGCCGATACGAAGGAACAAATTCAGGCTGCCTTCCGGCAGGCGCTCGCAGCTGAGGGGCCAACCTTGATTGCTGTTCCGATCAAACAGGAGCTGAAACCGCTCATCCCGCCTTCGGTGAAAGCATAAAAGCCCCTTTCTTTGGTGGAAGCCATCTCGATGCCGCCGCGCCGCCTTTGCGGTGTCAGGGATGGCTTTCCTGTTTGCGAGGTCCAGAGCTGCAGCCCGCGCATGACAAACAGCGAGTGCCCTCTCTGCACCGAAGCCGGCCGCCGCGCGATGCTTATGCCTCACGGCGCGAATAGATGACTGATTGAGATGGAGGTGAAAGTTGAAAGCAGTGCAGATCACAGCTCTTGGAGGACGCGAGGTCCTCAACGTACGCGATGTAGCCATGCCCACACTTCGCACGGGCCAGGTGCTCATACGCGTTTGCTTTTCTGGAGTGAACTTCATCGACGTGTACTACCGCGAGGGAAAATATAAGACTGACCTCCCATTTGTCCCGGGCGCGGAAGGCTCTGGTTACATCGCAGGTGTGGGCGAAGGTGTTGTTGGATTTTCAGAAGGAGACCCCGTTGCCTGGTACGGGCCGTTAGGAAGCTGCGCCGAGTACGCGGCCGTCGATGCCAGCATGGTCATCAAAATATCCGCCGGGATTCCGCTGTCAGTCGCTGCAGCCCTCATGATGCAGGGCATCACCGCCCACTATCTTGCACACTCAACTTTTCCGCTGCAGGAAGGCCATACCGCTCTCGTTCACGCAGCCGCCGGCGGTGTAGGCCACCTGCTGACACAGATGGCGAAGAGAGCGGGCGCCAGAGTCCTCGCCACAGTTTCGTCAGAGGAAAAAGCCAGCATTGCAAAGGACGCAGGCGCCAGCGAGGTCATCCTTTACCATGATGTGGACTTTGATGCAGCGGCTCGGAACTTGACGGATGGCGTTGGTGTGGACGTCGTATATGACGGCGTGGGCAAGACCACTTTTGAAGGATCGCTAAGATCACTCAGGCCGCTGGGGATGCTTGCGCTTTATGGCGCATCCAGTGGGCCGGTTCCTCCATTTGATCTCAGCCGTCTCAGCGCGATGGGCTCGCTCTTCATCACGCGTCCCATGTCGTTCGACTACATTCGGCCCCACAGCAAGTACGTAGAGCGGACGGATGCAATTTTCGCGATGTACCAGAATCGTGTTCTAAACGTTCATGTCGATACGGTGTTTCCACTCGAAGAAGCCGCCGCGGCTTATGAGTTGCTGGAAAGCCGCCGTTCCAAGGGAAAGATTCTTTTGTCACTCGCATGAGCGCGCCGCGAAGGTGAGAGCCATCGGGGAAATGGCTCTCACCGTTCCGTGCGGCCGCTTTGTGTCTTCAGCGGTGCGGAGTTCGCGTTTGCGTGCAACCGGGTGAGACGCCGCGGAAAAGCTTCCTCACGAAACCGAGTGTCGTACCTTTGCGGGATCGACCATACACACCATCTTCTTGTTCACAAACTCCTCTATTCCAAGGCCGGAGAGTTCACGACCGTATCCAGAACGCTTGATGCCTCCAAAGGGCAGTTCAGGAGCGGTGAGGGCGGGATAGTTGATGAAGACCATACCCGACTGAAGCCTGGAGGCCAGGCGGCGCGCCCGCCGCGGATCAGAGGTGCAGATCGCTCCGCCCAGTCCAAAGGGAGAATCATTTGCGATTTTCATGGCCTCGTCTTCATCCTTTGCACGAAAGAACATCGCGACAGGGCCAAAGAACTCCTGCGAGTAGGCCGGATTGGAGCGGTCAATATCCGTCAGGATCGTTGGCGAAAGAAAGGCTCCCGGGCCGGCAGGGCGAGAGCCTCCCATGAGCAATGTCGCCCCATGACGCAGGGCTATATCAAGTTGCTCCACCAGCCGGTCCAGCGCCAAACTGGAAGAGAGCGGTCCCAGCGTAGTCGATTCATCCATCGGATTGCCCGGAATATATTGCGCCATGAGCCGCATCAGCTCGGCCAGAAATTCATCTGCGATCTTATCGACGACGATGAACCGCTTGGAGCCTACACAGACCTGGCCGCAGTTTCCCATGCGGCCCTGCGCAGCCATTCTGGCCGCAAGCCTGGGATCAAAATCTTCCATGACGATGAAGGCATCGTTGCCTCCCAGCTCCATCGTGGATTTCTTGAGTGCCTTGCCCGCCTGTGCCGCGAGAGATTCACCGGCCCGCTCTGACCCAGTCAGCGCTACACCTTGAATGCGCGGATCGGCGATCAGACGGCTCACCTGATCGTTGCTGAGAAAGAGATTGATATAAGCTCCATCGGGAGCGCCCGCATCCTGCATCACTTTTTCGAACGCAACCGCACACTGCGGCACGCCCGGCGCGTGCTTCATCAGAATGGTGTTGCCGGCCGCGATATTCGGCCCGACAAAGCGTACCAACTGATAAAAGGGATAATTCCACGGCTCGACGCCGATCAACACACCGATGGGCTCAAGCTCAAGCCATGCCTCGCCCACCGTTGATTCCTCCAGCGGACGCCGGGCGAGAAGCTTCGGCGCTTTTTCCGCGTAGTAATCCAGAATAGACGCACTCAGCTCGACTTCATCCCGGCTCTCCCGAATGAGCTTTCCCATCTCAAGCGTGATCATCCTTGCAAGATCTTCGCGACGCTCACGCATCAGAGCTGCGGCTTTTCTCAACACTTCCGCCCGCGCTTCCACAGTTCCAAATGAGCGGAAGCAGGCATCCGCGCGTGAGAGCGCGTCTTCCATCGCCTCGTCGCTGTGCTCGTCAAAATGCTTCATTAGTTCGCCCGTATATGGATTGACGCTGTCGTAACTCATCGGAACTCCCCGATCTGATACAGAATTTGAAAGGCGTAGCGAGCTTGAGAAGCAGGCCACTCCTAACCAGTCTGATAAGAGCAGACAGGGCGAGAGAGAATAAGGTAAGCAAAGGATAGCTAACGGTGAGGAGAGCGGCTGCGTGATGACATCGCGCAGAACTAGGGAGTGCTGCCCCTTGCTCTTTAATGTCTCAGACGGCGAAACCTTCTTCGCAGCCATCCCGATGGCTGCTCATAGGCGCGCTCGGCAGCGACGGTTACGCACACCTCCGTCCCATGCCCTGGGGCGCTCTGCACTTCAAGATGTGCTCCAATGTCCGCTGCCCGCTCCCGCATGCCCCTGATTCCGAAATGCCCTTCAGGAGAGGCTCCGGCATCAAACCCGTTTCCGTTGTCTCGAATAGCGATCCGGAACGCATTGTCGTGATAGCTCACTTGCACCTGCACCTCATCCGCATCCGAGTGGAAGCAGGCATTGGAGAGAGCTTCAGACGCAATCATCAATACTTCTTCGCGGGCAAACGCATGGATCGGCCTGGCAATGCCTTCGCATGTAAATCTAACTTTTGAACTCGCGCTGCCAAAGATTTGAGACACGAGAGTGCTCAGCGATGCAAGCAGGGTTTCTGATTCGCCGCCTTCCCCACGCAGATCCCGGATTCGATTCCTGCCTGAAACCAGCAGCCGGTCAGCATGGTCGAGCGAGCGTTCCAATTCTTCCCTGACCTCAGAGGAGACGACGGCCTGACTCGAAAAACTCGATATGCTCAGCACGAGCCCCTGCATGGCCTGCAGCAGCGTGTCATGAAGCTCTCTCGCAATGCGCATGCGCTCGGTCATGCGCTCGCTGAAGCGAAGGGTCATCTCTCTCTCGATCAGGCTGACACGCCTGAGATAAAGCGCGGTCAGAATGCCAAGGATTGCGAGAACAGCGAGAAATCTGAACCACGGCATCTGGTACCATGCCGGCATCACGATGAAGTTCAGCGCAGCCCCCTGCTGGTTCCAGACTCCGCTATTGTTGCAGGCGATGACCTGAAACGAATATTTTCCCGGCTCCAGATTGGTATAGAACGCCTGACGGCGGGTTCCGGCATTTTGCCAGCCGTCGTCATACCCACGAAGCCGGTAGCGGAAGAAAACCTTTCTCGGAGAAGGAAAACTCAAAGCCGTGTAGTCAATCTCCAAATCACGGGACCTGGCCGGCAGACGCACAAGGTTCGCGAGAGGGTACACGTGATGGTCCGCAAGCAGCCTCTCCACGAAAACCGGAGGAGGATTCGCATTGAGAGAAAGATCTGCGGGGTCCAGGGTCTGAAGCCCGTTATCGGTCGCGAACCACAGCCGGCCATCGGCCGACCGCGAAACGGCCGGAGTGAACACCGGCCCCGACACAGCCACACCGTCGCTGGGCCCGAGCCGCAGAGGGTGATGAAACGTAAGTTTTGAGGCACGCCACCACTCCTTCACATCCCTGGCAGCATAACGGGTGATGCCGCATCGGCTGGCGACCCACATATTGCCGCCGCGATCAAAGATGTCGGAGTACGTATGGAGGCAGGCATCACCGGAGATTCCAGGCAGGAACCGGTGCCTGCTCCCTCTTACGAGAGTCAAACCGCTGGTGGACCATATATAGAGCGTGCCGCCCGTTCCTTGCAGAATCGTACTGACCTGCTTGCCGGGCGGCCGCAGCTTGTACTCGAGAATGTCTGCGTTCTTGCCGTGGACGAGGTGTGCCACTTCTCCCTGAATGGAAAGCGTCCATACCCCCTGGTGAATGTCTGGAATCACCCGGAATAAGTAGGCCTGCTGAACGCCGGCCGGCTCTGCTATGCGTGTCGCCGGATCGAAGTGAAAGAGCTTGTTATCTCCGTGCCCGAGGGAAACACACCAGATCAAGCCAGCCGGGTCTTGCGCCATGGATAACACGGGACCAATGGGCTTGCCGGACCTTCTCGTCACAGGCAGAAACCTCCCCTGCGAGTAGAGATACAGTCCCTTGTCCATTGCAATCCAGACACGGCCTTCTCTGTCTTCGAGGCTCGCTTCAAGCTGCTTCCCGGTGATCTGCCGGCGCAAGCGGACGGCGGTGACCACACCTCGCTTGAGGACATTGATCCCTCCATCAGAAAGGCTCCAGACGCTTCCGTCGCGGCTCGTGAAAACAGAGTCGATTTCGTTGCTGCTCAAATGCTGGGCGAGGGAATAAGTTGTGACGGCCAGATCGCGGAACCGGTCAATGCCATTGGAGGTAATGACCCATAGATCGCCTTCGGCATCCTCCATAAACTGATGGACATCGTTGCTCGAAAGACCATCGAGACTGCTGTAATGCTGAATGCTATGGCCCTCAATCCGGTATAACCCGTCATTCGAGGTACCAACCCACAGAGAGCCCGAGCGGTCCCGGTAAGTGGTGGTGACTCTCAGTCTGCTGGAAGCGAATGCCGGGACATGCGTAGAGGAGTACCGTCCATTTTCAAAATACTCAAGCCCCAGACCCGGCCCCGCATACGCAATCCCGACCCACACGCCCCCGGAAGGGTCAGCGCTCAAACAGCTCACTGCGGATGGAAGCCCTTTCAATATGCTGCTCTTCATCGGGTAAACAGAGACATGCCCATCCGAGGAATAGCGCAAAATAGAGGCAACTCCTCCCATCCACACTGCCCCCGCCGCATCGACAGCAAGCGCGCTGCCCCCGTCAAAGGGAACTCCGTCGGCAACGCCAAAGCAGTGGACCTTCTCACCGGATACTCGGCATAACGGGCCGCGCCGGTCCATCCCCAGGCGGGACCGCGCAAGCCAGATGGTCCCATTACTGCCCTCGGCAATTGCGTCAATGCGACTGACATAGCGGGGAAAGGCAATCAGACGATGCTCCTTCCAGTGGAATAAGCCATGTACCGTTCCGATCCAGAGACTGTCATCCTGTGCGCCAAGCAGGCTCACGACCGGGTCGCGCAGCTTCACCTGGCCCGCGGGAGATTGCCAATGATGAAAGCTAACCCCGTCAAAACGCAGCAGCCCGGACCTGCTGCCAATCCAGATATATCCGTCTCGCGTCTGCGCAATGGCGGAGGGGGGCGAATCCAGCAGGCCGCCCTGCAGACGCCACGCGGCGTGCGCATACTGCGAAAGCATGGTGCCTGGATTCAGCGCCAGCAACCCGGGCACTGCTCCCCACATAAGCAGGACGAGGAAGATAAGGAGCATCCGGTTCATCGTGCCGGATCGCCTGGTTTCACAGTGCTGTCTTTCCCTCTCATGCATCCAGATCGAAGTATCCCCGTCTCACCGCCAGCGTAACCGCATGCGTGCGGTCATTCGCACCAAGCTTTGAAAGGATATTTGCAATATGAGACTTTACAGTGTCGGGGCTGATGGACAGCCGCTCCGCAATCAGTTTGTTGGGAAGGCCGGCAGCCACCTGCCGAAGAATCTCCAGTTCTCGTTTCGACAGTTCATCGTTCGACACATAGATCGCCATCGCCGTTGCAATTTCAGGAGGAATCACTTTGCGCCCACTATGAACAGAGCGGATCGTGTCCAGAAGATCCCGTCTCATGGAGGTCTTGAGCAGATAGCCGGAAGCTCCGGCCCTCAGTGCTCGAAGGGCCTGAACATCCCCCTGATAAGTCGTGAGCACAATGATTCGAGCCGCTGGAAAATGACTTCGGATCTGCGCAATCGCCTCCACGCCCGAAGCACCGGGCAGGCGCAAATCCATCAGGGTGATGTCCGGCTTGAGTTCCTTGAAGAGCTCTATCGCGGCTTCCGCCGTTTCCGCCTCTCCGCACAGCTCCATGTCTGACTGCCCTCGAATCGACGCGGAAACGCCATCCCTGACCATCGGATGGTCATCCACAATCAACACGCGAATGCGGCGCGGCGTCCCGGCTGTATCCATGCTCATATTGTGCCCTATCCCCTAAATGGGCTAGCAGAATTAAGCCCACCTGGGCGTTGGAGGACTTTGGGTTTCAGCAGACAATTCAGTTGCGACGGTCCTAAAACCTCTTCCGGCACTCTTTTCAAGATTTCAGACATACTGCTGGACGAATACGCAACCGCAGCGTCTTCCAACAGACCTAACAAACAGGCTCCGTACACACGAGATCTCGTCACACCAGGATGGGCGTATCCATGATTCCGTCGAACCTTTCAGAAAACCCGAGAAAAGTCCTTCCCTTCCTCGCACAGCCAGAGTGGAGCGACGCCGATGTGCGCGAAGAGCTGGAGCGAGTGCTTCAGAGCCGGTTCTTTATAAAATCAGGTAAACTCTGCCGATTCTTACGAACTGCTGTCGATTACCTCTTGGCAGGCAAAGCTGAAGTCTTCAAGGAATATATCGTCGGAACGGAGGTCTACGACCGGCCATCTTCTTATGATCCCAACCTCGACTCGATCGTGCGTACGGAAGCGCGCAGATTACGCGCAAAGTTACGCGAATACTACGCCAGCGCTCCGGCGATAGGCACCGTCAAGATTCATCTTGCGGTCGGCTCCTATGTACCCGTCATCGAGCGACGTCACATACAGGCTCAACTCTCCGACTCAACCCTCTACGATCTTTCTAGATCACCGGGGAATACGCACCATCTGGCGATCTTCCCCTTTCGTACAAAGTCTCTGAACGAGTTGGCACTGCGTAAAAC
Organism: Acidobacterium capsulatum ATCC 51196; assembly: GCF_000022565.1. Taxonomy (NCBI): domain Bacteria; kingdom Pseudomonadati; phylum Acidobacteriota; class Terriglobia; order Terriglobales; family Acidobacteriaceae; genus Acidobacterium; species Acidobacterium capsulatum. The sequence goes on from NC_012483.1 coordinate 1,577,560, forward strand.
CTGCGATCTAGAAATTGAGTTGACCGAGCACTTGTCGCGGCACACTCGAATCAAACTATTTGCAACTTCGCCCGGAGGCGAATGCGATCCCTTCGAGCAACTCCGCCTCTGGCAAAGCTCTGGCGTTGAGTTTGTGGTTGACGGCAAGGTCATCCACTTTGGCAATGACATAATCGCGCAGATTCAACTGCTCACTCTTTCCGGCATGATCCTATGGACGAAGAGTTTTGATTGCCGTGCGCCAGGCAACATTCATCACGAACTTCGATCAAGCCTCCTGACCGCGATATTCGACACTTCATTGCGGGATGAGATGAAACAAGGGACTTCCTTTATCCCGTAGGTAGACAGGAAGCGAATGAGGCTTTACATCAACGCCAGATGTATCGCTGCTTCAAAGGAGTTGCGCAAGCTGATTAAGGAAAGATCCGTTCTTCGAGACAGCGCGAAATCACTCTTTGGAATTGAAGCGAATGCAAAATTCGCTATTGAATAGTGATTGCCGCCGGAACTGGCAGCGAGCGCGCATAGCCTGTCCGTTGCAGAGATACAGAATGCGTAGAAATGTGAATTGCTGGTATTCGGCTCGGCCTTGTGACGACCAGAGTATCTACTCACTCGGAAGGGCTGGAGAACTGCCCTGCCCTCGATATCGAACGATTCATCAGAACCGATTCAGATCTGAAATCCTGCCTTAAAATGAGGAAACTGACCTTGACCCATCAGGACCCGTGGATGACGATGGGGAACTTCGCCTTTGTGATTGTTGGTTTCCGATGCCCTAACCTCGCAGGGCTGAGCGGTGCGAGACTCGCCCGGAGAATCGCAAAGATACTCCTGTGCTTGCTTCTCCTGGTTTGCTATGAAGCTCCGAAAGCCTTATCACAAATGCGGTCGCTCGATGTATCGCAGTATCTGCACACTTCGTGGACGGCGCAACAGGGATATTTCCGCGGCGTCGGGATCAGCAACAACGCAATCGCGCAGACGGCTGATGGATATCTCTGGTTCCTGAGTCCCACCGGAGTATTTCGCTTCGACGGCGTGCGGTTTGTAGACTGGAAACCGCCGAACGGCGGCCAATTGCCCGGCAGCCCTCCCACTCAACTGCTGGCGTCCCGGGATGGAAGTCTTTGGATTGGCGGTGACGGAGTCGCACAGCTCAGGCCAGACGGGACCTGGCATCGCTATCGCGCGTTGAATGCGCTCAGGAGGGTGCGGCTGGCGGAAGATAGAGACGGCGTGATCTGGGTGGGCGCGGAAAATAGCCCCACGCCGACCGGCTTTTCGCTATTTTCAATCGATCACGGAGAAGTAATCGCTCATAGGCTCCCCGAATTTGCCGGATTAGGCCTTACTCCCTTTCTTGCGGATAAGGAAGGAAGATTGTGGGCAGACAGCAAAAAAGGGATATGGCAGCTTCTTCCCGGCCTTCCGAAACTGGTCCTGAATAAGACAGTGCCAACGCCTGTATTCTGCGAGGATGCCGCAGGGGAACTGTTGTTTGCAGAGAGAGGCAGAGTTATGAAGCTCACAGCCCAAGGGACTGTTGAGGATTACTTTGGAAAGCTGCAATCGTCTCCACTCAATGTGCGAACTATGATGCGGGACAGGGATGGTGGGCTCTGGATTGGGACCTTTGGACAAGGAATCGTTCACTTCCATGAAGGCCGCCTGGATCATTTCACCTCTGTCGATGGTCTCTCCTCAGATACCGCGGAGTCGATCTTTCAAGACCGAGAGGGAAACGTGTGGGTGACGTCACCTGACAGCATTGACGAGTTCACCCGGCCCGCGGTGCCAAGGCTGACCCGCAGCGAGGGGTTGTCAGCTGATTCAATTTTCTCAGTTCTCACTGACCGGCGCGGGAGAACATGGGTGGGAACATCCGACGGGTTCAATGAGATTGTTCGCGGCCACATCCGTCGTCCGGGAGGCCAAATCCAGGGCGATGCCGGGCTTGCAATGGGAGAAACTCGCACTGCAGGGCTGATTCTGACGACACACATTCGCGGTGAGATGGCAGAGGGACATGCAGGGCGAGCGCCCTCTGGCACTCCCGGCATCTTCTGGCTTGAGGGGTACAAGAATGTATTCTCGGTCACGGAAGATAACGATGGGACCCTCTGGGCAGTGAGCGAGCAGTCAGGTTTGCTGCATCTTCATAAGAACGGGAAACTGATAAAGGCCATCAAGGATCCTGACAGGGGCGACTTTCCCGTATCGGTGGCCTTTGACCGGATGAGGGACAGCGTCTGGTTCAGCACACATAATGGAAAGCTCTTTCTCTTCAAAAGAGGAAAGATTCTGGAACACTATGGTGCAGCGGAAGGACTGGGCCGCGGCGCCGTTCGAATCGACGAAGTCGACGACGACGGTGGTCTTTGGATAGCTTCAAAATCCGGCTTGGTCCACCTGCAAAATCACAAGATATCCATCCTGGGCAGGAAGAATGGGCTGCCCTGCCAAAACGTACATTGGATGCGTCGTGACCGCGATCATCATATCTGGCTCTACACCGGATGCGGCCTTATCAGTTTCTCCGAACAGGATCTTTCTTCCTGGATCGCGCAGCCTTCCAGGTCCGTGAAAGTAACAAACTATCTAGACAATACCGACGGCGTGGAGAACGCCGCAGTCGGCGGCTGGTACGCACCTCAAAACACGATGACCGCCGATGGGCGCATCTTGTTTGCGATGCGAACCGGTCTGGGCGTTTTAGATCCTCGCGATCTGAATCGAAATCCGCTCCCCCCTCCGGTGCATATTGAGGGTATCGCCGCGGATGGCCATGAAACGGCCATTGCGCATGACGTATTCTTGCCTGCGAACACGGCCGTGATCCACATCGAATATACGGCGCTCAGCTTTGCAGCACCGCGAAAGGTGCTGTTTCGTTATAAATTATTCGGCTATGACAAGACTTGGAGCCAACCCGCCTCGTTGCGCGAAGTGACCTATACGAATCTCCCCCCACGACATTACCTTTTCAAGGTGATTGCGAGCAATAACAGTGGTGTCTGGAATGAACGAGGCGCCATTGTTAGTTTTAGCGTACTGCCCGCCTGGTATCAGACGCTTTGGTTCAAAGTAGCTGTTTCGCTCGCAATAATTCTTTTCCTTTGGGCTGCCATCCAATATCGGATTTACCGCACCGAGCAACAAGTTCGCTCACGCTTTGAAGCGCAGATGTCTGAGCGCATGCGCATCGCGCGTGAACTGCACGACACGCTGCTGCAATCCTTGCAGGGACTGATTCTGAGCGTTTCCGCCTTCTCGGCAGGGGCCACTGCGCCCGCTCGCGTCCGCGATGATATGGAGGGCGCTCTGGATCGCGCCGAAGAACTACTTGTGTTAGGTAGAGACCGCATTCGCGATCTGCGCGCCGACGATCTTGCCAAAAACAATCTGGCGAGTGAGCTTCACGAATTGGCTCGGCCATTCGGCTCGCATGCTCGACCTCAGGTTGATGTGAGTATTCACGGAAAGCTACGAGTACTGAATCCGATGGTGCAAGAGGAAGTGATGTGGGTCATGCGGGAGGCAATCTCAAACGCCCGGCAGCACTCCGGGGCAGCCCATATCTACGTGCAACTGAGATACGGCTTCTGGAGATTGCGCTGCATAGTGCAGGACGACGGGCAAGGAATGGAGCGGGATTCACTATTGGAGCAAAAGTCCGGGCACTTCGGTATGCTAGGCATGAGGGAACGCTCCAAACGCATCCATGGCCGCTTGAATATTCATAGTGTGAAGGGATACGGCACAACCATAAGTCTAGCTGTGCCGGCACGGATTGCTTTCGGCGCGCACAAAAAGCTCAGCTGGTAATTTCAGAGCAATACAATACGGTCATGCAGCCTGACTGAAAGACCTAGAAAAACAGTACCAGTTAGTATGACTTCAATGGTCAAGCTCGATTTCTGCTAACGGGAGTAGGTCATTCTCGCGCGCGATCCACACATAAAGCGTGGGCAAAAGAAAGATACTCATCAAGAGGTTTGCGATCAATCCACCGACGATCGCAATTGCAAAAGGCCGTTGCGTGTCCGAACCGATTGGCCTACCCGGTAATTTGTACCAGCGAGATTGTTAGTGTAGCGCAGCGGTGAAGGGCCTAGTTTTCCTGTACCAAGTCTGATGTTAGTCCGCGGCTGTTTCTGGTTTCAGCCAGTATGCGGCTAGCCGCATACTGGCTGGCGAACTCGCTTGGTGTCCTATCCGCGAGAGATGCGTGAGGACGACTCTCATTGTATTCTTTTCTCCAGGCTTCGATCAGTACCTTGGCTTCCCGCAGATCAGCGAACCAGTGTGTATTCAGGCACTCGGATCGGAAGGTGCCGTTGAAACCTTCCACGAAAGCGTTATCGGTCGGCTTACCCGGCCTCGAGAAGTCTATCTTGGTGTTGTTGCGGTAAGCCCATAAATCCATAGCCTGCGAGGTGAACTCGCTCCCGTTGTCACAGAACAGTATTTTCGGCACACCGCGTTCTTGCTTCACGCGGTTCAGCGTACGCACCACGTCTTCTCCCTTCAGGCTCTGCCCAGCTTCGATGACCACGGCCTCTCGTGTGTAGACATCAACGATCGTCAATGAACGAAACCTCGTGCCGCCCTGTAACTGGTCGGACACGAAGTCCATGCTCCAGGCCTGATCCGGAGCCGTGGCCTTGAACTTCTCCGCCCGCGACCGTGATGCCTTGTGCTTGCCCGCTGGTCGCATGCGCTGCAGACAGAGGCCTTCTTCGCAGTACAACGGGTACACGAGGTACCTGCCTACGTTCCAGCCTTCGCGGTTCAACAGAACCCGGATCTTGCGATATCCATAGCGCACTCTCGATTGCGCAATCTCCCGGATACGCATCCGCAGCTCCGTTCGTGGATCCAGGCAACTCCGATAACGATATGTCGCTCGTGGAACGCATAAAACCCGGCAGGCCCTGCGTTCCGCTACTCCGTGCATCCGTTCCAGATGCTCCACCATCGGCCCACGCCCCGAAGGCTTCACCATTTTTTTGAGAGCACATCCTGCAACATCGTCTTGTCCAGCGTCAGGTCCGCCACCAAGCGCTTCAGTCGCTGGTTCTCTTCCTGCAACTGCGCCATCTGCCGGACCTGATCCACTTCCAGACCTGCGTACTTCGCCTTCCATCGGTAGAACGTCTGCTCGCTGATCGCAGCCTTCCGGATCACCTCCGCGACCGGGACTCCAACCTGCGCCTGCTTCAACACGCCTATGATCTGTTCCACACTGAAGCGCTTCTTCTTCATCAGCCAACCCTCCGCCTTCAAAGGCTCAGTTCTGGCCGAAGACTAACATTTCAACTGGATCAGGAATAAAGAGGCCGATCACAAGCTGAATTTCCAGATTCTCCGGCGGACGATCGCCACGAGGGCGCAGAATCTGGGATCGGTAAAGGATATTCAATCCCACTTGCGGCATTCGCGGGCTGATACTACGGCCAACGAGTACATGCAGGCATTACCTGAAAGCGTGCAGCAGATGGTCGGATCGGTCTATGCGATGCTCACTCTAGAGGAGGGTTCGCCGATGGTAAATTGAAAATTTGCCACCAAATGCCACCAAATGCTCTCGGGCACTTCTTCTAAGTTGTTGATTCTATGGTGGGCGCAGCAGGATTCGAACCTACGACTTCCACCGTGTGAAGGTGGCACTCTACCGCTGAGTTATGCGCCCTTGAGGAGGGGTGTCGGTAATCGTTAGATTACCATTCGCGCGGCTCGTTGCCAACGCACGCTCCCTGTAAAATCATCCTCAGCGGACGCATGCCTCCCGGGGACCTCCATTCAGACCGCCCCACGCCCCCGGCCCATTCCGGCCAGCAGCCCCATGCGCACGGTCCCGGCTCCGCCCGCCCGGACTCCTCAGGCAGCAGCTCCCCCAAACCCAATCATTCCGCGCAGGATTCGCCCGCTCCCGGTTCAAACTCACCGCAACTCTCTGAAGAAGATTGTGTCCAAACGGATATGGCGACCCTGGCAGCCAGTCCGGCATTGGAACGCCCCCGCACCGCGCGGCGCCCGGCGCAGACCCCTGAGGCAACCGCGCCGGCGCGTCCTGCCGTCGCAGCCGTCGTGGATGAAGACTCCGCCATCATGCTGCAGGTGCGGGCCGGCGACGACGCAGCCTTCAACTCATTAGTGGAGAAGTACCACCGGCCCATCATCCACTTCATGTTCCGCATGGTGCATAACCAGGCCATCGCCGAAGAGCTGGCGCAGGAGGTCTTCCTGCGCGTCTACCGCTCGCGCGAAACCTACCGGGCCGAGGCGCGCTTCTCCACCTGGCTCTATCGCATCGCCACCAATCTCGGCGTCAACCACGCGCGCGACACCCGGCATGAGCGCAACGCGCACACCGTCTACCTCGACGAGCAGGACGCAGAGACCGGCACCACCCCCGACGTGGCCGACGCCCGCCCCACCGCCGAGCAGGATCTGGTGCAGGGCGAGCGCCTCAAGGCCATTCGCCAGCAGATCATGGCTCTGCCCGAGCGCCAGCGCAGCGCCGTGCTCATGCACAAATATCAGGGGCTCGACTACAAACAGATCGGTGAGGTGCTCAAGCTGAGCGAGTCCGCCACCAAATCGCTCCTCTTCCGCGCCTACCAGACGCTGCGCGAGCGCCTGAAAAGCTTCGTAGAGGAGAATTGAGGAAACACCATGACTTGTCACAACGCAAAGTCACACTTTGAAGAACTGGTGCTCTCTGGCCAGCCGGCGTCCCCGGCCGTGCGTGAGCATCTGGCTTCCTGCGAGGGCTGCCGCCACGAGTGGCAGCAGATGCAGGCCACCCTCGCCCTGCTCGACGAGTGGCAGACGCCTGCGGCCAACCCCTACTTCGCGGTTCGCATGCAGGCACGCCTGCGAGAGGAGCAGCAGGCGCGCCCCGCCGGATGGCTGGAGCGCCTGCGCCTGCGCGTCCTCTACGGCAACCGCCATCTGCGCCCGCTCGCCGCCGGAGCCTTCGCCCTGGCGCTGCTGCTCGGCGGCGGAGCCTATGCCGGCATTGAGACGCTGGCCAGCCATCAGGCCGTCGTCACGCCGCAGTCGGCTACGCTGCGCGACCTGCAATCGCTCGATCAGAACGCTCAGGTCTTCCAGCAGCTCAACGCGCTCGACGGCACCACAGACGGCTCCGCCGGCAGCATGTAAGCGCACTGGCCAGCCTCGCAGAGTGGCGGCCATGATAGAAGTAAAAGGACTTTGCCTGGTTCCCCCGGAGATTCACTGACATGAGAGAACCCTCAGGTCACAAGCCGCGCCGCACCCTTGTGGAATATCTCTCCACGGGCGCGCTCCTGCTTGCCCTGAGCGTTCCCGCGCTGGCTCAGCATCATGGCCAGGCCGGCCACTTCGGCGGTGCGCATCCCGGTTTTCACCACGGCATGCAGCAGCCCGGCGGCGTCGGGCAGCAGCCCGGGCGATTCGGTCCGCGCCGTGGGCAGGAGCATCTGCCCGAGTGGTTCCAGCAGCACCAGCACATGAGCCTCTCACAGCAGGAGCAGGCGCTGCGCCGCGAGCCCGGCTTCAACCGGCTCAATCCCGCGCAGCAGCAGCGCATCATGCACCGTCTGCGCAAGCTGGATAGCATCCCGCCCGCGCAGCGCCAGCGCATCCTCGCCCGCAATGAGGCCTTCGAACGGCTCTCGCCTGAGCGCAGGCAAGAGGTCCGCGCCGCGGCCCAGGCCTTCAGCCAGATGCCGCCTCCCCAGCGTCAGCAGTTGCGCCGCGCCTTCCGCGTGCTGCGCACCTTGCCGCCCGGCCAGCGTGAGGAGATTCTCAACTCCGCCCGCTTCAGCGCCACTTACTCGCCGCGCGAGCGCAACATTCTCGGCAACCTGCTCTCCATTGAGCCTTACCAGCCGCCGCAGCCGGGCGCACCGCAGCCGCGCCAGCCCTGGTAGGCCAGCGCCGCGGCACTGAAACCCGCTTATTTCCTGAAGAAATTCCGCGCCAGAAACAGCACATTCGCCGGCCGCTCGGCCAGCCGCCGCATGAAGTAGGGGTACCACTCCGTACCAAACGGCACATAGACGCGCATGCCGTAGCCCTCGCGCACCAGAGCCGTCTGCAGATCGCGCCGAATCCCATAGAGCATCTGAAACTCAAAGCTCCTCGGGTCCAGCCCCTGCTCGGCCACAAACTGCTTGGTGGCGGCAATCATCGCCTCGTCATGCGTGGCGATGCCATGAAAGATGCCGCTGGTCAGCAGCATCTTCATCAGCTTCACGTAGTTCTGATCGACGTCGCTCTTTTCAGGAAACGCAATCGACGCCGGCTCCTTGTACGCGCCCTTGCACAGGCGAATGCGAATGCCATCCTGCGTCAGTTGCGCAATGTCCTGCGCGCTGCGAAACAGATAAGCCTGAATCACGATGCCCACATGCCCGGCATGGCCCGGCCGCGCGTGCAGCTCGCGCACCATGTCGATCGTCGTCTGGGTGAACTCCGACCCTTCCATGTCGATGCGCACAAACGTGCCCGCCTGCGCCGCATGCTGCACCAGTTCGGCCGCAATCTCATGCGCCAGCGACGGGTCTAGCTCGAGGCCCATCTGCGAGAGCTTCACGCTCACGTTCGCATTCAGTTTGCGTTCCTGGATGGCGTCAATCAGCCGGTGATAAATATCCGCCGAGCGCCGCGCCTCATCGGCCCGCGTCACGCTTTCGCCCAGACTGTCGAGCGTCACCGCGATGCCCTGCCGGTTCAGCTCTTCGGCGGCGCGCAGCACCTCTTCTATCTGCATGCCCGCCACAAAGCGGGACGACATGCGGCGGCCAAGGCTCGAACGTTCAGAGAACGACCGCAGCGCGGCGTTCCGGGAAAGGGCAATGAAGGCGGATCTCAGGATAGGCATCGATTCGGTCGTTCAGGCGAACTTTTCATTGTTGCATGAAACCTGCTCCAACAGCACCACCACCTATCTCCCCGGGGTCCCCATGCAAGCCCGCAGTTGGCTTGAGCTGGCTTTTAGCTTTAGACAAATGGCGGGTGCCCCATGCAAGCCTGATGTTGGCCTGAGTGGGTAGTTCCACTTGATCTGACGAAGTGAACCGGGTGCCCCACATCTCAAAGAGATGTGGGTGAAAAGCCCAATCAATCAAAGCCTCTTATATCAGGGCACGGCTACAAAAAGAGGGACTTCAGCCCCTGCGAGAAAACCTCTGAGCAAACGACGCGTCATTCTGAGCGTAGCGAAGAATCCCGGCGCTCCTTCGTGCGCCAACGCCGCCCGAAGTTTCTCCCACCAACCCCAAACCCTTGTTTTCCCGACCGGACGAAGTAAGCAGAGGGGCCCGCATCCCCATCCCGAACTCCGCCCACTTCTGATGCGCCCGGGTGCCCCGGGTCCGTCCATTCGGACCCGGGAGCGAACCCCTTGCCGTAGCGATTGTCTTTCCCGCAACACCCCTGCCACCCACGGACTCTGTATCAGGGCATGGCTTCAGCCATGCCGCAATCCGCCCAAAAAAGAAGGGGCTTTAGCTCCTGAGGCGACACCCACCCTCCCTTTGAAAGCTGCGTCATCCTGAGGCCCCAGCACCTCGCCCTACCCATCCCCAAAGTAATCCCCACTCCTGCCGGTAATTTCCCCTCTGTCCGCTATCATGGAAATAGAAGCTCAGAAAGAGACCGCCAGACTGGTCTGTTTCTGAGCTTTTTCCTTTTCCAGCAGGTTTGCGAGGGGTTAATTCACGTTGATTCTAAAGGACTTGCCAGCCTAATGTCTCGCAAGTCCATTCATATCAATGGCTTGCAAGACGTTAATGAGAGATTTTTTTCGCCTTCCAGGTAACGTTACCCGCACTCTTCCCATCCCTGCGACGACCGGGTGCCCCACGTCCGTGTTCCCGAACGTGGGAACCTCCTCTAAGCCGTATGCTTCCCCGCCGAAGGACTATCCTTCTCAGGATCAAACCGCAGCACCCGGTTCCGTCCGCTGTTCTTCGCCCGGTACAGGGCGGCATCGGCATGGGCGACCAGCTCGCACTCCGTTTTTCCGCTGCCTGAGCCGGAATCCACCCCGATGCTCACCGTCAGCGGATGCCCGCGCCAGCTCAAGTTCGCAATGTTCAGCCGCAGTTGCTCGGCAAAGGCTACCGCCGGCTCTGCCTCGGTGCCCGGCAACACCACCACGAACTCCTCGCCGCCATACCGCGCCACCATATCCGTCGAGCGCGTCATGAACTGCAGCGTCTGCGCCACCAGCCGCAGCACGTCGTCTCCCGCTTCATGGCCCAGCGTGTCGTTCACCCGCTTGAAGTGGTCCACATCCACCATCAGCAGTGACAAGGGTGACTTCGTGCGGGCCGACATCTTCCATGCCTGCTGCAATCCCTCATCAAACGCCCGGCGATTCTTCACACCGGTGAGCGCGTCGGTCGTTACCATCTCCTGCAGGCACGCATTGGCTTCCTTCAGCCGCGTCTGGCTCTCGCGCAGCCGCTGCTCGGTCTTTGCCTGTTTGGCGCGCGCCTCGCGCAGTTCCAGCAGTTGCCGCCGCATCTGAAACTGTGCCGCCACCTGCCGCGCCAGCACTCTTAGAGCCACCTGCTTCTCTTCGGTCAGTTCGCGCGGCTTCTTGTCGAGCACACACATTGTCCCTACGTGAAAGCCCTCCGGGCTCACAATCGGCATACCGGCGTAAAAACGGATATTCGGGTCATCGAGCACCAGGGGGCTGCCGGAGAAGCGCGCGTCCTTGGTCGCATCCGGCACCACGAACAACTCATTCTGCGCAATCGCATGCGCACAGAACGACACCGACCGCGGCGTTTCCTGCGCGGTGATTCCAATGCGCGACTTGAACCACTGCCGGTCCTCATCCACCAGAGTGATGGTCGCCATCGGCGCATCGCACACATACGCAGCAAGCCGTGTCAGGTCGTCATAGGCCGCCTCGGAAGGCGTGTCAAGAATATACAGGTTCTGAAGCGACTTCAGCCGCTCCGCTTCATTGCGGGGAATCGGTGCTGGCATAATGTGCAGGTCCGGTGAGCCCATGGGAGAAATTTGTAATTCACACAGCGACAATCGGTCATTCAGTGTCCGCCCCGCCCGCACCTCCGCAGGCACGCCCGGGACACACCTGTGTCCAATACGTTTATCAGGTTGTACGCAGTTTGACCGGTCTTTGGATGCCTGCCTGCCCGATTTTATTCCGGAAACAGCAGCGACACGCGCTCCCGCGCCATGCCGATCTCCGCATACTGCGCGCCCAGCACCTCGCCATCGGCCTCCACCAGCAGCCGCGAGCGCCCATCGCCCCCGGCCAGCGGACGGCAAACCATCCGCGTCACATCCTCATAGTAAGGGCGAATCTTTATCGGGTCGCCCGGCCCCTCCATCGGCACCTTGTTCGACAGCGCCTTCAAAACGCTCGTGAAAAATCCGCCCCGTCCCGTGCGTGGAATCCACGCCAGCCGCAGGTGCGGCGCAAACCAGTCCCCGCCCGGCTGCCATAGGTTCAGGTGCGGCAGTTGCACCGCGATGGCCTCTGAGACCGCATAGCGCCGCGTCTCTCCGCTCACCCGCGTAAACTCCAGGTCAAACTCCTCGATCGGGTCCCGCAGCAGAATCCGCGCTCCGCCCGCAAAATACGCAGAACGTCCGCCAATCCGCTTGCCCTGCCCCGTCTGCGAAAGATTCATCAGCGCCGCATGCAGGCCCATGCCGGCCGCGATCAGAAAGTACCAGCTCCGGGGCCGTTTGTGGCCTACCGGATGCACCGTCAGCCGCCCCAGCGTCACCTCGCGCGGCTTCGCCCTCAGCAGCATGCCAGCCGCCCGCTCCGGATCGCGCGGCAAGCCCAGGTTCTGCGCAATCACATTCCCCGTGCCCATCGGAATCACGCCCAGCGACACGCCCTTGCCCGCAATCCCCTGCAACACCTGAAAAATTGTGCCGTCCCCGCCGCACACCACGAACCGGTCATAACCGGCAGCTACCGCCTCCGCCGCCTGCGACCCGGCAGAGAAGGCCGACAGCGTCGGAGCCACCGCCACTTCCTGCCCCTGGGCCGCGAATCCCTCACGCAGCCTCGTCTCCAGCCGCCGCAACAGCGCCTGGCGCCTCGAGCTGGCGACCAGCATGGGATTGTAAAAAACAAAGGTCCGAGACATATAACTGTCACCATACCGGCTACGTATCAAGATTATGAAAATCACAACGCCCGGGAACCGCATGCGTCAACCGCCCGGGCATCGAAAACACAAAGCGCGGAAGGCCCACGCAGGCCCTCCGCGCCCCGATCTTCGCCCGGCTTCCGGCCGGGCCGCCGTGCTTACAGAGCCGCTGGCTTCTCCCAGGCAGAGAAGACAATCTCCTCCACCGGCTTGCGGCCGCGCGGGCTTTCCTCCTGCTTCCGCATGCCCTCCGGCAGCATTGCCGGGTCGCCCAGATAACCCACCGCCGTCACCGCGCCGATCTCAAAGTTCTCCGGAATGCCGAACGCCGCCCGCGCCTTCTCATGGTCAAAGCCCGCCATCGAGTGCGCATGCAGCCCCAGGTGCGTCGCCTCGAGCATCAGCAGCGCCGTCGCCGCGCCCGTATCGTAAAGCCCGTACTGGTTCGGCGCGTTGTTATGGCTGAACTGCTTGCGAGCCGCGCTCAAAATCAGCACGGGTGCATGCCCGGCCCACTGCTGGTTAAACTCCACCAGAGCGTCGTAGATCTTCTGGTACGTCTCATCGCCCTTCACGCCCACCAGAAAGCGCCACGGCTGCTCGTTGTAAGACGAGGCCGACCACCGCGCCGCCTCAAACAGCTTGCGCAGGTCTTCCTTGCTCACCGGCTTCGCGGCAAACGCGCGCGGACTCCACCGCTGCAGAAACAGCTCATGAACCCCATCCACCGCCGGGGCGTGCTTGTGCTTGTCATCCCATGCCTTCAATTCCACTGAATATCTCCTCTAACAGGCTCAAATCAAACAACAAACCTACATCCACTTATCTGGATTCACCCACCCATCCCAGGATGCGAATCTCCGCCCTGATTCTACCGGCAGGGGCCACCCGCCCCGCGCCACCCGATTCCAGCTCCTGGCGGGGAACCCAATGACTCATGCGCACGTAGATGCATAGGTAGAAGGAGCCGTCTTCCCATGGTCAAATTTCTGCTCTGGTGTCTGCTGTTCGTCCTTTGCTGGCCGCTGGCTCTTCTGGCGCTGGTGCTCTACCCGCTCGTGTGGCTTTTCCTGCTGCCCTTCCGCATCGTCGGCATCGCCGTCGGCGGAGCGCTCGAACTGGTCGCCGCCATCATTTTTCTCCCCGCCCGGCTCCTGCGCGCGCTATAAACTTATTCCGCAAACGGAAAAGCCGTTCCCGGTTGTCTGGCCGCCCTAAATATTTAGCATCTTTCCGGCGTCCCAGATCATACATACACGTATGTATAAAAGTTGAGCCCACGTGTCCGGCTCGCTTCACTTCAACAATTTCATTAACTGCAAGCAGGAAGCCTTCATCGTGATGACCGAACGCAACCGCCGATCCATGTCCCGAATCTCCTCTGCCCTGCTCACGCCCATCGTGGGCGCCGCCCTGCTGCCGCTCCTCGTGGCCGGATGCTCCGGCAAAAAGCAGGCCGCGGCCAATCCGCATGCCATGGGCCCCTTCCCGGTCACCGTCATGGCCGTGCAGCAGAAAAATGTTCCCATTTACGGCGACTGGATCGGCAATCTTGCCGGCTACGTCACCGCCAACATCCAGCCGCAGGTCTCCGGCTATCTGATCCGGCAGGACTACAAGGAAGGCTCGCCCGTTCACAAGGGGCAGGTGCTCTTCCAGATCGATCCGCGTCCCTTCCAGGCCACGCTTGATCAGGCCAAGGGACAGTTGGCGCAGGTGCAGGCACAGCTCCAGTTGGCCAACATCAATGTGAACCGCGACAGTCCGCTGGCCAAAGCACATGCCATCGCCCAGAGCACGCTCGACAATGACCTGCAGCAGCAGGCCGCCGAAAAGGCCGCTCTTGAGAGCGCCAAAGCCAGCGTCGAGACCGCGCAGATCAACCTCGGCTTCACCAAGGTGCGCTCCCTGATCGACGGCATCGCCGGTCTGGCCGCTACACAGGTAGGCGCTCTCGTCAGCCCCACCACCACGCTCACCACTGTCTCGCAGGTCAACCCCATCAAGGTGTACTTCTCCATCAGCGAGCAGGAATACCTCGCCCTCTCCACCAGTGTTCGCGCCATGGGCAAGGCTGATCTGCTCGACAGCGGCAATGCCGTGCCGCTGCAGCTCACGCTCGCCAATGGCCAGGTCTATCCCCACGAGGGACGCATCATCTTTGTCGATCGCGCCGTCAATCCACAGACCGGCACCATCCTCATCGCCGGCTCCTTTGCCAATCCGCGCGGACTGCTCCGCCCCGGCCAGTTCGGCCACATCAAGGCCGAGACCCATATTGCCGAAAACGCGCTGCTCATTCCCCAGCAGGCGCTCAATCAGCTCCAGGGCAACTATGTGGTCGCCGTCGTCGGTTCCGATCACAAGATCCACATGACCCCGGTCCAGCTCGGTCCTGAAGTCGGTAACATGCAGGTCATCAACAAGGGCCTTCAGCCGGGCGACCTGGTCGTCATTCAGGGAATCGAGAAGCTCCGTGACGGCATGCCGGTCGTTCCGCATCAGGTCTCCGCCCCGGCACCGGACACCGACGGGGCGCAGAGCACGGAAGGAAACTAACTCAATGATGTCCAAGTTCTTTATTCGCCGGCCCATCGTGGCCATGGTGATCTCCATCCTCATGGTCATCATGGGGACCATCACCCTGTTCACGCTTCCGACAGCCGAGTTTCCTAACATCGTTCCGCCTGAGATTCAGGTGCAGGCCACCTATCCGGGCGCCGACGCCAACACTCTCGCCCAGTCCGTGGCCACGCCGATCGAAGAACAGATGAACGGCGTCGACAACATGGACTACATGTACTCCACCAGCGCCAGCAATGGCGTCATGCAGCTCACGGTGGACTTCGGCGTCAACACTGACCCGAATATTGACCAGGTGCTCGCGCAGCTCCGCGTCTCCCAGGCGCAGTCCCAGCTTCCGGCCGAGGTGAACACGGCAGGCGTCATCGTGCAGAAGTCGCTGCACGCGCCGCTCATGCTGATCGCCCTCAACTCGCCCCACGGCACCTATAACGGCGTCTTCCTCTCCAACTACGCCTACATCAATCTGGCTGACCAGCTCTCGCGCGTCTACGGCATCTCGCATGTGCAGGTCTTCGGCGCCGGCCAGTACGCCATGCGCGTCTGGGTGCAGCCCGACAAGCTGGCAACCCTCGGCATCACCGTGCCGCAGGTCATTCAGGCCATCCAGACGCAGAACAACGTGAACCCGGCCGGCCAGGTCGGTGGTGAGCCCGTGCCCAACGGCCAGCAGTTCACCTACACCGTCCGCACCCAGGGCCGCCTCGTCACCCCGGCGGAATTCGGCAACATCATCCTGCGCGCGAATGCCGACGGCTCCATCGTCCGCCTCAAGGACGTCGCCCGCATCAGCCTGGGCGCACAGAACTACAGCCTCATGGCCCGCTACAACGGCCGGCCATCGGCCATTCTCGCGCTCTATCAGCTTCCTAACACCAACGCCGTCAAAACCTCGGCCGCGGTGCGGGCGCGCCTCAAAGAGCTCTCAAAGAACTTCCCGTCTGACGTCAATTACTCCGTCAGCCTTGACACCACCAAGGCCGTCACCGCCGGCATCCATGAGATTCTCACCACCCTGCTCGAAGCTCTCGGCCTTGTCGTCCTCGTGGTCTTCATCTTCCTGCAGGGATGGCGTGCTTCGCTCATCCCGCTGATGGCCGTGCCGGTTTCGCTCATCGGTACTTTCATCGTCTTCCCGATGCTCGGCTTCTCCATCAACACGCTGTCCCTCTTCGGGCTCGTGCTGGCCATTGGACTCGTCGTCGATGACGCCATCGTCGTCGTCGAAGCCGTCGAGCATCACATCGAAGAAGGCATGACGCCTCGTGACGCGGCCATCCGCGCCATGGAGCAGGTGGCCAACCCGGTCATCGCTATCGCGCTGATCCTGTCGGCCGTCTTCATTCCGACCGCCTTCATTCCCGGCATCACGGGCCGCCTCTATCAGCAGTTCGCGGTCACCATTGCCATCTCGGTCATCTTCTCGGCCTTCAACGCGCTCACGCTCAGCCCGGCGCTCTGCGCCCTGCTGCTGCGCCCCAAGAAGGAAGGCCGCGGGCCTCTCGCCGCATTCTTCCGCGGCTTCAACAAGGTCTTCCGCCGCACCGCCGACGGATACGTCAACACCTCCGGCCTGCTCATCCGCAAGTCCGGTTTCGCTCTCGTCTTTCTCGCCATCGTCGCCGCGGCTGCCGTCTTTGTCGGCGGTATGCTGCCCAAGTCCTTCCTCCCCACAGAGGATCAGGGCTACGCCTTCATCGCCCTCCAGCTTCCGCAGGCCGCGTCACTGCAGCGCACCAGCGCGGCCGCGCGCGAGGTCGAGAAGACCGTCCTGCAGATTCCCGGCGTGCAGGGCATCACCTCGGTCGTCGGCTTTAACCTGCTGACCGTCACGCAGAGCACCTACAACTCGTTCTTCTTCGTGACCCTCAAGCCGTGGGATCAGCGCACCGCGCCCGATGAGCAGTTCAAGGCCGTCATGGGCAACCTCAACCGCCGGCTCGCCGGCATCAAGGATGGTCTCGCCTTCTCCTTCCCGCCGCCCGCCATTCTCGGCGTGGGAACCTCAGGCGGCGTCACCATGGTCGTCGAAGACCGCTCCGGCAACGACAACCCGGCGTATCTGACCCAGAACCTCTACAAGTTCCTGGGAGCACTCCAGAAGCGCCCGGAAATCGCCAACATGCTGCCCTCCTACTACCCGGCCGTGCCCCAGCTCTACGTCACCGTGGACAAGGCCAAGGCCCTGCAGCAGGGTGTGCAGCTCAGCGACGTCTACCAGACCATGCAGGCCTTCATGGGCGGCTATCTGGTCAACTACTTCAACCGCTTCGGCCGCCAGTGGCAGACCTATGTGGAAGCCGATGGAGCCTCCCGCACCAACATCAGCAACATCGGCCAGTACTACGTCCACAACGCCAGCGGAGGCCTTGTGCCCCTGAGCGCCATCACCACCGTCAAGCGAACGACGGGCCCTGACTTCAACCTGCGCTTCAACGAATATCCGGCCGCCCAGATCAACATCACCGGCGCGCCCGGCTATAGCTCCGGCCAGGTCATGGATGCCATCCAGACCGTCTTCAAGCAAACCATGCCACCCGGAATGGGCTTTGACTACGAAGGCATGTCTTACCAGGAGCAGCAGGCTGCGCAGGGTGTTCCGCCCGCCGCCGTCTTCGGCCTCTCCATCATGGTGGTCTTCCTCATTCTGGCCGCCCTCTACGAGAGCTGGACGCTTCCCTTCAGCGTGCTGCTCAGCACTCCGGTCGCCGTGCTCGGCGCATTCCTGGCCCTGCACCTGCGCGGCCTTGAGAATGACGTCTACGCGCAGATCGGCCTCGTCATGCTCATCGGACTCTCAGCCAAAAACGCCATCCTCATCGTCGAGTTTGCCCGCGCCGAATACCAGCGCGGAGAAAGCATCTACGATGCGGCCCTCGGCGCGGCCCGGCTCCGTTTCCGGCCCATCATCATGACCGCCTTCGCCTTCATCCTGGGCTGCATTCCGCTCTGGGTGGCCACCGGCGCCGGCGGCGTCGCACGCGAAATCCTCGGCACCGCCGTCATCGGCGGCATGCTGGCCGCGACCTGCATCGCCATCTTCCTGGTCCCGGTCGCCTTTGCCGTCGTCGAATGGCTCTCGCACCGCTTCAGCAAGAAAGGTCCGCACCACATGACCGAAGAACACGCGCCCGAACACATTCCTACCCGGGAGGACGCATGAGCTTCCGCAACTCCACCCTGCTCGCTTCTTCGCTCGCCGTGCTGCTGCTCGCAGGCTGCACGGTCGGGCCCAAATATCAACGCCCTCAGGTTCCCGTGCCGCCGTCTTATCGCGGCGGCGCGGTGGTGAACTCCACCCCGGCAGACGCCAAAGCCACCGCCGCCTCGCTCGGCGCCCAGAAGTGGTCCACCGTCTTCCAGGATCCCGTCCTCCAGAAGCTCATCTCCGAGGCCATCACCAACAACTACGACATCCGCATCGCCGCCCAGCGCATCCTTGAGGAGCAGGACCAGCTCGGCGTCACCCGCGCGCAGGAGTATCCCACTCTCAGCGGTGGAGCGTCCTACGACACCATCGGCCTGCCCGCCAGCATCTCCAAGGCGCTCAACGGCAACAACAATAACAACAGCAACAACACCGGCCGCAGAAATATCTACGCCGGCGGCCTCTCGCTCTCCGCTGCATGGAACCTCGACTTCTGGGGCTACTACCGCAGCCAGACCCGGGCGGCCCGTGAACAGTTGCTCGCCTCCACCTGGGCGCGCCGCATGACCATCGATACCGTGGTCGAGAACGTCGCCACGGCTTACTTCCAGTTGCGCACCCTCGACGCCGAGCTGGCCATCACCCGCCAGACCGTCGCCGCGCGCAAAAACTCCCTGCAACTCACCCAGACGCTCGAACGTGGCGGCAACGGCACCCTCGAAGACGTCCGCCAGGCGCAGGAATCCCTCTACCAGGCTACCGCCGAGATCCCCGATCTCGAGCGCCAGATCGCGCAGCAGGAGGATGCCCTCAGCATCCTGCTCGGCCGCAACCCCGGCCCCATTCTGCGCGGCAGCCTCAGCACGGTCGATTGGCCCAATCCCCATCAGGTGCCGGCCGGCCTGCCCCTGCAGCTGCTCGAACGCCGTCCCGATATTGAAGAGGCGGAAGCCCAGCTCCGCGCCGACAACGCCAACGTCGATGTCGCCCGCGCGCGCTTCTTCCCGCAGCTCTCCATCACCGGCAACGGCGGCACTGACAGCAGCCAGTTCAAGCAGCTCTTCGATGGCAGCAACATCCTCTGGTATGTCACCGGGAGCCTGACGCAGAACATCTTTGACGCCGGCTCGCTGCGCAACAACCTCCACCTCACCCAGGCGGAGAAGCAGCAGCAGGTGCTCACCTACTCGCAGACCATCCAGAAGGCATTCCAGAACGTCTCCGACTCACTCATCGCCTTGCAGCGTTATCGCGAATACCGCGCGCAGGAAGAAAAGTACGTCGCCGCCGCCAAGGATGCCACCCGCCTCGCCCGCATGCGCTACAAGGGCGGAGCCACCAGCTACCTTGAGGTGCTCACCAACGACACCACCTATTACCAGGCTCAGATCAGCCTGCTGACCGCGCGCGAGCAGGAAGCCATCAGCTTCGTCCAGCTCTACAGCGCCCTCGGCGGCGGCTGGCAATAATCTCCCCCTTGTTCCTCTTCCCCATCGGGCGGACACCGTTGTCCGCCCCTCCTTTTTTCCCGCACCAGGTTTTCTGAAGGGGCAGGGCTTCAGCCCTGCCATAAAGGCAACAAACCCAGCGGCCTTTAGGCCCTGAGGAGTAGTCTTCTGATCCCTTCGGACGTTCTCAGCAGCCTGCGTGCGGACTAAATTCCCGCACCTCCGGCCCGCAAAGCCCTCACACGATTCCCGCCGCGCCCCGCGCGCGCCACAGCGCCCCATCCACTGGATCAACCACTCCATCCATCGCCTGCGTCTCCGGGTACTCCTCGCGCACGCGCGCAATCAAAGCCGCCCGCACCCGCGCGACTTTTTCCATGATGCTTCCGGCAAAGGCGAGCCGCGGCGCAAACGTGCCCGCTTGCCCCATGCGCCGCATCAGCACGCAGGCAAGATGCGCCAGTTCCCTGCCCTGCTCCACCAGAACCGCCTGCGCGACGTCGTCGCCACGCTCCGCGCAATCCACTACCGTCCTCGTCAGTTGCGAGAAGTCCGGCCCGGGAATCGCATTCGCATGCGCCACCAGTTCGTCGAACGATGAGAGCTGCCAGAACTCCAGCACCGCCGGCAGCAGCAGCGTCGTCTTCTCTTCATCCCTCGCGAGGCACAGCGCCCGCAGCGCCTGCAGCCCGATGCGATGCCCCGACCCCTGGTCTGCCAGCACCGGACCCCATCCGCCCGCCGTAATCACGCGGCCCTCCACCGTGCGGGCCGCCACATTCGATCCCGTACCCGCCAGCACCAGCACACCGGGCTCTCCTCTGAAGGCCGCATCCAGGGCAATCTCCACGTCGCCCAGAATCAACAGCCCCCCGCCCACTCTCGCCGGAATCTCCGCCCGCAGCCAGTCCGTCACCAGCGGAACCGTCTCCCCGGCTGTTCCCACGCACGTCTGCGCAATCCCGCTCATGGCGATGCCGGTCTTCGCCGTGAGTTCCTTGAGCGCAGTCTCCAGATGATGCGCCGCCGCCTGCGCATCCACACGCATGCGCTTGATTGAGTCCGATCGCACTCGAGCAATCACGCCCTGCTCATCGGCCAGCGCGTAATCGGCCTTCGTGCCCCCGGCATCAATGCCCAGAAAAAATGCCATGCAGCCTCTCCATCTTCATCTATGCTCGCGCGCCATGCGTGGTCCCCCGCGCTACGCCCGATCCCACGGGCTACACCCTATCAAAGATCACTTCAATCTCTTCGAGCGTCTTGCCCTTGGTCTCCGGCAGCAGTGTCGTCGCGGTCAAAAAGTATGCCGCCGCGCAAACCGCCCACAGCGCAAACATCGCGTAGTAGCCATAGTTCCCTGCCACCGGCAGAAAAATCGCCGCCAACATCGTCGAAACGCCCTGATTCAACAGCAGCGCAATGCCCATCCCCATCGAGCGGATGCGCGTCGGCATCAGCTCCGAGAGCATCAGCCACACCACCACGCCGGGCCCCGCCGCATAGCACGCAATGAAGCCCGCCAGACACAGCGCAATCATCCATCCCGTCCGGCGCGCCGGCAGCGGCCCATACATCGCCCGCTCAATCACCAGCGGAGCCGCAGCAGCAGCGGCCTTGGGCGCAATGCGCAGCTCCGGATGCGCCGTGTTCGTCTGCACCGTCGTGATCTGCTGCCCCTTGCCGTAGCGGTACACCACCGTCAGCGCCATGCCATTCGCTCCCTTGGCCGCAACGCCGAGCGACTGCGTGTTCACCGGCAGCGCGATCGTGTCTCCATGCACCGCGGAAGCCACCCGCGCGGTCACATTCGTCTGCTGAGACTCAAAGCCAAAGAAGATAGCCGCGCCCAGCGCCAGCGACAACACAATGCCGCCCGTGCCGATCCGCAGCAGAAACCTCCGGCCCTTCTTGTCGATCAGGCTCACGCCCACCAGCGTCATCACGCAGTTCAGCACCACTACGGCCACATCGCCCTGCGTTGCATGCGTGGCCGTCCAGCCGGCCTTCATCAGAATCACCACCACAAACGCCAGCACCGAGTTGATGCCTGTCGCCGTATTCAGCGCCAGCACCAGGCATGCCAGCAGAAAAGGCAGCACATATTTGCGGCGCAGCAGCGAACCCCGCTCCTTCACCGCGCCGCCAGCGCCGGCCACACCCGCCGCCGCCACGGTCTGCATCTCTTCAATCTCGCGCGCCGCTTCTTCCCGGCTCATCGTGCGCTCCAGCGCGCGCCCGGCCGCCTCCACACGGCCCCGGCGAAACAGCCAGCGCGGGCTCTCATGCAGAAAGAACGCTCCCGCAAAGAAGATGATTCCCGGATAGATCACCGCTAGAAACATGCCGCGCCACGCATGGTTTTCCGCCGCCAGTATCAGGCCGGCATGCCCGGCCGCATGCGCAATCGCCGCCTCGGCCTGATGCGTGTAAAAGTAGC
This sequence comes from Acidobacterium capsulatum ATCC 51196, assembly GCF_000022565.1. NCBI lineage: Bacteria > Pseudomonadati > Acidobacteriota > Terriglobia > Terriglobales > Acidobacteriaceae > Acidobacterium > Acidobacterium capsulatum. Next base: position 1,599,328 of record NC_012483.1, read on the forward strand.
CGATCAGCGAAGCCATCACGATGCCAAACGTCAGCATGAACTGGAAGATCGCCGTGCCCCGCCCGCGCACATCCGCATCCAGCGTCTCGGCCAGGTACAGCGGAACCACCACCGCAATCACGCCGCCGCTCATGCCCTGCAACAGCCTGCCCAGAAACAGCGGAACAAAGCTCTGCGAGGTCACAATCAGGCCCACGCTGGCCACAAACATCAGGCCGCTCACCACCATCATCTTCTTGCGGCCAAACCAGTCGGCCAGCACTCCCGCCGCCGGCGAAGACAACATGCTGCCGCCCAGCACCGCGGCCACAATCATCGAGGTCTGCTCGAGCGTCAAATTGACCGTCTTATTCAAAAACACCAGCGCCGCCGCAATGATGCCCACGTCAATGCCATACAAAAGCCCGCCAAGTCCGGCAATCAGCAGCAGATAGACGCGATAGAAAACCGTGTTCCCTGTTTTTGCCATGCTGTACGCTTATGCCTGCGCCAACCGCCACCACGGGTGGTTCAGCGCGCGGCTTCGCTTCCTCCGCTGACCTTGATTTGTGTTCTTTTGAAGATACCCTGTAGCGTTCACGCAATGACGCGTCAGATGCTCTCTGCAGCCAGATAATAAACAAACCCTCCCGGCTCAGGGAGCGTTCACCTGGTAGACAGCCTGCGCCGCGCCCGAAATCTCCGCATCCTTCTCGCTGTCGAGGTCCAGCACCGTCACCGTGTTCTTGCCCTTGTGCAGCCAGCACGCCGGCACATAATCCGACTGCTGCGGACCAATATTCCAAATGCGCCCAATCGCATGCCCGTTCACCCACAACAGCCCTTTGCCGATCTCACTCACGTTGAGATACGTATCTCCCGTCTTCTCAATCGTGAACGTTCCCCGATGAAAGGCAGGCCCCGCGGCCGTCTGCGTCTTCCAGCTCAACCGGGGCACCCTCTGCATCGGCAGCGAATAGTTCTTCCACCCCGTCAGTCGCTCGCCATTCCAACGCACCGGCGCAATCAGCCCCTTCGGATCATCCGGCAGCAACGGCCCATAGTTGATGCGCCCCATGTCCTCCACCAGGATGTCGAGTTCCGCCGAAGCTCCCCGCACATCCAGAGTCATCGCATGCTGGCACAGGCGGCGGTCTAGCGTGCCCACCCGTTTTCCATTCAGATACACAATGTCGTAGTCGCGCGCCTCGCCCACATCGAGCGTTCCCCGCGCGGGTCCGTGAATCTCGGTGCGATACAGCACAAAACCGGTCTGCTGCCCAAGCTCGGCAAAACTCAGCGGAGACGCGCTCACCCGCGGCCTCTTGAGATCGCTCCACAGCGAAGCCGCCAGCGGCAGCCGGAACGCAGGAATCGTAATCAACGGCGTCAGCGCCGGAACCGGCGGCAGCACATGGCCCGGCGTGTATTGCCGGAACAATTTGCGAAACGCGTAATACGCCGGCGTGGGATCGCCTGCCTCATTCAGCGGAGCCGCGTAGTCATAGCTGGTCGTCTGGGGCGCATAGTCCGTGTCGGCCGCATTGTCATTCGCACCGTTCATAAAGCCCCAGTCCGTCCCTCCGTGAAACATGTACAGGTTCACCGAGTAGCCGCGCGACAAAATCCATCGCAGGTCCTTCAACTGCTCCTTGAGCGGAGCCCCGTGATGATGCGGCTGGCCCCACTGGTCAAACCATCCCGGATAGTACTCCGCCACATACACCAGCTTCGAGTGCGGCCGGTAGGCGAGCAACTGCTTCACGCCGTTCTCCACACCGCCCGGCCCCACATCAATCGCCTCCGGCAACTCCGGCAGCGACCCGCTCCACAGCCCCGGACCATCCGCCGTATACAGCACCACGCCGCCCAGGCCCGCACCGGCGACCATCCGCCGCACCTCTTCCAGATACGCCCGGCTCTTGCCAAACGATCCGTACTCGTTCTCCACCTGCACGGCAATGATCGGGCCGCCGTGCGTCCACAGCAACGGCTTCAACTGCTGGCCCAGATGATCCATGTAATCCTGCGCCGCATGCAGATATGCCGGGTCGCTGCTGCGAATCTTCACCCTCCCGTCCTTCCACAGCCATGCCGGATAGCCGCCCATGCTCCACTCCGCGCACGCATAGGGCCCGGGCCGCAAAATCACATACAGCCCCGCCTGCTGGGCCATGCGAATGAACCGCGCCACATCATACTGCCCTGAAAAATCCCACTGCCCGCGATGCGGCTCCTGCACGTTCCAGAAGACATACACGCTGATCGCGTTCAGGCCCATCGCCCTGGCCTTCCGCAGCCGGTCACCCCACTCCGCGCGCGGCACGCGTGCAAAGTGAATCGAGCCGGAGATAATCTGCACCGGCTTTCCATCCAGAATGAAGTGCCCGTCTCCCACCGTGGCCGTGTGGGCCGCGCGCGTATGCGTCTCAGACAACGCGGGGACAGCGTGCAAGGGAAGAACCGCAAACAACCAGGACAGCAACACCGCGGCCACAAAATAGCGACACTTCATTCCTTCAGCTCCTGGTCAAAAATCTAGGCATTTTCACCCGACCATGATATCGCTATCACTAACAGGTTGCGCAGCTTTCCCTCCGGCATTGGAGGCATTCGAAAAGGACACTTCATGCAGCGAAGAAAGTTTCTCTATGGCCTCGGCGGCGGCGCTTTCACCGCCGGACTCGCGGGGCTCCCTGCGGAACTCCCTCTGATCCGCCCCTTCGCGGCGCGGGCCCTGGGTGCATCCGCGGCTCCAGCCGCGCGGCCCACGCCCGGGCAGGTCGCGTGGCAAAATCTTGAGTTCGGCATGTTCGTGCATCTGGCGCCCAACACCTGGCAAAACCTTGAGGGCGACAATCTCTCCACGCCTCTCTCTCAAATCGATCCCGTCGATCTCAACACCGATCAATGGGTCGAGACCGCTCTCTCCATGGGCGCGCGCTATGTCGTCTTCGTTGCCAAGCATCAGGGCGGCTTCTGCATGTGGCAGACCCACACCACGCCCTACAGCATTCGCAACACCCCATGGCGTCACGGCAAGGGCGATGTGCTGCGCGATATCTCCGAGTCCTGCCGCAAACACGGTCTGCCGCTCGGCGTCTACGTTTCGCCGCGCGATCAATACTTCGGAGCCGGCATTGGCGGCAAATGCAAAACGCCCGCGCAGCAAAAGAAATACAACGCCATCTACCGCGAGCAGCTCACCGAGGTCTTCACTCGTTACGGCAAGCTCGTTGAAATCTGGTTTGACGGCTCCACCGTCACGCCCGTGGGCGATCTCATCCATCGCTACCAGCCCGAAGCCATGGTCTTCCAGGGCCCCGACGCCACCATTCGCTGGGTTGGCAATGAGAATGGCTTCGCGCCCTACCCTTGCTGGAACGCCCTCGACAAGCAGGACGCCGCCACCGGCACCGCCACGGCCCTCAACAGCGACCCCAACGGAAGCGTATGGATGCCCGTCGAAGCCGACGTCTCCATCCGCCGCCCCGACTGGTTCTGGAGCACCACCAACGCCGGCAAGGTGCTCACCCTCGATCAGCTTCTCTCCATCTACTACCGCTCCGTCGGCCGCGGCGCGCAACTGCTCCTCAACATTCCGCCCAACACCCGCGGCCTCATGGCCCAACCCGATTGCGCCGTCGCAAAACAATTCGGCGACGAACTGCGCCGCCGCTTCAGCCATCCCGTCGCACGCACGCGGGGCGCCGGGCCGCTCGTCGAGTGGAAGCTCGCAAAGCCCGCGCGCATCGATACCGTCATCCTGCAGGAGCAAATCTCCGGCGGCCAGCGCGTGCGCGCCTATCAGTTGGAGGGCCGCGCCCACGGCGCATGGATTCCGCTCGGCGAGGGCGCCTCCATCGGCCACAAGCGCATTCAGCCGGTACCGCCGCACATCGTCGATGCCGTGCGGCTGCGCGTCACCGAATCGCAGGGCGATCCGATGATTCGCACCCTCGCCGTCTACGATACCGGCGTCGCTCCGCCCGCTGACTGGGATGCCGTCTCGCATCTCTGGGCCGCCAACCTCATTGGGCAGTGGTCCGGCGGCAGCTTCTCGCTCGATCTCTCCAGCCGCATCCACGCGGCCACTCAGTACGTCCTGCGCTTCCGCCCGGAAAGCGGCAAGGTCACCGGCTTTCGCAATATGATTCTTGAGATCGGCGGAGTCCCCGCGCCCGATCTCCTCAAGCACTCCCCCGCGCATCCTGACGAACTGATTCTTGACATCACCGGGCTCGACGCCTCCATCCGCATCCACGGCCACGTCGAGGGCGCATCTTCCGGCTCAATCCTCTTTGAGAAATTGCGCTGATCAAACCGCCAGCACATCGATCCCGGCATCGCGAAAGCCCGCCAGCACGGCGGGCTCGATGCCGTCATCGGTCACGATCCGGCTGATGCGGTCCAGCGTGCAGATCAGCGCCGGGCTCACCATGCCGATCTTGCTCGAGTCCGCCACCAGAATCACTTCTTTCGACTGCCGCACCACCGCGCGAAAAATAGCCGCCTCTTCCGCCTCGATCGTCGTCACGCCCTTCACCAGGTCTACCCCGCAGGCGCCGATGAATGCCTTGTCCATGAAAAATCCCGACAACCCTTCGAGCGTCATCGGCCCGGTCAGTGAAAATGCGCCCGCCCAGCGCAGATTCCCGCCCGTCAGCGTCACATCCAGTCCCGGCTGAACGCTCAGCTCCATGCCGATGTTCACCGCATTCGTCACCACGTGAATCCCCGCTTTGTGCCGAATGCAGCGCGCGACCTGCGTCGTCGTCGTGCCCGCCGTGAAGGCGATCGTCTCGCGCTCTCCCACCAGCTCCGCCGCCGCCATGGCAATGCGGCGCTTCTCTTCCGGGAAGCGGTGCTCGCGCTCATGAAAGGTGGAGTCGAAGCGAAATGGCTGATACACCGTCTGGCCCGCCACTCTGGCGCCGCCATGCGTGCGATTCACCAGCCCGCGTTCTTCCAGCCGGATCAGATCCCGCCGCACGCTCGCCGCCGAGGCTCCGGTCAGCGAAGCAAGCTCGTCCACAGAGCTCTTCCCCTGACGCAGCACGGCCTGCAAAATCTGCTTCTCTCTCTGCTCCGTCTTGACGGACATGCCCTTCCGGCCCCGATCGCACTGGGAATCAAAACATGCTTCTGCGCAACTTTACACGATCAGGCCGGCAACATTCTCCTGCGCCAACTGCGCCAGAGCCTCCATCATCGCCCGCACATCTTCTTCGAGCGTCACATAGCGCAGATACTCGCGGTTGCCGCCCACTTCGCCCATCGTGACGCCGGGCCGGTGAAAGGCCACACGGCTCGGAACCGTCCGCCGCAGGCTCGCATGAAACTCCGTAACCCCGGTCTGGTGGGCCAGCTCCCGAACATTCTCCGGCATCAGTCCGCCGCCTGCCATCACCGCAATCTGCCCGCCGGCCGCGCTCTGCAGCGCACGCAATGTCGCGCTTCCCTTCGCCGCGCTGCGCGCCCCGCCAGAGCTCAGCACCCGCTCGGCCCCGGTCCTGATCACATCTCCCACCGCCGCCACCGGGTCCGGCGTCATATCGATGGCCCGGTGAAAGGTCACCGGCAGAGGCCGCGCCTGCTCCACCAGGCGGCGAGTCCGCTCCACATCCACCCGCGCGTGCTCATTCAAAACTCCCAGCACGATGCCGTCCGCGCCCAGCCGCCGAAGCTGCTCGATCTCCCGCTGCATCACCAGGAACTCGTCATCGTCATAACAAAAATCGCCGCCGCGCGGCCGCGCCATCACGTAGACATCGATCTTCAGCCGTTCGCGCACCAGCGCCAGCAGTCCCGGCCCGGGCGTAATGCCGCCTTCGAGAAGGTCTGAGCACAACTCAATGCGCTGCGCGCCACCACGCTCTGCGGCCACTGCCGACGCTACGGAATCAACACAAACTTCAAGAACCATCGCAGGCTGCTTCAGCTTTCCTGTGTCTAGCACAACCGCATGAATTCCCGCTCCGCCACACTGCGAAGCAGGAAACCCTTGTCATAGAGTAATGCGAACAGGGCACCGGCTTCGCCGCTGAAGCGCTGCCGGTGCCCCGCCTGCTTCGTATTTAGAACGAATACTGCGCAGTCAGTTGCAGAGTACGCGGATTCCACAACGAAACCGCGCCGTATTGAGCGTTGACCAGTGAACCGAAGTTCGTATCGGTCACCGTGCTGTCCGGGAAGATCTTGCTCGTGCTCGAGTGCCACGTCGATCCCAGGTTGAAGATCTCCGCGCGAATCAGCAGCGATTGCCCGCCCGGCAGATTGGTCGTCTTGCCAAAGCTCGCATCCAGATTCGTAAAGAACGGCGTCCTCTCCGGACTCTTGTTCGTGTTGCCATAAGTTCCCAGAGCCGGCGTCGAGTACTCTGACGTGTCAAACCAGCTCCCCAGTGACGACTGAAAGCCTGCCTTCCTGTGGAACGTCGAGTTAGCCAGAATGCGGCTTGCATAATACTGCGCCATCTGGTCTGAAGGCTCGCCGCCATTCACCGCAAACGGGAAGCCGCTTGCAAGCTGGTACACCCCGCTGGTCGTCCACCCCGCGGTCAGCAGGTTCAGAAAACCCTTGTGGAAGAACGCCGGAACCTCATACGCATAGGTCGCCACCAGCCGGTGCGTCTGATCCGATGCCGCCAGACCATACTCCCGGTAAGGATGCTGCGGGTCCTGAATCAGGCCCGGCTCGCCATTGACGAGGTTAATGCCCGAAGTCAGATCCATCGTCTTCGAGTAGGTGTAATTCACGTGATAGCTCAGCCCGTGAGTCATCCGCTCAATCAGTTGAACCTGCAGCGCGTTATAAGTGGACTGGAATCCGTTCCGGTTGCCATAAAGATACGGCGGCAGGTTCGGATACGGCTGGCGCGTGTCAATCGGCTGGAAGTTAGGATCGCTGGCGCAGTTGGCATTGCTGCCCGTCGCCTGCGAAGCATCCACCAGGTTGTTGCAGACGTCGCCCGCGACCGTCGGCGGCGTCGCCGCGCCCAGAATGTCCTGGCTCGGCTGCCGCAATCCATGGTCGCCCACATAGCCCACATCGAGCAGCAGCGTCTGGGTCAGCGAATACTGCGTGTCCAGATTCCACTGTTCGTCATATGGAGTATGGTTGGTCGGCCAGTTCACCTGGTTGTAGGGGAACTGCCACGCCGGCAGGCTGAAGCTCTGGTTGGCCGTAATCGGCGCGGACCACAAATTGCTCAGGTACGCCGTCGATTGCGTCTCCTGCCCCGTAGTCGAGGTGTAAGGAGCAGCCGCCAGGTTATAGAGGCTGTTCTTGTCATACTGCGTGCCGTCGTAATAGCGGTTGTACGACCCGTAGAAGATACCGAAGCCGCCGCGCACCACCAGCTTGGCAATATCCGGCGGACGATACGCAAACCCGAAGCGGGGCGCGAAGTCCTTGTTGTCGATCGGCACCAGCGTATTGCTCGCTCCGCAACCCAGATAATTCGGATTGCCGCCGGCCGCCAGAATCGGCTTCACGAAGTTGCAGTTCGCCCAGATCAGTTGGCCGCCGTTGGCCGTGCTGAAGGCATAACCGCTGTTGTCGCTTGAGTGGAAGTTCGGCGGACGCTCCCAGCGCAGTCCCATGTTCAGCGTCAGGTTCGGCGTCACACGAAAATCATCCTGGAAGAACAGGTTCCAGTTGCTGCCCCACAGAAAGTAGTTATCCGTGCCCAGCGGCGGAGGACCATTGGCCGAGTTTGGATCGCCCAGCACAAAGTCCGCGACCGCGTTTCCTTCATACGGCGCCGTCGAGCTGTAGCTGCCGTTCGAAGCCAGTTGGTTGCCCGCGTCCGAGGGAACAGAGGCCGTGTACTGGCCGTTGAAGTTCAGCGAACCCGTGCCGCCATAGTTGTCCAGTTCAAACAGGTTCACGCGGCGGAAGTCGATGCCGAAGTTGAACGTCTGCCGTCCGCGCGTCATCGAGACCGTGTCCACGCCCTGGTAAATGTTGTCCACATAGGTCGTCGGCTCGCCGCCGCCAATGCAGTAGTAGAACGTCAGGCAGACGTTCGGCAGGTCAAAGGTGACCGGGTTCGTGTTCGTATTCTGAAAGCCCACCTGCGCCGAAAGATTCGGCCCATAAGCCGTCGTCGGCCCGGTAAAGAAGTGGTCACGGTCATAACCAAGCGTCGCCTGGTTCAGCGTGTTCGCGTTGAAAACGTGCGTCCACGTCGCGCCAAACAGCTTCGGACGCGCATAGGTCGTGCCGCCCTGGCCAAAGTGAATGCTCGTGTTGGTTTGCGACAGGTTGCCGATATTCACCGTCAAAAAGACGTGATCGTTGCTGCCGAAGTACTGGTCAATGCGCCCCGTGCCCACGCCCGTCGTCTTCTTGGTGAAGGTGTTGGCCGAGTAGTTCTGGCATCCGGTCAGAATGTGCGCCGACTCACCGCAGTTCGGCACATTCGGATTATCGAAATAAGCCGCCAACTGCGTGGCAATCGGGTTGATCATGCTCTGCGGAATCTGGTTATTCGGGAAGGCCTGGCGAATCACCGGACTGTTGTTTGGCCCCACCGGATCATTCGGGTTATAGGCCGGGTTCGGCACCGTCGTGGCCGGGTTGTAGATCGGGAAAGGCCACGCGCTGAAGTCACCCTTCAGTTCCGCGGCCGTCGGCGAAAACACGTTGTCCGGGCTGTTCGTGGCCTTGTACAGGCCCTCGTCGTAGCTCAGGAAGAAGAACGTCTTGTTCTTCCCGTTGTACACGTGCGGAATCCAGAGCGGACCGCTGATCGTGCCGCCAAACTGGTTCTGGTGATACGGCGTGCTCAACGGAGTGTTGCTTCCCGTCAGCTCGTTCTGCGCCTTCACATACAGGTTGTCCGGCTGCATCCAGTTCGCCTGCAATGACTCATACGCCGCACCATGAAAGCGATTCTGGCCCGACTTCACGGCCACATTCACCTGCGCCACACCCGTGCCGTACTGCGCTCCGTACATGCCGTTTTCCATCTTGAACTCCTGCACCGCGAGTTCGTTCGGAATGTTGATCGGCACGCTGAAGAAGTAGTCCGCGTCTTCCACGCCGTCAATCGTGTAGTTCGTCGACTGCGCCTGCGCGCCATCCACGCTCACTTCCATGTATTCGGTGTCGAGTCCGTGGTAGCTCCAGTCCGTGCCCGATCCGCCCGGCGTGATGTTCGTTCCAATATCGGTCAGCATCAGGTTGGTGAAGTCACGCCCGCTGATCGGCAACTGCTCAATCATCTTGCCGTGCAACACCTGCCCCACTGTGCTGTCATCCGTGTTCAGCATCTGCGTGGTGTCCGACACATGCACCGTGCTGCTCACGTTGCCCATCTGCAGCTTGAAGTTGTCGCGCAGCGTCTGGTCCACTTCGAGCGTCAGCCCGGAGGACTGCTGCGAGCTGAACCCCGGCGCGGTCACCGTGATGCTGTACGGGCCCGGATTCAGGTCCGGCACATAATAATCACCCGTCGCATTCGTATACACCGTGCGAACCACCCCCGTGCTGGTCTCCTTCACGGTGACCTTCGCATGCGGCACCACAGCGCCGGTGGGGTCTTGCACATGGCCCACGATGGTGCCCTGCGCATTTTGCGCATGCGCAGGCAAGCACCCGATGCTGACAAACAGGCCCAGCGCGGCACATAGCGCCAGCCGGGCGACGGATCGGCCTCTCCGAAGCTCAATCATATTAAGCTGCCTCCAGAAGTGAAGCATTCATTTCCTCAGGGCGAGATCATTTCTGTTTCGTTACAATTCTGATAACGCCACCAAAGATGACCACTAATCTACCGCAAAACTGTTCAAATGGACAGAAATTTTGCAAAAACCCGCTCACCCCATCAAAAACGATGCTTTTCCCCCGTCCTCTCGGCCAAAAGACAAACCAGCCACACCCCGGTGCCCCGAGTCAGGAATTCGCATCGATTGAGCTGGCCATCCTGCCCAGGTGAGTGGAGGGTACGGGCTGGTGCCCCATTCCGGGCCCCCATCGACAGGTCTTCGTCGATGGGGTGGATTCAAGCCCGCCGTTGGGTAGTTCCTTCAGGTGTCGGGTGCCCCAGGTCCGTCCGTCCGGACCTGGGATCCCACCGTCTCCCCTCCGTTGTCATCCCACCAATCGAAGCGGAGCGGAGGGACCTGCATTCGCATCCCGAACTTCGCCCTCACCCAAGATGCGTCATTCTGAGCGCAGCGAAGAGTCCCGGCGATGCCTCGGTCACCAAATACCGCCCGAGGTTTCTCCCATCATCCTCACCATCACCCCCGGGCGGCTTTTCCTGGCGTCCTCCGCGTCTTTGCGGTAGCTTTCCCACTTGTCATCCCGCCCAAACGAAGTAAAGTGGAGGAACCTCCTCCAGCAGCCAAAACGCAGGCCCCAGCCTCACCCGTCTGCCCGCATCTCCCGCGCCCACTGCCACAGGTTCCACGCAAATTGCAGCACCACAATCACCATCAGCACCAGCAGTCCTTGATGCACGCCTGCGTTGATCTGGCTCACCGTGCCCGCATAGTGCGCCCCATCCACCGCTGGATGCTTCAGCCGCACCACCGCATGCCCCGGTGCCGTCAGCAGCACCACCATCGGAATCAGCCCGTACGCCTCAAACAGCAGTTGCTGCATCCGCCGGGGACGCTGCCAACTCCCGCGCGCCAGATCGACCCCGCGCCACGCCACTTGAAACACATTCAGCCCCACTACCCAGTAGAAAAACACCGCCACCGCATGCGTGATCTCAAATGGAGACGCATGCAGATACACCACTCCCGGTCCCAGCAGCAGAAACGGATAAAACGGTACCAGCACCAGCCAGACCAGAAACAGCACGCCAAACACAAACTCCGCCATCGCATGCGCAAAGCTGCGCGGCGCGCGGCCCCGGCGCGATTTCTCCACCGGCGGCAGCGAAGCCGGCGACCACTCCATCATCTTGCGCAGCACCTCGTCACAACTGCCCGGAAAGCGCAGCGCAAAAAACTCGATGCCCGCAAACACCAGCGTCACCCATGCGGCCACCATAAACAGCACATCCGGAGCGCGCAGCACCGCCCCGGCCACAGCGCCTGCGCCCTGCGTGCCCAGCGCCACCAGCAGCGCCGAAACCACCGTATAAATCACCAGCGCCCACAACAGGGCCATGCGCAGCGCATACCAGTACACCGGAAAAATCATGGGCCCAATCAAGCTCTGCTGCGGCAGATACCGCGCCGCCACCTGCCACGGCGCGCCCATCTCGCGCAGCCAGTCTCCGGCCTCGCCCTCGGTCAGCCCGCGCCCCAGCGCCTCCTGCCGGTCTTCCAGTTGCGCCTCAAGATTGGCGCGCAGCTCGGCCAGAATGTCCTGCCGCCGCGCCCCCGGCAGATGCTTGCTCACAGCCTGCAGATAACGGTCCAGAAGTTCCATCGTGCTTCCCTTTCGGCTCATTCGGCCTGGCCCTCCCTCTGGCCCAGAATGCGGTCCAGCGAGGCATTCAGCTCCCGCCACTCCGCGAGCAGTTGCCCGAGCATCTGCTCGCCCATCGGCGACAGGCGGTAGAAACGCTTGTTGCGCTTGTCCTCTTCGCGCCACTGGCTCAGCAGCAATCCCTGGCTCTCCAGGCGGCGCAGCAGCGGATAGAGCGTGCTCTCATCAATGGCCAGCCCGCGCTCGGCCAGTGCCTTGCGCAGCGTGTAGCCGTAGTGCTCCTGCTTCAGTTGCGCCAGCGTGGCCAGCGTCAGACAGCCGCGGCGCAGCTCGAGCCGCAGGTTCTCAAAGAGCGAACCTGAGGCGCTTCCGGCGAGTGAATCAGAATCTTTCATGCCGTTCCCCATACACTGTACATCGCATACTGTATGCCACACACTGTGTGCCGTCAAGAATGATCTCCAAAGCCTGCCGGAAATATGCCCCCAACCGGCTACCATGGAAATAGAGAACATTTTTCGGGCGGGGAAAATGTGAATCCAGATTCACATTCCCCCGCCCCAAAGAGATTTATTTTAATCGTTTACAATCAGTAAGATAGGCATGGCATCCAGCTCTGCGCAAAGAGTCGAAAAAAATTCCATAAAATGTGAATTCGCATTCACATTCCCCAAAAGTGATCCCAACTGCCTGATTTGCAAGGACTTAGGGACACTCTGCCACGCAAATTCCGGAAATAATGCGAATCCGCATTCACATTCCCAGAAAACATCGCCAGATCTCACAGAAAAATAAACAGCTTACGCCATTCAAGCCCCCGCCACTGACTGGCTGACCCGCTGACTGGCTGACCCGCTGACCTGCTGACCCGCTGACTGGCTGCCCCACTGACTACCGGTTCTTGTGGAAATCCACGCACTCCCGGCCCGAGCACAGCTCATACCCATGCGCTCCCGCCAGCACTTCCAGCGGAACCGGACGCCGCCCCGCAAAGGCTTGCGATGAGGCTTCGAGCAGCCGCTGCCCGGCCAGGTTCAGCACCACGAACTGGTGATGCGCCAGAAAGCCGAATCCATAGGCGCCCGGCACAAGCGTATGTCCGCCAAAGTCCAGCTTCACTTCCGTCAGCAGGTAGCCCTGGTAGCTCTGCCGCACCTCGGTCGCGTACCCTGACGTATCCACCAGCGCCGCCAGCATGTATTTGCCGTCCGCGAAGTGAACGCCGCCCGAGTTGCGCTCCTGCGTCGGAGCCGTCTGGCCGCGGAAGAAAACCGTGGCCGGCATAATCTTGCCCGCCTGCGTGCGATCGAGCACCGTCGCCTTCGAGCCGGACTGCGCCATTGCCGCCGTTGCGGTGAGCGCCACGCCCACCAGAACCGCCATGCACCCACGAGAAAACAGCTTCATAATGCCCCCTCTCCAACGCATCGATTGTATTGCACTGAATCTCCGGGCACCTCTCAGGCCTTGAGGCCCGAGGGCTTCATCTCGCCGGTGATGCCCTTCCCTTCCTCGATCGTATAAATGCGATCCACGGCCGGAATCTTCACATGCTCCACCGTGCCGCTCGGCCAGTGAATCTCCACGTCATCGATCGCCGCCGCCTCGCCCAGTCCAAAGTGCAGCCGCGGATCATTCGACGAGAGGAAGCTGCCGCCGGCCATCTTGTCGCAGCGCTGGCGCAGGGTTCCGGTCTTCACATACACCGATGCGCCCACCGCGTCGCGCGGGCTCTTCGGGCCGCCCACCAGGTTGAACTTCACCCAGTGGTTCGACGTCTCAAAGACATTCCGCATCAGCACCGGATGGCTGTCCATCACATTCACCACGACGTCGATCTTGCCCGTGTTGAAGAGGTCGCCAAAGGCCGCGCCGCGTGAGGCCATCACATCGGCGAGGCTGGTGCCGATCACCGGCGGCACCAGGTTGAACTTCTTGCCGCCTTCGTTGTGAAACAGCAGCGGACGCTCGGCATACGTCATGCCCCAGTCATGCTCGTCCACCTGCGGATACACATGGCCGTTCAGGTACATCAGGTCCTTCCAGCCGTCGTTGTCGTAGTCGATAAAGCCTACGCCCCAGCCCAGAAACGGAATGGTATCGCGGGCCGTACCAAGCTGGTAGCTCACATCGGTGAAGTTGGCCTGGCCGTCATTGTGATAGACCACAAAATAGTCGTCAGAGAAGTCGGTCGTCGCAATGTCGAGCCAGCCGTCATTGTCATAATCGGCCACCGCCATGCCCATGGTCGCGGTCTCGCGGCCATCCTGGTTCAGCGCAAAGCCCGAGGCATAGCTGTTGTCAGTGAACGTGCCGTTGCCGTTGTTGGTGTACAGATAGTTCGGCGTGGAATCGTCGGCAACAATCAGGTCCACCTTGCCCTTGTTGCTGAAATCGGCAAAGATGCCGCCAAAGCCGTAATAGGCGCTCGGATCGCTGACGCCCGCCTTTTTGCTGATGTCGGTGAAGGTGCCATCGCCGTTGTTCTGGAAGAGATGGTCCGTCTCGCCCTGCAAACCGCGCGGCCCGCACATGGTCGCCACGCCGCGATAGTTACAAAACGCGTAGGAGACGGCCTTCGAGCCGGACACCGGCGGATTGTTCAGGTCGTAATGAATGTAGCCCGGCACAAACAGATCGAGCTTGCCGTCGCCGTTGATATCGCCCCACGTCGCGCCTGTGGACCAGTTGCCCAGCGCCACGCCGGCCTTCTCGGCAATGTCCGTGAAGGTGCCGTCGTGATTGTTCTTGTAGAGGCGATTCTTGCCGAAGTTAGTGACGTAGAGATCCGGCCAGCCATCGTTGTCAAAGTCGGCCACCACCACGCCAAAGCCCCAGCGCTCATTGAGCACTCCGGCCTTTTCGGCCACATCGGTGAATGTGCCGTCGCGGTTGTTGTGAAACAGCGCGGCGCGCGGCTGCGGAGCCTTGCCATCCATCGCATCGTAGGTCGAGCCGTTCACCAGATAGATGTCGAGCCAGCCATCGTTGTCATAGTCGATCAGCCCCACGCCCGAGCCGATGGTCTCAAGGATGAACTTCTTCTCCTTGGTGCCCATCACATGCGTGAAGGCATCGAGACCAGCCGCCTTGGTGGCGTTCTGGAAGACGATGGGGCCGCTCTTCACAAATCCGCCCGCGGTGATGGGGCGATGCTCCGCGTCATAGATCGCGGCATGCGCGCCGGCCGTCGAGCTGCCGCCTCCACTGCCGCCCGGCGTCTGCTGCGCCAGGCCGGGAATCGCGGACAGGTCAAGACCGGGCGCCACCATCGACGCCAGAAAACTCAAAGTAAACACACGGCGGTTCACCACTCAACAATCTCCCGCAATAAGAATGTCCATGACTGAGAAAAACAATACGACAGCGGGCAGGGAGCGCTCAACGCGCTCCTCCCTTGGCGACCGTTGCCGGTGGAGCGGTTTTGGCCGATGGCGTAGGCGAGTTCCAGGACTGCATGGCCTCGGCCTCAGTGTGTACATGCCACGGCACCGCCTCATCGGCAATGGCCGGATGCTTCGCATAGTAGCTCTGCATGCCGATATCCGCCATCGGATCGAGCTTCTGGTCGGCGAAGAGCTTCTCCTGCTTGGCTGCCTCGGCCCGATTGCCCAGGCGGCTGTAGACGATGCCCAGAATGTAGTGCGCCGCCAGATCATTCGGATTGATCGACTGCACCGTCTGGTACTGCGCCTCTGCCAGCTTGTACTCATGCTGCTGGTAATAGCTGAAGCCCAGCTCGCGATGAATGTCTGACGAGAGCGGGAAGAGCGTGGCCGCCTTCTTCAAATCGGCAATCGCCTCGGGCACCTTGGCCTGATTGCGGAAGGTGAGCGCCTGCCAGTAGAGCGTGCGCGCACTGTCAGGATTCATCGCCAGAGCCTTGGCCAGGTACTGCGCCGCCTCGGGATACTTCTCCCAGTTGTAGTACGCAATGCCAATGTTGGCCCAGGCGCGGTCATAGTCCGGCCGCATCTTGGCCACCTGCTCAAAGGCATACACGGCCTCGCCATACTGCTGCTGGCTCAGCAGAGTGATGCCGAAGTCGTTCCACCGCATCCAGTCGGGGTTGTCGCCCGGCTTGGGCGGCACCGGCTTGTTCTGGCCCAGGTAAAGCGTGCGCGTGCGCGAGGCCATCACAGTCACGGGCAGCGGCTTGTGCCCTGTGCCCAGCACCCAGTTGGCAAACACCTGATCGAAGTGACGGTAGTTCACCTTGGCCGTGACGGTGAAGGGGCCAGGATCGCCCTCGGGAATCTGGAACTGGTAGCGCACCAGCGTCGAGCTGCCCGACTGAATGGTGTAGCCCACCGCATTGGTGTGCTTGAGCCAGACCTCGTGATGCTGCAGCAGATTTCCCTGCGCATCGAGCATCTGCGCCACAAAGCTGTGCGCGTTCGGGTCCACGTAACCATTCGGCAGAATGCCGCCACTGTTCATCACCACGCGGCCATGCGCATCCTTGACGACAAACTGCACCCAGCTTTCCAGAATGTCGCGCTGCTCCGGCACCAGCGAGTGGCCAATGCCTTTGTTCTGAATCACGACCGCCAGTTGCACATTGTCGCCGGGCTTGAGCGTGAAGCCGGTCGAGCCGAGCGGGCCGGTCCATTGCTGATCCTTATTGAGGCGAACGGCAAAGAGATCCACATTCAACCGGTCATGCTGCAGGTTCTTGACCGTCTCGGCATACTGCTTCTTGTCATGGAAGTAGACCGGCACAGCCGTATTCCCGCCAATCCAGCGGTGTGACATGATCATGCCATTCTTCTTCGAGTAGTCCGGCAGCGAGGTCCGCACCAGGTCCATATGGCAGTTCTGGCACACCAGGTGCGGCTTGGTGTAGAAGGGCAGCGGCGACTCGTGCGAGAACGATGAATGCTGCCACTCGTCATAGAGCGTGATCGCCGGCAGCCACTTGTAATGGTTGAGCGTGCGCGGCAAATCGGCCTCATGGCACGCCGCGCAATATTGCGGCGACTTGTAGAAGGGCTTCATCACGGCCGCAATGTGGCGCTGCACGTGAGCCATGATCTCGCTGTAGGGCACCTCGCCGGGAATCGGCTTGCCATTCGCGTCGAGCAGCGCCGAAGGCGTGCCCATCACATAAGAACCGATGCCGTAGGTGGGCTTCACTTCCGCAATGGAGTGGCACACCGAGCAGGTGACGCCCTCGTTGTTGTACCAGGTGGCGTGCGTGTATTTGTCCGGCGTCAGGCTGCCGGAGAGCAGCGCGATGGGATTGTGGCAGGCCTCGCAGTGCCGCGCATAGGCCACGCCTTTGGTGTGCTTGAGCAGGTCTACATTCTTGACGTAGTAGGGCTCGCGGAACGAGTTCGAATGCAGCGAAGCGCGCCACTGATGATAGCTGGCCTGGTGGCAATGGCCGCAGTACTCTGCCGTCGGGAATGCGCCCGGCTGAATGAACTGGCCGCTCTGTGTGCTCGCATAGCTCGGCGAGAATGGCTTGTCAGAGCCGAAGGGGTACTGATAATTCTTGCTGACCGCCGCCGAATATTGCGTCTGCGGCGTCGCCGGGCGGCTGCCCGCGTGCGTGGGCCGCAGAAAGAGAAACGTGCAGCCTGCGAATAGAAGGAGTGCGGTACCGGCCTGAAAAAGTGTCCTGCGAAACTGCATATTTCTTCCCTGTTTTGGTGGTGGCTTCTTGAAAAATCGATTCGGGATTACGCAGAGCAGGGTACAGGAGGCCCACAACGGCGGGCAATGCAAAAGTTGCCGAAAACCCGCGAAAACATTGAGGATTTAACTCTCCACCCAGTGATCGATGCGGTAATCAACCAAAAGGTGGAGATGGTATTCCTCCCCTGGTGGGGAGCAGTACCATGAGGAGTATGAATCGCTTTCAAGTTGTGCTTGCCACCGCGCTCGCCGCGCCGGTTTTGGCGGCGTCTGGTTTTGCGCAAAGTCTGCCGCCGGTTCCCGGCTCTCAGGTCATCAACATTACGCCCACGCCCGGAACCTTCACTGAGCCCGGCGTGGCCGTGAATCCGAACAATCCCAAACAGGTGGTGGTGGTTTTGCAGTACACCGCCAAGGCCGCCTACACCGAGGACGGCGGCCAGACCTGGCATCTGGACAGCACCGGCGTCGCGCCGCTCAACTACCGCATGTCCGGCGATGTGTCCGTAGCCTTTGACAACAAGGGCCACGCCATCATGGACTGCATTGCCTTCGACAAGCTGGGCAGCTTCAACTACTGGGGCCATGGAGCCACGCGCAACGGCATCTTTCAGCGCCGCTCGCTCGACGGCGGCAAGACCTGGGAGACGCAACTGCGCACCGTAAGCGCGTTCCCGACGAAGCCGGGAATTCCCTTTGAGGACAAGCCGTACATCGTGGCCGATGACAGTCCGCAGAGCCCCCATGCCGGCAATCTCTATGTGGGCTGGACGCGCTGGACGCTGACCGACTCACGCATGCTCTTCTCGCGCTCGACCGATGACGGCGTGAAGTGGAGCAAGCCCATTGAGATTTCCCAGACGCGCGGCCTGCCTCGCGATGACAACGGCGCATTGGAAGGCTTTGATGGCGTCGTGGGGCCAAAGGGTACGCTTTATGGCGTCTGGTCCGCCGATGACGAGATCGTGCTGACCGAGTCGCACGACGGCGGCAAGACCTTCACGCCCTCGCGCAACATCGTTCACACCGCGCCGACGATGTTTGCCGTCGATGGCATGGACCGCGCGAATGGATTCCCGCAGATTGCCGATGACCCGAAGAATGGCGAACTCTACGTCACCTGGAGCGATTATCGCAACGGCGATGTGGACATCTTTTTGTCGCGCTCGACCGATCATGGCGCGACCTGGAGCGCCCCGGTGAAGGTGAACAATGACCCGAAGCATGATGGGGCCGATCACTTCTTCCAGTGGCTGGCCGTCGATCCCGTAACGGGCGCGGTGAATGTGGTGTTCTATGACCGCCGCGAAAACCCTCACAAGCAGATCGTGGTGCTGGCCCGCTCGACCGACCACGGCGCAACCTTCAACAACTACGCCTGGACCAACACGCCCTTCAGCGGGAAAGACGTCTTCATGGGCGACTACCTCGGCCTCGCCGCGTATGGCGGCAAGGTGTACGGAGCGTGGCCGGTGCATCCGCAGGGCGCAAAGGGCACGATTCTGCAGATTGGCGAGGCCAACTTCAACAAGTAACTTTCACGCGAGCAAATAAGAAATCCCCACTCCGGCGGCTGCTTTGCCGGGGTGGGGATTTTGTTTTGCGCGAGACAACGGGTCAGGCTCAACGCGCTTGCATTAACGAGTCATCAGGTAATGCATCTGCTGCTCGATTTCGGCAATGGCGACCGGCTCCAGATGGTGGCTGGCCAGCGCGGCATTCAATTGCTTGAGCGAGCCATGCTTCACCTGCTGCCACTCGGCAGACTGCTCCTCCACCTCGTGCGTGGCACGCTTGCCGAGCGTGAGCGCCTGATCGGTCGGCGTGCGGTCGCCGCTCTCGATGGCGCTGAGCACAGCCAGCAGCTCGCCGTTGGACTTGGCGAGGCCGCCGCGATCATGGCCCGGCCGCACTTTGCCTTCGACAAGCTGGTTGAGCGTGAGTTGCACGGCCTCGACCTGCGGCAGCAGGCCGGCGGTGGCGACTTCCGGCTTCTTCGCCAGATCGTCGAGCTTCTGCCGCACAGAGTTCACCTCGGCGAGCGCCTTGCGGCTGACCAGCGTCATGGCAAAGATGCGCTGCGCCGCCGTGAACTGCGCCTGCAGTTCGGCCGGGGTGGCCGGGCTGTTGGGGTCCATGAGGACGGTGAGCGGCTGGGTCTGGCTGTGGCCATCCACGGTGAGCGTCACCGTGTAGTCGCCGGGCAGCACGCGCGGTCCCTTCGGCGCGCCATCGCCTGCATCGTCGTCATCGTTCTTCGGCTTGGCTCCGGCGGCCGCCCATTGCAGGTCCCACACGAAGCGGTGCTCGCCCGGCGTGCTGAGAATGCGCTGCGGCTTGGGGAACCAGCGCGCCGCGATGGGCTGCGGCGGCTCCGGAGGCGGAGGCGGCTCGTTGCTGCGATAGCTGCGCACCACCTGCCCGCTGGCATCGCGAATGGTCAGCGTGACCAGCGATGCCTTGGCCGGCAGATAGTAGTCGAGAATGGCGCCGTTCGGCGGATTCTTTGCAGTCGGCTCCTCGGGCGGCAGTGGCGTGCCGGGGAAGGCGTCATTGTCGATGCGGTAGGCCGGCTCAGGCTGGAAGAGCAGCGGCTTCTGCGTGGATGTAGCCGCGCTGAGCTGGCGCAGCGGCGTCATGTCGTCGAGAATCCAGAGCGAGCGGCCATGCGTGGCCACGACAAGATCGTTGTCATGCACCGTCATGTCGCGCACTGAACTGGTGGGCAGATTCAACTGCAGCGGCTGCCAGTGATTGCCGTTGTTGAAGCTGACGTAGATGCCGTATTCGGTGCCGGCAAAGAGCAGGCCCGGCGTCTTGGGGTCTTCACGCACGGCGCGCACAAAGTGCCCGGCGGGAATTCCGGTGGTGACGAGCTTCCAGCTCTTGCCGTAGTCCTCTGTGCGGTAGATGTAGGGCGCATCGTCCATCATGCGATGGCGATCGACCGCGGCCCAGGCTTCGCCGGGGTGGAAGTTAGATGCCTCGATCAGCGAAATCTTGCTCCACGGCTTCAGGCCCGGCGGCGTGACATTCTTCCAGTGCTGGCCGCCGTCGGTGGTGAGGTAGATGAGGCCCGTGTCGCTGCCCGACCATATCTCCTGCGCGTTCACGGGCGAGGGCGCAATGGTGTAGACGACGCCATAGCCTTCCTGGATGGCCTCTTCGGGCGTGGGCGTCACACCGGGTTTCGGAGTCAGCTTCGGCGTAGCCGCGCCGGTGAGGTCGGGGCTGATTTTGGTCCAGTGCAGGCCGCCGTCCTCGGTCTTCATGACATATTGCGTACCGAGGTAAAGCGCCTTCTTGTCCACGGGCGAGAAGACGAGCACCGGCGTCCACGGGTCACGGTACAGGTGCGCGTAGATGGGGCTCTCTTCAAAGCCCGCGCCGGGTCGCGGCGAAATGTCCTGACTGAGCGCTGTCTTGCGGTTCCAACGCGTGACGGTGCCGTAGGTGTCCGTCTCATAGACGATGTTCGAGTTCAGCGGATCGGGCGCCATGTAGCCCGCCTCGCTGCCGCCGGCCGGGAACCAGTCGCGGGGCGTGATCTGCAGATGATTGGTGCGGCTGTAGACGCCGAGGCTGCCGCTGTCCTGCTGCGCGGCGTAGACCACGTAAGGAAACTCGTTGTCGGTGATGACGTGATAGAGCTGCGCAGTGGGCTGGTTATACCAGGTGCTCCAGCTCTTGCCATAGTCCAGGCTGATGGTAGTGCCCTGGTCGGTGCCGAGAATCATCGAGCCGGGATTCTTCGGGTCCACCCAGAGCTGATGATAGTCATCGCCGCCCGGAGCGCCGCGAATGATCGTGATGGTTTTGCCGCCATCGGTCGAGCCATAGAGCGCGACGTTGGGAATGTAGATGTCGTTCGCATGCTCAGGATCGACGGTGATGGAGTCGAAGTACCATTGTCGGCTGGTGAGGCGCGCATCGGCGTTGATGAGCGTCCAGTCGTTGCCCCCGTCATCGGAGCGGTAGAGGCCGCCGTCTTTAGCCGAGATGAGCGCGTAGACACGCCGGCCATGCGCGGCCACGGCGACGCCGACGCGGCCCCACGGCTGCGCGGGCAGGCCGTGGCCGCTGAGTTCGGTCCAGTGGGCACCGCTGTCCGTCGAGCGATAGAGGCCGGTGCCGGGCCCGGGGATGGGCGGATAGGCGCTCCACGGCGGACGATGCGCGTTCCATGTGCCGGCGAAGAGCACGCTCGGCTTGTCCTGGGCGATGGCGAGGTCAGAGATGCCCACGCTGGGGCCCTTGTCGAGCACATGCTGCCAGGTGCGGCCGCCGTCAGTCGATTTGTAGACGCCGCGCTCGGCGCTGGGGCCGTAGGCGTCGCCGAGCACGCCCACATAAACAATGTTGGCGCTGCTGGGATCAATGACAATGCGGCTGATCTGTTTGGCATGCGCCAGGCCCATGTGCTGCCAGCTCTTGCCCGCGTCGGTGGACTTCCAGACGCCATCGCCGGAGGCGAGGTCAGAGCGGATATCGGATTCGCCGGTGCCGACGTAGAGGGTGTTCGGGTCAGAGGGCGCGACCGCGAGGGCCCCAATGGAGGCCACCGGCTTGTGGTTGAAGATGGGCTTCCACACGGTACCGGCGTCGGTGGTCTTCCAGACGCCGCCATCGACCGAGCCGAAGTAGAAGGTGGTGTTGTTGCCGGGCACTCCAGTCACGGCGACAACGCGGCCCGCGCGAAAGGGGCCAATCAGACGCCAGTGCAGACCAGAGAACATTTGCGGAGGCACGGTTTGCCCCGAAGCAAACAGGGGCGCGCAAAGCAGAAGAGCAGCGGCAGAACGCAGGCAGTTTCTAAAAAGCATCGTGGAATGATTTAATCTTGAGTCCCGGAAAATATCAAAGCCTCTCACGGGTTGAGCAGTTGGTAACGCTGTGAGCAGCTCGCCGGGCCAGCACATTTCAATTTTGGAGCTGCCTCTGATGCGCACTCTCCCTGCTCTGCTTTCCGTCGCTGCCCTCGCACTGAGCGCGGCCGTCCTGCCCGGCCATGCCCAGGCCGTCCACCCGTCCCCGGCCGCGGTAGTCTCGTCTTCCACTTACAGCCACGACCTGCACTGGCGGCTGATTGGGCCGTTCCGCGGCGGACGCACCCGCGCGGTGAGCGGCGTGCCCAGCGAGCCGAACGTGTTCTACGTGGGCGCGGTGGATGGCGGCGTGTGGAAGACAAATGATTACGGGCGCACGTGGCATCCGATTTTTGACCATGAGCCGACCGGCTCCATTGGTGCCCTCGCGGTCGCGCCCTCTGACCCGAAGATCATTTACGTGGCCAGCGGCGAAGGGCTGCACCGGCCTGATCTTTCGGTCGGCGACGGCATTTACAAATCAACCGATGCAGGCAAAACATGGACACGCCTCGGACTGAGAAATGTGCAGCAGTTCTCGCAGATGGCCGTGGATCCCACGAATCCTGATCGTGTCTTTGTCGCAGCCGCCGGGCATCCTTACGGGCCCAACTCACAGCGCGGCATCTATCGCTCGCTCGACGGCGGCAAGACGTGGCAGAAGGTGCTCTATGTGGACGAGAACACGGGCGGCAACGACGTGCGCATCGACCCGAAGAATCCGCAGATTGTGTATGCCACGCTGTGGGAAGCGCGCGAAGGCCCATGGGAGAATGGCGAGTTCAGCGGGCCGGAGGGCGGCATCTATAAATCGACCGACGGCGGCAGCACATGGAAGAAGCTGCACGGCGGATTGCCGGACGACATCATTCAGGCTTACGTCGCAATCTCCCCAAGCCACCCCAGCACGCTGTTTGCCTCGGTCGCGGTACCGGGCAAAGTGCAGCTCTACCGCTCAGAGGATGGCGGCCAGACCTGGACCGCGCCGACCACGGACGCGCGGCCGAAGAATCGCATTGGCGGCGGCGACCTGCCCATGCCGGCCATTGATCCCGAGCACCCGAACGTCTTCTACATGACCAGCATTGTGACCTGGAAGAGCGAGGATTCCGGGCACACGTGGCATGCCTTTCGCGGCGCGCCGGGCGGGGACGATTACCAGAACATCTGGATCAATCCTCACAACTCGAAGGTGATTGCGCTGGTGGGCGACCAGGGCGCGCTGGTGACGGTCAACGGCGGACAGACGTGGAGCTCCTGGTACAACCAGCCGACGGCACAGATCTATCACGTCGCGGCGGACAACGCCTTCCCTTACCGGCTGTGCGGCGGACAGCAGGAGAGCGGATCGGTTTGCATTCAGACGCGCGGCAACGATGGCGAGATCAACTTCCGCAACTGGCACCCGGTGGGCGCGGAGGAATACGGATACGTTGCTCCCGATCCGCTGGACCCGGATATTGTCTACGGCGGCAAGCTGACCAAGTGGAATCGCGCGACCGGGCAGGTGCAGGACGTACTGCCGGTGCCGCTGCGCAACCATGGCTTTCGCGCGGTGCGCACCGAGCCGCTGATGTTTTCGCCGGTGAATCCGCACCTGTTGTACTTTGCGGCCAATACGCTGTGGGAGAGCTACGACGGCGGCAACACCTGGAAGCAGATCAGCCCCGATCTCTCGCGCAAGACGTGGGCGATTCCCTCGGTGGTGGGCATCTACAGCAAGCAACCGGACGCGCAGCCGAAGGATCGCGGCGTGATCTACGCGCTGGCTCCGTCGCCTTTGAATGTGAACCGCATCTGGGCCGGGACCGACGATGGGCTGATCTGGCTGACGACCGATGGCGGCCAGCACTGGAAGAACGTGACGCCGCCGGAGATGAAGCCGTGGCAGAAGATTTCCATTCTGGACGCGGGCCACTTTGACCCGAACACCGCCTATGCGGCGGTGAACACGCTGCGGCTCGACGATCTGCATCCGTACATCTATCGCACGCACGATGGCGGCAAAACGTGGACAAAGATTGTGAATGGCCTGCCGGACGATGAAGACGTGAACGTGGTGCGGCAGGACCCCAAGGTGAAGGGGCTGCTCTACTGCGGCACCGAGCGCACGGTGTATGTCTCGTTTGACGATGGAGACCACTGGCAGCCGCTGCGGATGAATCTGCCGGCGACATCGATTCGCGACCTCATCCTCAAGAACGACGACCTCGCGATTGCCACGCACGGGCGCGGCTTCTGGGTGATGGATGACATCACTCCGCTGCGGCAGTGGAAGAAGGTTGCGGGCAATGCGCCCGCGCTGATGAGGCCCGCGCTGGCCTATCGCGTGCACTGGGACACAAACACCGACACGCCGCTCGCACCCGATGAGCCGCATGCGGACAATCCTCCGGATGGGGCGATTCTGGACTACTGGCTGCCTGCCGATGCGCAGGGCGCGGTGACGCTGACCATTCGCGATGCTGCGGGCCACGTGGTGCGGCAGTATTCGAGCGCGACGCCGGTACCGCCGACGGACCCAAAACTTATGATTCCAGCCTACTGGCTGCGCCCGGCACAGCATCTCTCCGCGCAAGCCGGGCTGCATCGCTTCGTGTGGGACCTGCACTTCACGCCGGTCGCGGGAATTCCGGCCGAGTACCCGATTGCCGCCGTGCCGCATGACACGGCCCCCGCGCCCACCTCGCCGTTTGTGCTGCCGGGCCAGTACACCGTGCAGCTCACGGTCAATGGCAAGACGTATGCGCAGCCGCTGGTGATTCGCGAAGACCCGCGCGTGAAGACGCCGATGGAGGGATTGGAGGCCCAATTTGCGCTCTCCGATGCGGTCTATCGCGATCTCAAGACCGTGCAGGCGGTGATTGATAAAGCCAGCGCCACGGCCAGCAAGCCAGAGGTGGCCGAATTGGTGGGCGAGCAGGGCGGCTTTGAAGAGGGTCCGCGCCAGATGCAGCCCACGCTCTACGGCATGCGCGGCATGCTGCTGCAGATGCTCACGACGCTGCAGGGTGCGGATGTGGCTCCAACCCAGCCGCAGCACGCCGCCGTGAAGGAGCTGCACGGCGACGTGGAGAAGCTGCTGGCCCGCGCCAAGGCATTGGGCCTGAGCTGACGCGAGGCGAAATCGGCCCTTGCCGCCCTCCTTTTTGCAGGGGCGGGCGGCGGGGACCGTGGTCTGCCTGATTTCAACCGCTTTCGAGCAGAAATAGCCCTCTTTTAACAAGGGTTCGGTATCCTGTTAACAAGGAGTACTGCCCGCATGATGCCGATGCCCGTTCGCCGCACCCTCAGGCGCTGGAACCGTCTCTACCGCGAGACGCGAGTTGTCGCCCAGGCGCTGCGCGAGAAGGATCATCCTGTCTTTGCCCACGTCGTGGTGACACGGCGATGCAACCTGGCCTGTACCTATTGCAGCGAGTTTGACGACCACTCGAAGCCGGTCCCGGCCGAGGAGCTGCTGAAGCGCATCGACAAGCTGGCTGCGCTGGGCACGACGACCGTGACCATCACGGGCGGCGAGACGCTGCTGCATCCCGAGCTGGAGCTGGTGATTGCGCGCATTCGCAGCTACCGCATGATCGCCGTGATGATCACCAACGGCTATCTGCTCTCAGTGGATCGCATCAAGAGCCTCAACAAGGCCGGGCTGGACCGCATGCAGATCAGCATCGACAACATCGAGCCCGATGATGTGTCGATGAAGAGCCTGCGCATCCTTGACCTGCGGCTGCGCTGGCTGGCCGAGCATGCCGAGTTCCCTGTTCACATTCACTCGGTGGTAGGCGCGGGCACCAGCAAGCCTGCGGACGTGATCCAGATTCAGAGCCGCGCCCGGCAACTGGGCCACCTGAGCACGGCCGGCATTGTGCATGACGAGACCGGCCACATTCTGCCGATCGACGAAGAGAGCCGCCGCGTGCTCAAGCAGGTGGAAGGCAGCACGAAGTCTGCGTTTTCGTTTGCGCGGCACAATCCGTGGCGGGCCAAACTGCTGGCGGGCAAGCCGAATGACTGGCACTGCCCGGCCGGGGGACGCCACCTCTACATCTGCGAATTTGGACTGGTGCACTACTGCATGTCGCAGCGCGGCTATCCGGCGATTCCGCTGGAGAAGTACACGATTGAGGACTGCATTCGCGAAGCGAAGAAGCCCAAGGCCTGCGCACCCTATTGCACCATCTTTTGCGTACACCGCATTGCGTGGGTCGATCGCCTGCGCGAGAACCCGAGCCAGGCGCTCACCGAGCTGTTCCCTCCGCAGGAGGGCAGCGATCAGCCGGCGATTCCCGCGCCCGTGCGCGCGCTGACCGCGCTGTTTGCCGCACCCAAGCCGGGCAGCAAGCCGAGCGGAGCCACTCTGGCCTTCCGCAAGGCGGCCATGCGACTGCTCAAGATCAGCTAAAACAATTATCAGTTCGCGGTTGCGTGAACCTTCCGCTTGCCACCGGGCCCTGCCAGGGCGGCGTGGCGGCGGAAGGTAGCGCCGGAAATCTGCAACTGGGCGCAGATGGCTTCGGGCGTGGCGCCTGAGGCCATGGCCTGCGGTACCTCAATGGCCAGACGCTCCTCGCGCAGCAGCACGCGGCGGTAGTAGTCCTCAAGCTGGCGCGTGGCGGCGGCCCAGTCCCACTTTTCGGCGTCCAGGCGGGCGCGGCGGCGCACCTCGGCATGGTGGTTGGGGTCGGCAAGCAACTGCTGCACAGCCTTGACGTGGCCCATCTCGTCGGCGGGATCGTAGAGATGGCCTGTAATGCCGTCCTGCACAATGTCTGCCGTGCCCCCGGCATTGGGGGTGACCACCGGGCAGCCGGCGGCCATCGATTCCAACAGCACGAGGCCGAGCGTCTCGGTGCGCGAGGGCAGCATGAAGACATCGCCCGAGGCAAAAGCCTCGGCCAGGTCACGGCCCCGCATGAAGCCGGCAAAGTAGGTCTTTGTTCCGGCGAAGTGCTGCTGCAGCTTTTCGCGGTGCGGTCCGTCGCCCACCAGCGCCAGGCGCAGACCGGGGACGGATTTGAGCACGTCCAGGCAGCGCTCAATCTCTTTCTCGGCCGAGAGGCGGCCCACGTAGAGCAGCAGCTTGTCCTCCGGGTGCCCCTGCGTGAGGCGCTCGCGCATGGCCTGGCTGGCGCAACTGGGGTGGAAGGTCTCAGTATCCACACCGCGCTGCCAGAGATGCATGCGCTGAATGCCGTGAGCCTCCAGCTCGGTCTGCATGGCTGAGGAGGTCGCGAGCGTAAGATCGGCCCGGTTGTAGCCGGCCCGCATGCCCCACCACATCAGCGGCTCCAGCGAGCCGAGGCCGTAGTAGCCGAGATATTTAGGCAGATGCGTGTGGTAGGAAACCACCAGCGGAAGCTGATACCGCACGCTGTAGTAGAAGGCCGAAACGGCCAGCATGGCCGGATTGATGGCGTGAACGATGTCCGGCTGAAAGGCGGCCAGCGCCTCGCCGACCGAAGGCCGCGGAATGGCGATCTTCAGGTCGGGATATAGCGGGAAGGGGAATCCTGAAACACCGTAGACGGGCGCGCCCTCAAAATCATCGATCCCCTTGGGAGCGATGATCATGACCTCGTGCCCGGCCCGCCGCAGGTTGCGGATGGTGTGGCAGAGACGGGTCACGATGCCGTCGATCTTCGGCAGGAAGGTCTCCGTCAGCAGTGCGATGCGCAGCGGCCTCGCCTGGCCCGGCTCCACGGTCTGGATTACGGATTCCCCTTCGCGCAATGGTTACCTCCAGGTCACCTTGGGCAGAATCTGGCCGCGGTCTACGCGATCCTTATACCGGATCGCGAAGCTCAGAAGCGAGCTCAAAAGCGAATCGGAAAGGTTGTGCGGCTTGAGCCCCAGATCCTGCAACAGCGTGTTCTTCGCGTTGTAGTAGTGCTCTTCCTTTTCGACGCGCGGATTCTGAATATGGCTGATTTCCACGTTCAGGCCGGCTTCCTTGCCTGCCTTCTGCACCATCTCTGCCAGTTGCAGCACGCCGAACTGCTCGGTGAACTGATTGAAGACGCGGAACTCGCCCTTGTCTGCCGGATTGGTGCAGGCAATCTCAATGCAGCGCACCGTGTCGCGGATGTCGAGGTAGCCGCGCGTCTGACCGCCGGTGCCGTAAACCGTCAGCGGGTGGCCAATGGCTGCCTGGATGCAGAAGCGGTTGAGCGCCGTGCCGAAGACATGGTCATAATCAAGGCGGTTGACCAGCTTGTCGTCATTGGCGGTTTCGTCGGTCAGCACGCCGTAGACCACGCCCTGATTGAGGTCAGTGGCGCGCAGGCCCCAGATCTTGCAGGCAAAGCGAATGTTGTGCGTGTCATGCACCTTGCTGAGGTGGTAGAACGAGCCCGGCTGCATGGGATAAGGCAAACGGTCTTCGCGGCCGTTGTGCTTGATCGTGATGTAGCCCTCTTCAATATCAATGTTGGGCTGGCCGTACTCGCCCATGGTGCCCAGCTTGACCAGGTGAGCATCGGGGCAGATCTCGTGCATCGCAAAGAGCAGGTTCAGGGTACCGGTGACGTTATCCACCTGCGTCATGACGGCGTGGTCGCGGTCAATCATCGAGAACGGCGCCGAGCGCTGCTCGCCAAAGTGAACGATCGACTCCGGCTCCCAGGTCTTGAGGATGTTGCGCACCAGTTGATAATCGGTGATGTCGCCCACGAAAAGGTCGATCTTGCGGCCGGTCTTTTCATTCCAGTGCTGCACGCGCTGATGAATGGATGCGATCGGGGTGAGCGTATCGACACCCAGCGTCGCATCCCAGTGCCGGCGCACCAGACTGTCCACAATGGCCACTTCATGGCCGCGCTCCGACAGATAGAGGGCGGTTGCCCAGCCACAATATCCATCGCCTCCGATTACGAGAATCTTCATCTGTTGATTCGTCTCCGCAAGTACGTTTCAAATGAGGCGCGGAAATGCGCCCCTCCCAGCATCGCACAACGGCCCCGGAGATTGCACGGAGCGACGCCCTGAGGATTGTTTCTTAAAGGATTTGTAATGAAGAAAAGTACATTCTGATGAACATCAGACGGCATGCAGATCGAGACGATTAAAGGCCGAGATTTTGACGAATCAACCCGGTGAATGCGTAGCAACGGCACACCTCGAGGGATTTGAGCACACTTTCGATATTGCGCGGTGGATTAAGCTCAGCCCCCTGCTGATGCAAAATATGCACGACTATCTCTGGATTTATGGAATACAGATCAACCAGATATTCGTCTGGCGTTTTAGCTACGATGTTCTGGGCCTGGAGCCAGTCAGCGGGGAAATGCTTCGTATTGTAGGTCAGAATGACTTCTGCTCCGCATTTGATTGCAGCAGCCACGACATGGCGGTCTTTAGGCTCATTTCTCATGGCTGGAATAAGCTCCTTGTAGCCGTCTGCTACCCAGGCATCTGCAAAATGCGTGCGCAGTTCTCCAACCAAATAATCAGCGTCTTGCTCTGAACGCCCCAGCCTGGCAATCAGATTCCTCCGGACTTCCTCAATAATGTCGTCAGACCAGCGGCAAAGAAAAAGCCGCCGTTCTGACAACCGGAGAAGCGTGTCGCGAACAGCAGCCTGTATGAGTACATTGGCGTCAATAATGACGGGGAAATCCGAAGTCATCTAGCTTTCATCTACCGGAACAAACGTATCGTATATTCCTGATTCCTCGGATTTCTGGGCAATTCGTTGAATCGCATCATGCCGGTTGCGCTCTCGAGCTTCCTTGTAATCGCACAAATCCTTGAAGAAGATGCGCCGATGGGTTCCGGCCCGGTGAAACTTCAACTTCCCCGATTCGAGTTCGTTCACAAGATATTGACGGGATACCCCCAGCATATCCGCAGCAGCCTGGGTGCTGAGCTCCTCCATCACGGGCATCAAGGCCACGGCCTTGCCCTGTTGCATATCTTCAATAATCCTGCGCAGAACCTGATATACGGTTGGAGGCAAATCGATCCTGGTGTTATCAGGCCCAACCAGGGCCGCGGCACCGTCATGAATGAGCATCCGGTACAGTTTTTTGACTGCCTGAGTCTCCTCCTCATTCTGCGGGGCGATGCGAATTGCTTGCGTGCCCATAGGCTCCTCCCATGCGAATGCGCAAATATGCAGATTCTCATATTCGCTATACTCGCTACCGCTTAGTATCGGCAGCCGGCAGGCATTATGTCAACGAACAGCACTCCTCCTGCCCCAGAATGCTGTCCCATAGAATCCCTTTCCAGACAACGGAAAGACACATGCAGATCTCCAGCCCCTGCAAGGTGAGAGACACAGAAAAGAGTGTTGAAATGTTGATTTAATGGTGGACGCGGTAGGAATCGAACCTACAACCTGTCGATTAAGAGTCGAATGCTCTGCCAGTTGAGCTACGCGTCCACTGTTTGCGGAGATGCCCGCGGAAGGAAGAAGCGAAGAACTCGCTCCCTCATTTTTATATCACAAGATTGCGGTGTATCCGCCTCAGAAGGAGAAGGAAAGTCCGCCTTCAATCGAGCGGCTGAGCTGAGCGAAATACAACTGGCTGCCATCGCTGCTGAGGAAGGGCCGATAGCCCTCGGCGAGCAGGTTACGCACGTCCACCAGCGCCTCCATTCCATTGGGCAGCATGCGGCAGTGAATGGGCTGGCGCAGATAAAGGCTCAGATACGCATCAGGCAGCGCCGTAGCAAAGGGCGCAACCGGCGTCAGGGTGCCGGCGGTCTGCCAGCGGTAGGCCGCGCGCCATGCGGTGCCGGTGCGGTCCACACGCCCGGCGGCGGAGATGGCGACCATCTCGGCCGCCTCAGGATGCATCTGCTCAAGCGGCGCGGAGAAAGACACCGGCTCGGCCATCTGGCTGGCCGCGGCGAGCGCTTCGCCCGTGGCGGCATCGACGGTCAGGCGCAGATTGGCCCCCATGGGATTGCGAATCTCCGCCACGATGCCGGTGGCGCTGTAGCTTTGGCCGGCAGCGCTCAACTGCCCGGCAACCGGATCAAAGAGCAGATTGCCGGAGTTCAGGTCCGCATTCGTGGGCGCGCCGCCGCCATTCACAATGGGGTTGTCGATCTGATCGTGATAGACGCTCACGCTCATGGCACGACCGCTTCCGTCTGTGCCGTGGCTGATGGTGAACTGCTGGTGCAGGCCATGCTCGGTGACCAGTTGGCCATTGAGCTCGGTGGCCGCGGCGGAGAGATTCGTCTCCTCATCCACCATGCCGGCGCTCTGCGCGTCGGGGCTCGTAGCCACAGAGTAGGAGTAGCGCGTGTGGCCGGACTGCACCATCAGCAGCGCGAAAGGATAATTGCCCACCGTCGTGCTGGTGGAATGAAAACCCAGAACCTGGTCGCCCACCTGGGCCTCGACGCCCGGCATCAGGTTGAGCGTTTCGGCATTTCGCAGAGCAAAGGAATTCAGCCCCTGCACTGCGCCGCCCGCGATGCCTGGATGGTCTTCCACAATGCCGACCGTGCGGAAGGAGTTGCCAAAGGCGAGCCGGTGCTCGTAGCCGGCGACCATTCTGACGGCGGGGCTATCGGTCTCGACAGGGTCTGCGAGGTCGGCGCGCAGTACGAGCCCGCGCGAGCCGTCGAGGCTGCGGGCAAGTTCGAAGTCCTGATGCACGCCGCCGTCGCCAAAGCGGCTGTCGCCTCCGCGCAGCGTGACACGCGCCTTGAGGGTGCGGTTGCCGTTCGAATCAGTCACGACGACCAGTGGGCCATTCTGCAGCATACGCAGCAGGGGCCGGTCGGCGGAAAGACGCAACGTCCAGGTCCAGTCATCGGGCGGCTCCCCGGCTTTGCGGGGCTCGGCAGGCAGCCAGCGGAATGCCTCGTAGAGCGTGTTCAGCGTGAGATTGACGACGACGCGGGTGCTGGCGGCCAGTTCAAGATTTTCGCGAATGGTAGGCAGAAAGAGCGGACTGGTGGCGCGCAGCTCATAAGTGCCCGAGGGGATATGGTGCAGCGCATAATGGCCGTGCGTATCCGTCGCCATTTCGGCCACAATCTTCTGGTCAGGGCGCATCAACTCCACCAGCGCGCCAGACTCGGGCGCTCCCTGGCTGTTACGCACTACCCCTGAGACGTAAGCTTCAGGCGTTGCAGGATGCGTCTGCGCGCTCGCCGAAATTGCAAGCAGCAGCATCGCGGTTCCGGGAATGAACAAACGTCGAATCACTTCTTGCTTTCAATTTGCTCCCTGGCCGAGGAGTCCTGCAATCAAAGCGACGGCCAGCGGCTCTGACGGCCGCCTGGCCGGTGTGGCATTAGTCTACGACAAAGGGTGCGGATTGGGCGATTTCCTGCCCGGAGATGGCGTCGTGGACCGTGATTTTGACCTTGTACTTGCCGGGTTGCAGACTGGCCAGGGGGAGGCGCTTTTCGAGCGTCAACTCGTCTGAGTTCGAGGAAATATCCGCGGACTTCTGCGAGGTATCCAGCAGCACCTTGTTGGTTTTGGTGTCGATGATCTGATAGTTGATGGTCGCGTCGTTCCGCTTGGTCTTCTCATTGATGCCGAGGTTGTAGACCTGCATCCAGAAGTTCAGGTTCTGAGTGCGGTGGAAGCTGGCCGGCATGGAAGCGCGAGCCATGACGCGCGGGCGGATGAACGTGCTGCCGATCGTGAAGGCGCCGGTACCGATGTCCTTGTCGGGCACGCGCTCCATTTTGTCGGCCAGAATGAGCGATGAGGTGGAGAGGCTGTTGTCGTTGTACTCGGGCACGGTGATGGCCTCGGCCCAGGTGCCGACGTGATCAGGATTGTTGACGTCCTTAATGGCGATATCGATGCGATAACGGCCGGGACGCAGCGGCAGAGCCTTCCAATACAGCGAGGAATGGTTGAGCGTTTGCGGCAGCAGCTCGGAGGGTTCCTCGACTTCGACCGTGTCTTCAAAGGTCGTGACCACCTTGTCGGTGATGGTGGAAACCTGCCCGAAGATGTTGACCAGACCTTTGGAGACGCCATTGGTGGTCTTGAAGGTGATGTCGCCCTGCTTGATCTGCAGGGTGATGGGCACCAGCACGGTGTTATCGGTGATCTTCACGAAGTCGGTCTGGACATCAAAGGGGAAGAACGGACCGCTGAGCACCTTGTGCGTCGTGATGAAGTCCTGCAGGTCTTTGAACTTGACCACGGGCGGGGCTTCGAGCTTGGCGTACTGCTCGAGGCGGTCGAATTCCTTGCTGCCATTCTCGGCGGACATGGGGCCGGGGCCGAGCTGCTCAAGGCCGCCGCGGAAGCGGTCCGCCTTCTTGGCCATGCCCATCTGCTCATACAGGGTTTCGCCGGCGCCGGGCACGTGCAGCAGCGCGTCTTTGGCGGCACGGTTGATGGTCATGACATAGTTGCCGCACATGCACTGATCGACGAACTCAATGTTGACATTTTCGCCGATGCCCGCGATGTAGCGGTAATGCCAGTCCTCAAACGGATAGGTGTCCGTCTGGCCGCCGCCCTCGGAGATGGGACGGTTGTAGGTGCCGCCGCTGGGGTGCGACTCAATGCTGTCGGGCTTGCCGTACTTGATATAGATCATGCCGCGGTCGGTCATCCAGCCGGGCTCACCGTCAGAGAAGTGAGAGTTGGAATAGGCGATGCGGCGGTAGATCTCTTCGCGATAGGAGTTATAGGGCGAGCCGGGATCAGGATTGCGGCGGGCCCAGAAGTTCTCAATGAAGGCATCGCGCTCTTCATCATTGGTGAGCGCCTTGAAGGCCCGGCGTTCCTTGTCGGTGATGATCCAGCGAACGGTCTCATTCAGCCACTTCTTGTAGGGGCCCTTGAGCTCTTCGCGATACTCTTTTTGCTGCTTCCGGCGCACGCTGTCGGGCAACTGCCGCTTCAACGGATTCTGGTCGTCCTGCGAATTCTGGGAAGCATCTTGTGCGGACTGAGCCTGATTCCGGTCCCGGTCTCTGTGTGAAGGCTGCGCGTACAGACAGGGCGCGGAGCTCGCGCCGGCAAGCGTGGCCAACAGCAACATCGAAATACGGCACTGCGACATAATGCAACTACTCCTCAACGATTCCCCTATTGTACGAGCCGGTCTCCGGGGCTTTCAAGAAAATGGTTTTGGCCAGGCAACCCGAAAGCGGTTTTCCGGTCAGATTTTACGCTCCACCATTGCTATCATGGTGTGACTTTAATTCCACCCTTTCCTCATTGGTTTTCTGGAACTTTTGACCATGAGGCTACGTAACGCAGCGTAACCGGACAGGAAACCCCTGTCTGTGCCTTACGAACGCGGCAGGAAAGAGACGCATGAAGAAGGTTCTTCTGGTTGTTGTTGTTGTCCTGGTTCTTGGCGGCATTGTGGCCTTGACGATTGTTCGCGCGCACGCGGGCGGCACCAAGGTGCTGACCGGCAAGGTGGTGCGGGAGGATCTGACCTCGACGGTGAGCGCCACCGGGCAAATCAAGCCAAAAGAGTATGTCAACCTGGGTGCAACCGCGTTCGGCCCCATCACCAACCTCTATGTAAAGGAAGGTGAGCGGGTACATGCGGGCGAAGTGGTAGCCACCATTGACAACGTTCAGCAGACGGCCGCGGTGGCCGGACAAAAGGCCGCCATTGCCGCAGCCCAGCGCACCGTAGCCGCCGACCTGGCCGCGCAGGCGACCGCGCAGGCCAACATTGAGCATGCCCAGGCCCAGTTGACCCAGGCTGGATCCGAATACAAGCGGGCACAGGCCCTCTACAAGGCGCAGGTGATGTCGCGCCAGGATTTTGAGACCGACAAGGCGACCTACTTCGCCGATGTAGCCTCGCTGGCCCAGGCCAAGGCCGGGCTGACCCAGAACAAGGCCCAGACGGCCGCGGCTGAAGCGCAGTTGCGGACGCAGCAGGCGACGCTCAAGTCCAACCAGGATCAGCTCAACAAAACGCTCGCCATTGCTCCCTTTGACGGCATTGTGACCAACCTGCCGGTGCGCAAGGGCGAAACGGTGGTAGAAGGCATTCAGAACGCCGAAGGCTCGACGCTGATGACCATTGCCAACATGAGCACGGTGACGGCCGAGGTGATGGTAGACGAAGACGACATTATTAATGTCGCCATCGGCCAGCCGGCGCAGGTGACGGTGGATGCGCTGCCGGGCGAGTCCTTTGCGGGGCACGTAACCGAGGTGGGCGACCAGGCGCTGCTGCGCTCGACGGGCGTTTCGACGAGCCAGTCCACGTCAGGCACGCAGGAAGCCAAGGACTTCAAGGTGGTCATTACGCTCGACCATCCCAACAAGGACTTGAAGCCGGGCCTCTCCTGCACGGCCAAGATCACGACGGCCACGCAGCCGAATGTGGTGGCGATTCCGATTCAGGCGCTGACCATGCGCACCCAGAGCAGCCTGGAAAAGACGGCCTCGAAGAATGCCGCCGATACCACGACGGCCAGCACGGAGCCACAGATTCAGGGCGTATTTGTGGTCAGCCCGGGAGCCAAACCGAAGGTGCATTATGTCGCGGTCAAGACCGGGATCACCGGCACCACGGACATCCAGGTGATGAGCGGACTGAAGCCGGGACAGGAAATCGTGATCGGCCCCTACAGCGTGCTGCGAACCCTGAAGAACGGGGATCTCATCCAACGGGAAAAGACGGGCCTCGCAACCACGACCACGACCAGCAGCAGCAATTAGCAACGAGCCCGAGAGACGCTCACCGATGGCAGGAGTACACATGGCAACAGATCTTGGCATAGCGAATCCACAGACCACCCCGCAGAGGCCCGGCGCCGATGAAATCATCGTGGTCGATAACCTGTGGAAGACCTACCAGATGGGCGTGGAGCAGCAGGTGCATGCGCTGCAGGGCGTCACGCTGCGGATTCGCCGCAATGAGTATGTGGCCATCATGGGCCCCTCGGGCTCGGGCAAGTCCACCCTGATGAACCTGATCGGCTGCCTGGATACGCCGACCGAAGGCAACTACTGGCTCAACGGCCACCTGGTGAGCGAGCTGAATGATGATGAGCTGGCGCGCATCCGGAACAAGGAGATTGGGTTTGTCTTTCAGACCTTTAACCTGCTGGCGCGCGCCTCGGCCCTGCACAATGTGGAGCTGCCGCTGATCTATAACGGCACCCCGGCGGCCGAGCGGCTGGACCGCGCACAGAAGGCGCTCGAAGCCGTGAACCTGGGCACGCGCATGCACCACAAGCCCAACGAACTGTCGGGCGGCCAGCGCCAGCGTGTGGCCATTGCGCGCGCGCTGATCAACAATCCCTCGATCATTCTGGCCGACGAGCCGACCGGCAACCTCGACTCGAAGACCGGCGTGGAGATCATGGCGCTGTTTGATGAGCTGCACCGGCAGGGCAACACGATTGTGCTGGTGACGCACGAGCCCGACATTGCCGAGTATGCGCATCGCGTGGTGCACATTCGCGACGGAAAGATATTCTCAGACCAGCCCTCAAGCCGGATGCAGCACGCCTGAGAGAGCCGGACATCTTGAAACAGCACAGCGGAAGCGGATGCTTCCGCTGTGCTGTTTGTGCGCAGGATGAGGGAAGGCGCTTCGCGGCAACTCGTCGCAGCGCGGCGCGTTCTTTGGGGGGCGCTGTGTGTCTTTGGGGTCCTGGACTTCCCTTTCTGCGTCTTAATCTTTGTCCGCGAAGTTTTGCGCGCGGCGCAGCGGTTCTGCAATTCCTCCCTCAACCCTCCCCTAACCTCAAGGACACGACCGAATGATGCCACGATTGTTCTTTCGCCTTGCGCCTGCCCTGCTGGGCGGGTGCCTGCTTTCCTCCTTTGCCTATGCGCAGAGTGCGCCCAACACGCTCACGGCCCAGCAGAAGCAGCAGGGCTGGCAACTGCTCTTTAACGGGAAGAATTTTGACGGGTGGCACTCCTTTGGCCAGAAAGGCGTCGGCAAGGACTGGACGATTGACCATGGCGCAATCCGGCTGAAGAAGGCGAAGGGCGAGAACCAGGCCAACTCCGCCGACCTGACGACGAACGGCGAGTACGGCAACTTTGACCTGAGGGTCGAGTGGAAGGCTGAACCGTGCGTGGACAGCGGCATCATGTTTCACGTGCATGAGTCGGCGAAGTATCAGCAGCCCTACCAGACCGGCCCGGAGATGCAGATTGCCGACTACGCCTGCACGGTGCCGGACAGCCGCACGCTCTATGAGCGCTCCGGCGATATGTTCGGGCTGATTGCCGATCCCTATGAGTGGGTGAAGCCGGCCGGGCAGTGGAACAACTACGAGATCAAGGTCTACAACAACCACGTGCAGTTCTTTACCGACGGGCACAAGGTGGTGGATACGCAGATCGGCGATGCGGCGTGGAAAAACCTGGTGGCGCACAGCAAATTTGCGGGCTGGCCGGGCTTTGCCGGTTACCCGGAGGGCCACATCTCCCTGCAGGGCAGCGAGGTGAAGGGCAAGTCAGAGGTGAAGCTGTGGTTTCGCAATATCATGATTCGGAAACTGTAAACAGATGACCCGAAGCTGCCCCGGGAAAGGAATTTCCGGCCCGGGGCAGCAATTCCCCAATCTTTTGCGCGGTGCTTCCTTGCTAAAATGAACGTTCGATCTCCCATCCTGGAAGCCCACATTGCCTGCTAAAGAATCCGCCCCCGCTACGCCGTCCGCCGTCAAGAAGTCTCGCAAGGTCACCTATGCCGATGCGGGCGTCAACATCTCAGAAGGCGATCGCGCCAAGGAGCGCATCAAGTTTCTGGCGCAGAAGACCTTCAGCCGCAATGTGCTGAGCGACATTGGCGGCTTTGGCGGCCTCTTCAAGCTGGACGGCAAGTATGAGCAGCCGGTGCTGGTGTCCTCTGCCGATGGCGTGGGCACGAAGCTGAAGCTGGCCTTTCAGCTCGGCATTCACCACACAGTAGGCGCGGACCTGGTGAACCACTGCGTCAACGACATTGCCGTGCAGGGCGCGACGCCGCTGTTCTTTCTGGACTATCTGGCGACGGGCCGGCTCGAA
The DNA here is from genome assembly GCF_000022565.1 of Acidobacterium capsulatum ATCC 51196. NCBI lineage: Bacteria > Pseudomonadati > Acidobacteriota > Terriglobia > Terriglobales > Acidobacteriaceae > Acidobacterium > Acidobacterium capsulatum. Next base: position 1,637,149 of record NC_012483.1, read on the forward strand.
AACGAAGTGATCGAGAAGGTGGTGCAGGGCCTGGCCGAAGCCTGCAAGGCCAATGGCGCGGCGCTGATTGGCGGCGAGACGGCACAGATGCCGGGCTTTTATGCCGATGGCGAGTATGACCTGGCCGGCTTCATTGTAGGCGTGGTGGAGCGCGAGAAGATCATCACGGGCAAGAACATCCAGAACGGCGACGTGCTGATCGGCTTTCCTTCGACGGGGCTGCACACGAATGGCTATTCGCTGGCGCGGAAGCTGCTCTTTGAGGTGGCGGGCTATGAGCCGGGGCAGTACGTTCCGGCGCTGAAGGACAAGGTGGGCGCGTCGCTGATGAAGATTCACCGCAGCTATCTGCCGGTGATTCGCAAGCTGACGGCGGGCGGCTACACGACGGGCATGGCACACATCACGGGCGGCGGCATTACGGAGAACCTGCCGCGCATTCTGCCGAAGGGGCTTGCCGCGCAGATTGAGCTGGGAAGCTGGCCGGTGCTGCCGCTGTTTGAGCACCTGCGCGAGTTGGGCGAGGTGGACCAGGATGAGCTGATGCGCACGTTCAACATGGGCATCGGACTGATCGCGGTGATTCCGCCGGAGAAGTACAAGCGGCTGAAGTCGCTGTTTGACCGCGCGGGCGAGAAGTTTTACCAGATTGGCCGCATTGTGAAGGGCGAGCGGCGGGTGATCTACCAGTAGGGCAGGATGTCGATATAGCTTTCAGATGCTCCTTGCTTTTCCGCACTTTTGAAGCGCGCTATTCTCTACAGGAGTCGAATAAAAGAGGGAGGGATACGCCATGCCAACTTATGTAGAAAAGTTGCTGGAGGCCGCACGCCTCAGGGAGTTCTCGGCGGAAGATCGCGAGGCGCAGAGGCGGAGCTTTGCGTATGGCAATACGCACATTGAGAATCCCCTCATCACCCGGCGGACGATCGACCAGCAGGCAGACTCTCTTCCGGCGAAGGACGAGCAGGAGTGAAGCCGCCGGACGCGCGACACAGCCAGGCAGAAGATGCCAGGCTTCTGACCGACCAGAACGAACTCGCGCGCCAAGAGGCACTCAACGGACTACGCCAGTTCGATGCCGTGGTGGAGATGGTGGAGTACCACCTGCAACCGGAGCATCGCTTTCGCTTCCGGCCTTCACACCTTCTGCATCTTCATCGGCTGGCCCTGGAAGGAATCTCCAGCTATGCAGGGACATGGCGGCCCGCCAGCATTCAGATCGAAGGCAGCCGTCATCAGCCTGCCGGGGCGCACCGCGTTCCTGAGCTGATCGAAGAACTCTGCGATTATGTCAATGACCATTGGCAGGAATGCACTCCGATTCATCTTGCGGCCTATGTGATGTGGCGGCTGAACTGGATTCATCCCTTTACCGATGGCAATGGCCGCACCTCACGCGCGGCCTCTTACTTGATTCCCTGCCTGCGAGCGGGATACCTGCTGCCGGGCAAGCAGACGATTCCCGACCAGATCTCACAGAACAAGAAGCCTTACTATGAGGCACTCGAAGCCGCGGATGCAGCCTGGTCTGAACGCGGCACTGTCGATCTTTCTGCCATGGAGAACCTGTTGGCCGAACTGCTTGCCCGGCAACTGGTGGAAGTGCTCGACCATGCCACAGGCGGTCATGTAACGCTGCCTTCCGCGAAAGAAAACCCATCTTCCTGAGGTGTCTGTCCTGATGAATGAACACGGAGCATCGATGACGCGACTTGGCATTCTGCTCTCGGGGCGTGGATCAAACTTTGTGGCGATTGCCGACCGCATTGCGCGCGGGGAACTGCGCGGGTGCGAGATTGCCGTGGTGATCTCAAACAAGGCCGAGGCCGGAGGCCTGGCAGCGGCGCGCGAGCGCGGGCTGACGGCGCTGGCCATCGAAGCCAATGGGCGCAAGCGGGCCGAGCACGATGCCGCGATCATCGCGGCGCTGCGCGAGCATGGCGTGGATCTGGTGATTCTGGCCGGATATATGCGGCTGCTTTCGCCGGGGTTTGTGCAGGCCTTTCCGCAGCGAATTCTGAACATTCACCCTTCCCTGCTGCCGGCGTTTCCGGGCCTGGAGGCGCAGGAGCAGGCGTTTGCCTACGGCGTGAAGGTGGCCGGCTGCACAGTCCACTTTGTGGACGAGGAGCTGGACCACGGCGTGATTGTGACCCAGCGGGTGGTTCCGGTGCTGGACGCCGACGATGAGGCCACGCTGTCGCGGCGCATTCTGGCCGAGGAGCATGAGGCCTACTCCGAAGCGATTGCGAAGGTAGTCAGCGGGGAGTATGAGGTGGCGGGGCGGCGGTATATTCGCAAGGGCTGAGGCGGCATGGCTGAAGCCATGCCCTGATACAGGCTTCTTCGTTCGGCCGGGGTGACATGGTCACGGGTTGCCGCCCCTGCGAGGGATCAGGCCTGGCTGCGGTCGCGGAGCATCTCTTCCATATCGCACATCTTGTCCATGACCAGGCTGAGGCGGTGCGAGAGGGACTGAATCTCGCTCTCGGCGCGGCGGTTGACCTCGAAGTCGAGTTCGCTGCGAAGGCGGTCCTTCACGTCCTGGCGGTTCTGGCTCATCATGATGACCGGCGCCTGCACGGCGGCCAGCATGGACAGGAACAGGTTGAGCAGGATGAAGGGATAGGGGTCCCAGGCGCGGCCTTTGAGCAGCACATTGATGGTGGTGTAGGACACCAGAATGACAGCAAAGCTGATGATGAAAGACCACGAGCCGCCGAAGCGGGCCACGCCGTCGGCGATGCGCTCGCCGACGGTGGTGCGCTCATCGATCAACTCATTCGGGTTGCGGGAGACGCGGCTCTGCACCAGCTTTTGCACGGTGTGGAACTGGCGGGCCTGCGCGCTGAGCATATCCATGGCAGCGGAGGGGCGGCGGGTGACGAGCTCGAGCAGGTCATAGCGGTCGATCTCGACGCAGACCACCTCGTCGTCGAGCGCCGTAGCGGTGGTGTAGCGCGGCGACTGCTCCAGCATGGACGCGAGGCCGAAGAACTCGCCGTGCGCTGGCTCGTCGACGACGACCTCCTGCTGGTCGTCATCGATGGCGGTGAGGCGGACGCGGCCCTCCATGACGATGTAGGCGTGGTTGGCTGGATCAGTGGCCTTGAAGATGCGCTGGCGGGGCGCGAAACGGCGCAGATCGACATGCGCGGCCAGGACGCGGAGTTCGTCGTCGTCGAGCAGGTCAAAGAGGGGAACGTGGCGCAGTTCTTCAAAGTCACAGGGCATGCAGAGGGGATCTCCTTTCGTTGAGCGGCTCTGGTGCGGCAGAAATGTGTCTCTGAAAGATTACAGATGCAGGGCGGAGGCGGGGCGGCTGGCCGGGAAAAATAATGTGAATTGGAATTCACATTATTTTGCAAAAGAGGGCTGATCGGGAGGTGGAGACCTGCTCAAGTGGCTTTCTTTTGTTTGGCTTGCACTCGGTTCAGGCACAATGTGAATGTCAATTCACTTTTGCATGGTTTTTGATTTTGAGCGGGTTGGCTGGCGGATAGAACCGGACATCCTGCTGATTTTTAACGAGTTAAATTGATCTGTAAATGTGAATCCGGATTCGCTTTTCGAGCAGGCGGAGCGACGGGTAGCGCTCCATTTACAAAATGCTGTTTATTTTCCTGCATTTGCGGGATTTCTCGAAGAGATTAGCGTCCTGGTCACAATGCAGCATTGCGGAATTTCCGCGTCTGGCGCATGCGGCAAATGATTTATTTTGTTTAGCTTATGGAGATTCGTGGAAATGTGAACATGGATTCACATTGATCCTGAAGCGCAGGGGCACTGGATTTTATGCCTTTATTTCTATGGTAGCGAATTGGAGAGGAATTTCCGGCGACCTGGATGGTCTGAGGTGAACCGCTGGGATCAATCGGTGGGGGAGGAGTCACCCCACATCTCTTCGAGATGTGGGGTACCCGACGATATAGGTCCCGCAGGTCGCGTCGCTTCTCTGATCCCGGGTCCGAACGAACGGACCCGGGGCACCCAGGAGGGTGAATGACTGGTTCTCGTGGCGGGACGAACGGACCTGGAGCATCGCGAGGAATTGTCAACAACTGAGTGACTGGTTGGAACGGCACCGCCAGAGTGATTCTCTGCACGGGGATGGTTGCCGGTTACAATAGAGGGTTATGGCCAGTGCTGCTGAGCTGATTCAGATTGACCTTGCCCCCAGGCGTCCGGTGCAGAAGCCGGAGTGGCTGAAGGCGCGCGCGCCGATGGGCGACAACTATCACGACCTGAAGAAGCTGGCGCGAAGCCTGAATCTGCATACGGTCTGCGAGTCGGCGCATTGCCCGAATATCGGAGAGTGCTGGAACCATCGCACGGCCACCTTCATGATGCTGGGCAACCTGTGTACGCGGCGATGCGGATTTTGCGCCGTGCCCAAGGGCAAGCCCGAGCCGATTGACTTTGATGAGCCGCGCCGCGTGGCCGAGGCCGTCGCCATGCTGGACCTGAAGTTTGCCGTGATCACCAGCGTGAATCGCGACGATGACATTGTGGGCGGCGCGCGCGCCTTTGCCATGGTGATTGAGGAGATTCGCAAGCAGGCTCCCGAATGCCAGGTGGAAGTGCTGGTGCCGGATTTTCAGGGCAGCGAAGAGGCGATCAGGATTGTGGTGGATGCGCATCCGGAGATTCTGAATCACAATACGGAATCGGTTCCGCGGCTGTATCGCGCGGTGCGCTCGGGCGCGCGCTATGAGCGCACGCTGCGGCTGCTGGAGTATGCCAAGGAACTGGACTCAACCGTTGTGACCAAGTCGGGCGTGATGGTTGGGCTGGGCGAAGAGATGCATGAGCTGCTCGATGTGTATCGCGATCTGGCGCGGGTGGGCACGGATGTGCTGACGATCGGGCAGTATCTGCGGCCGTCGAAGGATCACCTGCCGATGACGCGGTATTACACGCCGGAAGAGTTTGCGTCGATGAAGGAAGAGGCACTGCGGATGGGCTTTCGGCATGTGGAGAGCGGTCCGCTGGTGCGGTCGTCGTATCATGCGCATGAGCAGGCGGATTCGGCGACGGTGCGCCTGGTCTGATTCCCTGCCCTGTTGTTGACCCTGCTGTTCTCAGGAGTAAGCCCGCTTGAGCACACCGATGGCTCCATCGAAACAGAGCGGGCCTGCACGCGTTGGATTTTTTGGGGGAACCCGGGTTGGATTCTTTGGGGGAACCTTCGATCCGCCGCATCGCGGGCATGTAGCGCTGGCACGGCTGGCGATGCAGACGCTCGGGCTGGATAAGGTGCTGGTGGCTCCGGTAGCGGCGCAACCGCTGAAGCGAGACCGGCAGGCGACGCCTTACAGCGACCGGCTGGCGATGACGCGGCTGGCGCTGGGCGGCGAGCCGGGGATGGAGCTGAGCGATGCGGACGCTCCCCGGGCGGATGGCAAGCCGAACTACATGCTGGAGACGCTGCGGGAACTGGAAACTGAGCTGCCGCCGAGCGCGCAGGTGTTTGTGATTTGCGGGGCGGATGCGTTTTTGACGATTCAACAGTGGTATTGCGCCGAGGAGCTGCTGATGCGGTATCCGTTTGTGATTGGGGCGCGGCCGGGATTTGATTTGAGCCGGATTGCGCAGGCGCTGCCGGAGTCGATTTCAGTGGCGGCGGAGGAGAATCGCGAGGCGGGGCTGCTGACGCTGGGGCTGCGGGGTGAGCAGGAGAGGCAGTCCAGGCTGTATCTGCTGCCGGATTTGAGCGAGGATATTTCGGCGACGGAGCTGCGCGAGGCGCTGCGAAGGCCGGGAGCGGCTCCGGAGTTTCTGGATGGGGCGGTGCTCGGGTATATCCGGGCGCATGGGTTGTACCGGGATTGAGGGGCGATGGTCCCTGTTTCTTTAGGGTGCTTTTATGTACGGGCTAAAGCCCGTACCCTTCAGTAAGGATGGTTGGCCTGCCTTGCTGCGCAATGGTGGCGCACCCCTGGCCGGTCTGGTTCAGGAAAGGAAAGACCCACTCAAGCCAAAACCGGGCTTGAATGGCGCACCCAAAGCTTTGCGAGAATACCGGGCCGAGATTGAGCAAGACACTGCGCGAAGAGAAGCGCTACGATAACCGACAAGGAGAACCAAAGCCAAGCATGCCCACCCAAGAGACGCGCCAGATGGTGCTTACCGCAGCCGCAATTTGTGATGAGAAGAAAGGCGAAGATACGCGGGTGCTGGAGCTCGATCCGGCGGATTCAGGCTTCACGGATTTCTTCGTCATCACGAGCACAACCAACGACCGCCAGAGCGTCGCGATTGCCGACGAGATTGAGCTGCGACTGAAGCGCGAGTTTGGCCAGTATGCCAACTCGGTGGAAGGACGCAAGCAGGGCGAGTGGATTCTGCTGGACTATGTGGACTTTGTGGTGCACATCTTTCTGGCCGAGAAGCGCGCGTTTTATGACATTGAGCGGCTGCGCAAGTCCGCGACGCAGGTGGATCTGGATGAGCTGAAGCGCGCACTGACGAAGAAGACGCTGGCAGCGCGGAAGAAAGCTCCGGCGAAGAAGGTCACTGCACCTGCGGCGAAGAAGGCGGCTGCGCCTGCGGCCAAGAAGACAGCGGCAAAGAAGGCTGCCACGAAGAAGCCTGCGGTGAAGGCTCCGGTGAAGGCTCCGGTGAAGAAGGCTGTCGCCAAGAAAGCTGTTGTCAAGAAAGCGGTGGCGAAGAAGGCAGCCGTGAAGAAGGCTGTAGCCAAGGCTCCAGCGAAGAAGGCGGCCGTGAAGAAAACGCCGGCGAAGAAGGCCACGAAAAAAGCAGCGAAGCGGTAAGGGCAGCCGGCCGGTGGTTCTGATGATGCGCCGCCTGTTGTGCATCGCCATGCTGCTGCTGCCCTGCGCGGCGGGTGCGGGGCAGCGGGTGGCGAATGCATCGAGAGCGGATGCGTCGGGAGCGACGGCTCTGGCGCGCGATCCGAAAGCGCTGCTGGCGCTGGGCGCGCGGTCAGACGGGCTGGCGCTCTCAGGGCTGCGGAACTGGACGATCACCATCGACTACCAGCTTTACGATGCGCAGGGATTGCGCACGGAGGCTGGTGTTTTTCAGGAATGGTGGGCCGGGCCGGATGATTACCGGATGCGTTTTTCGCGGCCGGGCTATCACCTGGACGCGTGGGTGACGCCGAAGGGGAGCTACTCGATCGGCGACCCGAATCTGCCGATGGCCGAGCGGCTGGTGTACCGGTGGATGATGGAGCCGATTCCGCCAAGGATGAACACGGATGGCTATGAGTTGTGGCGCAGAGTGATGCTGCTGCCGAACTCGGTGCAGTTCCCTTGCGTGGAACTGAATCTGGCGCATCCGGCGCCGGAGGATCCGGACCCGATCAATCCTCAATATTGCTTTGACTCAAGCCAGCCGGTGCTGCGCATGGCGGATACCGAAGATGGCGAGCGGATTGTGTATCGCGCGCTGGCGGCGCTGCGCGCGCAGTATCTGCCGGGGGAGTTTGTGGCGCGCGTGGGGCGGATGCCGTTTTTGAGCGCGCGGCTGGTGGGAGGACGCATCTATGCGAAGCTGCCGGAGGGGGTGCTGACTCCGGCGGCGCAGGCCGTGCCGGGGCCGAGGCCGGAGACGGCGGTGCTGTATATGAGCACGGGGCATGCGCTGGATGCGCATGCGATCTCAAGGCCGATGCTCTCACAGGCGGCGATCAACAGCCGCATGGAGAACGGGATGGAGAGCCTGGCCTATGCGGTGACGATTGGCACCGATGGCAAGGTGAGCGACGTGCGCGTGATTGGGGACAACGCTCCTGAGATTGTGGATATGGTGACGAAGGAGCTGAAGCAGTGGCGCTTCCGGCCGTTTATGGTGGATGGCGTGGCGGCGCCGGTGCGGGCGCGTATCTGGCTGAACTTTGAGAAACAACTGGGCGAGTGACGCGGAGGGCTTGCTGGAGTGCGGGAAGACTTTGTTAGCATGAGGGCACTCTCATGAAGACGCTCGGGAAGTTGCTCTTTTGTTCGTTGCTGGCAGCGGTTGCAGGCGGCGCATTGCCGTGTGAAGCGCAGACACCGGCTGCAGCGAGTTCTGCCCCCATGCCGACTGATCCGGCTGCGCTGATGCAACTGGCGGCGCAGACGAATGGGCTGGCGGGCGCGGGGCTGAAGCCCTGGCACATCAAGGTTGCGTACCAGACTTACGATGCCAAGGGGAATCCGTCACAACAAGGCACTTTTGAGGAATGGTGGAATAGCCCAAGCGAGTACGTACGGCACTTTGAAGGACAGGGGCTGCGCCAGGAGTCCCAGGTAAATGCAAAGGGAAAGTTTATTGAAGGCGCTGTATCGCTTCCCTATTTCGCAAATGTGATCGAGAACATTTATCTGCATCCTTTCCCGAAGGACCCCACCGAGGATGGCCTGCATCTTCACTACAAGATGGAAAAGCTTGGCAAGGCGGACCTGAATTGCGTAGAGCAAATTGCAAAGGGTCTGGACACGGAAGCTGGACATACGCTCGATCCGGTCTTTCCAACTTATTGCTTTGAAAAAGATCACCCGATGTTGCGTCTTGCAGGCTCGTTTGGTCAGGGTGTCTATGAGATCATGCAGATCGCGTCTCTCGATGGAAGATATCTTCCCGAAGATGTAACCCTGTTTGACGACGGCAAGAAGCAGATGACGGTGCATTTGCTTTCGGGTGAAACCACGGAGCGCTGGCCGGAGAGTATGTTTGACCCGCCTGCGGGAGCTATCCAAGTTGAGGAGTTGCCTTCGCACAAGGTTTTGCTGCAAGGCAAAGTGATTGCTGGGAGGCGAATTGGTGGGAATAATCCAATTTACCCTCTCGACGCCAAACTGAATCATCAAGAAGGAAAGGTAGTGTTACACGCGATCATTGGCTCGGACGGGCGCATTCATAGTCTGATTGCGGTCTCGGCACCCTCAAAGCTGCTCGCATCATCCGCATTGGCGGCCGTGAAGACATGGCAATACAAGCCGTATCTTATAGGTGGCCATCCGGTAAGCGTGGAAACCGAGATCCACGTGATCTATCGACTGGGCAACTAGAGCGATGACGAAGCATCTTTCTGAGATCAGCACCGAGGCACGGCATGCGGCGAGTGAGCGGCTGGATGAGCTGGCGACGCCGGAGATGGTGGAGCTGCTGCATGCGGGCGACGGCGAGGCGCTGGCAGCGGTAGGGCGCATTCTGCCGCAAATTGCAACTGCGATTGATACGATTGCGGCGCGGCTGCGCGCGGGCGGCCGGCTGTTTTATATGGGCGCGGGAACTTCGGGGCGGCTGGGGGTGCTGGATGCGTCGGAGTGTCCGCCGACGTACAACACGCCGCCGGAGATGGTGCAGGGCCTGATTGCGGGCGGCGATGGTGCGCTGCGCACCTCAGTGGAAGGCGCGGAGGATAGCGCCGAGATGGGCCGCGATGATTTGAAGGCGCGCGGATTCACGGCACGGGATACGCTGGTGGGCATTGCGGCGAGCGGACGCACGCCCTATGTGCTGGGCGCGATGGAGTATGCGCGCGGGATGGGCGCGTTCACGGTGGGGCTGAGCTGCGTGGCGGAGTCGCCAGTGGCGCGGGCGGGCGACCTGGCGCTGACGGCGGTGACCGGGGCGGAGCTGGTGACAGGCTCGACGCGCATGAAGGCAGGCACGGCGACCAAGCTGGTGCTGAATATGATTTCCACCGGCGTAATGGTGCGGCTGGGGTATGTGTACGGCAACCTGATGGTGAATGTGCAGCCGACCAACACCAAGCTGCGTGATCGCGCGGCGCGCATCATCGCTTCGCTGACGGGGCTGGATGCGAAGAGTGCCGAGGCTCTGCTGGAAGAGGCAGGATCGGTGCGCGTGGCCGTGCTGATGCATCGGCTGGGCGGGAATCGCGCAGAGGCTCAAGCGCGGCTGGATGCGGCGCGGGGGAGCTTGCGCGCGGCGCTGCGAAGGTAGCGAGGGTTTCTGCCTCAGGGGCTGAAGCCCCTTTTTCTTCTTTGTGCGGTTGATGTACGGGCTGAAGCCCGTACCCTTCAGGCTTGGGGTGCTGTTTGACGGTGGAGGGATGCAGGTCCCTCCACTTGCTTCGTTCGGCCGGGATGACAACGGAGGGGAGACGGTCGGGATGACAACGGGTTAGGGGGCGATTTGGGATCCCAGGTCCGAACGGACGGACCTGGGGCACCCGGCACTTGAAGGAACTACCCCACACAAGCCAACACCGGGCTTGTATCCACCCCATCGACGAAGACCTGTCGATGGGGCCCGGCATGGGGCACCCGGCCGTGGGGTGTGTATCAGTCTCCTGAAGAGGTGACGGCGGCTTTTTCGCGCTCGATGGCGGCGAACATGGATTCGTTGTCGCTGAATTTGTAATCGCTAAGGTTTCTTTTTACAGCTTCCTGCTGTTCGGCGGCGGCGAGCAGGGTGAGATCGTCTTTGGTGACGGGGCGAAGGCCACGGGACTCGAGCAGGGAGAGGATGGACTCGGGGCTGGATTCGGGGTTGGGAGCGTCTGCTTCGGGCAGCGTCGCAAGGTAGTCGAGCGCGGCCTGCGCACCGACTTCGCCGTCGTGGCGCGCGATGCCGACGAGTCCGGTAGAGGCGCGGCGAGCCCAGCCGGCGACGAAGCGGCCGGCGAGCGGCTGCGAGAGCACGGGGTCCCAGACCTGAAAGACAGGCTCGTCGGGATGGTCGGGGTTGAGCTGCACGGCGTATCCGTTGGGGCCGATGGGCAGGCCGAGCTGCTCGTCATGCTTGTCGCCGATGGCAAAGATGAGCGTATCCACATCGAGAAGAGACTTTTGACCGTTGGGGACGGGTTTGGTGCTGCCGTCGGGGCGCAGGACGAGATCGTTGTCGCCGACCTCGAGCTGCGCGATGCGGCCATCGGGGCCGGGCAGAATGGCAGTGGGCGAAGAGAGAAAGCGGAAAGAGAGGCGCGGCGGAATGGAGGTGAAGTCCTCGGCGCTGAGCGCGGGAAAGTGCTCGGCAAAGATGGCAGCGGCGGAAACTTCTTCGCCAGCGGCGGCGCAGCGGCTCTCGACGCGGGCGAGTTCGGCGAGGAGCGCGGCGCGATCCACGTGATGGATGACGTGATCGATCTCTTTTTTGTCGAACTTGATCTCATGCGGGCCGCGGCGCGCGAGGATGATGACCTCTTCGGCGAGGCGTGAGGGGCTGTCGAGCAGGAGCCAGCGGGCGATGTCGATGGCCACGTTGCCGATGCCGATGACGGCGATGCGGCGGCCGGTGGAGAAGTCGGCGGAGGCGTAGGGCGGAAGCTGGTTGTAGTGGTAGACGAAGTCCTTGGCGGCGTAAACGCCTTTGGCGTCTTCGCCGGGGAGGCCGAGGCGGTGCGCGCCCTGCGCTCCGCAGGTGTAGAGGATGGCCGAGGGGTGCATGGCGTCAAGATCGGCGAGGGTGAGGTCGCATCCGTTGCCGATTTTTATGTTGCCGAAGTAGGAGACGTTGGGCAGCGCCAGGGCCTGGGCGAATTGCTTGCGAAGGCCGAACTTCATTTTGTCTTTGAGCGGATAGATGCCGTATTCGGCGAGACCGCCGGGCTTGATGTCGCGGTTGAAGAGCACGGCGCGATGGCCGGCGAGCGCGATTTTGCGAGCGGCAAAGATGCCGGCAGGGCCGGCTCCAACGACAAAGACAGTTTTCATGCGGGGACTCCTCGGGAGCGGATGAAGGCGAGGGGGTGATGGGCGCGATGAATTCGCATGCACCCCAAATATACCTGCCGGAGGGGTGAGGCGGTGATGGGGGACACATGGAGGGGATGCAGGGCCGTTGGCTCGGTTCGTTTGGTGGCGGGATGGCAAGGGTTTGGGGAGGGGGTGGGATCCCAGGTCCGGACGGACGGACCTGGGGCACCCGACACCTGAAGGAACTACCCCACACAAGCCAACGGCGGGCTTGTATCCACCCCATCGACGAAGACCTGTCGATGGGGGACCGGAATGGGGCACCTGTGATGTTTCAAGAGGTTGTCCATTCGAAATTTCGCGGAGAAGCTGTTTGTGGCGAACAAGCAGAGTCTTCGGAGAGATCGAATGGACATTCACCAGAATGCTCGTCTAACGCCTTACAGTCGAGAGCAGTTGGCGAGAAAAGTTATTTGTACCGGGTGCACGTTGAAGCTGGCCGCGGCCAGCTTCAACGTGAGCGCAAAGACGGCCGGCAAATGGGTGCGCCGGTATCGCGCCGAGGGTTCGGATGGCTTGCGGGACCGCAGCTCGCGTCCGCATCGCAGCCCGCGGCGCTTGCCGGAGGCGTTGCGGCTGAGTGTGATTGAGCTACGGCGGGGTTACATGCCGGGGTATCAGATCGCCCGGCGCAGCGCTGTGAGCGTGTCTTCGGTGAGCCGTATTTTGCGGCGCGCGCGGCTGAGCCGATGGCGCGATCTGAACCCGCCTCCGCCGGTGGTTCGCTATGAGCATGCCGCTCCAGGCGACTTGCTGCATCTGGACATCAAAGGCATGACGCGCTTCGGCGAGGTCTCGCTGCGCGGCGACGGCAGGCTGCGGGGCAAGAAGGAACACCCGGGCTTTTTGGCTCTGCATGTGGCCGTCGACGATCACTCGCGCATGGTCTTCGCCCAGATGCTGGCCGATCAGAAGGCGGAAACCACGATCGGTTTTCTGCACGCGGCGGTTGAGTTTTTCGCCAGCCATGGTATCGGCATCCGCGCGCTGCTGACCGACAACGGCAGCAGCTACCGCTCTCGCCAGTTCCGTCAGGCTTGCCAGCAGATGGCCATCAAACACAGCCGCACTCGGCCCTATACCCCCAGAACCAACGGCAAGGCCGAGCGCTTCATCCAGACAGCCATGCGCGAATGGGCTTACGCCAAACACTGGACCGACTCCAGCCAGAGAGATCAACACTTGCAGTCCTGGATCCACTACTACAACCACGAAAGACCTCATGGTAGCCTCAACTACAAACCGCCAAGCAGCCGATCCCAAGAAGGAACAACCTCTTGACCTTCTACAGGCACCCGACCGTGCCCTGATACGTGGTGATGGTGGGCATGGTGGGAGAAACCTCGGGCAGTGTTTGGCGACCGAGGCATCGCCGGGATTCTTCGCTGCGCTCAGAATGACGCATCGGTTGAAGGAAGTTTTTTGCTTAGTTAGGGGAAGAATTGTGGGTCCCGGGTCCGGACAGACGGACCCGGGGCACCCGGATGTGGCAGGGGCTGAAGGCCGTACCCTTCACTCATGAAGAGAGCGGGATGCAGATCCCTCGGCTTTGCAGCTAGTGGTATTCGCCGGCGTCGCCGTAGGCCAGATTGTCGAAGCGGGTGCACTTGGACAGGTAGGCCAACTGGACGGAGCCGGTGGGGCCGTTGCGCTGCTTGGCGATGATGATTTCGGCCTTGCCCTCGGTTTCGGGGTCGGGCTGGCCGTTTTCGTCGCGGTTGTAGTAGGCCTCGCGGTGGATGAAGGCGACGACGTCGGCATCCTGCTCGATGGAGCCGGATTCGCGCAGGTCAGAGAGCATGGGCTTTTTGTCGCCGCCGCGCTGCTCAGAGGCACGCGAGAGCTGGGAGAGCGCGATGACGGGGACTTTGAGTTCTTTGGCGAGCGCCTTGAGGCCGCGCGAGATGGCCGAGACCTCTTGCGTGCGGTTTTCGTAGCGCTTGGCTCCGCTGCCGCCGGGGGGTGTGCCGGTCATGAGCTGCAGGTAGTCGATGACGATGAGGTCGAGCGTGCCCTGCTGCTGGCGCAGGCGGCGGGCCTTGGCGCGCATTTCAGAGAGCGAGATGCCGGGCGTGTCATCTATGAACATGCGCGACTCGGCGAGGCGCTCGAGGGCCATGGTGAGCTTTTCCTGATCTTCGCGGAGGAGGAAGCCCTTCTGGATCTTTTGCGAATCAACCATGGCCTCGGAGGCGAGCATGCGTCGAAGGAGCGACTCCTTCGACATTTCAAGCGAGAAGACGGCGACAACCTTGCCGCCTTTGACGGCGGCATTTTGCGCGATGTTGATGGCCCAGGCGGTTTTGCCCATGGAGGGGCGGGCGGCGATGATGATGAGCTCGGAGTCCTGAAGGCCGGAGGTCATCTTGTCGAATTCTTCAAAATGCGTCGCGAGGCCGGTGACTTCGCGGCCCTCTTTGTAGAGATTGTCGATGGTGCCGAAGGAGTCGCGGACGATTTCAGGAATGCTGGCGAAGCCCTGCGAGATGCTGCGCTCGGTGACCTGGAGCAGCGCGCCTTCGGCGGCGTTGAGCACATCGAGCGCGTCCTCGGACTGGTCGGCGGCGCGGGTAATGGCGTTGGAGCTGATGGTGATGATCTGCCGCAGGAGCGACTTGTCTTTGACGATGCGGACGTACTCGTCAATGGCGAGCGAGCGCGGCAGGCCCTCGGTGAGCGAGGCGATGTAGGCGACGCCGCCGATGGTTTCGATCTCTTTGCGGCGGGCCAGCTCTTCGGCCAGGGTGACGATGTCGACGGGGCGGCCGCTGTCAATGAGCTCGGCCATGCGCGCGAAGATGCGCTGGTGGGCGCTCTGGGCGAAGTCATCGGCGCTGATCTTCTCGGCCGCCTCGTTGTAGGCATTGTTGTCGAGCAGGACCGCGCCGAGGATGGTGCGCTCGGCGTCAAGCGAGGCGGGCAGGCCGCCGACGAAATCGACTTCAGGGGATACGGACATGGGGCTGGCTCTAGTTTAGGCCGCGAGGGCGGGGATGGTGCGGGGAAATCGGGCGGATGCGGGGTGTGGGAATGTGGACAAAGGGCAGGGGTAAAGCGGGCCGGCGATGAGGTTGTGGGTTCCAGGTTAGGACAGACCTGGGCACCCGGCTATGGCAGGGGCTAAAGCCCTTGTTTCATTCGGGGGCGGTAGCGGCACGGCTAAAGCCGTGCCCTGATACAAGGTGCTTGTGGGCATGGTGGGAGAAACCTGGGACGGTGTTTGGGATGGAAGCATCGCCGGGATTCTTCGGCCTTCGGCCTCAGAATGACGCATCGTGAGTGAGGGGTGGAGTTCGGGATGGGGATGTGGGTCCCTCGACTCAGTTCGTTCGGATGGGATGACAAGGGTTTGGGTGGGGATCTGGGTGGGATGACAAAGGTTTGGGTAGACGGTGGGATCCCAGGTCCGGACGGACGGACCTGGGGCACCCGGATTTGTCCAGGTTTACGCCCCGGAATTGCCGGGGTTTACGTCCGGATGGATGTGGGCTTATAACGTGGCGGTGGCGGGGAGGATGTCTTCGACATCGACCCAGGCGGTGGGATAGTTGCCGGTGTAGCAGGCCACGCAGTATTGATTGCCCTCGCCGCCGTCGCAGGCGTGCTGGAGTCCGTCGAGCGAGAGGTAGGCCAGCGAGTCGGCTTCGATGAAGCTGCAGATCTCTTCAATGGACTGGTTGGCGGCGATCAGCTCGGATTTGCGGGGCGTGTCCACGCCGTAGAAGCAGGGCGAGATGGTCGGCGGGCAACTGATGCGGAGGTGGACCTCTTTTGCGCCGGCTCCGCGCACCATGCGGACGATTTTGCGGCTGGTGGTGCCGCGAATGATTGAGTCATCAATGAGGATGATGCGCTTGCCTTCGAGCAGATTGCGCACGGGGTTGAGCTTGAGGCGCACGCCGAAGTCGCGGACCTTTTGCTCGGGCTCAATGAAGGTGCGGCCCACGTAATGATTGCGGATGAGACCGAAGCGGAAGG
The DNA here is from genome assembly GCF_000022565.1 of Acidobacterium capsulatum ATCC 51196. Lineage (NCBI taxonomy): Bacteria > Pseudomonadati > Acidobacteriota > Terriglobia > Terriglobales > Acidobacteriaceae > Acidobacterium > Acidobacterium capsulatum. The sequence continues at coordinate 1,652,805 of NC_012483.1, forward strand.
GTACGCCGCTCTCAGCCGCGTAACCGATGGCGGCCGTGACGCCGGAGTCGGGCACGGGCACGACGAGGTCGGCGGGCACGTGCGATTCACGGGCGAGCTGGCGGCCCATCTGCTCGCGACTATCCTGCACCCAGCGGTTGAAGATTTTGCTGTCAGGGCGGGCGAAGTAGACGTGCTCAAAGATGCAACTGGACTGATTGGGCTCGGCGTACTGGCGCGAGGTGACGCCATCCTCAGTGACCATGACGAGTTCGCCGGGGGCGACGTCGCGCTCGAACTTCGCGTGGAGCAGATCGAAGGCGCAGGTTTCGGAGGCGAAGACGATGGTGTCAGGACCATCAGGATTTTGAATGCGGCCCATGGAGAGCGGGCGGAAGCCGTGACGGTCACGCGCGGCGAAGATGCGGTCGCGCGTCATCATGACGATGGAAAATGCGCCCTCGACCTGACGGAGCGAGTCGGCGATGGCATCGACCAGCGTGGTGGCGGTGGAATGCGCGATGAGCTGGATGATGATTTCAGAGTCGCTGGTGGTCTGGAAGGTTGCGCCCTGGCGCTCCAACTCGACGCGCAGATTGCCGAGGTTGACCAGGTTGCCGTTGTGGGCGATGGCGATGAGGCCCTTGGTGGACTCCACACGGATGGGCTGCGCGTTGAGCAGCGCGGAGTCGCCGGTGGTGGAGTAGCGGGTGTGGCCGATGGCCATGTCGCCCTTGAGCTTGGAGAGCACCTCGTCGGTGAAGATTTCAGAGACGAGGCCCATGCCCTTGATGTTGGAGATGGAGTTGCCGTCGGCGCTGGCGATGCCGGCTGACTCCTGCCCGCGATGCTGGAGGGCGTAGAGGCTGAGGTAGACCTGACGGGCCGCGTCGGGGTGGTGATAGACGGCGGCGACTCCGCAGTGTTCGCGGAGTTTGGGATCTTCTTCAGGACTGGCCGTCCTGGCGGGCGCGGCTTCGCCGCCATTGCGCTTCGTGCGGGAAGCAAGGGTCTGAAGGATTTTTGATTCGAAGCCCTCGAAGACGATGCGGCGCATGGGGGTGTCCAGTTCGGACTCGATGCCTTCGGCCTTGATGCGGCTCATGCGAGCACCTCATTCTGGAGCGCGGATTCGAGAGATTCAGACCATGGAGTGAAGAGGTCAGAGACGGTGGTGTGGACCAGGGTTTCGCCGTTACGAAGGATGGTGAAGCGCTGCTTGACCGTCTCGCCGAGCTGCACGGCAAAGAGCTGAGCGTGCGCGGCGATGATGCGGAGGAAATCGTCTTTTTTCTCAGGAGCGACGGAGGCGACGACCAGCGATGCATCCTCATGGAAGAGCATCATTTCGGGGGGCGTACCGGTGGGATCGCTGACCTCAACGCGGACGCCGATCTGGCGGGGGAAGCAGTTCTTGGCCAGTGCGACGGCAAGGCCGCCGTCGGAGACATCATTGACGGATTGCACGGCGGATGCCTGCGCCAGTTCAGCGAGGGCGCGATGGAGGGCGGCCTCGTCATCAAGGTGGAGCGCGGGAACATCGCCCCAGAGATGGGCGAAGCGCTGGCGCGCGTATTCTGTAGCGCCGAAGGTGTGCAGGGCGTTGCCGATGGCTCCGGCGATAGATTTGCCGCCGACCAGATAGACGAGATCGCCGGCGCGCTGGAAGTGCGCGGGGACGGATTTGGTTACGTCGTCGAGAATGCCGACGACGCCGATGACGGGCGTGGGGTAGATGCCTTCGCCACGGGTCTCGTTATATAAGGACACGTTGCCGCCGGTGATGGGGGTGCCGAGCGCGGTGCAGGCCTCGGCCATGCCGTCGATGGCGGTGGAGAGCTGCGCCATGATTTCAGGCTTCTCAGGATTGCCGAAGTTGAGGCAGTTGGTCGCGGCGACGGGGGTGGCTCCGGTGCAGGCGACCTTGCGGGCGGCTTCGGCGACGGCGTGCATGGCTCCGAGTTTGGGATCGAGATAGCACCAGCGACCGTTGCCGGCGAGCGCCATGGCGAGGCCGCGTTCGTGGCCGGGCGTGCCGGACTCCTTGATGCGCATGACGCCGGCTTCAGCGCCGGGGCCCTGCGCGGTGTTGGTTTGCACCATGGAGTCGTACTGCTCGTAGATGTAGCGCTTGGAGCAGATGTTGGAGGCGGCGAGCAGCTTCTTGAGCTCGGTGGTGTAGTCGGCTCGAACCTCAAGCGCGGCGAGCACGGCAGGAGGCGGATCGGCGGGGACGGGTGCTTTCCAGGTGCCGATGGGGCGGTGGTAGCGGGGCGCGTCGTCTGTGAGGGACTGGTTGGGAATGTCGGCCTCAAGCACGCCGTTGCGCCAGATGCGCATGCGCGGCTCGGCGATGACTTCGCCGACGACGACGCCATCGAGTCCCCACTTGGTGAAGACGTCGAGGACTTCCTGTTCCCTGCCCTTTTCGGCGACGAGCAGCATGCGCTCCTGGGATTCGCTGAGCATGAGCTCATAGGCGTTCATGTTGGTTTCGCGCTGGGGCACGTCGTCGAGATTCATCTCGATGCCGACGCCGCCGCGCGCGCCCATCTCGCAACTGGAGGAGGTGAGGCCGGCAGCGCCCATGTCCTGAATGCCGACGACCGCGCCGGTGCGCATGGCCTCGATGCAGGCCTCGAGGAGCAGCTTTTCCATGAAAGGATCGCCGACCTGGACGTTGGGGCGCTTTTGCTCGGAGCCTTCCTTGAACTCTTCGCTGGCCATGGTGGCGCCGTGGATGCCGTCGCGGCCCGTCTTGGCGCCTACATATATGACCGGATTGCCGACGCCGGTGGCCTTGGCGTAGAAGATTTCATCGCGCTTGACGAGGCCGAGCGCGAAGGCGTTGACGAGCGGGTTGCCGGAGTAGCAGGGCTCGAAGCGGGTTTCTCCGCCGAGGTTGGGCACGCCGAAGCAGTTGCCGTATCCGGCGATGCCGTGGACGACGCCCTCGAGGATGGAGTGATTTTTGTGAAGAACTGCCTCGCTCTCGGTATCCAACCCAGGTCCGGACACACGGACCTGGGGCACCCATTCTTCGCTGTGGATGGGGCCGAAGCGGAGCGAATCCATGACGGCGAGCGGACGCGCGCCCATGGTGAAGATGTCGCGCAGAATGCCGCCGACGCCGGTGGCCGCACCCTGGTAAGGCTCGATGTAGGAGGGGTGATTGTGAGACTCGATCTTGAAGGCGCAGGCCCATCCGTCGCCGACGTCAATGATGCCGGCGTTTTCGCCCGGCCCTTGCACGACGCGATCGCTTTCTGTGGGCAGGCGCTTGAGGTGCACGCGCGAGGACTTGTAGGAGCAGTGCTCGCTCCACATGACGCTGTAGATGCCCAGCTCGGTCATGCTGGGGGTTCGGCCCAGCGCGGTAAGGATGCGCTGGTACTCCTCTGGCGTGATGCCATGCTGTTGGAGAAGCTCGGGGGTAATGGCCGCGGGATGTGGCGCCATGGAAGACACGGAAGAATCAGGTTTCATGACGGTTAAAACTTATTGTCGCACGGCGGCGGCGGCCACGGCGCGAATGTGTTCGGGGGTGGTGCGGCAGCAGCCGCCGATGGCCTGCGCGCCGGCGGCAAACCATTGTCCTGCCAGAGTTTGGTAGTCCTTGACCTCGGCGGCGAGGTCAGTGCGGCCCTGCCAGGCTCGGGTGGCGGCGTTCCAGCTTTCGCCGGAGTTGGGGTAAGCGATGACGGGCTTTCTGGTCTGGGACTGGGCAGCGGCGAGCAGGGGCGCGACATGGCGAGGCGCGGTGCAGTTGATGCCCAGGGCCAGCACCTGCACGGCGGAGTCAAGAAGCTGGGCGCAGGCGGCGAGGGGTTCGCCGTGGGCGATGTGGGCTTCGTCCCGGCAGGTGAAGGACAGCCATGCGGAGACGTTGGGCGTATGGGTGAGCGCGGTGAGGATGGCGCGGGCCTCGTCGAGCGACGGGATGGTCTCAAAGGCGACCAGATCCGCTCCGGTTTCGGCGAGGACGGCGAGGCGGGCGCGGTGGAACTCGACCAGATCGTCAAAAGTGATGCTGTAGTTGCCGTGGAACTCGGCCCCGTTGTGCAAGGCCGCGCCGTAGGGGCCGAGGGAAGCGGCGATCCAGATGGGGCGGGAGTTTTCTTGCGCGTAGCGGGCGCGGGCCTCTTCGGCAAGGGCGACGCTGCGGCGGAGGGCGGTGGCGAAAGCTGGATCGGGGCGGCTCAGTTCGGCATAGCCCTGGGCAGATATTTGATAGCTGACGGTCGAGATGCAGTCGGAGCCGGCGCGGAGATAGTCAAGATGGACGGCCTGGATTGCTTCGGGGGATTCATCGAGCACGTGGGCCGACCAGAGCGGGCCGGAGATGTTGAAGCCGCGGCGCTCCAGCTCGGTGGCCATGCCGCCGTCGAGGACGCGGATACGGAGGAATTCGTCGTGGTAGAGAGGTTGCATCGCGAACCATTGACCCGGGTAAAAGAAGATTGGGGAAAACCTACCTATATAGGTATAGGACGCGCGGAGGAAGGCGAACGATTCCTGAGGCAAGAATGTGGGCAAGGCCGCGGGGCAAAAAAAGTGGCAGCTTCCCAATCCGGCTGGAAGCTGCCCGTTCGCTGAAGGTAGAAGGTTATGGCTGCGGCTTTTGCAGCGGGTCCATCATGAAGTGGGCACGGCGGTTTTGCTGGAAGCAGGCCGGCGTCTGATCGGAACAGAACTGCTTCTCTTTGCCATAGCTGAGGACGTTCATGCGGCCCATGTCGATGCCATCCTTTGCGAGCGCGCGGCGAACCGCGAGCGCACGCTGGAGGCCGAGCCAGATGTTGTATTCGGCGGTGCCGCGTTCGTCAGCAAAACCGGCGATGGTGATGTGAATGTCAGGATGCGACTCAAGATACGACGCATCATGGGCAATAGCAGATTGGGCATCGGGGCGAAGATTGTATTGGTTGTAGTCGAAGAATGCGTCCTGGATGTTCTTTTCAAAATCGAGCATTGCAGGGTTGTTGGTCGCGGGCTTCTCGACAATGGTCCGGGTGATGACCTTTGCCTTCTGTGGCGGCACGATGGTGAAGGAGACCTGGCAGTCGGAGTGGACTCCTGCATCATCGGCCAGATGGGCGGTGCCGTAAACGTGATAGGTGCCGGGCTCTAATCCAGCGGTCTCGATGGAGACCATGGAGCCGCTGCCCTGCACGGTTCCGGCGCTGGCGTGCCAGTCATAATCGACGGCGTCGTTGCCGGGCCAGGTGATGGCCTGCGCGATGATTTCGAGCGGCTCGCCGGGAGGAACCTGCTCGGCGCTCTGGGTGCAGCTCAGATCCACCTGTTTGGCGGGCATGTGCATGGGCGGCGCGGGAATGTAACGAGTACGGTTACCAAATTTGAAGACGACGCCCGCGCCGATCTCAAGGGTATTCTGCTCGCCGTTGATGCCGTTGGGCAGAGCCGTGTGAAGAAATTCAGCATCTGGCAGAAGCACGGCCATGCGTGGCGTGAGCTCGTACTCAAGGCCGCCGCCCACCGAGTAAGCCACGCTGCTGGCTGAGGTTGTGCTGGTTCCATTAGCGCGAGGAAAGTAGGAGCCAGTGCCCCAGGCTGCGCCGAAGAGGGCTTCGCCGTAGGGGGCGAAGCGCCCATGATGCCAGGTGAACCGGGGGCCCACGGTAAAGGTGGTGAGCGTGAGGTTCTGACCGAGCGCGCTGATGTCGTTGGAATGACCACCGGTGACTTTGCCTTCGATGCTGAGCCAGTCATTGAAATGGATGCCGGCGGAGAAGAAGCCGCCGTGCATGGCGAAGCAATGGCAGTTGCCCGGAGGCGCGTTGGCTCCAATGTAGTTGTAGCCAAGTGCCAGATCATAGCGGGGTGCGTTGACCGCGGGATCAGCGGTGTTCTGCTGTCCCACGGCCACGGCTACGCCGAAGACCATCAAGATTGCGGTGAAGTGGATCCATTGGGTCATTCGCATTGTCTTTCTGCATCTCCTCTTGAGCCCTTTCGGCCCATGTGAAACCACGTTTCTGCCTAGTAAGCCAGCGATACCGAGGGCGCCGTGTTGAGCGCACTGGTGTCGACGGTCACGAACCGGGTGGGCGAGATTGCGTAGATGACGGTGGTGCCGTCGCCGAGCAGATAACGGCCCGTTTGCGTGGGATCGTTGCTGCTGTCATTCAGCGCGTAAGTGGTGCTCGCGGTGGTGCCGAGTTGCAGCACGTTGAGCGTGCCTACGCCTACGTTTTCGTCCAGTGTTTCGGTTGCGTTGCCATTGCCGTCAGCGGTGAAGTTGCCGGTGGCAGTGATGTTGGCCAGACTGGCAGCCGGAAGCGTGTGAAGCACATAGCTTCCGTTGATGGTTCCCAGGCCGAAGGGCGAGCCGGTCTGCTGCTCGAAGTAACCGAGCCCGGCGTAGCTGCTCTCAAGGAAGTAGCCATTGCCTGGCGAGACCAGATAGAAGATGCGCGGCGCGGGCGCCCCGGTGGGTAGACCGAGAAGGCCGAGCAGCGTGTTGATGAGGCCAGAGGGCGCGGGATAGTTGAAGACTCCGCGACCGTTGCTGGTGACCTGGCAGGATGCGCTGCCGGTGGTTTCCTGCTGGCCGAGCAGGGCCTGCAGGAGAGTGCTCTTGCCGGCGATGCCGGTAAGGCTGTTGACGAGACCGGTGAGGCCGGCAACATCCACATCCGTGGTGTTGCATGTGCCGGCGCCGTTGGCCACCGAGCGGAAGATGGTCGCGCTGTTGTAGTTGAGGACATTCTGCAGCGTGACGCCGAGCAGACCGGGATCGACCTGGGCATTTTCATACCCGACGATGGGCCCGTTCATAGACGCGTTGCTGTAGGTGGCCGGAGTGGTCTGCTGCTTGGCGGTGCCGGCGAGCAGTTCGTAGGCCGAGTGCTTGTCGCTCGACATCACGAAGATCTCGTTGGAGTTCACGATGTAGGCGACATAGTCGACCGGGAAAGCACCGTCAGTGATGGAAGAGTTGGAGAGGGTCATCGCCACTCGTCCATCTGCGTCTGCCGGCTGATAGCTGCCGGCGAGGGTTGCATCGGGGTAGTTGGTGCTGGCCACATCCGCATCTTCTGACCCGGAGGTGATGGTGCCCGAGGCATTGACGGTGAACTGGCCGACCGCAGCAACCGGGCCAGAGGCCAGGCCTACGGCGCAGGAGACGAGGCAGGGCGTGTCACCGGAGAATCCAAAGGCGTAGCTGCCGTGGATGCCGGTGGCAAAGGCTGTCTTGTCTTGCGCGAGCAGCGTGCCGTTGCCCTTGGTTCCTGCCAGGTGATTGTTGTCGTACTCGATCAGGCTGCCCTGCGAGTAAATGGTGGCCGGAGAAACCGGCGGCTTGAGCGAGACAGCGTAAGTGCGGTTTGAGTCCACCGAGCCGTCGGGGTTGAAGGTGGTGAGGGTGACGAAGCCGGTGTTGTCCGCACCAATCTCGTAGGCGCCGACTAACTGCGTGGTGCCGACCGTGGTGCCGGTGGGGTTGGAGGACTGGTGGTTGGCGTCCTGCTCGCCGGCGGTGATGATGCCGGTTCCATCGGCGGTGATGCTGCCGACAGATGCAGTCTTGTAGGTCAGCACGCCGAGCACTGCATCGTCATACCCCTGGAAGAGGTAGGCGTAAGGACCTTTCAGCTTGGAGTTATTGCTGCACGCGGCGGACGGGCTGCCCGTAAGAGCGGGCACGCTGGTGGCCGTGGGGCAGTACAGCACATTGAGGGTGTAGGTGTCGGTGGCCGTCTCGGCAGTGGAGGAGCTGTCAGTCACCGTGACGGTGAAGACGCTGGCTCCGGCAGCGGTTGGCGTGCCGCTGATGGTGCCGGTTGTGGCATCGAGCGTGAGGCCCGCAGGCAGCGCGCCAGAGGTGACGCTGTAGCTGTAGGGCGTGGTGCCGCCGGTGGCATTGAGCGTGGCGGTGTATGCCTGGCCGAGGACCGCGTCGGGCAGGGTTCCGGTGAGGGAGAGCGCGCCGGCCGGATTGATGACGAGAGTGACCGGACCGGTGGAAGACTGCGTGGGATTGCCCGAGTCAGTGACCTTAACTGTGAGGTTGGTGGTGCCTGAGACGGTCGGCGTTCCTGTGACGGTGCAGCCGGAGAGCGACAGGCCAGCAGGCAAAGCGCCGGCCACAATGGTGCAGCTATAAGGCGAGGTGCCGCCGGTGGCGTTGATGGTGCCGGTGTACGGCACGTTGACGGTGCCAGCCGGAAGATTGCTGGTGGTGATGGTCAGCGTGGCCGGAGCGATGGTGATGGTTTCAGGCCCGCTGGTGGTCTGCGCCGGGCTGGCGGAATCTGTCACCTTCACGGTTACAGTTGCGCTGCCAGCTGCGGTGGGCGTGCCGTTGACTGTGCATCCGCTGATGGCAAGGCCAGCAGGCAGCGTGCCCGAAGTGATGGAGCAGGTGTAGGGTGAAGTGCCTCCGCTGACGCCAATGTTGGCTGAGTAGGGCACGTTGACGGTGCCGTTGGGCAGCGTGCTCATCGTGAGCGTGAGCGCGGCCGGAGCGATGGTGATGGTTTCAGGCCCGCTGGTGGTCTGCTGCGGATTGCCGGAGTCGGTCACCTTCACTGTGACGGTGGATGCGCCAGCCTTGGTGGGAGTTCCGCTCACGGTGCAGCCGGAGAGCGACAGGCCCGCGGGCAGCGTGCCCGAGGTGATGGCGCAGGAGTAAGGCGAGGTGCCGCCGGTGACGCCGATGGTCGCCGTATAAGGCACGTTGACGGTGCCGTTGGGCAAGGTGGAGGCGGTCAGCGCCAGATTGGCTGGGCTGATGGTGATGGTTTGCGGTCCCGTGGTGCTTTCGACGGGATTGCTGGAGTCAGTCGCCTTCACCGTAATGGTGGAGGCGCCAGCGGTGGTGGGAGTTCCGGTCACCGTGCAACCGGAGAGCGAAAGACCCGCGGGCAGCGTGCCGGAGGTGATGGCGCAGGAGTAAGGCGAGGTTCCGCCCGTGACGCCGATGGTCGCCGAGTAAGGCACATTGACCGTGCCGTTGGGCAGTGCGCTGGTGCTGAGACTCAACGAAGCCGGAGCGATGGTGATGGCTTCGGGCCCGCTCGTGGTCTTTTGCGGACTGCTTGCGTCGGTAACCTTCACGGTCAGGTTCGCGGTGCCAGCGGTGGTGGGAGTTCCGGTCACCGTGCAACCGGAGAGCGTGAGGCCCGCAGGCAGTGTGCCCGAGGTGATGGAGCAGGCGTAGGGCGAGGTGCCGCCAGTGACGCCGATGGTCGCTGTGTAAGGCACATTGACCGTGCCGTTGGGCAACGAGGCGGTTGTGAGCGAGAGTGCCGCCGCACCGATGGTGATGGTTTGCGGTCCGCTGGTGCTTTGCTGCGGTTTGCTGGAGTCATTGACCTTCACCGTAATGGTGGAGGTGCCAGCGGTGGTGGGCGTTCCGCTCACCGTGCAGCCGGAGAGCGTGAGGCCCGCCGGCAGCGTACCCGAAATGATGGAGCAAGCGTAAGGCGAGGTTCCGCCAGTGACGCCGATGGTCGCCGAATAAGGCACATTGACGGTGCCATTTGGCAGCGAGGTGGTGCTGAGTGTCAGCGCCGCCGGAGCGATGGTGATGCTCTCGGGCCCGTTTGCCGTTTGTTTCGGATTACCCGAATCCATGACCTTGACCTGAACGGTGGAAGCGCCGGCGGTGGTGGGAGTTCCGCTCACCGTGCAACCGGAGAGCGCGAGGCCCGCAGGCAGCGTGCCCGAGGTGATGGCGCAGGAGTAAGGCGAGGTTCCGCCGGTGACGCCGATGGCCGCCGAGTAAGCCACACCGACCGTGCCATTGGGCAGCGTGCCCGTCGTTAGGGCCAGATTGGCCGGAGCGATGGTGATGGTTTCCGGTCCACTGGTGGTCATGGCCGGACTGCTGGAGTCATTGACCTTCACCGTGACGGTGGAGGCGCCGGCGGTGGTGGGAGTTCCGCTCACCGTGCAGCCAGAGAGCGTGAGGCCCGCAGGCAAAGTACCCGAGGTGATGGCGCAGGAGTAAGGCGAGGTTCCGCCGGAGACGCCGATGGCCGCCGAGTAAGCCACGCCTACGGTGCCGTTGGGCAATGCACTGGTGGTCAGCACGAGATTGGCCGGAGCGATGGTGATGGTTTCAGGTCCGCTGGTGGTCATGGCGGGACTGCTGGAATCAGTCACCTTGACCTGAACGGTGGAAGCGCCGGCGGTGGTGGGAGTTCCACTCACCGTGCAGCCGGAGAGCGTGAGGCCCGCAGGCAGAGTGCCCGAGGTGATAGCGCAGGAGTAAGGCGAGGTTCCGCCGGTGACGCCGATGGCCGCCGAGTAAGCCACGCCTACGGTGCCGTTGGGCAGTGAAGTGGTAGTGAGCATCAGCGCCGGAGCCGCCACAGTGATAGCGATGGATGCCTGCGCGGTGGCCGTAGCGCCGGAAGCGTCTGTGACCTGCACGGTGAAGGTGGAGGTTCCGGCTGCTGTGGGAGTACCGGAGATGACACCGGTTGTGGCATCAAGCGTGAGGCCCGCAGGCAGAGTGCCCGCTGTGATGCTCCAGGTGTAAGGTGTCTGCCCCCCGGCGGCCTGCAGCGTGTCGGTGTACGGAGTTCCTACAACGCCCGCAGGCTGCGGTCCGCCGGTGACCATGAGCGTGCTCGCCGACGCGGTGACGCTGATGGTTTCGCTTTGAGTGACGGTGTACGGCACATTGCTGGAATCGATGGCCTGAATCACAAAGCTGAAAGTGCCTGCTTTGGTGGGCGTACCCGAGATGACGCCGCTCGAGGCATCGAAGCTGAGTCCATCAGGAAGATTGCCGCTGGCGAGGCTCATCTTCGCGGGCGCGGTGCCCCCTTGCACGCTTAGCGTGGCCGAATATGCGGTGCCCACAACACCGCTGCCGAGTTTGCCTTGAATAGTGGGATCAGGATTGACGGTGACACCTGCTGACTGGGTGTCTTTGGTGTTGGGAACCGAGGCAGTGAGAGTAGTTTTGATCGATGTGCTGACGCCGGCGGGAGCCGTGTAGAGAACCGATGAGCCGGTGGCATCGGAGAGCGCGCCGCAGCCTTGCGCTCCGCAACTGGTCTGCGCCAGGCTCCAGGAGAGATGAGCGGCGTCTTTCACAGATGCGGTGACGGTGAGTGCCTGTCCGGCATCCAGCGCAATTGCGGAATTGGAGAGGCTGACGATGCCACTGCCCGCGAATCCACCGGAGCCGCAGCCGGAAAGGCTAACCACCAGCGTGAATGTGAGCGCTGCGAACGCGGCGAGTGCCATGCTCCAGGGTTTTCTGGTCGAGCGGCATGCACCACTCACGTGGCCACGAATTGCCTTTTGTAGATTGCATTGGATCTGAGAAAAATCTGGCGTCCTCAACATCACGGCTCCTTTGAAATTCACAAGTGCAGCCACGCCTGCGGCTGCAAATGCTGTGTACCGTCGCAGGCAAATCAATTGCGCACGCGGATTACCGGGAAGCGAGCAGGAAGCGACACGATTAAGTGCTTCCTTTTCCCGCCAGAATGACATCACGGGTAACTCGCGCCGGTTACATCAGCGAGTTCATAGTAAGTCGGAAGCTAGATATATCAACCCTGCAGGTGACAAAAAGGCACAGAGTGATATCACGCGAGATATCCAGCGGTGATTTTCGTATTCCAAAGATCGGACAGAGAGAGCGCGCGGAGGAAATGGGATATCACTTTGTTCACGACCCGGACGAAATACGGGCAGCGGAAAAGCGCGCGGGCGGATAGAGCAGGAGGCAGGCCATTGATTCTGCTGGGGATAGAAATATTTTCGGGTAAAACCAATCCAATTGGCAGTTGAACGTCGTATATGTAGGTCGCGCAAGGAAGCAGTCAAATTTCATACTTAACGCGAGCAACCAAATGTTGACTGCACCAAAAAAATAATCGCCATGCGGCATGGCGACGGGTATAACAGAAATGAAGGAAGTAGCTATGTGATATCTCATGTGATATCACATGGATTTTTCTATCAGAAAGGACGCATATCCCCCATGCACATCGACAACAGATAAGAGCAATGCAAGATCATTAGTCCTGCACAATTTTCCTTTCGGGCCATTTCCAGAACTGCGAATCGACACGAAAACAAAGAAAGTAAAAAGGACTTGTTGCAATGCCACAGGAATATAAACGCCGCCAGTGCTTCCCTCTTCGTCTTGCCTCTTCCCTCAGAACCCAGGCCAACGATCTCGCGCATCGTGAAGGAATATCTCTGAATCACTTCATCAGCCTCGCTGTGGCCGAGAAAATCAGCCGTATGGAGCACGATCTGTGGGTGCAGCAACAACAGCAGAATCCACCGAAGCGGGATCTTGCACGCGACCTTTCGGTGGTGCCGCGTACCATGCCGAGTTTCAACAAGTAGCAGGGACAAAGCTGTATTGCGCGCGCCGGGGACGGTGACGGCGCGCCCTCTCTGCAAGCCATAGGCGCTTCCGCGAAGTTGCAGCGCCGACTCCACCTCCCACCTCTCCTGATCACAGCTAACAGCTAATAGCTATTGCTGTCCTTCTTTTCCCTGCTTCCATTGATAAGTGGAAATTCGCCTGCTCAGGCAATCGGACGCTTAAAGATTCTCCCTATTGCATTCCCATAGGGGATCGGGCATGCTTTCTGTGGGAAACCAATATGGAGGGCCCAATGCAGAAAAAGAGCGATGTGCCGCAGGGCACGCTGGCGCTGATGGTGCTGAAGACGCTGCAGGTGCTGGGCGAGCAGCATGGATATGGAATTGCGCGGCGGATTGAGCAGATCAGCGGCGAAGTGCTGGCGGTGAATCATGGCACGCTGTATCCGGTGCTGCTGCGATTGGAGCAGGAGGGTGCGATTGCATCGGAGTGGGGCGCGTCAGAGAACAATCGGCGGGCGCGATTTTATAAGCTGACGCGCGCGGGACATCGCCTGTTGCAGGAAGAGACGCTGGGCTGGCAGCAGACGGCGGAGATTGTGGGCCGGTTTTTGAATGCGCGCGCGGAGGACCTGGCATGAAGCGTCTGCGGCGGTTGCTGACAAGGCTGCGCAATAGCCTGGTGCGGCGGGAACAGAGAGAGCGCATGCATGAGGAGATGGAGACGCATCTTGCGCTGCTGAGCGAAGAGATGATGCGGGCAGGACACTCCGCGGAAGAAGCGCGGCGGCGAGCGCGGCTGAAGTTTGGCGGGGCAGAGAGCGCGCGGGAAAACTACGAAGCCGAACGCCGCTGGCTGGGACTGGAGTGGCTGATGCAGGATATCCGGTTTGGGCTGCGGATGCTGCGGAAGTCGCCGGGTTTCACCGTGGTTGCTGTGCTGACACTGGCGCTGGGCATTGGGGCGAATACGGCGATCTTCAGCCTGGTGGATGCGGCGATGCTGCGCTCGCTGCCGGTGAAAGATCCGGGGAGCCTGATGGCGCTGGAGTGGCATGCGCGCAGCAGGATTCACGTAGACCAGTACAGCGGATTTGGAGACTGCGATACTTCGCGGGGGGCGTATGTAGGATGTTCATTTCCCGTGCCGGTTTTGGAGCAGTTGCAGAAGCAGAAGGATATGTGGGCTTCGCTGACGGCCACGGCGGGCCCGGCAGATATGAACATGGATGGGCAGGGACCGGCCAAGGTGGCGAGCGTGGAGTTTGCCTCGGGCAATTACTTTTCAGTGCTGGGCGTTGGCGCGGCGGCGGGGCGGTTGCTGGGGCAGGTGGATGATACGGCCGATGCCCACGCGGTGGCGGTGTTGAGTTACGGCTACTGGCAGCGGAAGTTTGGCGGCCAACGATCCGTAATTGGCAAGACGATTCAACTGAACCATGTACCCTTCACGATTGTGGGCGTGGCGTCAAAGCGCTTTACGCATTTGACGCCGGGCAAGACGCAGGACCTGTGGATCAGCATTGCGATGATGCCCCGGATGGAGATTGACTGGGGCGCGGGCAGCCGCACGATGCAGAACTGGTGGCTGCTGCTGCTGGGACGGCTGCAGCCGGGCGTGAGCATAGCGCAGGCGCAGAGTGCATCGAACGCGATCTTTCGCAATGCGGTGCTGCATGCGGGCCATCCGATGTGGAGAGCGGCGAATGATCCTTCGCTGCGGGTGCTGCCGGCGCGGGACGTGCTGAATGAGCAGCGGGATCGACTGGCGACGCTGCTGACGATTCTGATGAGCGCGGTAGCACTGCTGCTGCTGATTGCGTGCGCCAACGTGGCGGGTCTGCTGCTGGCACGCGCGAGCGGACGGCAGCGGGAGATGGCCGTGCGGCTGGCGCTCGGAGCACGGCGCGCGCGACTGCTGCGGCAACTGCTAACCGAGAGCGTACTGCTTTCAACGGCCGGCGGCCTGCTGGGCGCGGGCGTGGCGTACTGGGGCATTCATGCGATTACGGCAGTGATTCCCTTCCCTTTTGCGGTGGCTCCGGATGGGCGGGTGCTGCTGTTTGCCGCTGGCGCATGCCTGCTGACAGGCATCGTGTTTGGGCTGGCTCCGGCGCTGCGCAGCACGCAGGTGGACCTGACACCGGCGCTCAAGCAGAATGCGGGTTTGCGGCCGGCGCAGGGTGGGCGGCGGCACATGCTTTCGCTGGGCAATGCGCTGGTGGTGGCGCAGATGGCGTTGTCTGTGGTGGTGCTGACGGGCGCGGGGCTACTGGTGCGCACGCTGGTGAATCTGCGCGATATCCATCCGGGTTTTGATTTGCAGAATCTGCTGGTGTTTGAGGTGAATCCGGGTCTGGAGGGATATGCGCCGGACAAGATTGCGCGGGTGTACGAGAGTCTGCAGCAGCGGCTTGCGGCTTTGCCCGGCGTGACGGGGGTGAGCTATTCGTCGGATGAGCTTCTGGGCGATGGCAGCTGGTCAGAGTCGATGGAAGTGGAGGGTCATCCTCATCAGACTGTGACGCTCAAGGTGCTGGCGACAGGGCCGGAGTTCTTTCGCACGATGCATATCGCATTGAGAGCCGGACATACATTTGACGCTGCCGACTTTGAGCGCACGCTCAAGGATGCAACCACGAGGAAGAAGCAACCAGGGAAGGTCACACCGGCTCCGCTGCCGGTGGTAGTGAATGAAAGCTTTGCGCGTGAGTTTTTTGCGCCGGGACAGGCGCTGGGCAAGCGCATCACTGAGGGGACGAGCGATCACTCTCACGATGGATACACGGCAAAGGCTCCCTCAAGGGAGTGGCAGATTGTGGGCGTGGTGGCCGACACGCGCTATGACACGCTGCGTCATGGAGTGGAGCCGATCGTGTTTCTCCCGCTAATGAGCAGCGGCGCATTTTTTGAGGTACGCACGGCGATGGACCCGCACGGGCTGGTGCCTGCTGTGCGGCATGCGGCGCAGCAGGTGGATAGCAATCTGCCCCTCATGAGCGGCGTGCAAACGCAGACGGAGGTGGTGGACGGATTGCTGGCACAGGAACGGCTGATGGCGCGACTCTCTGGCTTCTTTGGCGTGCTGGCGCTGGGGCTTGCCTGCATGGGACTCTACGGACTACTGAGCCATGAGGTGACGCGGCGCACGCGCGAGATCGGGATTCGCATGGCGCTAGGCTCGCCAAGGAGCGAGGTGCTGCGGCTTGTGCTGCGGGAGGGCATGGTGCTGGCTGCGCTGGGCGCCGCAGCAGGCACGGCGGTCTCCCTGGGCGTGATGCAGTCGCTCAAGAGCGTGCTGTATGGCGTGCGGGCAGGCGATACTGTGACGATGGCCACGGTCATTGGCCTGCTGACGCTGGTTTCAGCGATGGCGTGCTATCTGCCGGCGCGGCGCGCGACGGAGGTGGACCCGATGGTGGCACTGCGATATGAGTAGAAGGCGTCTTGTAACTATTTCTGTTACGGTTGCTACGCACGGGTGGCTTATTGTGACTAATGACTGTTACTTGATTTGCGTTGGATGACTTCAGCCGCCACTGCGGATCATTCGCAAAAAAGACGGGCTGACTGGGTGTCAGCCCGTTACGTCTTGCAACGAACATCGCAGGAACCGGGGGAGGGCTTCGATGTCCGTACCAAGGAGGCCTCGTTCGCATGGCAGCGGCAGAATGCTGCCGCCGCCATGGGAGCCGTGACATGCAGCGGCTCAGAATTGATAACGCAGACTGAACTGCAACTCGCGATTGGAAGAGTAGGTCTGGCCCTTGGTGGTGACCTCTCCAAACGTTCCGCTGGTGGGGTTGGTGTCTGGCGTATCGAGATTGGGGTGATTGGTGAAGTTGAACGCTTCGGCGCGGAAGGTCAACTGCTGACTCTGGAAGCGCGGCACCACGTGGAAGGACTTCTGCATGGCGATGTTCCAGCTCTGGAAGCCCGGACCATAGAGAGCGTTGCGCGTGCCCTGCGGCGCGAGAGTGCCCGCCGCGGGAGCGTGGAAGACGGATGGGTCAAACCAGTAGGCGTGACCGGTGCTGCCGGCAAATTGCTTGTGAACGGCAGGGATGCGGTTGATATCCCAGAGTTGCTCACCAGCACCGGGGCCGACGCCAGCGTAGTCATCTCCGGTACCGACGGAGAATGGCTCGCCGGTCTGCGCCTGCGTGACGCCGGAGAGCTGCCAGTTGGCGAGAACACTGCGGGCCACGTAGTTCTTGAGGTGATTGCCGTAGGGAATGTTCCAGACGTAATCGACGACGAGAACATCGCGGATATCAAAGTCCGCCGGGCCGTAGTCGGGCTTTGGGTTGTAGTAGTTCGGCAGCTCGTAGCCACGGCTGGAGCCGTAGTCCATGAGCTTGGACCATGTGTAGGCGACGCCGAACATGAAGTTATGCATGAGGCGGCGCTTGAGACCCACCTGCATGCCGTTGTAGATGGAACTGCCCGCGTTGGTGGCCTGAATGATAGTGGAGAATCCCTGATAAGGACGCAGCGCATCGGCCTTGACGCCGGGATTGGCCTGGATGGTTCCGGGACGAAGCTGATTGATGTCTTCCAACTGCTGCAGATGCAGGCCTCGGCGGCCTACATAAGAAATGGTGAGGTTAGCGAACTTGGGAATGTGCTGCTCGACGCTGGCGCTCCAGGCCCAGGCGCTGGGATTGGGAAAGTGGTAGGCCTGCGAGGAGAGTGCCAGCGGGTAAGAGTTGGCGCTTGAGCCGCCAGGGTTGTCGACATTGCCGGCGGTAATGGTTTCGCTGGCCTGGAAGGGCGGATTGCCGCCGGTCTGAATCACGTCGCTAACGCCGAGACGCTGCACGAAGCGGCCCGCGCCAAGGCGCACCACCGTGTTGGGCCCGACCTGATAGGTGAGTCCGAAGCGGGGCTGAATGTCAGACCAGACGATGGGTGAATAGGATTTGTTGAATCCGTGGAAGAGACGCGTGTAGTTGTCAAGCACAGAGGACGGCACGTGGCCGCGGGCCGAAGATGGGAAGCCGCTGCCGGGAATGACGACGCCGTCGTAAGGATCGCCGCCAGAGGTCTGGCCGGTGGTGGGATCGACCTTTGGCGCGTCGGCAGGATTGTAGATGCTGGCGTTGAACATGGACTGATTGCGCCACTTGGCCCAGTAGGGCTGGATCATGGTGTAGCGCACGCCGTATTCGAGCAGCAGACGGGGAGTGACGTGCCAGTCGTCCTGCGCAAAAACAGCGCCCATGTTGGAGCGGAAGAGCGTGTAAGACTTCTGGCCGATTTCGCCGTAGGTGTCGAAGATGCCGAGGGCGGTGTTGGCCACGGCGGCTCCGGAGGTGGCGTAGCCGTCGCGCGTGTCGGTGAAGATGAATTGACCATTCTGGTTGTTGGTTGCGCCGGGGGTGGTGCTGCTGACGCTGATCTGGTCATTGTCATTCTCACCGGAGTACTCCCACATGCCGCCGAAGACAAGAGTGTGATTGCCGATGATCTTGGTGAGGTGGTCGGCGACCGTATAGATGATACCGCCGGAGTGCGAGGGATAAGGGCCGCCATCGAGCGTGGTGAAGTTTGCGATCTCAATGGTGGGAATCTTGTTGGTCAGCAGCTTCTGAGATGCCGGGAACAGGTACGGGTAATTGATGCCGTACCGCGTGCGGTCATAGAGGCCGCTGGACAGATCGTAGTTGATGGTAACGTGATCAGCTGAGGCCGAAACCGTGGCGTCATTGACGGTGGTGGGATTGATGGTCCAGACGTCATGAAGCACAGCAACCTGGTCGGGCCACTTCCATATCTGCGGCGTGCGATTGAAGTTACCCGAGAAGGGGCTTTCCTGATTGAAATTGAAGTTGAGCAGCGAGAAGCGCAGTTGCTGGTTGTTGGTGGGATGATAGTCAATCACCAAGGTATCTTTGCGCTGGTTCTGCGGATAAGGTGCGGAAGCTGCCCAGTTATAGCTTGCGCCTGTTTCATTGGGAGCCGGATAGGCATTGAGCAGTGCGAGACCGTTGGAACTTAGCCCTGATGTGATGACGTTGTCCGGATAAGGGACGCCCGTAGTGGGATTCACAATCTGCACAGGCTTTGAGTAGAAGATATTGGAGCCGAGCAACTGGCTGAAGTTGCCCTGCCGCATCAGCGCGGTGGGCACGGTGCCGGTAGCAGTGGCATTGAGACGGTAGCGGAGAAACTCCTGGCCGGCGAGAAAGAAGAGCTTGCTGCGCGAGGTGTTGAAGAGATGCGGGATGTAGACGGGGCCACTCAGATTCCAGCCAAACTGGTTGTAGCGGAAGGCCTGCGGATGATCGGCCAGAGCGGGCTGGTCAGAGCTATTGCGCACCCAGGTGTTGGCGTCAAAGAAGGAATTGCGGAGATATTCAAAGGCACTGCCGTGAAACTGCTGCGTGCCCGAGCGCGGCACCTGGACGATGATGCCACCGTCGGTTTCGCCATACTGCGCCGGATAGGTGGTGGAGAGAATCTGCACGCTGGCCAGACTGTCCACATCCGCGACGCCGGTGGTGGTTCCGTTGGCGCGAGTGCGGATCATGGGAGCGCCGTCGAGCGTGACCAGAATGGAGTCATTGCGCGCGCCATTGATGGTGGGACCGCCAAAATCAGGCGCGAAGTTAAATGAAGTCATGGGCGCATTGCGCGTGACGCCGGGCTCAAGCTGCGAAAGATAGATTGGGTTGCGTCCATTCAATTGAATGGAATGCACTTCTTTGCCGGTGACCAACTGGCCGACGGTGGCTGACTCGGTTTGCAGCGCATTGGAGTTGGCATTGACCGTCACCGTGGTGCTGGAACTGCCGAGCTTGAGCACGAAGTTCAACTGGCGGCCGATATTGGGGTCAAGCTGCGTGCCCTTCTCCACCTGCGTCTGAAAGCCTTTGGCGCGCGCGCTCACGGTGTAGCTGCCGGGCTGCAGATTGGTGATGGTGTAAGAGCCGTGCGAGTTGGTGGTGGCCGTGGTGGCCGCTCCGGTGGCATCGCTGCGGATAGTGACGGTGGCGCCCGGCACGACTGCGCCGGTGGGATCGGTCACGTTGCCGGAGATGGAAGAACTGGTTGTTTGACCCTGCGCCGGGCATGCAAGCAGACATGCAGCTACGAGGGTGAAGAGTGCGATTGCGAACAGAGTACTGCTCAAACAACGCACGGAGCGAAGAATGCTTGGGGGGGCAAGCCTCATGTTGCGTCTCCTGAATTTAGTGCGGCAAGAAGAAAATCAGTTCTGGGTAAGAGGTATGGCTTTTGGACTTATATGAACTGAACGAAATGATAACGCTACCACGAAGTGACAAGTTAATGCCCGGTGATCTTAACTGTCAACCCTTTTGGGAAATTTTGTTCGTATTGGGACCCCGGTCCTCCGGAGGATGCTTCTGATCGCGGCATCGCTGCGTAAGATGCAGGCCGGAGCCTGGGAGGTGGCCTGCAGCTTCTGCTTATCTATTGGCCGCCTTGCGGGAATGGACAGGAGAGAAGTGCCTGTGACTCGAGCACGGACGAGAAGAGGCCGCAGGCATCGCTGTCTTCGTGGTATCGTTACCTTGCCAAAAGAACGGCACGAGGCCGGAACGCAAAAACTTCCCCCTCCCCCATTACAGTCAGGAATACTTATCTCTGCAGGAGATGCCTATGCAATGCATCAGAGATTTTTCGTTTGTGCGTGGCCTGCGCGGCCGCGTCTGTCTTTCTGTAAGAACCCCGGTGAAGTGGCGCGCGGCAGCCGGTGCGGCACTGGCGGCGAGCCTCATGTTCAGTCCACTGATCGCCAATGCCCAGAGCGCGAGCGGGCCGGTGGCAGAGGTGAATCCGATGATCGGCACCGGCACTGGGCCGGGCGACAGCGAGAATCTGTTCCCCGGGCCGAGCATGCCGTTTGGCATGGTGCAACTGAGCCCGGACACGGAGAGCAGCGGCTTCGGCTATCACTACTATCAGCACAAGATTCTCGGCTTCAGCATGACGCACATGAGCGGCGTGGGATGCTCCAATGAAGGCGAGGTGTTCTTCACGCCGACAACGGGTCCGGTGGATCTTGAGGGTGATGCTTCGAATTATTCACACCAGCAGGAGAGCGCAAGCCCGGGCTACTATCAGGTG
This sequence comes from Acidobacterium capsulatum ATCC 51196, assembly GCF_000022565.1. Taxonomy (NCBI): domain Bacteria; kingdom Pseudomonadati; phylum Acidobacteriota; class Terriglobia; order Terriglobales; family Acidobacteriaceae; genus Acidobacterium; species Acidobacterium capsulatum. The sequence goes on from NC_012483.1 coordinate 1,673,208, forward strand.
CAACTGCTGCGCTGGGGCATTGAGGCAGCGCTGACAGCGACCGATCGCACGGGCGAAGTGAAGCTGACCTTCCCGGCGGGCAAACAGGCGAATCTGCTGATTCCGATCAGCCATACGCTGAACAATGCGATTGGCGCGCAAATAAAAATAGCAGGCAACAACCGCGTGGAAGGCTATGTGACGAATGAGACCTTCTGCGGCAGCAACCGGCCGTACAAGGTTTATTTTGTGATGGAGTTCAGCCATCCGTTTGCGAAGTATGGCACATGGAGCGGGTATCGCGATGGCGCACCGGCTGCGTTGACGGCGGGCAGCCGCGAGGCCACGCAGCCTGGCAATGACAAGCAGGTGGGCGCTTATGTCTCCTGGCCGCAAAGCAGCGACGCGCAAACCGTGACGGCGAAGATTGGCATTTCGTATGTGGACCTGAAGGGCGCCGAAGGCAACCTGAAGGCTGAGGCCGCGGGTAAGAGCTTTGCGCAGATTCGTCAGGAGGAAACGGCAGCGTGGAATAGGGCGCTCGGCGTGATTGACGTAACGGGCGGCACGGCCAAGCAGCGGACGGTTTTCTATACGGCGCTGTATCACAGCCTGCTGATTCCGAGCATCTTCAACGATGCCGATGGGCGCTATCTGGGCTTTGATGGCCAGATTCATCACGTGGCCTCGGGGCACAACATCTACGACAACTACTCGGGCTGGGATATTTATCGCAGCGAGATGCCGCTGGTGGCGTTGATTGAACCGAAGCGCATGGAAGATATTGCGCAGTCGGTTGTGCTGATGTACCAGCAGGGCGGATGGATTGGACGCTGGCCACAGATTAACCAGTACACGAACATCATGGCGGGGAGTCCGCTGACGGTGGTGCTGGCGACGGCGTGGCTGGACGGCCTGCATGGCTTTGACATGAAGGCTGGCTGGGAAGGCATGTATAAGGACGCAATGCAGGCTCCGCCGCCGGGCAGCTCTTATCAAGGCGAAGTGGGCATGAAGTGGATCAATACGCTGCATTACGTGCCCAACGACAAGGTGGGCTACGGCTCGGTGTCGCAACTGCAGGAAGACGCGATTGCATGGGCCTCGCTGTATGACCTGGCGAAGGACCTGGGCAAGCAGGACGCGGCTCACACGCTGTATGAGCGCGCGCTCTACTACCGGAATGCCTTTGATCCGCAGGACAAGATGTTCCATCCGCGCAATGCAGACGGGCAGTGGATCAAGAATTTTGATCCGAAGAAGAGCGATGGTTTTATTGAGGGATCGGGCTGGCACTACCAGTGGTTTGCTCCGGCAGACCTGGCGTGGGTGGTGCAGGCGATGGGCCGCGACACCTTTAACCAGAGGCTGACGCAGTTCTTTGATTACAAGAAGCCGGGATGGTATCCGCAGTACTACAACCCCTACAACGAAACTGATCTGGAAGCGCCGTTTGAGTTCAACTTCTCAGGGGAGCCGTGGATGACACAGAAGGTGGTGCGCCGCGTGCTGAATGAGAACTATCCGGATACTCCAGATGGCGTGCCGGGCAACGACGATGCGGGCGAGATGTCTTCATGGGCAGTGATGAGCATGATGGGCTTCTATTCGGTGGACCCGGCGAGCCGCGCCTATGAGCTGGTGAGCCCGGTCTTTCAGAAGACGGTGATTCACCTGCATGCGCCGTACAAAGGCAAGGAGTTCACCATTGAAGCGGGCCCAGAGCCGGAGAGCAACGCGTACATTCAGAGCGTTAAGGTCGATGGCAAAGCGCATGCAAAGAACTGGATCGACTTTGGCGACATCAGCCGGGGCGGCACGATGCAGTTCACTCTGGGATCGAGCCCGAATCAGCAGTGGGGCGCGGCGGCTGGGGATGCTCCGCCCTCATTGAGCGAACAACAGCAGTAGCTAGAGAGCAGTTGCAGTCGAAGAGGCTCGCCGGAATGGCGGGCCTCTTTTGCTTTACATGGGCGCCAGCATAGCTTTAGATTGCTGTCGGGCTGTTTCTGCCGATAGTGGGGGTGGGATGAGCGCAGAAAATCTGTTGGATGCTGCGGTCGCCGGGCAGATCAAGACACGGATCGACCGCCTGACGCCTGAGAGCGAGCGCCACTGGGGCAGGATGTCCGTTGCACAGATGCTGACGCACTGCTGTACCAGCATGCAGTGGGCGGTTGGCGAGGTAGTGCCGGAGAGACTGCCTTTTGCTGCGCGCCTGATGGGACGGCTGGTGAAGCCGTTAGCGCTTCGGGACGGCGAGCCGATGCGCAGGAATTCGCCTACAGCCAAGAGTCTGATTGTCGAGACCGAGCCGAATTTTGTGGACGAACAGCAAAGGCTGCTGACACTGATTGACAGTTTTGTTGCAGGGGGAGCGAGCGGATGCACGAGAAAGCCGCATAGCTTTTTTGGAGAAATGACCCCGCAGGAATGGGCGAAGTTGATGCACAAGCACCTTGACCATCACCTGCGGCAATTTGGGGTGTGACAACCCTGAAACTACCGGGAGATGTTGCGGAAGAGACTGTTGACGTAAGCTGCGCAGTCTGATTTGATCAATTCAACCGCATGCGTCGCTCCATGATCATTCCGGCCACGGACATCCGAATTATTTCGGCCATTATGATCATTCCTCCTCACTAGGAGCAGGCGGCTGGCGAATCCGTTCGAGACACCCGACCACCGGCTCCCTGAGTCTGGTGGTTTTGCTTTTTTGCAGGCAGAAAGAGGAAGACAAGGCATGAGCGTGACACTGCAAGGCATTGAACAGGCGCGGCAGCGCATCAGAAGCAGCATCTATTTTTCGCCTGCGCCGCACTCCGAAGCGCTGTCGCGCATGACGGGGCATCCGCTGTTTCTGAAGCTTGATAACCTGCAGCGCACGGGTGCCTTCAAAGAGCGCGGCGCACTCAATAAGATTTTGACGCTGACGGCGGAGGAGAAATCGCGGGGCGTGATTGCGGCCAGCGCCGGCAATCATGCGCAGGCCGTGGCCTATCACGCAACGGTGCATGGCATTCGCGCGCGCATTGTGATGCCGCTGATGACTCCGCTGGTGAAGACAGCCGCGACCGCGGCCTACGGCGCGGAGGTGGTGCTGCATGGCGCGAACTATGACGAGGCCTGTGATGAAGCGCTGAGACTCGCTGCGCAGGATGGAATGACCTTTCTGCATCCGTTTGACGACGACGCGGTGATTGAGGGCCAGGGCACGATCGGGCTCGAACTGCTGGAGCAGATTGAGCGGCTGGAGGCCGTGGTGGTTCCGATTGGCGGCGGCGGATTGATTGGCGGAGTGGCCTGCGCAATCAAGGAGTCGAATCCGAAGATTCGCGTGGTGGGAGTGCAGACGGAGCGGCTGCCGTCGATGCTGCGCGCGGCTGAGAATGGTAGTCCCGTGGCCATTGCCGCCGAGGCGACCATCGCGGACGGCATTGCGGTGCGTCGCGCCGGCGAGCGAACACTGCCGCTGGTGCAGCGCTATGTGGACGAGATGGTAACGGTGGATGAAGAGGAGATTGCACAATCCATTCTGGTGTTGCTGGAGCGCGAGAAGACGCTGGCCGAAGGCGCGGGGGCCGTGGCATTGGCGGCGCTGCTGCAGCAGAAGACTTCTTTGCGATCAGAGCGCACGGCCGCGCTGGTGTGTGGCGGGAATATTGATGTGAGCCTGCTGGCGCGCATCATTGAGCGGGGACTGGTGAAGGATGGACGGCGGACGCGGCTGCGCATTCATTTGACGGACCAGCCCGGCGCGCTGCATCAGCTCACACGGATATTGGCCGAAGCGCGTGCCAACATCGTGCAGACAGCGCATGACCGTGCGCACTATGGCGTGAGCCTGGGCGACACGGTGATCGACATTACGCTGGAGACGCGCGGAGGCGAGCACATTGAGGAGATCCGGCAATGGCTGCGGCAGGCAGGATACCGGCATGAACGAATTGACTGAGAATCAGGAACGCTCGGCCAGCACCTGCTCAAGATAAGCCGCGAGAACGCTGCGGAATTCGGCGATGACGGCTTCGCGCATCTTTGGCTCGGAGTCGGTATAGACGGCCATCATGCCTTTTGCAATCTGTACGGATACATTTGCTACGAGCATGGCGCGTTCGGAACTCAAAGCTGGATTTTTACGCTCGAAAGCCTGGGCAAGATAGAGCCGCAAGGCGCGGCGCGCCGCAGCATCCCGCCGGAAGCGGACCGGCGCGGTGAGCAGATTGAGCCACGCGGGATAGTCGCGGGCAAACTGGATAATGCAATCAATGAACTCTACCGCGAAGTCGCGCGTGGAGAGGGTCTCCGCTCGATCCATGAGGGCACGGATGCGAGAGCGCAACTCCTCAGAGTATTTGCGGAGCAGCGTGACGGCGATGGCCTGCTTGTCAGGAAAGTAGTTGTAGAGCGCCCCAATCGAGGAGGCGCTGCGGTCCGCGATGGCCTGCATGGTGGCCGCCTCAAAGCCGTGCTCGGCAAAAAGAGCCTCGGCCGCTTCAAGAAAGGCGGCGAGACGGCGCGCGGAACGTTCCTGCTGCGGAGCTACCCGGATGGAATTTGACGATATTGAGGGCACCCTCATATTCTATATTTAGAAATTCGAGGGTATCCTCACTTTTAACCGGGAGCTTTCCGTATATGCAAAATATTGTTCTTGACGCGAAGAAAACCGCGCTCGTGGCCATTGATCTGCAGAACGCCCTGATGGCAGTTCCGGGGGCGCCTCATGCGGTCGTGGATGTGGCGGCGCGTACGCGCCGGATTGCAGACGCTTTGCGTGCGCAGGGTGGCCTGGTGGTCTGGGTTCGAGTGAATCTGAATGACTTTCTCTCCTTGCCCGTGGATGAGCCCTCGCGATTTGGCGGAAAGGATATGCCGGAGGAGTTGTCGCAAATTGCGCCCGCGGCCGGAGCGCAACCCGCGGACATAGTGATCACCAAACGGCATTGGGGTGCATTTGCAGGAACGACACTAGAGCAGGAACTACGCGCGTGGGGAGTGGAGACGGTGATTTTGACCGGGGTCGCCACAAATGTTGGCGTCGAATCCACGCTGCGCCAGGGCACGGGGCTGGGCTTTGCGTTTGTAGTGCCGGCGGACGCCTGCTCGGCACTGAGCGAAGAGGAACATCGCTACTCGATGGAGAAAGTTTTTGGGAGGCTGGCGCGGGTTCGCACGACCGATGAAGTGGTGGCGGCTCTTGCCTGAGATGGATAGAGCCGCTGGGACTGGCATGGAGAAACTACCGCCCGGCATCTGGAAGATCGTAGCGGTCACAGTTTGCGGTACGTTGCTGGCGCAGATGGATGCGACGGTGGTGAATGTGTCGCTCTCGCAACTGGCGGCGGATCTGCATGCGAGTCTGCAGTGGATTCAATGGGTGACGAGCGGATACCTGCTGGCGCTGGCGCTGACACTTCCGCTGAATGGGTGGCTGGTGGAGCGGCTTGGAGCGAAGCGGGTATATCTGCTCTGCTTTACGGGCTTCACGCTTTCTTCGGCGCTGTGCGCGATGAGCTGGTCGGCCAATTCGCTGATCGGCTTTCGCATTCTGCAGGGCATGAGCGGCGGATTGATGGCGCCGATGGCACAACTCATGATTGCGAAGGCGGCCGGAAAACAGATGGCCCGTGTGGCCGGCTATGCCATTGTGCCGGTACTGTTGGGTCCTGTCGCGGGGCCAGTATTGGCTGGCACAGTTTTGCAGTATGCAACCTGGCATTGGCTGTTTTTGATCAATGTGCCGATTGGCGTACTTGGGATTGTGCTGGCGATCCTGTTTCTTCCGCGCGACGGGCACGAGGAGAGAAGCAGCCGCAAGCTGGACATTGGCGGATTGCTGCTGCTTTCTCCGGCGCTTGTGCTGTTGCTCTATGGCATGGAACATCTGAATGAGCACGCGGGCCTTGCAGCATTTGGCCTGTCGTTGGCTCTGCTAGCGGGCTTTTTCTACAAGGCACGGCGGGATGGCGAACGCGCGCTGCTGGACCTGAAGCTCTTTCGCAGACGCGTCTTTGCGACCGCGGCGATCACGCAATTTACTGGGAACGGATTGCTGTTTGCCGTACAGATGCTGGTGCCGGTGTACCTGATGCGCGGTGCGGGAGAGTCCCCGAGCATGACCGGATGGTTGATGGCTCCGATGGGGATGGGCATGATGATTACCTCTCCCCTGGTGGGGAGACTCACGCAACGGTATGGTATTCGGGGCACATCTTCGCGAGGCGCGATGCTGGCGCTCGTGAGCACGTTGATGCTGATTTATCTGAGCATCGAAAGACTGAATCCGTGGCTGGTGGGCATGGTGCTTTTTCTGCGTGGAATGGGAACGAGCGCGGTGGGCATTCCTTCCATGTCTGCCGCTTATGCTTCGGTTCCCAGGGCGGAGCTGCCGATGGCGACGACTTCGATGAACATTGTGCAGAGGCTGGGCGGCCCGACGCTGACAACCCTTTGCGCGGGCTTTTTAGGATGGCGGCTGGGTGGCGCGCAGATAGGAGCGGGACGGCCGGGAGCATTTCCGGAGAGCTTTGCACTGCTGTGCGGATTGCAGCTCCTGCTGTGGCTGGCGACGCTGAGGCTGCCGCGCGATATGGAAGAAGCGGAAGAATCAAAGAAGACGGCCGCGGCTGCTTGAAGACGAGACGGGGCGGAATTTCGCACAGAGAATGATGCGGCGGGCTTTGCATCCTGTAGTTTGAAGAAAGGATGCAGAGGCAGGCATGGAAGGTTACGGAGCTTGGCGCAATCGGCTTTGCGGTTGCCGGCTTCACGTTTTGGGTGCTGGCGGACACCTCGATCAAGCTGGTGGGCCAATCGAAGCTGCCCGCCTATGAGATGGTCGCGTTTCTGGGCCTCATCATGGCGGCCTTTCTGGGACTGTATGCCGCCATGCGCGGCCAGATTGGCCGTCTGAAGCCGCACCGGCTCGATAAACAGATTGCGCGCGCCTGCCTGGACATGGGCAACAACGTATGCGTGGTGATTGCGCTGCGACATCTGACGCTGACGCTCTTCTACATTCTGGTCTTCATGGCGCCGATGGTGATTGCGCTGCTCTCAGCGATATTTTTGCGTGAGGGCCTGCCATGGAAAAAAGCGCTGGCGATTGTGGCGGGATTCGGCGGGGTGATTGTGGCCGTGCATCCATGGAGCGCGGCTAACGAGGCAGACTGGGTGGGGCTGGGCGCGTGCCTGGTGTGCGTGGCGTGTTTCTCGACCAACATGGTGTGGTCGCGCGTGTTGACCCGCACGGAGACGCCGGAGAGCCTCGCGTTCTTTTCAGGACTGGTGACAGCCGCCGTGGGACTGGGCATGATGCTCACCGTGCATGCCGCACCGCTCACTCTGCCGTTGACGGGCGGCCTGTTTGCGATGGGGCTGTTTTGCGCGCTGGGGACTTCGTGTTTTTACGTCGCGGTGAAGCATACGTCGGCTGCGAATGTTTCGCAGTACCACTACACGCAACTGCTTACCGGAATGCTGCTCTCATACCTGATATGGCGCAACACACCGGGCTTTTATGTGCTGGCGGGGGCAGCGCTGATTCTTGGCTCGGGCCTCTATATTGCTGTGAGCGCAGGCGATGTCACGCCGTTGACCGAAGGCAATTAAAAAGGGCCGCAAATCCCTGAGACGCGCTCGGGAATTTGCGGCCGCCCTGGAAGAAGCGAGTAGAGGCCTAAGGAAGCTGCCCCGTCTGGTAGCGGAGTGTCGCCAGCGCCAGCCGGTATTCGTAACGGGCGTTGGTGGCTTCAATTTGTGCTCGTGTCTGTTGCAATTGCGCCTGGCTTAGCTCAACGATGGAGCTAAGGCCAAGATTGTAGCGAGTCTGCGCCAGCTTGAGGCCCATGTCGGCTTCCTGCACGAGTTGCGTTGTTACGGTAAGCCGCTGGTAGGCGGTGTTGACGCGCAGCCAGGAAGTATTGACGTCGCGGACGATCTTGTCTTTGAGGTCGCGCGTGTACTCGGCATCCGCCTCTGCCCGCTCGCGCGCGGCTTTGGCCTGTGCGTTGTAGAGGAAGCCGTTGAAGATGGGGACGTTCATGTTGACCCCGACGGCTCCCCACCAATTGCTGGTGTAATAGCGATCGACTCGTACCGGTGTTGCACCGACCGTCCCCATGGCGGAGATGGTCGGCAGCAACTGATCGCGCTCCGCATGTGCGTACTTCTGCTCGGAGCGGGTCCCGTAATTCATCGCCATCAGATCAGGCCGCTGCTGAATGGCCTGCTGCACCAGGCTATCCAGATCGACCGGAGGAGCCGGAGCCGTCGTGTGATCTTCGACGAGCTGGTATGCGACATTGTGATCGAGACCGAGGATGGCATCGAGCTGAGCCATGGAAGCATCGGCGTTGTTTTCCGCGTCAAGCTCCATCAGCTTTGCCTCTGACAGATTGACCTGCGCGAAGCTCAGGTCAAGTGTGGAGCGCAATTTATGCGCTGTGAGCTGATTGACCTGCGTCTCAGTGATTTGCCGCGTCTTCACGGTTTGCTGTGCCACATGGAGAATGGCCTGCGCCGTGAGGGCGCTATAAAACGCCTGATCGGTGTAGAGCACAATCTCCTCTTTAGTGGCCAGAGCGTTGGCGTTGGCGGCCTGCGCTTCCAGCTTCTGGGTGAGGATGAGGTTGCGCGTGTGTCCGAAATCAGTGATGAGCTGCGATAGCTCGCCACCGGCCCCGGCGTGGGTCATGAGACGTGATGCGGTCAAGGAACTGGCCGAGATACGGCTTCCGTTATCGGCCCTGACTGCGGTGACAGCACCGGTGAGATCAGGCAGATAAGCCGCGCGAGCCTCGCGCACCCCCTGCTGTTGCGCCATCGCGAGCAGTTTGCTTGCGCTGATGCGGGGGTTGTTGCGGAGCGCCATCTGCTCGGCCTGCTGGCGGGTCAGCGGAGGGTTCTGTCCACTGGAGACGCCGGCCGCATTGTTCATCTGCAGGGTCAGGTGCATGGCCGGCGCGGCAGGCAATGCCGAAGCATTGCCTGACTGCGCGACCGCCGAGAGAGACGTGGCCAGCAGAGTGGCCGTTACGATCCAGGCGTGTTTGCTCATGCGTTCACCTCGCCTTTCATCTGCTTCCCTTCTTCGCGTGCGTGAATGAGCAGGTACACGGCCGGCACCACAAACATGGTGACGACCACGGAAACTGCGAGTCCACCGATGATGGCACGCGCCAGCGGAGCATACTGTTCGCTGCCGGCCTCAATACCCAGCGCCATCGGAATCATGCCGAGCAGCGTAGCCAGTGAGGTCATGAGAATGGGGCGCAGACGCATCTTGCAGGACTGCACCGCGGCTTCGAGCAGCGGCAGGCCTTGCCGGTGCAGGATGTTCGCGAAGTCGACAATGAGAATACTGTTCGACACCACGATGCCGGTCATCATGATGGTGCCCATCAGCGACATCAGATTCAATGTGCTGCCGGTGAGTACCAGTGTGATGACCACGCCGGCGAGACCGGGCGGAATGGCCATGAGAATGATGAACGGATCAACAAAGGATGCGAACTGCGCCATGAGCACCAGGTAGACCAGAATGACGGCCAGAACCAGTCCCACGCCGAAGTGAAAGAATGCATCCTTCATATAGACGACCGCACCGATCACGTTGAGACGCGTGTTTTTGCCGGTCTTAGTGTTCTTGAGCAGATTCTGGATGCGATTGCCGATCTTGCCGAGCGCCTCAGTTTTAGTGGCCACGTAAATATCAATCACTCGCCGAAGCTGGTAATGGTCCACCTCGGTGGGTGTGTTGATGATGTTGACCGAAGCCACGGATTGCAGAGGCGTGTACTGATTGCTCTTGGCCGCACGCAGAGGAATGTTTTCAAACTGCTGCATGCTCATGTGTTCAATCATCTGCGGGTAGTACTGAACGGTCAGCATGTAGTTGTTACCGGTTTTGGGGTCGATCCAGTAGCTGGGAGCCACCTGCCCATCGGAGGTGAGCGCGGTGATGACGTTATCCATCACCTGCTTGGTGGTGAGGCCGATGAGGCTGGCCTTTTCGCGGTCGATATTCAACTGAATGCCCGGGTAGTCGAGATTCTGCGGAATATAGGCGCTGGCTACGTTCGGCATCTTGCGGATTTTTGCCGCCAGCTTTTGCGCGAGGGCATAAGCGCCCTGCATGTTGTTGGACTTGACCTGAATCACGATGGGAGCAGGCAAGCCCTGATTGATGACAGCATCGACGAGGCCGCCGCCCTGGAAGTAAGTAGTCAACTCAGGCATCTGCTGGCCCAAGGCTTTGCGCACACGATCCATGTAAGCAAAGCTGCTGAGAGTATGCCCTTCTTTAAGACTGACCTGGACAAAGGCCGTGTCCATGGATGAGTTGCTGGAATAGATGGTCGATGGACCGTGGGTGATGCCGATGTTGGAGACGATCATGCCGAGATCGCGTTTTGGAATCTGCTGGCGGATGATCTTCTCGACTTTGGCGATGTAGTTGTTGCTGTCTTCCACACGCGTGCCGTTGGGCATTTTCACATTGATGATGAACTGGCCGGCGTCGGTGCGAGGGAAGTAAGCCTGCCCCAGGAATGGAAGCGTGACCGCAATGGAGAGAATGACGCCCGCGAGAATCACGATGGTGGTGAGTCCGGGGCGCTGCATAGTGCGCTTGGCGAGACCTTCGTACCAGTCCTGAAGCTTCTGGAAGTAGTCGTTGAAAGTGTCGACGATGCGCCGGAAGATAGACCGCTTCCGTCTGTGCGCCTCTGCCTGCTCCTCATTGCCATGAGGGTGGTGGTCAAGCTGAATGAAAGTGGCGCAGAAGAGCGGCACCACTGTCATGGCGAAGACATACGACGCGAACATGGAGATGACCACGCCCAGCGCGAGCGGCGTGAAGATGTATTTGCTCACGCCGGTGAGCGAAGCCACCGGGAAGAAGACGATGGAAGTGGTAACGGTCGCAGCCAGCACGGCCAGAGAAACTTCTGTTCCGCCCACCTCCGCGGCGATGCGCGGGGGCTCGCCCATTTCCATGTAGCGGAAGATGTTTTCGAGTACCACCACGCCGTTGTCAATGAGTCGAGACAGTGCAAGCGCAAGACCGCCGAGCAACATGGTGTTGATGGAGCCGCCCATGATGTCAGTGAACAGCAGACACAAGATGACGGAGAGAGGCACCGAGAGCATGACGGCGATGGTGGCGCGCGCATTGCCGAGGAAGAGCAGAATCATCAGGCCCGTCAGCAGCAGACCGATGCCGCCCTCACGCAGCAATTGCACAATGGCCGACTTCACAAACGCAGACTGATCGAAGACCACAGAGGTCTTGAGCGTCTGGGGAATATCGACGAGGCTCTTCACCGTTTTACGGATGCCGTTGACGATGGTGATGGTGTTGCTGTCGCCGCCCTGCTTGAAGATGGGCAGGTAGACGGAACGCTGACCATCAATGCGCACGATATTCGTCTGAATTGCGCCGGAATCTTCCGCCTTGCCGACATCTGCCACCAGGACGGAGCCATTCCCTACGCTTTTGAGAGGGAGTGAGTTGATGGATTTAGGCGAGGGGAACTGGGCGTTTGCGTAGACGTTGTAGTCTTTGGTGCCGATCTGTACATCGCCCGCAGGCAGAATCAGGTTGGAGTTGTTGACGGCGTGTACGACATCCATCAGTGACAGGTTGTGCGCTTCGAGCTTGAGCGGATTCACGTAAACCTGAATCTGCCGGTAGGTACCACCGTAGGGATCGGGAATAGAAGCGCCCTGCACGCTGGCCAACTGATCGCGCACGTTGAACTGTGCGATGTCCTTCAACTGTGTTTCGTTGAGGCCCTTGCCCTTGAGAGTGACGAGGCAGACGGGCTGGTCCGATGCATCCATGCCGAGCACAACAGGAGGCAGCGTGCCAGGAGGCAGACGGCGCAAGTCAGCCATGGCGAGGTTGGAGATACTGCTGAGCGCCGAGTTGGGGTCTGTACCGGGCCGGAAGTAGACCTTGATGATGCTGACGCCCGTCATGGAGCGCGATTCGATGTGGTCTACGTTAGAAGCGTAGGTAAAGAAGCGCTCGAAGGTGTCAGTAATGTCACCTTCAATCTGCTGGGGAGGCATGCCGGAGTAGAACGTCGCAACGACGACAACCGGGATGTTGATCTTCGGAAAGAGATCCACGGGCATGCTGAGAAGGCTGACGATTCCGACGAGTGTCGAAATAAAACAGATCATCAGCACAAAAAACGGATACTTCAGAGCGAACTTAGGCATGCTTAGTCACTCTCCTGGCTGGCACTCATGTCGATCATGCCGCCCGTCTGTTTGTAGACTTCGCTGGCCGGCTCCTTCTGCAGAATGGGCTTCACCAGTTCGCCCTGCTGATATTTGCCCTGGCCGCCGAGAATCACGCGATCACCGGGCTGGAGGCCGCTGACGATCTGCGCGAGATTGGAGCCCTGCACGCCCACCTTCACGGGGCGAATCTGCACATGGCTGGTGCTGTCCACCACGTACGCTTCCCAGCCGTTGCCGTTGTTGTGCACGAGCGCGTCGAGCGCGACCGTGGGCACGTTATTCACGTGGGCGAGCTGCAGCTCAGTGTTCGCATACATGCCAGGGTCGATGGTGAGATCGGGATTCGGAACGTCGATTTCTGTTTCCATCGTGCGGGTGTCGAGGCTTACGCTGCGCGTGAAGCGCACCACCTTGCCCTCAAAGGAACGCCCGATGGCTCCCACATACACCTGCATGGGATCGCCGACATTGACGTAGCGCACGTCGTCTTCCGGTACAGGGACGCGGAGACGCAGAAGGTCGCTCTGCGAGAGCTTCACAATGGGCAGCGCCTGCGTGTCTGAGGTGGTGCCGGCCTGGATAAGCGCTCCGGTATCGGCATAGCGCCAGGTGATCACGCCATTGAGCGGGGCCACAACATCGGTGTAGTGATTGAGGGCGCTGACGCGCAGATGATTGGCGCGGGCCACCTGCTCGGCCTGCTGCGCGGCGGCCAGGGCAGACTTGGCAGCCGCGACCTGCGCCTGGGAGGCGAGATCCTTGGCCTGGGCGTCGTCGAGCTCCTGCTCGGCGATGAGGCCGGGCTGGGCTTTGGCAGCCTCCTGCAGGCGAAGGTTATCTTCATGCAGGGCGACGTGCTGCGATTCGGCGCGCGACACTTCATTCTGCGCCTGCACGACCTGCGCCTTAGCCTGCGAGAGCGAGGATACAGTGCCCTGCAGTTGAGCCTGCAGTTCGGGCACTTCGAGGACAGCAAGCGTCTGGCCGCGATGGACGATGTCGCCGATATCCACATTGATTTTGCGAATGAAACCGGAGACCTTGGGATGCACTTCCACAACCTGATAAGGCTGGAACTGCCCGGCAAGCGTCAAGACCTCAGAGATGTTCCCACGCTGCACCTCCGCAACCTGCGCAGTGGCAGGCCCGTGAGCTTCCACCTGCACAGGAGCAGACTGGTGATGCCGGTAAATCACCAAGACAATCAGCGCGATCGCAGCGCACACAGCGATGCCAAAGACGAGCTTCTTATTTTTCATTTTGAGGACACACCTGTTTCCGGGAACGCCATGCACGCGAAGAGATGGCATACCTCTACTGAAACGATTGAAAGCACTGCGGCGGCGAACTCACGCGCCGCACCGAGACTAGCGGAGAAGGGCTGGAATCAAAGCAGGCGGTGGGCGAAAGAAAAGAGAGGAAGAGCCTCGGAGAGCGGGCGGAAAGGCCTCGCAAAGCCAGAAAACAGAAGATGCGTAGCGGCGTAACGCGAGCAGCAGCATCGCGCCGATGAGCAGAGCGAGACAAGGGAGCAAGCGCGCAGTCACTGCCCAACGCGGTCCGCTCTCGGGCAGATACTGCCCCAGGTTCGCCTGGGCCGTGCCTTGCTGCTTATCGTTGGCCAGCAGCTTGGCGGTAGGCACGCGATGCGGTACTGCCAGTTCACCAGGATAGAGAGAGAGCTTGTACTGAAGGCCCCAGGCAAAGACCGCAATGCCCAGCATCACCCACAGGAATGGGAGACACTTCACGGTACGACGTTGGGCGCGCCTCAGGTTCAAGTTGAATTCTCTCAAGGAAACATCGGGCGAAAGAGCTGCCGAATCTCTTTCATGATAACGGTAACGATGCTCTGGAGCAACGGCGAAACCGGCAAAGTACCCCAAGGAAAATAGCTGCCAAAAAGCGGATGACCAAGCGCGCTGACGCACGTCTAAATTCGAATATATACGCCGTTTGTTACAGTTCGATTGCAGCTCATCGGGAGACAGGCATCTCCAGGTGAATGCTGATGGACAGGGGCTGCAGGAGCGTCTGGTGAATGAGGCAGCGATGCACGGCGCGCTCCATTCCGAGATGCTGATCGGCATTGAGCGAAACCGGGCTTTTGACATGCAGCCGCAGATTGCCGAGTCTGGCTGGATCGCGCAACTTGTCAGCCTCAACCTCGACCTCAATGCCGCCGCTGGCCAGATTGCGGATAGCCAGATATTGCGCCGCATAGAAGGCAGCGCAGGAAGCAAGCGATGCGAGGAATAGCTCGGGCGGAGTCATGCCCTCATCTTCGCCGCCATTCTCCACGGGCTGATCGCTGAGCAGCACATGCTGCCGGGCCTGGATTCGAAACTGCATTTTCCGGTCATGAACGGCGGTGACTTTCATGGCAAGCTCCTTTGCTGTCAAACTCACTTTGGTTCCGTGATGGTCTACCGTGTCTGCGACTCAATCATCCGCAGGCAGAGTGGGCAGAGCTGGCGCAGCCATCGCCGGGTTTCGTTGCTGCGTGGGAGCTGTTCGCAGACCATCCACGCGCGCAGCAAAGCCAGTGCGAGAGCATTGCCTGCGCCGGGGCGTCCGGCTTCCAGGCGGAACATCTGGCGATAGATTTCATCGCGCAGCTTTTCAACCGGCGGTGCGGCAGCGGGCTGGCGTTGGGATGGCATGAGGCGTGACGCGGTCAGCGCGCTCCCTGCACCAGCCAGTGGTAACGGCCGATGTCTTTGATGACGGTCGCGGCAAAGTCAGCCTGCTGCAACTCGCTTACGCAACTCTCGACGGAGAGACGATGATCGAGTGGAGGGCCGAACTCACGCTCTACATCGGGCCGCCAATCGAGAATGGCAATGCGGCCCTCAGGCTTGAGGACGCGCATGGCCTCGTGCAGAGTGGCCTCGCGGTCATCGAGTTCATGCCATAGATTCGCGAGAAAGAACAGGTCACAACACTCCTCGGGCAACTGCGTGGCGTGAGCCTCGGCATGCACCAGCTGAATGTTGAAGACCGCGTCCCGCTCGATCTTTTCGCGAATCCAGCCCAGCATTTCAGACTGCACATCGACGGCATAAACGACGCCGTGGAGCCCAATTTGCCGAGCCAAAGGCAAGGTGAAGTAGCCGGTGCCCGCGCCTACATCCGCGATGGTTTGTCCTGGCTCAACATCCATGGCCTGCATGATGTCGTGCGGTGGCAACCATTCCAGACGCGCGGGGTCTTCGAGGCGATGGGCCTGTTCCGGGCGAAAGATGCGTTCGTGCATCTCAACCTGCTTTCTGTGAGCGGCCGGATTCAGGCAGACCCATCCATCGGAAGATTGCCATCGCCGGGCACCAGTTGGTGAATGCGGATTGCAAAAGATTGAGTCCCACAAAAGCGGTGAGCCAATACCACCAGGGTGAAATCCAGTATCCGAGAGCCAGCGAGAGCAGTACGACGACACCGGCCATCAGACGAAGCGCGCGTTCTACCGTCATGGTGAACCTCCTAAGATTCTTCCGGCAAGTTGCAGGGTTCAGGCGGAGCCTGCCGATGGGCCGGGTGCAGCATGTAATAGAGCACCGGCACGGCAGGCCAGGAGAGAAATGTGGAGGCCACGGAGCCTGCGATCAGGGACAGGCCCAGGCCTTGAAAAATGGGATCGGGAAGAATGACGCTTGCGCCGATGATGACTCCACCAGCGGTGAGCAGCACGGGGCGCAGGCGCACGGCTCCCGCATCAATGACCGCCTCGGCAAGTGGCATGCCCTGCTTGAGGCGCAGCTCGATGAAGTCCACCACCAGAATGGAGTTGCGCACAATAATTCCCGCGCCGGCAATGAAGCCGATCATTGACGTTGCCGTGAAGAATGCGCCCATCAGCGCGTGTGCCGGCAAGATGCCTACCAACGTGAGAGGAATAGGCGCCATGATGACCAGCGGCGCGGTGAAGGACTTGAACCAGCCCACCACGAGCACATAGATGAGCACGAGCACCACGGCGAATGCGAGACCGAGATCACGAAAGACTTCAATGGTGATCTGCCACTCTCCATCCCACTTCATGGAGTAATGCGCGGTGGATTCGGGCTGAACAGCGTTGTATATCTTCAGCGGAAAGCCGCCGGGCGTGAGCTTGCGCAGGGCCTGATTCATTTTGAGGATGGCGTAGACGGGGCTCTCTTCGCCGCCGGCCACATCGCCCGTGACGTAGACGACGCGCTTCAGATTCTTGTGATAGATATCGGGCTGCAACGTGGTGTGTTTCACATCAACCAGTTCGCGCAGAGAAACCATGCTTCCGTCGGCGGCCCGCAGCTTGATGTTCTCGAGCGCCTGTTCAGAGGAGCGGTCAGGACGCTCCATCTCAACGAAGGTGGGAATTGCCTCACGCGCAGTGGGATCATGCAGGAGCCCGGCCTGCATGCCGGAGGTGGCCAACCGCAAGGTCTCGGCGACCTGGGCGACCGAGATACCGTGCAAGGCGGCCTTGGTTTGATCGACCTGCATCACCAGTTCGGATTGCGGGTCTTGCATGTACCAGTCGGTATCGACGACGCCGGGAGTCTGCTCAAAGATCTTTTTTACTTTGCGTGCGAGAGCGATCTGGCCTTGCTCACTGGGCCCGTAAATTTCGGCGACCAGGGTTTGCAGCACCGGCGGCCCTGGCGGCACCTCAGTGACTTGAATGCGCGCGCCATAGCGGGCGGCAATCTGGTCAAGGCCGGGGCGCAGCTGCCGGGCAATGGCATGGCTCTGTTCGCTGCGCTGATGCACCGGCAGTAGATTGACTTGAATGTCGGCCTGGTTGACCTGATGGCGCAGATAGTAATGGCGCACGAGTCCATTGAAGTTGAACGGACCAGCGGTGCCGGAGTAAATCTGATAGTTCACGACCTGGCGCTGCCGGCTCAGGTAATCGCCCAGCGCCTGCGTCACGCGCGTGGTCTGCTCTAGCGGCGTGCCGTCGGGCATATTGACGATGATTTGAAACTCGCTCTTGTTATCAAAGGGCAGCATTTTAACCAGCACCATTTTGAGCGGGACCAGTGCGGCGGCGAACATAAGGAGCACGACGACCGAGCCAAGAAAAAGCCAGCGGTTGCGTGCGCTGCGCATCAGAGGCTGCATGGCGCGGCGATAGAGGCGCGTGAGCCATCCTTCTTTCTCAGGCTCAAGAGTGTGAGCACCCTCAAGATGCTTGCGCCCCAGCAAACGCCGCGCGGCCCATGGAGAAACGATGAAGGCCACGGCCAGCGAGAAGAGCATGGCAATCGACGCGCCCACAGGGATGGGCCGCATGTAGGGCCCCATGAGACCGCGAACAAAGGCCATGGGCAGAATGGCCGCGATCACCGTAAAGGTCGCCAGAATGGTGGGGTTGCCGACCTCATCGACCGCCTCAATGGCCACCTCACGCAGCGGGCGGCGGCAGTTGACGGGCATGCGGAAGTGCCGGACCATGTTCTCCACCACCACGATGGCATCGTCAACGAGAATGCCGATGCTGAAGATCAGCGCGAAAAGCGTGACACGATTGATGGTGTAACCGAGCAGATAAAAGATGGCGAGCGTGAAGGCCAGAGTGACGGGGATGGCGAGCAGCACGACGCCTGATTCCCGCCATCCTAGGAAGAGTGCGATGAGAATCGTAACCGATATAGTTGCGAGAAACAGATGCTGCATCAGCTCATCTGATTTCTGCTTGGCGGTTGCGCCATAGTTGCGCGTAACGGTCAGATGCACATCGGCAGGCAGATTGACGCCGCGCATCTGATGGATGCGATGCAGCACCGCGTTGGCGACATCGGTAGCGTTGGAGCCCTTGAGCTTGGCGACAGTGAGCGTGACGGCGGGATATTCACGCGGGCCGCCGGGAGCGCTGGCCTGCGTGGTGCCAAAGAGCACATAGTCGCCGGGATCGGCAGGGCCATCCTGAATCTTTTCGGCTACATCTCGCAGATAAACAGGGCGGCCGTTTTCAACGCCCACCACGACGCCGGCTAAATCTTCTGTGTCGCGAAAGAGATGGCCGGCATCGACGCGAATCTCCTGATTGCTCTCAGCGAACTGGCCGGCCTGCACGCGGGCATTGGCTGCTTTGAGGCGCTGCACCACCGTGTCCGGAGAAATACCGAAGGCCGCGAGGCGGGCGCTGCTGAGAATGACGCGCATCTCGCGAGGCTGGCCGCCGATCACCGATGTCTCAGAGACATCGGGAACCTGCCGGATGGTGTGCTGCACTTCATCGGCGATCTGGCGCAATTCGTAACCGTTGTAGTGCTCTCCCCAAAGCGTCATGGTGAGAATGGGCACATCGTCAATCGAATGCACTTTGACCAGCGGGCGGCTTGCGCCGGGAGGCATGCCATCGGCGTTGGCGTAGAGCTTGTTGTAGACCTTGACGAGCGCGTCCTGCTCAGAGGAACCGACTTGAAAGCGCACGATGACGAGGCTCTGTCCCGGGCTTGAGATGGAATAGACATATTCGACGCCGGGGATCTGATGCATCCAGCTTTCGATGGGATTGGTGACGCGCTCTTCCACCTCTCGCGGGGAAGCGCCGGGCATCGCCGTCATCACATCGAGCATGGGCACCTGAATCTGCGGATCTTCTTCGCGAGGAATTGCGAGGACCGCGACCAAGCCGAGCGCCAGAGCCGCCATGACGAGCAGCGGCGTCAGCTTGGAGTCGAGAAACATGGAGGCCAGCAGGCCTGCCAGTCCACGATGTGCTTTACCGTCCTGAGGTATCTCCGTGTTCATCTTCGCGCCCCTCACATCGCCTCAATTCGCTTGCCGGCGAGGTCACGCTCGCCGGGATGATCGACCAACTGCTCGCCTGCCGTCAGGCCCGAGAGCACGATCACGTTGTCTGCCTGTGCGCGGCCGAGTGTGACATAGCGCAACTGAGCGATGCGGTGAGCGTCGAGCGCATACACATAGCTGAGAGAGCCGCGCTGCACAATGGCGGATTGCGGTGCAAGGACAACGGCTTGCTTGCCGGAGGGCAACTGGACCGTCGCATACATGCCCGCATGCACGGCGGAATTGGCCGGGAGATCGAGCTTCAGAAGAAAGGTGCGGCTGGAAGGGTCGGCAGCCGGTAGTATCTCAGCGACCTTGCCGGTCAATGACGCGGCCCCTGCCGCGTCAATCTGGACAGGCAGATTCATTCCCATGCGCACCTGAGGCAACAGCGACTCATCGACGGAGGCATAGACCTGAAGCGGCCCATCGCGATCGACGGCGAGCAACGGCATGCCGGGCGTGGCGAGCGTGCCGGGATCGGCCATGCGCGCGGTGATGACCCCGGCAAAGGGCGCTCGCAACTGCATGTAGCCAAGCGCTACGCGAGCACCGGCAACCGCAGCCTGAGCCTCGGCGCGTTGCGCATCGAGCGCGCGCACTGCGAGAGCGGCCGATTGCGCGCGCTTTTGAACCTCGTCAAACTCCTGCGGGCTGACGCTCTTCTGCTGCCGCAGCAACTGGTAACGCTGAAGCGTGCTGACAGCAAGCGCGGACTGCGTGCCTGCGATTTGCTGCTGCTGCTCGACCGCCTGCCATGCGGCCTGCGCGCGCGCGAGGCTGGCCTGCTCGGCGGTGGCATCGAGGCTGACCAACAATTGCCCGGCACGCACGTGTTGACCTGCCTGCACCAGCACGGCGCGAATGCGTCCGGGAGCCTGCGCTGAGATCATTGCGGTCTCGCGGGCATGCACCGTGCCGGTGAGCGGAATCATGCGCGGCACGCTGGCCGCCGTGCTTTGCACCAGCGCGGCCCGCACTGTGGCCGGAGCGGATGACGCGGGCGGATGAGCGTGCGAACAGCCGTTCAGCAGGAGTGGCGCGCTAGCGGAGAAGAGGAACAAGAAGGCGATGTTGGCGATTCGGTTCATTGCAGGTTCTCCGCGGCGGCGGGGGTGAGTGCACCCGTCGCGTACATGAGTTGGGCATAGCTGACGGTGTTGCCGTAGACGGCGCGCCAGTAGTTGTTCTGGCTTTGGCGCTGGGCGTCTTCGGCACGCAAGAGGTCGGTCATGGTGGTGAGTCCGGCCTGATAGCGGTTTTGCAGAATGCGCAGGCTCTCGGCGGCCTGCTGCATGGAAGCCTGTGCCGTGGCCACGATACGCTCGGCGGTGCGATGCGCGGTGAATGCCTGACTGACGGCCAGGCAAATCTGCTCTTCGCCGGCGCGCTGCCGTGCCTCGGCCTGCTGGCGCAGAGCCTTCTCCTGATCGAGACGCGCGCGCTTGCCGAGGGGCAGAATGTCCAACTGCAACTGCACACCCGCGAGCCAATGATTGCCGCCGTCTCCTGCGAAGGAGTCGCGATCCGTTTCCCAACTGCCGTAGGTATTGACTGCAGGCAGAAGGCTGGCGCGCGCTGCCTTCACAGCCGCCGCGGCCGCGGCCTGCTGCTTGCGTAGCGCGTCGAGATCAGGGCGGGTCTTGAGCGCCTCTGCAATCTGCTCATCAAGAACGCCGTCAGGATAACTGCGCGGAGGGATGGGTGCGAGCCGGTGGCGCACAGCGTGGTCGATGCCCATGGCGGCCTCCAGCGCGGCCCATGCTCTCTCGACATCGCCCTCGGCGGCGATCTTCTCCTGCTGGCGCTCAGAGAGATTGACCTGCGCGGTGAGCACGTCAGAGTCAACGGCGAGCCCGGCCTGCACACGCGTTTTTGCATCGTGCAGCAGCGCCTGCGCCGTCGCCACCTCGTGCCGTGCCACGCTCTCGCGACGCTGCGCGTACAGCATGGCCTGGTAGGCCTGCACTACACGCAAGATGATGGTCTGACTCGCCTGACGGCTCATGGCGCTGGCGCTTTGGACGGAGAGCCGGGCGCTGCGCATGCGGTCTTGACTGCCCCACCAGTCAAAGAGCTGCCAGTTGCCGCTGATCTGCGTGCCAAAGTTGTTGATGGGCGTAGGCCGATTGAGCGCATTGAGCGCAAAGTCAGCCTGAGTGAAGCGCTGCTGGCGCAGCCGCGTGCCAAAGGCGTACACGGGATCATTGCCGCGCGTGAGGTCCTCAGTGAATTGCAGATGCGGCAGCAGCGCGGCGCGGGCCTGCTCCACCCCGGCCTGAGCGGCGCGCGTCTCCGCCTGCGCCAACGCCGCATCGGGATTTTTTGCGAGGCTGATATCGATGGTCTGCCGCAGCGTCCACTCGTCGCCGGTGCCAGTCTGCGCGCGCGCCGGGCAGGAGCCCGAAACCCACAGCAGCGCCACGGCCACAACGAACCAGCGTGCGCGATTTTGATTGCTTCTCATGCCTGTGTGCCCCAGTGAAATGTCCTTCACTGGAAGAAAGGCAGGCAGGCGCGGAAGCGTTACAGATGTTTTTTACTTTTTTCTGAAGGCCCGGGCGGTTCCGGTTCGGCGGCTTCTCCGTGCTCGACCAGGCGGAGATACTCCTCGGCCAGCACCCGGCGCAAAGTGGTGCCGGTCTCGCTTTCCATGGGTATGTCGAGCTTGCGGCAGCGGTCGATGGCGGCCTTGAGGTCTTGAATGAAGGCAATGCAAGCGGGGCAGGCCTCAATGTGCGCCTGCATCTGGTTGCAGCTTCTGGTTTCCATGCGGCCGTCGAGATACTCCGAGAGGTTGCCGAAGATTTCGCGGCATTGAGACGGACGCACGCGGGCTGCGGTGCCGGAAGAGACAGATGCGGGAGATGCATGATCCGGCTGGCCACGCAGAAGCTTGTCCATCTGCTGCCGGACCAGCAGCCGGGCACGATGCAGGCGCACGCGCACGGTTCCGGGCTGCAGACCCAGGACCTTGGCTACCTGCGCGGTGTCAAGCTCTTCCATGTCATGCAGCACCAACACGATGCGATAGGGCGGAGGCAGTTGCAGCACGGCCTCGTGAACCATCTGATGGTCCTGATGGCTGGCGGCCAGCGCCTCGGGGCTTTGGACTGAGGCGGCGAGCTGCGCGGCGAGTTCAGCATCGCCGGGCATGAGATCATCGAGCGCCACGGACTTGCGATAGGAAGGGCGCTTGCGGCTGCGCCAGCAGCGATTGCGAGCCGCCGTGTAGAGCCAAACGCTCAGGGCGCGCGCATCTTCAATTTTTCTGAGATGAGGCAGTGAGCTGAGAAGCACGTCCTGCATGGTGTCTTCGGCGTCTTCGCGATGACCGCAGACCTTCATGCTGAAGGAGAAGACGGTGCGCTGCAGCAGCATAACGGCCTTTTGCACACTCTGCTCGTCGGATTGGCGAAGCAGAGTGACGGCCTCCTGCAGTTCAGCGCGCATGCAAGTACCCTGTCTTTCCGGGCAGTGATGGAGTCTCCCCTCTCAGTTTACCGCCGGACCCTCGATGGATGAGTGGTCCGGCAGCGGAAGAGTTATCGGAGAGCCGCGCGAAGAATGACCGGCGGGCTATTTGGGATAGGAGGGATCCATGAGCGCGCAGGCCTCACCGCCAAAGGGCTGGCTGACGGCGTGAATATCCGTTCCGGTCTTTGGGATGTTGAGCCAGGGGCCGAACTGCGCGCCCTGATAACGAGGCCATGCGGCGGCCGGCGCGGGCGCTCCGGTTTTGGCAAGGCTCGTCCAATAGAGATCAAGATGGTTTCCGATCGCGAGATCCTGCGCGGTGGGTTTGGCTTTTCCAAAGAAGGAGTCGAAGAGGTAGAACAGCTCGGAGGTATGCATGGCCGAGGTCTGGCCGGGATCGGGCCGGTCAAAGCGATAGACCCAGGTGGGGTATCCGTGCGAGGCATGCCAGGAGGCCAACAAGCGAATGGCGCAGTGGAAGTCGTGGTCCGTGGCAAAGCGCGCGGACGGCGAACCGAGCAGCGCGCTGGGGTTGTGCTGGTAGAAGTCCTCAATGGCTGCGGCGGCCTTGTAGCCGACGGTCTCAGCCATGACGTGCTGCAACTGGCGGGTGGTCTGGCCGAAAGGTACAATCTCTTGCACGTTGGTGCCGAGCACCAGTGGAACGGGCGCCTCATGACCGGCCTGGTAGACGCGCCAGGGCATCTCGGGCAGCACCCATCCATCAACACTTGCGCCGCGATAGCCCCACCAGGTGACCGGAGGCGGCTTGGGAGCCTGCTTGTCGATGGCGAGCACCTTGGCGGTGCTGTCAGCCCGCTGCGCAGCCAGAGAAGAGCCGAGCGCCCTGGCGACGGGAGCCCACGCAATCTCTGACTCACTCCTGGTCGAGGTGGGCATGAGGCCAAGCACCTGGCCGCTCTCTTCAAGCGCAGAGGTGAAGAGCCCGCGCGCCAACGGTGAGGTGAGCAGGAGGCCCGTGTCGACGGCTCCGGCGGACTGGCCGAAGATCATCACCTTGCCGGGGTCGCCGCCGAATTTGGCGATGTTGTTGTGAATCCATTTGAGCGCGGCAATCTGGTCAAGCAGGCCGTAGTCGCCGGAGGCGTGGTGCGGCGACTCCTTGTCGAGCGCGGCGGTGCGGAAGAAACCGAAAATATCGAGCCGGTACTCGATGGTGACCAGCACGACTCCATGCTTGACGAGCGGCGTGCCGTCAGAGAAGCCATCCCCGGCGAGATTGGAGCCGCCGTGGATGTAAACCATCACGGGCAGGTTGTGGGCATGGGCGGGCGTCCAGACGTCGAGATGAAGGCAATCTTCGCTGCCATGGTCGGCGTCCCATTTGTTCCAGCCCTCGCTGAGCTGCGCGCAGGGATTGCCGTGGCTGTCTGCCATGTACACGCCCTGCCAGGGCCGAGACGGTTGCGGCGGTTGCCAACGCAGATCTCCGATCGGTGGCTGGGCAAATGGGATGCCAAGGTAAGCGAAGATGCCGGGCGCTGGCTCGGTGCCCTCAAGCTGGCCCTGCGCGATGCTGACACGCGCCTGTGGCGTGGGCTTGAATTTGTCGGATTGCGCGGCACAGAGCGCTGGAATGAGAAGCAGGCAGGCAAGCAGAAGTCGGCGGGAAGCAGGCATGTGTCAGGCGATCCTTTTGGTTGGCGCTAAGCCTCGCTGCGAGGCTCTGGATATAGGCGGCGAGATGTGGCTCGCCGGAGGTCACCCGATTTTATGCACGCCAGGAATGGACTCGCAAGGCGAGGATAGATGCCAATTCTCAGGAGGTGGGCCGGGACGGCGCGGCGACCGTCCCGGGCGGGAGTTATGCCTGCGGCTGGAAGCCGGGATCGAGCGCCGGGCGCGCCAGATGTGCGACCGTGTTGACGAGGGTTTTCGCTCCCACGGCGAGGGCGATGGCTACAGCCGCGCGGCGGTCATAACCGGCATCCGTCAGCAGCCGGACGTCGGCGTCTGAGACCTGCGTGTGCTTGAGAGCAATGGCCGCAGCGAACTGCCGCACGGCATCCAGCTTTCTATCCTGCAGAGGGGCACCGTTGCGGATGGCCTCGATGACCTGCGGGGATGCTCCCGCGCGGGCGGCGAGTGTGGCATGCACCTGCACGGCGTAATCCGCCGCATTGGCGTAGCTGGCCGCGGCGAGGGCGACCTGCTGCGCGATCGGGTCGAGCGATGTCTGGCCGAGAGCCTGCAGCATCTGGATGTAGACGTGGAGCACGGCTGGCTCCGCGCCAAGGGCGTAGCCGAGATTCGGAACGAAGCCGAAGAAATTGCTCAGCCCCTCGACCTCTTCCCTGCCCTGCTGCGGCACAGAGGCCAGATTCAGCTGGCCGAACAGAGCGGCTCCCTGCGCGGTGTCGAGCGTGCGGGCCAGAAAGTTACGAATGATGCGCGCGGCCTCGTCGAGATGCGCTTCGAGAACAAAGTGTCCCGCATCGAGAAGATGGACTTCGGCATCTGGAACATCGCGACGAAATGCCTCGGCCCCCGCGGGAAGGAAGAAGGGATCGTTGCGTCCCCACACGGCCAGAACGGGCGGGCGATGGGTGCGCAGATACTGCTGAAACTGCGGATAGAGAGCCAGATTGTTCTGATAATCGCGGAAGAGATCGAGCTGGATTTCCTGATTGCCCGGGCGGTCAAGGAAGTGCTGGTCGAGGGTGTAGCTCTCGGGCGCGATGTGCGTGGAATCGGCCTCGCCGTGCGTGTACTGAAATTGCGTGGTACCGGCCTGCAGGAAGGCGCGCAGTTGATCGCGATTCTGCTGGCTAGGATCTTGCCAGTATGCGCGAATGGGATTCCAGCCGTCGCTCAGGCCTTCCTCGTAGGCATTGCCATTCTGCGAGATGATCGCGGCGACACGCTCAGGATGCGCGAGCGCCAGACGGAAGCCGACCGGCGCGCCGTAGTCGAAGACATAGATGGCGTAACGCGTGAGGCCGAGAGAATCCACGAAGCCCTGCATGATCTCTGCGAGGTGATCGAAGGTGTAGGAGAAGGTGGCTGCATCGGGCGCGTCAGAGAAACCGAAGCCCGGCAGGTCAGGCGCAATCACGCGGTACTTGTCAGAGAGGCGGTCGATGAGGCCGCGATACTGATGACTTGAGGTAGGAAAGCCGTGCAGCAGCAGGACGACAGGGTTATCTTGCTGGCCGGCTTCGCGATAGAAGATGCTCAGTTTGCTGGCGGCGCGAGGATCTTGCACGGAGAGGTTTTTATAGGCGACGGCGGATGGCATCGGGAAAACTCCTTTTGGGGGCGAGGGGTTAGCCCCTGCGTATTGTACCGAACGTTCGGTATTTATGTATCCATGAGATGCTTAGCTTTCAAGAAAAGCGTCAGATTTATGCAGATTTTTTCTGAAGTAGAATGAATGGTCTGTACAGGACTGGAGACGCCATGCCTACTCCGCTTGCCTCAAAAGAGGAAATTGTTGACCGGCTCTTCGCTGTTTTCCGCGACCGCGGCTTCGATGGAGCTTCGCTGGCCGACCTTTCGCGTGCCACCGGGCTGGGAAAGTCGAGCCTGTATCACCACTTTCCGCAAGGCAAGGAGCAGATGGCCGAGGCCGTGCTGGCGCGCGCGACAGGGTTGATTGACCGCGCCATTCTGGAGGAGGCGCGCCGCGAGGCTCCGCTCAAGGTGAAGGTGCGAAAGATTGTGGCGGCGCTGGAGCAAATCTATTCCGGCGGCCGGACGCCCTGCGTGCTGGGACAACTGGCCACGGCGGCAATCGGGAGCACGGCCCGCAAGCATTTGCAGGCGGCTTTTGCGCATTGGATCACGGCCATTGCGGAGCTGGCTCAGGAAGCAGGAATGCCGCCGAGCCGCGCACGGAAGTTTGCCGAAGATTGGGTCGCGAGCCTGCAGGGAACGCTCATTTTGCAGGCGGCGACGGGGGATGCAGCTCCGTTTGAGCGGGCGCTAGAGGTATTGTTGCAACTCGCGTCACGCGAGAGATCGGCGTCGGCAGAACGGGGATAGAAGATGAGTAGAAAGTACAAAAGCGCACCCTTTGAGAGTGCGCTTTTGTGTCGTTGAGGTGTTTTGGGAGCAGAACTACTCGTTGCCGCCTTCGGGCTCGCCGCCCTCAGCCTGCTGCTGCTCGGCCATGGCCTTCTGCATCTCTTCGCGGCGCTTGGCACGGGCTTCGGCGCGCTTCTGGCGCTTCTCGTCCAGTTCCTGCTCGGCTCCGAGAAGCTCGATGAAGGCCTTTTCGGCTCCGTCGCCGCGCTGGAAGCCGCTGCGCACGATGCGCAGATAGCCGCCATTGCGGTCGCCGTAACGGGGAGCCACCGTGTCAAAAAGGCGGGTGACCGCTTCGCGCGTCTGCAAGTAAGCCAGCGCCTGCCGGCGCGAGTGCACGTCGCCCTTCTTGCCCAGGGTGATCAGCTTTTCCACGTGAGGCCGGGCCGCTTTGGCCTTGGTGATGGTGGTCTCGACGCGATCTTCCATCAGAATGGACGTGACCAGGTTCCGCAGCAGCGCGCGGCGATGGCTGGTGTTGCGCCCCAGTTTGTAACCTGCATTGCGATGACGCATGGCGAATCTCTCTTGATTAAGTTCTCAGTTGTCAGTCCCCAGTCTTCAGGCCCGGGCAAAGCCACTGGGGACTGAAGACTGGCAACTGGATACTTCTGTTAAAAGTTTTCGGTCTCGTTCGGCAGCGGGAAGTCTTCTTCAAAGTCTTCCTCGTCGTCATCGAAACCGCTGTAGCTCTGAGCCAGCGTCTGCGCGGGCAGGATGCTGGTGGGGCCGGGAACTGCGTTGCCGTTTTCGTCGATCTTCATGCCGAGGGAGAGGCCCATCTGAGCCAGGATCTCCTTGATCTCGTTGAGCGATTTGCGGCCGAAGTTCTTGGTCTTCAGCATCTCGGCTTCGGTCTTCTGCACCAGCTCGCCGATGGTCTGAATGTTGGCATTCTTGAGGCAGTTGTAACTGCGCACGCTCAGCTCCAGCTCTTCGACGGAGCGGTTGAGGTTTTCATTGCGCAACTGCACGCGGCCTTCTTCGCTGTGGCTCTCGGCTTCGATCTCTTCCTCGAAGTTGATGAAGATGCTCATGTGATCCTTGAGCAGCTTCGCAGCCAGGCCGACGGCATCGGCGGGCAGCACGGTGCCGTTTGTCATGACTTCGAGCGTCAGCTTGTCGTAGTCAGTGATCTGACCAAGACGGGCGGCCTCGACAAAGTAGTTGACCTTGCGCACGGGCGAGTGAACGGAGTCCACCGGGATGAAGCCGATGCCGAGGTCATTGTCGTGGTTCTTGTCCGCCGAGACGAAACCGCGGCCCCGCTTGAGGCGCATTTCCATCTCCAGCTTGCCGCCTTCGCTGACGGTAGCGATATAGATATCCTTGTCGAGGATTTCGACGTCGGCATCGGCTTCGATCATGCCCGAGGTAACGACTCCGGGCTGGTCGGCGCGCACATAAAGCGCCTTGGGGCCGTCGCCGTTGAGCTTGAAGGGCACCTGCTTGAGGTTCAGGATGATGTCCGTCGCATCCTCGACGACGCCGGGGATGGACTGGAACTCGTGCAGAACGCCTTCAATCTTGACAGCGGTGACCGCAGCTCCCTCGATGGACGAGAGCAGGGTGCGGCGCAGCGCATTGCCGATGGTGGTGCCGAAGCCGCGCTCGAAGGGCTGAGCGCTGAACTTGCCGAACTTCTCAGTGAGCGTCTCGGGATCAACCACCAGACGCTTGGGCTTTTGAAATCCTCTCCAAAGCATATCGATTCACTCTCCATGCACAGCAAACGCCGCGAAGCATTCTGCAACGGCTGTGCCTGTTTCTTCTCCGTTGCGTTAATTTTGCCGCGCCGCAGCGCGGGTGTTGCGGAGTTCTCAGCGGCCAGTCCCCTGCCAAAGCCGAGGACCGGCCGCTGCGAACTAAAAACCGGATTACTTGCTGTAAAGTTCGACGATCAGCTGCTCGTTGACCGGGAGGTTGACGTCTTCGCGCTTGGGCAGCGAGACGACCTTGCCGGAGAGATTCGCGTGATCGACCTGCAGCCATGCCGGAGCCGGCTGACCACTGGCGAAGTCGCGGCCCATCTCAACGACGACGAGCTTCGAGCTGTTCGGGCGGATCTTGATCTCGTCCCCAACCTTGACCTGGAAGGAGGGGATGTTCACCTTGCGGCCGTTGACCTCGACGTGGCCGTGGCGCACAATCTGGCGGGCCTGACGGCGGGAGGTGGCAAAACCGAGACGGAAGGCGATGTTATCGAGGCGGCACTCGAGCTGCTGGATGAGCAGTTCGCCCGTCACGCCCGGCGCGCGCGAAGCCTTCTCGTAGTACTCGCGGAACTGGCCTTCGAGGGTGAAATAGATGCGCTTTGCCTTCTGCTTTTCACGCAGCTGCAGACCGTAGCCAACAATCTTGGCCTTGCGGTCACGGCCATGCTGGCCGGGGGCGAAGTTACGCTTCTCAATGGCGCACTTGTCGGTAAAGCACTTGGTGCCCTTGAGGAAAAGCTTCATGCCTTCGCGACGGCAAAGGCGGCATACAGGTCCGGTATAACGTGCCAAAATCTCTCTCCTAAATCTTCAGGGGACGACCGGTTTACGCGCAGCACAGCGTGTCTTCCCAGTCCTTAGGCAGCTCTTAGCTGCAAGCTCTTAGCCTTTAGCTTAAAAGGCAAAACGCAGCAGAGTGCCATCTACTAGTTTACAGACTTTTGGCCGCCAGCTCCAGCGAAAGGTAAGAGCTGGCGGCTAAAAGCTGCACTTATACGCGCCGGCGCTTGGGCGGACGGCATCCGTTGTGGGGCACCGGGGTGGTGTCGCGAATTGAGCGGACTTCGAGGCCGGCAACTGCCAGCGCACGCACCGCGGACTCACGGCCCGAACCGGGACCGCTGACGCGCACATCGACCGAACGGAGACCATGATCCCGCGCCATGTTGGCGGCGTTGATCGCGGCCTGCTGGGCTGCGAAGGGAGTGCCCTTACGCGACCCGCGGAAGCCGAGGGAGCCCGAGCTCTTCCACGAGAGGGTATTGCCCTGGCCGTCGGTGATGGTCACGATGGTGTTGTTAAACGAGGCCTGGATAAAGACCAAGCCGTAAGGAACATTTTTCCGTTCCCGCTTCTTGAACTTTTTGTTCTTGGCGGCCTTGCCGGCCGTTGCCTTTGCCTTCGCCATTAGGTCTTGGTCGCTTTCTTCTTACCCGCCACGGTGCCACGGCGCGGTCCCTTGCGCGTACGGGCGTTGGTGTGAGTACGTTGTCCGCGAACCGGCAGGCTGCGGCGATGCCGGAGACCGCGGTAGGACTGGATTTCGATGAGCCGCTTGATGTGCATCGCAACGTCTTTGCGCAGGTCGCCTTCGACCTGGCCTTCGGCTTCGATGA
The DNA here is from genome assembly GCF_000022565.1 of Acidobacterium capsulatum ATCC 51196. Classification (NCBI taxonomy): domain Bacteria; kingdom Pseudomonadati; phylum Acidobacteriota; class Terriglobia; order Terriglobales; family Acidobacteriaceae; genus Acidobacterium; species Acidobacterium capsulatum. The sequence goes on from NC_012483.1 coordinate 1,703,077, forward strand.
CCTGACGGATACGGTTGACCTCGTCTTCGCTGAGATCCTGAATCTTCCGGAACGGATCGACGTTCGCGGCAGTCAGGATGCGGAGCGCACGGGGGTTGCCGATACCGTAAATGTAGGTAAGCGCGATCCGGGCCTGCTTGTTCCGAGGCAGATCGACGCCAGCAACACGTGCCATAGTTTGCCCTTCATGGCTCCAGAAACTGCTCTCTGGAGCGGGTGGTTATGCCTCGGCCGGCTTCGGCTCTGGCGGGTGAGGACCGGGGTTCATCGCAAGCCTTGATGGCTACTCGCCCCTGCCCGCGAAACAGACGGGCGTGGTCCGGTGGAAACAGGCCAGAACTAGCCCTGGCGCTGCTTGTGCTTGGAATTCTCGCAGATCACACGCACCACACCACGGCGGTGGATGACCTTGCACTTGTCACAAATTTTCTTTACCGATGCACGAACCTTCATAAACAGTCCCCAGTTTTCAGTTACCAGTTATCAGCGGCCAGTGCTCAGTCCCTATGGCCCCACCGGGGACTGCGGACTGGCAACTGCTCGCTTACTTGTAGCGGTAGACGATCCGTCCGCGATTCAGGTCGTAAGGGCTGAGCTCGACCGCAACACGGTCGCCCGGAAGGATGCGGATGAAGTTTTTCCGCATGCGACCCGAGACGTGCGCCAGCACCTCGTGACCATTCTCGAGCGTGACCTTGAACATGGCATTGGGCAACGTTTCTGCCACCGTTGCCATGACCTCAATCGCGTCTTCTTTCGACAAATCCCCTGCCTGGTTCTGCCGGCTTCGCGGCCGGCTCACTCTTTACTGCGTCAATATCAAAGCGCCGTCAGCGGTGACTGCCACGGTGTGCTCGAAGTGGGCGCTCATGCTGCCGTCTTCGGTTACCGCCGTCCATCCGTCTTCGAGCACCTGTACGCCGGGCTTGCCTACATTGACCATTGGTTCAATGCAGATCACCATGCCCTCTTTCAACTTCTGGCCCTGGCCGCGACGCCCGTAGTTGGGCACCTGCGGATCTTCGTGCATCCGCGTACCGATGCCATGGCCCACAAACTCACGCACCACGCTGAAGCCCGCGGCCTCGACCACTTCCTGCACGGCCGCACCGATATCGCCCAGCGCCGCTCCGGCTCTCACGGCTTCAATGCCACGTTGCAGCGACTCTTCGGTCACTTCGAGCAACTTCTGCGTGCTCGGACTGGTCTTCTGTCCTACCACGATGGTCGTGGCCGAGTCGCCGTAGTAACCATCGATTACGACTCCGGTATCGACAGATACAATGTCGCCCTCGCGGAGCGTCCGCTCGGCGGAAGGAATGCCGTGCACCACTTCACTGTTGACCGACGTGCAAAGCACGCACGGATAGCCGCGGTAGCCCTTGAAAGCCGGCTTGACGCCCATCTCGTGCATCCGGGCCGCTGCCGCGTTCTCCAGATCAAGGGTAGTCACGCCGGGCTTCACCAGCCCGCGCACGTAATTCAAAATCTCACGGACTGCTTGTCCGCTGCGCCGCATCTTTTCAATTTCCTGCGGCGACTTGATCATGATCGCCATCCTGCTAACTCCTCAGCTTCTCGATGGCTGCCATAATGCCCGAGGTCACGGCTTCCACGGCCCGCTCTCCATCGACTTGAGCAAATCTGCCAAGGCCGCGATAGTGCTCGACGACAGGGGCAGTCAGGGATTCGTAGGCTCGCATACGCTCCTCAAACACTTCTTCCGTATCGTCGGAGCGGCGGACGAGCTGCGTGCCGTCTTTGTCACAGACTTCGTCGACGCGGGGTGGCTGCAAGTAGATGTTGTAGATCGTCTTGCAGACAGGGCACATGCGCCTTCCCGTAATACGGCGCAAGAGTTGATTGTAGCTCACCTGAATGCTGACTGCAACGACGGGGACCGTTCCCCGCTGCGCGGAGAGGTGGGCATCGAGCCAGTCTGCCTGGCCCAGAGTCCTGGGGAAGCCGTCGAGGATATATCCGGTGGCCGTGTCAGGCTCGAGCAGGCGCTGGGCGACCATCTGGTTGACCAGATCATCAGGGACCAGCTCGCCGCGATCCATAAGAGCCTGCGCCTGCCGGCCGAGGTCACTGCCCTTTTCGACATTGGATCGGAGCAGATCTCCAGTGGAGATCTGCGGAATGCTCCAGGCCTTCATGATTTCCTTGGCCTGAGTTCCCTTACCGACTCCCGGAGCTCCCAGAAGCAGAATGGGGCCAGGGGTAAAGTTTACGGGCAGCGCGCTCTCGGCGGCTGCCCTGAACTGAGCTTCGCTCACTACCAGGCCCGCCTTCCACGCGTGCGGCTGCGCGGCGAGAAGCCTTCATAGTGGCGCATGATGAGCTGCGACTCGATCTGATTCACCGTATCCATTGCCACCCCGACCACGATGAGCAGCGAAGTGCCACCAAAGTAGAAGCTGAAGCCGAGGCCGTTGGTCACCCACAGCGGCGCGTGCTCAAACCAGGAGCCGATCAACGGCAGATGGTTCAAGTGGATACCGGTGATGAGGAACTGCGGAATGATGGCGACGATGCAGAGATAGATGGCACCGATCAGCGTGATGCGCGTCAGGATGTCATTGACAAAATCTGAGGTGCGTTTGCCGGGGCGAATGCCGGGGATGAAGCCGCCGTACTTGCGCATGTTATCCGCGATGTCATCGGGACGGAAGACGATCGAGATATAGAAGTAGGCGAAGAAGATGATGGAGGCGAAGTACAGGAACTCGTACCAGGGCTCTCCCGGCGCTAGGGCTGTCGCAATACTGTTGAGAACACTGCTATTGCGCACGAACGCCGCGTGGCTGAAGAGTAGCGGCGCCGACAGCACCGACGCTGCGAAGATGATCGGCATGACGCCGCCGGAGTTGACGCGCAGCGGTAAATGCGTAGACTGCCCCCCCATGAGGCGGCGCCCAACGATGCGCTTGGCGTACTGCACTGGAATGCGGCGCTCGGACCGCTCCACAAAGACGATGAAGGCGACGACCGCAACCATGCCAGCGACGAGAAGAATCAGCGCCGGAACAGTGAAGGCGCCGAACTTGTGGTCACGCGCCGTGTTCACAATGTCCGCAATTCCGGCCGGCAGACCAACGATGATGCCGGCAAAGATCAGCAGGCTCATGCCATTGCCGATGCCGCGTTCCGTAATCTGCTCGCCCAGCCACATGACGAACGTAGTGCCGGTGGTCAGGGTGAGAATCGTCATCAGGACAAAGCCGATGCCGGGATCGAGAACGAGCTGCTGACCGGTGGAACCGTGCAGAAGCGCCAACGCGATGGCTGTGGACTGGACCACGCCCAGAATGACCGTCATATAACGTGTCCACTGGGTGATCTTCTTACGCCCCATCTCGCCTTCGTTCTGCATCTTCTTAAGCGGCTCATACACAACAGTCAGCAACTGGAAGATGATGGACGCGGTGATGTAGGGCATGATGCCCAGGGCGAAGATGGTCATGCGGCGGAGGTTGCCGCCGCTGAACAGATCGACCAGGCCGAGCGAAGAACCGGAGTTGGAATTGAAGAACTGCTCGATCACATGCCAGTTCACGCCCGGCGTGGGAATGAAGGCGCCCAGGCGGTAAATCGCCAGCATGCCGAGCATGAACAGGACCCGGTTACGGAGATCCGGAATCTTGAAGATATTCGCGAACTTTTCAAACATAGGAGCTTTGGTCCCTATCCTAATCGCTCAGCAGCAAAGAGCGATATGGTTGTGGTCAAAAAGCCGCTTTAGGCGACAAGGATTGCCTTGCCGCCGACCTTCTCGATCTTTTCCTGAGCAGACTTCGAGAACTTGTGCGCATGCACGGTGATCGCGGTGGTCAGTTCCCCGTTGCCGAGAATCTTGAGCAGACCGTTGCGCTTGTCGAGCAGGCCCTTGGCGATGAATGCATCGATCGTCAGCTCGGTCTCGTTCAGCTCCGCCAGACGGGAGAGATTGAGCACGGTGTACTCGGTGCGGAAGATATTGGTGAAACCACGCTTGGGCAGACGGCGGTGCAGCGGCATCTGGCCGCCTTCAAAGCCGCGCATCGAGCGCGAGCCCGAACGCGAACGCTGGCCCTTGTGGCCGCGAGTTGAGGTTTTGCCGTGCCCTGAGCCCATACCACGGCCGACACGCTTGCGATTCCGGTTCGCCTTCTTGGGCGCACGAAGATTGGAGAGATTCATGATTGCCTCGCTAACGCCGGCCGGGTTTGCCCACGGCCGACTCGCTTTTTTTAAGTTGTCAGTGACCAGTTCTCAGATTTCAGTAATTTCGATAGCGCTGAATGAAAACCGGTCCCTGATCGGTACTTCTTTCGCCGTCAGCCCTCAACCCACTGTGGACTGAAAACTGACAACTGATGACTATTCCACGATACGCAGCAGGTGAGGCACGGTCTTGACCATACCCCGGATCGAGGGCGTGTCTTCGCGCTCGACCACCTGGTTGAGACGCGTAAAGCCGAGACCCTTGACGACCTTCTTATGCTTCTCGGGAGCCTGGATCACCGAGCGGTAGTATTGAATGCGGATGGTTGCCTTCTCTGCCATGATTAAAGCTCCTGGACCTGCTTGCCGCGCAACGCCGCAACTTCTTCCTTGTCGCGAAGCTGCACGAGGGCGTCAAACGTAGCCTTGATGACGTTATGCGGGTTCGCGGTGCCGAGGCTCTTGGTGAGCACATTCTGCACACCGGCCGAGGTCATGACGGCGCGAACCGCTCCGCCGGCGATGACGCCGGTACCTTCAGGAGCCGGCTTGAGCAGCACCTGGCCCGAACCGAAGCGGCCGAGCACCTGGTGAGGGATGCTGGTCTCGGTCAGGTTGATGCGCACCAGATTCTTCTTGGCGGACTCGATGCCCTTGCGGATGGCCTGGGGAACTTCCTTGGCCTTGCCGGAGCCGTAGCCCACGACTCCCGCAGCGGGGTCGCCGACCACGACGAGCGCGGCAAATGACATGTTCTTGCCGCCCTTGACGACCTTGGTGACGCGATTGATGGCGACCACCTGATCCTTCAGGTTGTACTGGCCGGCGTCCAATTTCTTTTTGATTGTTGCCATTGCTTGCTGATTCCTTTCGGGCCGGCGCTCAAGCCGCCCTGCAACCGTGAAAACCTGTGGTTAGAATTCGAGGCCGGCCTCGCGTGCCGCGTCGGCCAAAGCCTTGATGCGGCCGTGGTAGAGATAACCGCCACGGTCGTAGACCACTTTCTTGATGCCCTTGTCGACGGCGCGCTGGGCGACGAGCTTGCCAATCTCCTTGGCCGCTGCCACATTGCCGCCGGTCTTGATCTTGTCGGCGATGGTCGAGGCCGAAACCAGCGTGCGGCCCTGCGTGTCGTCGATGATCTGCGCGTAAATGTGATTGAGCGAGCGGTAGACGTTCAGGCGCGGGCGCTCGGTGGTGCCCTGGATGCGCTCGCGGATGCGCGTGTGGACGCGCTGGCGAATGACGTTGCGTTGAATCTGCGGAATCATATTTTTTTCCTATCAGCGGAGCCGCCCCGCGGCCCCGTTCGGTTTACTTGGAGCCAGCCTTGCCGGCCTTCTTCTTCAGCTTCTCGCCAACATAGCGCACGCCCTTGTTCTTGTAAGGATCGGGCTTGCGAAGCGAACGCATATCGGCGGCCACCTGGCCAACCTTTTGACGATCGATGCCGGAGACAGTGACGCGGGTCTGCTTCGGGTCAATGACTGCAGTGATGCCTGTGGGCAGAGGAAACTCGATCGGATGCGAGTAGCCCAGGGTGAAGACCACCATGTCCTTGCCCTTGAGCTCGGCACGATAACCGATGCCGACGATGTCGAGGTCCTTGGACCAGCCTTTGGTGACGCCCTCGACCGCATTGAAGACCAGCGCGCGGGTCAGACCATGCACGGCGGCATGCTTCTCGGTCTCGCGAATGGCGTGGATATGGCCATCCTTGGTTTCGAGCTTGATGCCTTCCGGAATGACCTGTTCAATCTTGCCCTTGGGGCCTTCGACTACAACCTTGCCGCCGGCGTGGGTGTACTTGACGCCCGCCGGAAGCGGAATGGGCTTGTTGCCAATACGAGACATGCTTCAATCCTTGGGTGGCTTGCGAGTCCCGGAGCCTGAAAGGCTCCGTTCCACTGCAGCCGCAGCACCTTGGCGCTGCTTTGATGCTTCTCACTTCGCCGTGCCATGAACACGGGCTTTTTCCGCAGGCATTCAGACGGATGACGCCGAAGGCGCGTACCGCTGTATGCGGAGTGCTACCAGACTTCGCAGAGAATCTCGCCGCCGACACCTTCACGACGGGCCTGACGGCCGGTCATGACACCGCGTGGAGTGGTCATGATGCTGATGCCCAGACCGCCCTGCACACGCTTGATCTCGTCGCGGCCGATGTAGACACGGCAGCCGGGACGGGAGACGCGGGAAAGATCGCGGATGGCGGCTTCGTTGTTCGAGCCGTACTTGAGGTAAACCCGCAGAATGGCGCGGCCCTCTTCTTCCGTGGTCTTGTAGTTGGCGATGTAACCCTCTTCCTTAAGAATACGGGCAATTTCAGCCTTCAGCTTCGAGGCCGGGACATCCAGCTTCTGATGACGCGCGCGGATGGCATTGCGGATACGCGTCAGAAAATCTGCTACCGGATCGGTCAAACTCATCGTTTCTCCTTCATCCCCCGTTCGCTCTGCCTCGGCAGAGAACCAGCAGGAATGTTACGCGGCCATATCCCCGCAGGGAAGGCCGAAGTGTGGTGCCACGCCAGCCAAAGCCGGCGCGCAATCTTTACCAGGACGACTTGATGACGCCTGGAATGTCGCCCCTGTGCGCGAGCTGACGGAAGCACAAACGGCAAACGCCAAACTTGCGCAAAAACGCGCGCGGACGGCCGCAGAGCTTGCAGCGGTTGTGCTTGCGGCACTTGAACTTGGGCTTCCGCTCGTCCTTAACTTTCTTCGCAATCGTTGACATAGTTCTCCAAATCCTTCCCGTTACGCCGTCTGGCGGAAGGGAACGCCGAACTGCTTGAGCAGCGCGCGCGCCGAGTTATCGTCCTGGGCCGTGGTCACGATGGTGATGTTCATGCCCTTCAGCTTTTCCACCTTCGAGATATCGATCTCGGGGAAGATAAGCTGATCGCGCACACCCAGCGTGTAGTTGCCGCGGCCGTCAAAGCTCTTGGTGGAAACACCGCGGAAATCACGCACGCGGGGCAGCCCCACCGAAATCAGGCGGTCAAGGAACTCGTACATCGTGTCGCCACGCAGGGTAACCATGGCGCCGATCGGCATGCCCTCGCGCACCTTGAAGGCGGCGATGGACTTCTTGGCCCGCGTGGTCACCGGCTTCTGGCCGGCAATGGCGGCCAGATCGGCCACGAGTGGATCCAGCAGCTTCGAGTTCTGCGTCGCTTCACCGAGACCCATGTTGAGCACGATTTTCTCGATGCGGGGCACGGCCATCGTGTTCTCAAGACCCAGCTCCTTCTGGAGCGCCGGGCGAATTTCCTTGATGAACTTCTCTTTCAGTCTTGCTGCCATGACTCTTCTCTTTTCTGCTCCGGTCTCGGAGTGGACGCGCGGCCCGTGTACCGTTGCGGAGTGCTTCTGCGCGGATTCAGACTTTCAGAAATCCGCGACAGGTTTTACTTCTTGCCCGCCAGGGTCTGTCCGCACTTTTTGCAGACGCGCACCTTGTGGTCACCTTCAAGCTTGTGGCCCACGCGAGTGGGACCGCAGTTGGGGCAGACCAGCATGACGTTCGAAATGTTGATGGGCATCTCCTGCTCGGCGATGCCGCCCTTGATGTTCCGCTGGGGATTGGGGCGGACATGCTTTTTGACGACGCGCACATGCTCGACGAGCACGCGGCTGGCGCCAGGCAGCACGCGGAGCACGCGGCCACGCTTGCCCTTATCGCTGCCGGCGATGACCTCAACCTGGTCGTTACGGCGAATATTCAGACTCGGCATTTCTCTTCCTTCCGTCTTCGCTGCGGCTTACAGAACTTCCGGAGCGAGGGAAACAATCTTCAAAAACTTCTTCTCACGCAGTTCGCGGGCGACCGGGCCGAAGACGCGGGTACCAACTGGCTCGCCGGCATCGTTGATGAGCACCGCCGCATTCGTATCGAAGCGGATGTAGGTGCCATCGCGGCGGCGCGATTCCTTGCGCGTGCGGACGATCACGGCCTTCACGACTTTGCCCTTCTTGACCTGGCCGTCGGGTGAAGCTTCCTTGACGGCGGCGGTGACCACATCGCCCAGACCAGCTTTGGAGCCGGTCGAACCACCGAGGGGAAGGATCATCTGCAGCTTGCGAGCGCCGGAGTTGTCGGCGACCTCGAGCATGGTCCTCATTTGTACTGCCATCGTTCTCTCTCCTGTACCTTCGGCGGATTACTTGGTGCGAGCGGCCGGCTCATCCTGAACGAGCGAGGAGCGGCGGACAATCTCTTCGAGATTCCAGCGCTTCAGCTTGCTCAGCGGACGGGTCTCGCGAATGCGAACCATGTCGCCCACATGCGCGCTGTTCTCGGGGTCGTGCGCGTAAAACTTCTTGCTGGTGCGGACGATTCTCTTGTACTTCGGGTGCGCCTTACGCATCTCGACCTCGACCACGATGGTCTTCTGCATCTTGGTCGAGACGACCTGTCCTACCTTTTCATTGCGGCGCGACTGCGCCTGAACTTCGTTCTGCGTCTCAGCCATGGCTTAGAGCGCCTCCTTCTTGGACTTGCGCGCACGGGACTTGGTCTTGGCCGGAGCGCTGGACTCGGCCAGCGGCGCGGCGCCGCGGATCGCGAGCACGCGCTCGCGGGAGATCGTGCGGATGCGCGCGACATCCTTCTTGAGCTCACGCAGCTTCTTGACGCCCTCGGTCTGGCCCATCTTCATCTGAAAACGCAGACGAAAGAGCTGCTCCTGCGCCTTGTTGTCTTCGACCTTGAGCTCTTCGTCGCTCAGGTTGCGAATTTTATCGAGTTCCATGATCCTTCTCTTCTCCAGGACTCCGGCCCATCCGGACCGGGTATCCATTCAATCTCTGCCGGTCGATCCGGCACGCGGGATGCTACTTGGCGGCGACTGTCGTCTTGACGTCGTGACGCATCACGAAGCGGGTCTTGAGCGGCAGCTTGTTGGCGGCCAGGCGCATGGCTTCCTGCGCCATCTCCGGGCTGACGCCTTCCATCTCAAAGAGCACCTTGCCGGGGCGAACGACCGCTACCCAATGATCGGGAGCGCCCTTGCCCTTACCCATACGGGTTTCGGCCGGCTTTTTGGTGATCGGCTTATCAGGAAACAGGCGCAGCCAAATCTTGCCGCCACGCTTGATGAAGCGAGTCATCGCGATACGGCTGGCTTCAATCTGCCGGTCCGTGATGTAGCCGCATTCCATAACCTTCAGGCCGTAGTCGCCGAACGACAGCTCGCTGCCGCGCCATGCTTTGCCGCGCATGCGGCCGCGCTGCTGCTTGCGATACTTGACCTTCTTTGGCATCAACATGATGAAACCCTCTAAACCAGTTATCAGTTGTCAGTTATCAGTTGCCAGCCTTGAAACTGGGGACTGACAACTGACAACTGGATACTTAAAATACCGACGTTCCGACGGCGGCCTGCGGCTCACGGCGACGCTGTTGGTAGATATCGCCACGGTAGACCCAGGTTTTGACGCCGATGATGCCATACGTCGTGTGCGCTTCGGCAAAACCGTAATCGATATCCGCGCGGAGCGTGTGCAGTGGCAGACGGCCCTGCAGATACCACTCGGAGCGCGCGATTTCGTTGCCGTTCAGACGGCCGGAGACGCGAACCTTGATTCCTTTGCAGCCGAAGCGAAGCGCTGAATCGACAGCCTTACGCATGGCGCGACGGAAGCCTACACGCTTCTCAAGCTGCAGCGCGATATTCTCAGCGATCAGCTGGGCATCGAGCTCCGGCTTGTTCACTTCAAGAATATCAATGAAAACCTCGCGGTTGGTGCGCTTCTGCAGATCCGCCTTGAGCTTTTCAATTTCCGCACCCTTGCGCCCGATGATGATGCCAGGGCGCGCCGTGCGAATGATGAGGCGCAGCTTGTTGCCAGGGCGCTCAACCTCGACCGAGCTGACGCCCGCGGCCTTGAGCTTTTCCTTCAGCTCGCGCTTCAGGTGAACGTCCTCGACGAGCAGCTTGTCGTAGTCGCGCTCGACGAACCAGCGAGAGCGCCAGGGCTTGTTCACGCCCAGTCTAAATCCGTAAGGATGGACTTTCTGTCCCATAGTCTCCTCGATCCTTTACTTCTTGGCCGACTTCTTCGCCGGAGCCTTCTTGGCGGCCGTCTTCTTGGCCGGAGCCTTTTTCGCCGCAGTCTTCTTCGCAGCGGCCTTCTTCGCCGGCTTGGCGGCAGCGGAGTCACCCTCTACCCGCTCGACCAGATCCCCAGCCTGCGCGCGCTCGGCCACCGAAATGACGATGTGCGCAAGACGGCGCTGGTAGCGATAGGCGCGGCCCATCGGCGCCGGTCGAATCCTCTTCATGCGGGGGCCATCATTGGCAACGGCCTGCTTGACATAAAGATTGTCGACATCAACATCCAGCCCCTGCTCCTGGCTGAGATAGTTGGCGTTCTGAATGGCCGAACGCAGCACCTTCTCGACCAGCGGAGCCACCGACTTCTTAGTGAAGGCGACGGTGTGGAGCGCCTCTTCGACGCCGCGGCCCTTGATGAGTTCGAGCACCAGGCGCGCCTTCTGCGGAGATACCCGCTGGAATCGCGCTTCGGCCCGGAATTCCCGTGTGTCCAGTTGCATTGGCTTACCCTGATCCCTCTGAATTCTTAACGCGCCCTTGAAGAGGATTCGGTCTTGGCCGCATGCCCCTTGAAGGTGCGGGTCGGGGCGAATTCGCCCAGTTTGTGACCCACCATGTTTTCCGTCACGTAGACGGGAACGAACTTCTTTCCGTTGTGGACGGCAATCGTGTGACCGACCATATCGGGGTGAACCGTCGAGCGGCGTGACCAGGTGCGTACGACCTTGCGATCATTGGCCTGGTTCATCGCCTCAATCTTGACCATCAGGTGCCCGTCAATGAAAGGACCCTTTTTTGTCGACCGTGCCATAAAACCTCGTTTAGCTGCCAGCTTCTAGCCGTTAGCTTTTAGCTTTCCGCTCTCCATGAGAGTGTTGCGGATTGACCTTAATCTTGCTCAACCTAGCTGGCAGCAAAAAAGCTAAGAGCTAGGAACTGTCCTTATTACTTCTTGCCCCGGCGGTTGACGATGAATGTGTCCGTCCGCTTGTTGTTGCGCGTCTTGTAGCCACGCGTCGGCTGGCCCCAGGGCGTCACAGGGTGACGGCCACCGGAAGTCTTGCCTTCACCACCGCCGTGCGGGTGATCGACCGGGTTCATGGTGACACCACGGTTGGTCGGGCGGATGCCCTTCCAGCGGTTGCGGCCCGCCTTGCCGATGCTGACGTTTTCGTGGTCGGTATTGCCGACCTGGCCGATCGTCGCCATGCAGTTGATCAGTACGCGGCGCGTCTCACCGGAAGGCAGCTTCAAGAGCGCGTAGTCGCCTTCTTTGGCCACCAGCTGCGCCGAGGCACCGGCCGAGCGAACCATCTGCGCACCCTTGCCAGGGCGAAGCTCGACGTTGTGCACCGTGGTACCGGCCGGGATGTTCTTGAGCGGCAGCGCGTTGCCCACCAGAATGTCGGCCTCGGGACCGCTCATGATGGTCTGACCCACCTTGAGACCCACCGGCTGGAGGATGTAGCGCTTTTCACCGTCGGCATAGCTGATGAGAGCAATGCGCGAGGAGCGATTCGGATCGTATTCGATGGTCGCGACGCGGCCCGGAACTCCGAACTTGTCACGCTTGAAATCGATCAGGCGGAGCTTCTTCTTGTGACCGCCGCCGTGGTGACGGATCGTCAGATCGCCTGAGTTGCGGCGGCCTCCCGTGCGGAGCTTGGTCACGAGCAGCGGCTTATGCGGCTTGTCCGTGGTGATGTCGTCATTGACCAGCGCCGTCTGGAATCGAAGCGTCGGCGTGATCGGTCGAAATGTCTTGATCGGCATAGTTAACTCTTAGCTTCTAGCCGGCCGCCCTTGCGGTGGACCAGCTCGTTCCAAAAAATCCTGTCCTGCATCTTCCTCTTGCGCGAGCCATGGCCTGCGCGAGGGACTCCACTTACAGGCTGTTCACGTACTCCGGCATCTTTTCGCCCGGAGCGAGGCGGACATACGCCTTCTTCCAGTCCGGACGGTAGCCGACGAAGCGGCCCCGGCGGCGTTCCTTGCCGGCATAGTTGGCGGTGCGGACCGTGGAAACCTTGACCTTGAACAGCGCCTCAACAGCCTGCTTCACTTCGGTCTTGGTTGCCTTGCCAGCCACTTCAAAGACCAGGGTGTTCTCGGTCTCCTTGACGGTCAGCGCGCGCTCGGTGATGAGCGGGCGGCGGATCACGGTATAAGTCGTCGGCATCAGGCCACCTCAGCCTTTCTGCGGCGGGAGACGGTCTTCTGGAGCGACTCCTGCAGCTTCTCGATGGCAGCCCGGGAGAAGATCGCCCGCTCGTAGCGGAGCAGATCGTAGGGATGCACTTCGTTGTTGAGCACCAGCTCGACATTGGCCAGATTGCGGGCGCCGAGATAAAGATTCTCGGTTAGCGACTGGCTCGACTCCACCAGCAGTGTGCTGCGATTGGCCTCAAGCTTGTCGAGCGCGGTGCGATACAGCTTGGTCTTCGGCTCGCTTACCTCAAAGCTCTCGACGACGATCAGCTTGCCATCGGCCAGCTTTGCGGCCAGTGCCGAACGCAATGCGCCCATGAGCTTCTTCTTCGGGAAGGCATAGTCATAAGAGCGGGGCTGCGGTCCATGCACGGTGCCGCCATGACGCCAGAGCGGCGAGCGAACCGAACCAACGCGCGCGCGGCCGGTGCCCTTCTGCTTCCAGAGCTTCTTGCCCGAACCGGAGACGAGCTTCTTGTTCTTGGTGGCGTGCGTGCCCTGACGGAGCGATGCGCGGTAATGCTTGACCGCCTCCCAGAGCAGCGCCTCATTCACTTCGCTCGGAGCGAAAAGCTCGTCGGCCAGCTCCAGCGAGCCGACTTTCTTTCCCCCGAGATCCAAAACGTCAACGTTTGCCATTGTCTTAACTCTTTTCAGCTATCAGCCTTTAGCTTTTAGCCCTTAGCCGGCGCCTTGCGCCGATACTGAATTTCATGCCGAAGCTAGCGGTATCGCGTTACTTCTTCTTGGCGCTTGCCTTCTTCGAAGCCTTCAGCGGATCAACCGTGCCGCCACCGGAGAAGCCACGGCGCTCGCGCGGCGGAGCCTTGGCCTTCGAGATCAGCACGTAACCATCACGGGGACCCGGCACCGCACCCTCGACCATAATGAGGTTCTCATCAAGATCGATGCCACGAATGCGGAGGTTGCGAACCGTCACGCGATCCGTGCCCATGTGGCCCGGCATGCGCTGGCCCGGGAAGACGCGGGAGGGAAACGACGAGGCGCCGATGGAACCCTGCACCTGGAACATGTGACCGTGGGACTTGGGGCCACCGCCGAATCCATGACGGCGAACCACGCCCGCGAAGCCGCGGCCCTTGCTGGTGCCGATGATATCGACATACTTCTCGTCAGCGAAGATGTCCACCAGGACACGATCCCCGGCCTTCACCGCGCCATTACTCTCGCCCTCGGCAGAGGGAGCTGCGGTCTCGACATCGACTTCCTTGATCATGCGGACGGGAGCGACATCGCTCTTGGCGAAGTGGCCCTTCATCGGCTTGGTGACCTTGGAGTCCTTGACGAACTCGACCAGGCCGATCTGCGCGGCGTCATAGCCGTCTTTGGCCGCGGTCTTGAGCTGGGTGATAACGCAGGGGCCTGCCTGGAGCACCGTAATGGGGTGCACCTCGCCCTTCTCGTCAAACACCTGGGTCATGCCGATCTTCTTGCCCAGAATTCCTGTAACTGACATCTTCTTTTATCTCCCCATCATGCCGGCTCAATTACCGCAGGCACTGAAGGCTGGTTGCGGCCGCAGGCTAAAGCCTGAGCGGCCAAATGGCTACTTCTCGAACGCCTTGATCTCGACATCCACACCGGCCGGCAGGTCCAGACGCATCAGGGCGTCCACGGTCTGCTGGGTCGGCTCAAGAATGTCAATGAGCCGCTTGTGCGTGCGAATTTCGAAGGCCTCACGGGACTTCTTGTCCACGTGGGGCGAGCGAAGCACGCAATACTTGTTCTTGACCGTCGGCAGGGGAATCGGGCCGGCGACCTGAGCGCCCGTGCGCTTGGCCGTATCGACGATCTCGCCTGTCGAAGTGTCGAGCACCCGGTAGTCGTATGCCTTGAGCCGAATGCGAATCCGTTGTCCAACCATAGTGTGTATCTTTCCTGCCTGCGAGGCTTAGAGGCCCCGCAGGCTTTGCAAACTGTCTCGTTCCACCCTGCGCTTACTGCAGGATTTCGCTGATCGTACCGGCGCCGACCGTGCGGCCGCCTTCGCGAATCGCGAAGCGCAGGCCCTTCTCCATCGCCACCGGAGTGTGCAGCTCGATCTCCAGCGCGATGTTGTCGCCCGGCATCACCATCTCCGTGCCTTCCGGAAGCTTCGCCGTGCCCGTCACGTCCGTCGTGCGGAAGTAGAACTGAGGACGGTAGCCATTGAAGAACGGAGTGTGACGCCCGCCTTCTTCCTTCGACAGCACGTAAACCTCGCCCTTGAACTTCGTGTGAGGCGTGATCGATCCCGGCTTCGCCAGAACCATGCCGCGCTCCACATCTTCCTTCGCCACACCGCGCAGCAGCAGACCCGCATTGTCGCCGGCCATGCCCTCATCGAGCTGCTTCTTGAACATCTCGACGCCGGTCACCACCGTCTTGCGCGTGTCACGGAAGCCCACAATCTCGGCTTCCTCGCCCACCTTCACCTTGCCGCGCTCGATGCGGCCCGTCACTACCGTGCCGCGGCCAGAGATCGAGAAGATATCCTCAATCGGCATCAGGAACGGCTGGTCCACCGCACGCGCCGGCAACGGCACGTTGTCGTCCACGGCCTGCATCAGCTCGTCGATCTTCGCTTCCCACTGCGCCTCGCCGTTCAGACCGCCCAGGGCCGAACCGCGAATCACCGGCACATCGTCGCCTGGGAAGTTGTACTTCGACAGAAGCTCACGCACTTCCATCTCCACCAGGTCGATCAGCTCGGGGTCTTCCACAGCATCGCACTTGTTCAGGAACACCACGATGTAAGGCACACCCACCTGGCGGGCCAACAGAACGTGCTCCTTGGTCTGCGGCATCGGACCGTCGGTCGCTGCCACCACCAGGATCGCGCCATCCATCTGCGCCGCGCCCGTGATCATGTTCTTGATGTAATCGGCGTGGCCCGGGCAGTCCACGTGAGCATAGTGACGGTTCGACGTCTCATACTCCACGTGCGCCGTCGCAATCGTGATACCGCGCTCACGCTCTTCCGGCGCGTTGTCAATCGTGTCGAACGAACGGAACGCGATGTTCGGGTTGTGCTTCGACAACACCTTCGTGATCGCTGCCGTCAACGTCGTCTTCCCGTGATCGATGTGACCAATCGTCCCCACATTCACGTGAGGCTTCGAACGATCAAATTTCTCCTTCGCCATGTGTCCCTCTCTGAACCTTTCTCAAACTCGTTCGTACTACGGCCTCCGCGCGGAGGCCAATCACTGAAACCTACTTGCCCTGGTTGCGGCCGATGATCTCTTCGCTGATCATGCGGGGGGCTTCCTCATAACGCGCAAACTGCATCGTGTAGGAGGCGCGGCCCTGCGTCGAAGAGCGAATGTCATTGACGTAGCCAAACATTTCCTTGAGCGGCACGATCGCGCGGATGACCTGCGAACCACCCGAGTGCTCCATGCCCTCGATGCGGCCGCGGCGCGAATTGATGTCGCCAATGATGGTGCCCATGTGCTCTTCCGGAACCGTAACTTCGACCGACATGACCGGCTCGAGCAGCACAGGACTTGCCTTCTTCGCGGCTTCCTTGAAAGCCATGGAACCGGCAATCTTGAAGGCCATTTCGTTCGAGTCCACATCGTGATAGCTGCCGTCAAAGAGCGTCGCCTTGACGTCGACCATCTCGTAGCCAGCCAGAACACCGTTCTGCAGCGCTTCGCGGATGCCCTGCTCGGTCGGCTTGATGTACTCGCGGGGAACCACGCCGCCCTTGATGGCGTCGATGAACTCAAAGCCCTTGCCCGGCTCATTCGGCTCGAGGCGAATCTTGACGTGGCCGTAGTTACCGGAACCACCGGTCTGGCGGATGTACTTGCCTTCCGCCTCAGAAGCCTTGCGGATGGTTTCGCGGAAGGCGACCTTCGGCTCACCCACATTGGCTTCCACCTTGTGCTCGCGCTTCATGCGATCGACAAGAATCTCAAGGTGAAGCTCACCCATGCCGCTGATGATGGTCTGGCCCGAATCCTCGTCGGTGCGCACCTTGAAAGTAGGATCTTCGTCGGCGAGCTTCGAGAGCGCGATGCCCATCTTTTCCTGGTCGCCCTTGGTCTTCGGCTCGACCGCAACCGAAATGACAGGCTCGGGGAAGTCGATGGCGCTGAGCGCAATCGGGTCCGTAGTAGCGCAAAGTGTATCGCCTGTCTTCAGCTCTTTGAGGCCGACCGCGGCGCAGATATCACCAGCGTAGATCTCAGTGATGTCTTCGCGCTTGTTGGCGTGCATCTTGACCAGACGGCCCACGCGCTCGGTCTTGCCGGTGCGGGGGTTGAGAACCGTGTCGCCCGTCTTGAGCACGCCCGAGTAGACACGGATAAAGCCAAGCTTGCCGAACGGGTCATTGATGAGCTTGAATCCCAGCGCCGAAAAGGGCGCGTCATCCTTGGCTTCGCGGGTCATCACCACGGAGGTGTCCGACGGATCGATGCCCTCGACCGGAGGCACATCGAGCGGGCTCGGCAGATAATCAACAACCGCGTCGAGTAGCGTCTGCACGCCCTTGTTCTTGAATGCCGTACCACAGAGCACCGGGAAGACATGCATGTCAATGGTGGCCTTGCGCAACGCCTTCTTCAGCTCTTCGACGGTCGGAGTCTCGCCCTCAAGGAACTTGTGCAGCATCTCGTCGTCATTCTCGGCGACAGTCTCGATCAACTGCATGCGGAAGGCTTCCGCCTTCTTCATCAGGTCGGCCGGAATCTCTTCGACGGAATACTTGGCGCCCATCGTTTCGTCGTGCCACAGAATGGCGCGCATCTCGATCAGGTCCACTACACCTTTGAAGTTGGCTTCGGCACCGATCGGAATCTGGATCGCGACCGGACGCGCGCCGAGGCGCTTGCGGATGGTCTCAATCACATGCTCGAAGTCCGCGCCGGCCTTGTCCATCTTATTGACGAAGCAAATGCGGGGGACGCGATACTTGTCGCCCTGACGCCATACGGTTTCAGTCTGCGGCTGCACGCCGGAAACCGAATCAAAGAGAGCCACGGCGCCATCGAGAACGCGCAGCGAACGCTCCACCTCGGCCGTAAAGTCCACGTGGCCGGGGGTGTCGATGATGTTGATGCGGATGTTATTCCACATGCAGGTGGTGGCCGCCGAAGTGATGGTGATGCCACGCTCCTGCTCCTGCTCCATGTAATCCATGGTGGCGGTGCCTTCATGCACTTCGCCAATACGGTGCGTGATGCCCGTATAAAACAGGACGCGCTCGGTCGTCGTCGTCTTTCCGGCGTCAATGTGCGCCATGATTCCGATATTCCGGCAACGGTTCAGAGGTACCTGGCGAGCCACTGTGAATCTCTCTCTGCTTCCCGCGAGTTTCCCCGCGATTAAAACCATGGTTCAGGCCGGAAGCTCCGGCCCACTCATTTTCAATTTCCGCAAACTACCAGCGGTAGTGCGCGAAAGCCTTGTTTGCCTCAGCCATGCGATGAACGTCTTCCTTCTTCTTCATCGCGGCGCCACGGCCATTGGCCGCGTCGAGCAGCTCATTGGTCAGCTTCTCAATCATGCCCTTTTCGCCGCGGGCGCGACCGTAGCTCACCAGCCAGCGAATCGCCAGCGAGGTGCGGCGCTCTGGATTCACTTCGACCGGCACCTGATAGTTGGCGCCGCCGACGCGGCGAGTCTTGACCTCGAGCAGCGGCTTGCAGTTCTCGACCGCCTTCTTGAAGAGCTTGATGGCCTCGTCGCCACCCTTCTGCTCCAGATTCGTCATGGCGGAATAGAAAATACCCTGCGCCGTCGACTTTTTGCCGCCCCACATCATGGAGTTGACAAACTTGGTGACGAGCGTCGAACCGTAGACCGGATCGGGAGCCACTTCCCGCTTCGCAATGTGACCTTTTCTCGGCATAAAACCTGTTCCTTCTTCCGAACTGCTGAAAACTTTCGCACTATCGGCACCAGCCATCTTCCGGCAGGCGCAAACCTATTCGCGCAGACCGCTACTTCTTGCCGGCCGCCGCGCCACCCTTGGCGCGCTTGGCTCCGTACTTGGAGCGGCCCTGTTTGCGGTTGGCCACGCCGACCGAGTCAAGCGTGCCGCGCACCACGTGATAGCGGACACCAGGAAGATCCTTCACACGGCCGCCACGAATGAGCACAATCGAGTGCTCCTGCAGATTGTGGCCGATGCCGGGAATGTACGTGGTGACCTCGATGCCGTTGGTCAGGCGAACACGGGCAACCTTACGCAGCGCCGAGTTCGGCTTCTTGGGGGTCTGCGTGTAAACGCGGGTGCAGACGCCGCGGCGCTGGGGCGAACCCTGCAGCGCAGGCGAAGCCGTCTTGTAGCGAGGCGCGGTGCGACCCTTGCGAACGAGCTGACTGAATGTAGGCAAACTGAAACTCCTTACCTGTCCTAAAACCTGCTCAAACCTGTCAGGCGCGCAGCATCCTCGAGTCGCGCGGTTCTCCCGGCCACCCTTGGAGGCGGCCCATGCCCGCACGAAGCCCTGATTCTGCTTCGCGTCTGCTTCCTTACCTTCTCAGACGAGAATCAGGACGGTGGCCGCGCGCAGCTTGCTCAAAGATGAGGGAAAGCTGGCCAACTCCGTTTCGCTGATTCCGGCCTACATAGTCCGCCAAGGTGGCGGATGTCGCAGGCTCCGATGCGATGTTGCCCTGCCGTTACGAGACCGGCCAGTGGCTCACGAGCGCCTCACTGGCCGCCTCGTGTTGAATTCCTATCGTGCGCCGGCAACATACACACCAAAGCGCACTCTCGCGGAACCCTCTAAGATTACCAACAGCTTCGAGCAGAGTCAACGGATAGAGAGAGTTTTCTCCCGGAATTTGTAGCTCTTTTGTGCCCGGAGCAGATAGATAGAGCATAACGCATTCGCGCAGTTGCTGCACGGGGCCGAGAGAGGGCGTTTCTACGGGGCGCTAAAGGGAACGGCGAAGGTAGAGAACCTCCGGCCCGGGCTGGGTTTCGGGCGGAGCCGTCAGGGGCAAAAAACCCAGCGCCCGATAGAGAGCGTAGGCCCGCTGCATGGTAGCCGGTAGTGTATCGAGATAGATGGCGTGGTAGCCCAGATGCCGCGCCTCCTCAAGAACGGCTTCGGCCAGCCGGCGGCCCAGGCCTAGCCCCTGAAATGCCGGCCGTACCCATAAGCGCTTCATCTCGCAGGCTTTTTCAGACGCCAACGCAGGGCGGGATGCCGGCAGCGGCCGCAGCGCGACCACTCCTGCGGGTTGCTGACCGGTAAAAGCCAGCAGCAGCGCGCCGGCGGGCGGGGCATAGAGCTCGGGGAGCCGCGCCAACTCCTGATCGAGCGAAGTGACGCAAATATGCTCGCCGCCTACGGTTGCATTGAGGGCAGCCGCGTATTCGCGCATCAACGTGCGGCATAGGCCGAGATCGTCAGGATCGTGATACCGGGCGGCGCGAATGAGAGGAGGAGGTCATAATGCCCGGACGTTATCACAACCGGGAATCGAGGATGGTTCAAGCAGGAAGGCACTTTCCCCTGCGGACCGGACAACTGATATAAACCTGTCCATGAAGATTCCTTTTTCTGCCGCGATTCTCAGTTTTTCCCTGGCGTCGGGCGCCTTTGCGCAGGCTCCAGACCATGCCAGGATCAACCATCTGATTGACGCCCTGCAACAGACCACCGCAGTGAGCGAGACTGCTCTGTCGCCCAATGGACAGAGCCTTGTCTGGGCCGAAGGCGGGCGGAATGGCGCTCATTTGAAGGTGGCAAGCGTAGCCGATCCGGCAGGGGCCCGGGTGATCACGGCCTGCCCGGCCGGCAACTCAGGCCGGGAGAGCGATGCGGTGTGGTCGCCGGATTCGAAGCAGATTGCGTTCTTTTCCAACTGCACCCCGGATCACAAGCCGGGCGTCTTTGTGGCCGAAGCCGATGGTTCGGGCACGCCGAAGCTGCTGGCGGAGCTGGATGGCTATGCGCACTCGCTGGCGTGGTCACCCAATGGGCAGGAGCTGAGCTTCATCTATGTGAAGGGCTCCGAAGGACCGGTGAATGCGCTGGCTCCGTCACCGGCGCCTTCGGGCGTGATTGGCGTCGAGCATATTCAGGATCAGCGCGTCGCGACGGTTTCGGCCAAGGGCGGAGAGGTTGCACAGATCACCCCCGCCAGCCTGTATGTCTACGAGTTCGAGTGGTCGCCGGATGCCCAGAAGCTGGTCTATGTGGCGGCTCCACCGCCGGGGGATGACAACTGGTGGACGGCGGAGATGTACACGCAGGCCATCGGGGAAGCTCCGCACGTGGTATTGGACCCGAACACGGTGAGCGGCGCGCTGCATGGTTTGCAGATTGCCGTGCCGCGCTGGTCGCCAGACGGGAAGCAGATTGCCTTCATTGGCGGATTAATGTCAGACCAGGGCGTGACGGGCGGAGACATTTATCTGATTCCTGCCAGTGGCGGCCAGCCGAAGGACATCACGCCAGGCATCGCCAGCACGCCAACCTGGCTGCACTGGCTGGGGCCGAACCGGCTGGGATTCTCTGACATTGCGGCGGGCAAGACGGCCTTTCTGAGCGTTGATCCGGTGACCGGACAGGTCAAGACCCTGCTGGCTCCCCAAGGACAATCGATCGGCGACGGGCGGCTGCTCAACAGCGTTTCGCTTTCAAAGAATGGCGAAGTCGCGCTGATTGCCAGCTCGTTTGCGCATGCGCCGGAAGTCTATGAAGGCCAGTTGGGGGGCACGCTGCACGCCATCACTCACGCAAACAGTGACCGCAAGCCGCTCTGGGGCAAGGCCGAGTCCGTCCAGTGGACGAACGATGGGCTCCATGTGCAGGGATGGCTGCTTTATCCAAAGAACTATGACCCGGCGAAGAAGTATCCGCTGATTGTTTACGTACACGGCGGCCCGGCTTATGCCAACCTGGCGCACTGGCCCTATGCCGGTTATGGGCCGGTTCCCTTTTCGGCGCTGGGCTATTTTGTGCTGATGCCGAATCCGCGCGGCAGCTATGGCGAGGGTGAGCGCTTTACCAAGGCCAATCGCAAGGACTTTGGCTATGGCGACCTGCGCGACATTCTGGCGGGCGTGGATGCAGTGGAGAAGCAGGTGCCGATCGACAACCATCGCGTGGGCCTGACGGGCTGGAGCTACGGCGGCTTTATGACCATGTTTGCCGTGACCCAGACGCAGCGCTTTCACGCGGCCGTGGCCGGGGCCGGCATCTCAGACTGGAAGAGCTACTATGGCGAGAATTCAATCGACCAGTGGATGATTCCCTTCTTTGGCGCATCGGTTTACAACGACCCGGCGGTGTATGCCAAGAGCTCGGCGATCAACTTCATCAAGAATGTAAAGACGCCGACGCTGGTGGTGGTGGGCTCAAACGACAAGGAGTGCCCGGCGCCGCAGTCCTATGAGTTCTGGCACGCGCTGCGCGCGATGCATGTGCCGACCGAGCTGGTGGTGTATGCGGGCGAGGGGCACGGCTTTTACAAGCCGGCCGACCGGCGCAATGTGCTTGAACGTGCCCTTGCCTGGTTCGAGCAATACATGCCGGCAGAAAAGCAGTGATCGTGGGTTCGGCCCGGTTCCAAACGGGATTCCGGGCCGAACCTGCAATTCCTTGTACGGATGCGCTGTTCTGGCGTACCCGTGGCCTGTTATCTTAAGGGCACCCGGCTATTCTGAGGCGGTAAGAGACCGTCTGCGCGGAAGCGTGCGGACGGGGAGGTTGCATGCAGCGGTTTTTTGTCCTGATTGTTTTGCTCTGTTTTTCGCTACCGGTTGGACTCTCCATCGCAGGGTGCGGGCACAACACTAACAACTATTGCTTGAAAAACGGCCACGCGTATGGTCTGCAGACCAACCAGGTCGCCTACGTGACGATGGGCCCGCAGACGACCGGCATCTCGCTGGCGTGGGGCCAGACGGAGTCGGTGAACGAGCCGGCCGCATTCAATTGCAACAACGATCCTGAGACCGTTACGAGCTATACGTATGGATCTCTGAACCCGACGCTGGCTGATATTTCGCCCTCGGGTGTGGTTTGCGCAGGCACCTGGAACCGCTACAGCCAGGGGCTGGTGGCGCCTTATACCGTCTGCACTCCGCCGAGCGGAGCCTCGGAAGGAAGTTGCGGCTCCACGGCTTCTCCCAACTCTGCCTGCGGTGTGACCCAGGTGACTGCGACGGGGGCCGGAGTCGCGAGTAATCCGGTGAATGTCTACGTCCATCCACCCATAACGTCGATCGTCATCACTCCCACTTCGGCCACGCAGACTGGCTGCTTTTCAGAGGGAACCACGGTCAGCGATTCCAGTGGGAACCCGATCACGCTGCTCAGCGCGACTTCAGTTTCCGGCTCCAATGGAACGATTCCGCAGAGCGACGTGGGCACCATTACCTACACGGCCGAGAACCCGGATGTCGTCACGATCAACAACACGACCGACGCCACATCCTCGACCAGCAGCTCGAACGCGAACGGCACGGTGACGGCGAAGTATCCGGGCTCGACCTTGATCACGGCTTCGGTCGCGGGCTCCAGTTCGGCCGCTGGCTACTTCTATACCTGCCCGCCTACCAAAATTGCACTCAACGTGAATGGATCGACCAACGTCACGATCACGCCCAACTCCTCGCCAACGGTCAATGCGACGCTGACGGACAAGAACGGGGCGAAGATCACGGGTGTGTCGCTCGACTACAGCTCGACGCAGCCGCAAAACCTGCAGGTCAGCTCGACGGGCGCCATCACGGAGAACTTCCCGAGCACGGCCATCATCAATGCCATCTGCCAGCCGACGACCTGCAACCCGGCTCCGATCAACCAGATTGGCGTTTATGGAACGGGCTTGCCGATTGTTTCGAATGACCTCACCATTAATGCTCCGGGACGGGCCAGCGAGAAAGTCTGGATGGCCTCCACAAATTCACAATATGTCAGCTCTGTTGACCTGACGACCGGGACCACAGCCAGCAGCGTGCAACTGCCCTATGTGCCCAACTCAATGGTGGCAGATGCGGGCGCGAATGACCTTTACCTGGGCAGCTATCGCGAGCTGATGGTTTTCAGCACCAACAGCAACTCGCTTTCAAAGCAAGATGTATCCGTACCGGGTGTGGTACTGGCCGCCTCGGCGGACAACACGCAACTGGTCATCAACGATCAACTGCGCAAGGTGATCTACCTCTATTCGATTACCACCGGCACCAACACCAGCATTGCCGGACTGGCCACACATGCGGAGTTTTCTCCGGACGGCAAGACGGTCTATATCACCGGGCCTGACGCTCTGTACGTACACAACATCAATACCGGTTGGGCTACCTACCCCATCAACAACACCGAGAGCACAAGCTGCACGCCGGTATTCAGCAACGCCAGCACTGACCCGTATTGCGGTCGCGACCTGGCGCTGATGGTGC
The DNA here is from genome assembly GCF_000022565.1 of Acidobacterium capsulatum ATCC 51196. NCBI lineage: Bacteria > Pseudomonadati > Acidobacteriota > Terriglobia > Terriglobales > Acidobacteriaceae > Acidobacterium > Acidobacterium capsulatum. The sequence continues at coordinate 1,726,932 of NC_012483.1, forward strand.
CGCAGGAAGGCCCCTTCGTCACCGGCAGCGCGACTAACGCATACAGCTTCTGCCCGGATACCACGGTGACTCCGCCGGTCTATTACCCGCAGGCCGCAAGCGTGGGGGTGGCGACGGATCACATCGGGGCAACGCCGGATGGCGAGCACATGATCGGCGCGACCGACACTGGCATTCAGGACATGTGGGTGTTCTCTGACGCGGGGCAAACGACGCTGGGGCCGCCGACAGGCGCCTGCCCGCAACCGACGGCTACCACCAGCACGGGCTTCACGCTCTATCCGTACACGGTCAGCACACCGTTTACCGGCATCACGCCTTCTGAGATTGATCAGGTGGTAACATCGCCGGATTCCTCGGTGGCCTTTGTTACGTACCAGTCGACCTCGGCGAACGGCCTGCTGCCGGCTTATCAGCCCTCCACCACGGCCAAGCAGCAGGGGACCCTGAGCAATGTGCAGCTCTCCGGCAGCGCGGGAGCACCGATTGATGGAGCGTTCAGCCCCGATGGCAGCCTGTTCTTCGTAAGCACCACGGGGGATAACCTGGTGCATATCGTGAACTCTTCCACGCTGAAGGATACTGAGACGATCAACCCGAACCTGGTGGACACGAGCAACAAGCCGACTCCGGCGCAGTTCGTCGTGGTCAAGTCCCGCACCACAACCTAGCCAACAGCAGTACGCAAATCGTAAAAGCCCGTCCCTTACCGGACGGGCTTTTGCTTTGCGTAGCCGGCGAAGTCTCAAGGCGCCAGGTTGCGCGCCGAAGCGCAGTGCGCGGCCGATTTGCCTCATCATTTGCTGATCGAGCTGCGGAAACAAGGCCCTCAGAGGCTAACAAGTGAGCAAAGGCAAGATCTGGCTGACGGGAGCAATAGGGAAATGGGGCAAGATACGCCTGGGGGGCTGGCTGAAACGCAAAAGCCGCCCGAAGGCGGCTTTTGAGGAGAACGGAGTCAGAAGAAAGAACGCAATTCACAGGCCCACTGCTCTGGTGGCAGAAGAGGGCAATCGGTTTCTAGCGGCCGGCCATACCCATGCGCCCATGGATGGGCAGCACGGTGCTGGTGTAATTCGGGGCGGCCTGCACCTTCGAGATGGGCATGATCACTTCCTGCGAGCGGGCCGCCGCACTGCGGAGCGGGCGAGCTGGCTGGGCCTTGATTTCGGCCACATCTTCATGGATGGCTTCGGGCTGCGACTCTTCTTTGCCGCTACGCGCGGCGACAATGGCCGGGGTCACAATCATTCCCAGGAAAACCACCCCCAGAATCATCCCCTGAAACTGCATGACAAAGTGCATAACCAACCTCACTGAAACCATCCTGCGCCCGAGGCGGCGAGCTGGCCATACCACTTCCCGGAGGGCAGCATTCAACAGCCGGGGGACTGCATGGCACAGGAGTCGCAATGACATAACACCTTCAGGGCATTCAGATTTCTTGACACCAAGACGTGTTCCCGATCACAGCAGGCCGCATTGAAACTGGTAGTATCGGATTTAAGCCCATGAAGTGCCCATATTGCGGATTTGCCCAGGATCGCGTCGTGGATTCCCGCGAAAGCAAAGAAGCGGATTCCATTCGAAGACGGCGTGAATGCGAGCGCTGCAACAAGCGCTTCACCACGTATGAGCGCATCGACGAAATTCCCTACATGGTGGTGAAAAAAGATGGCCGCCGCGAGAAGTTTGACCGGCACAAAGTGCTCTCCGGCCTCTTGCGCGCCTGCGAGAAGCGCCCCATCTCGGCGACGAAACTCGAGAACCTGGTGGATGAGACCGAGGCTTACCTGATGGACTCGGCGGAGCGCGAGCGCAGCACCACCGAGATTGGCCTGCTGCTGATGGAAAAGCTCAAGCAGCTTGATACGGTCTCTTATATCCGCTTCGCCAGCGTCTATCGCGACTTCAAAGACGTCAACGAATTCAAGGAAGAGCTGGAACAGCTCCTGACCTCAAAAGAACCCCTCAGCCGCAGAAGAACCGGCAAAGCAGGCAGCGCACAAGATGAATAATCAGAAAACACATGCAGTAACTCTTATTCCGGGCGATGGCATTGGCCCGGAAGTGACCGGGGCAGTCATCCGGATTCTGGAAGCAACGGGCCTCAAGTTTGCCTGGGAGCGCTATGCGGCGGGAGCTGAAGCGTTTGAGAAGTTCAAGACCTACATTCCCAATGACCTTTATGAGTCGGTGGAGCGCACCCGCGTCGCGCTGAAGGGCCCCGTGACCACGCCGGTGGGCGGCGGCTTTGCCTCGATCAACGTGACGCTGCGTAAAAAGTTTGACCTGTATGCGAACTTTCGCCCCATCAAGAATCTGCCGGGGATCAAGACGAACTATCCCGGTGTGGATCTGATCATCATTCGCGAAAACACCGAGGGGCTCTATGTGGGCCTGGAGCAGGAGATTGTTCCCGGCGTGGCGACGGCCCTGAAAGTCGTCACGGAAAAAGGCTCCACGCGCATTGCGCGCTTTGCCTTTGACTACGCGCGCAAGCATGGGCGCAAGAAGATTCACTGCATCCACAAGGCCAACATCATGAAGCTCACCGACGGCCTGATTCTGCGTTGCACCCGCAAAATCGCCGAGGAGTATCCGGAAGTCGCCTACGGGGAGCACATCGTCGACAACACCTGCATGCAACTGGTCACCAATCCTTACCAGTACGACATGCTGCTGCTCGAGAATCTTTACGGCGACATTGTGAGCGACCTCTGCTCGGCCTTTGTGGGCGGCCTTGGACTGGTGCCCGGAGCCAACCTGGGCGAGCACGCAGCCATCTTTGAGGCAGTGCATGGATCCGCGCCCGACATTGCCGGCAAGGACATCGCAAATCCGACCGCGCTGTTGCAGTCGGCGATCCTGATGCTGCGGCATCTGGACGAGGACCAGGCGGCCGACCGCGTGCACGCGGCGCTGGAAAAGGTCTACACCGAACAGAAGACACTCACGCGCGATGTAGGCGGAAACGCCAGCACGAATGCCTTTGCCGACGCTGTGATCGCGGCGCTGGAAATCGCCGGCAACTAAAGACAGACCGGAAAATCAACCGGGAGAGGTCTCGCCGAGTGCGGGACCTTTCTCTTTTTGGCACCTTTCTGCGCTTGCGGTGGAAGGATCGCAAGAATCGCGGGTCACAGAAAAGGCATCGCCGATTACACTATTAGCCATAGATAGCCCACAAGCGCTCGTTGTCTCCGTCGATGGCGTGGCGAAGCTGTCAAGTAACAGCGGTGCAATTCTCTTCAGGCAGGACCCTACACTCGATGCGGCAAAAGATTGGCATTCTTGGCGCGACCGGCATGGTCGGGCAGCGGTTCATTCAACTCCTGGAACATCACCCCTGGTTTGAGGTGGCGTGGCTGGCCGCCAGCGACCGCTCCAGCGGCAAACGCTATGGCGATGCCGTGCGCTGGAAGCTCGATACGCCCATTCCCGAGCGCATTGCCGCGATGGAGATTTCGCCCGCACAGCCCGAGGGCGCGCCCCAGGTGATTTTTGCAGCGCTTGACGCCGATATTGCGCGCGAGATGGAGCCGAAGTTTGCCGCCGCAGGATGCGCCGTGATTTCGAACTCCAGCGCCTTCCGCATGCAGGCCGATGTGCCGCTGGTGATTCCCGAGGTCAATGCCGATCATCTTGCCCTGCTGGAGCAGCAGGAATGGCGCAAGCAGTCGGGTGGCTACATTGTGACCAATCCCAACTGCTCGGCAATTGGGCTGGTGCTGGCGCTCAAGCCGCTCGAAGAGCGCTTCGGCATCGAGAGCATTTTTGTGAGCACCATGCAGGCCGTGAGCGGCGCCGGATACCCCGGCGTGGCCTCGCTCGACATTATGGGCAACGTGGTGCCCTTCATCAAGAACGAAGAAGAAAAGCTGCAGGAAGAGACGCTGCGGCTGCTCGGCAAGCTGCAGTCGAATCTGGTGCATCCGCTGGATGCGAAGATTACCGCTCACTGCAATCGCGTGGCCGTGGAAGATGGCCACACCGAGAGCGTAAGCGTGAAGCTGAAACGTAAAGCGACGCGCGAAGATCTGCTGGCCGCATGGCAGGAGTTTGCTCCGCTGGCCGGGCGCGATCTGCCGACGGCTCCCGCGCAGCCCGTGGAGACCATCGAGGCAGTGGATCGTCCCCAGCCACGGCTGGACCGCATGCGCGGCGCAGGCATGGCGGCGACCGTGGGCCGTGTGCGCCCCTGCTCGCTGCTGGACTGGAAGTTTACCGTGCTCTCGCACAACACCATTCGCGGCGCGGCCGGCGCGGCCCTGCTGAATGCTGAACTGCTGGTGTCTCTGGGCAAATTGAATCCGTCGGCGGTCCCCGCATGAAGCCTTTGGTCGTGATGAAGTTTGGCGGCACCTCAGTCGAGGACGCCGTTGCCATTGATCGCACCGCCGGCATTGTGCGCGGACGAGTCGAGCGGGGCCTGCAGCCCATCGTGGTGGTGAGCGCGATGGCCAAGGTCACCGATCAACTGATTGCCGCGGCGCAAGCTGCGGCGCGCGGCGACCGCAATGGCGCGCTGGCCATCACGGCGCGGCTGCGCAACCGGCATCTCGAAACCGCGGGCAAGCTGGTGCCGGCCGAGGCCATTGGCGAAGTCGAAGGCTGGATGGAGACCGAGTTTGCCGCGCTCGATGAGATTCTGCGCGGGCTATCGGCCGTGGGCGAATTAACGCCGCGCATTCATGACATGGTGGTCTCTTATGGTGAGCGCATCTCCAGCCGCATGATTGCCGCTGGCTTTGCGCATCGCGGGCTCAGCTCGGCGCACGTGGACGCGCGCCGCTGCATCATCACGGATGCGCAGCACGGACGCGGCATTCCCCAGGATGCACTGATTGAGGAGCGGCTGCGTGAGCATGTGCTGCCGCATGCGCAGGAAGGCCGTGTGGTGGTGATGGGTGGCTTTATCGGCTCCACAGTGGAAGGCGTGACGACAACGCTCGGCCGGGGCGGCTCTGACTTCACGGCGGCGCTGGTCGGCGGCGGCCTGGAGGCCGAGTCCATTGAAATCTGGACCGATGTGAACGGCATCATGACAACCGACCCGCGGATGTGCCCGGATGCGCTGCGCGTGAAGACCATCAGCTTTGAAGAGGCCGCCGAGCTGGCTTACTTCGGGGCGAAGGTGTTGCATCCGGCCACGATTCTGCCTGCCGTGAAGAAGAACATTCCCGTGCTGGTGCTCAATTCGCGCAACCCGCAGAATGAGGGCACACGCATCACGGCTGTGGCGCCGCACTGCCGCAGCCCCTTCAAGTCCATCGCGGTGAAGAAGAAACTGACCATCATCGACGTGGTGGCAAGCCGCATGCTGATGTCGCACGGCTATCTGAAGGCGATCTTTGACATCTTTGACAAGCACAAGTGCGCGGTCGATATGGTCTCGACCTCTGAAGTCAGCGTATCGCTCACCGTGGACTCAAACGAGAAACTACCCGAGATTGCCGCGGACCTGAGCAAGCTGGCCGACGTGAAATATGAGGGCAAGAAGGCGCTGGTCTGCCTGGTTGGCGAGAACGTGCGCGGCCACAATGGAATTGCCGGCCGCGTCTTCACGGCGGTCAAGGATGTAAATCTGCGCATGATTTCGCAGGGAGCCTCGGAGATCAACATGAGCTTCATGATCGAAGAGGATGATGTAGAAGAAGCCGTGCGCGCGCTGCATGCGGAGTTCTTTGCCGATGCCGACCCGGAGATTTTTGACCTGGACACGGTCAGCAAGACACAGGCCTGAGGCTCATAGAGAAGCAGAAAGGAAACTCCATGCTGTTGCTGGTGCTGGGACGCGGAAAGACGGGCAGTCTGGTGGCGAGCGTGGCGCATGAACGCGGCCACAGCGTGCGCGTGGTGGGCGAGGAAGAAAACCGCAACGCCGCAGCCCTGACGGCGCCGTTTCTGGCGGGCTTTGACGCGGTGATTGACTTCACGACTCCAGAAGCCGTGGTAGCCAACATGCGGGCCTGCCTGGCCAACGGCGCGCGGATGGTCGTTGGCACCACGGGCTGGTACCAACACCTGTACGACATGCGCTCCCTTGCGCTTCGCAAGAATGCAGCGCTGCTCTATGGCACGAATTATTCCGTAGGCGTGCAGACGCTCTTCCGGCTGACACGCGAGTTGGCCAAAGCGCTGCCGCAGTACCAGTACTCGATCACCGAGACGCATCACATCGACAAAAAAGATGCGCCCTCCGGCACGGCCTTGACGCTCAAGCAGATTCTCGAGAGCGAAAACCCTGAGCTCAAGGTGGAGATCACCTCGCATCGCGAGGGCGACGCCTCTGGCCTGCATGTGGTGCAGGCACGCTCAGAGAGCGACTGCCTGGAACTGCATCATGAAGCCTTCTCGCGCCGCGGGTTCGCCGAAGGCGCTGTGCGTGCGGCCGAGTGGATTGCCGACAAGCATGGCGTGTGGGAGTTTCAGGAAATTGCCGCGCAGCTCGGCTAATTTCCGGTTTTCTGCCGTGCTTGTGTCTCCTGCGAGCCTCGCATAATCTCCTGCGTCTTGAGCACGATGGTGTACTCATATATCGCCTGCAGATTGGCGTAAGTGATGCCGGCGGCGCCATCGAGAACCGCGCCGCGCACAAACATCATGTAGCACCACTTGATGAGCGGGCGGCCCGGCATTCCATAAAAGATCGCCTTTTGCGCGCGCCGCCGCTCATGAAAATCCCTGCCGAAGAGGGCTGTCTTCCACGAGGCTTCAGTACGGCTGACGCCTGCGGCGACTACCTGCGCCTCCATGGTGGAGTAGGTATTGTGCTTCTGCGTCCAGTGCGTGATGCCCTTTGAGAAAGGGAAATGGTCGAGCATCTCGCGCAGGTCGCCCACTTCCCCATCGATTTCAAGGATTTCATTTACATCGCGCACGTAGCGGGCTCGGCCCCGGCGCACCAGACGGATGTAGAACGGAGAAAGCTGGGCGTGCTTGAGCCAGGTTCCATTCAGAAAGTCACGGCGGCGCATGCGAAAACCGCCGATGGATTCCGGCGCCTGGGCAGCTATCTGCCGCATCTCCTCGGCCAGAGCGGGAGTGGGCCGTTCATCGGCATCCAGTATAAAGACCCAGGCATGGCGAAAGGGCAGAGTTTCGAGCGCCGCATTGCGCTGGCGGGCGTAGTTGTCAAAAGCGCGCTGCGTGAAATGGGCTCCGTGTTCGCGAGCGATCTCTGCCGTGCGATCCGTGCTCATGGAGTCAAAGACATGCACATCGTCTGACCAGGCGACGGAGGCGAGGCATCCGGGCAGGTCCTGCTCTTCATTGCGGGTAAGAATCAGCACTGAGATCATGGCGACTTAAAAGGTATCTTACCCTTCATCGCTTGCATTGCTATGAAGATTGGCCGCGGAAGCCGCTGCAAGCTTCTCTCGGCTGCGATAGACTCGTTTCGTGATGGACCTCTCTGGTTGCGGCACCGCACTGATCACTCCGTTTCGCGCGGACGAAAGTATCGATGAACCGGCGCTGCGCGCGCTGGTGGACTGGCAGATTGCCAGCGGAATTGATTGGCTGGTGGCCTGCGGCACCACTGCGGAAACACCTACGCTGACCCATGATGAGTGGCTGCGGGTGATTCGCATCATTGCCGAACAAGCCGCCGGACGCGTGCCGGTGTGGGCCGGATGCACCCACAACGCAACGCGCCAGGCCGTCGAAAATGCGCGGCAGGCAGCGCAGATTCCCGGCGTCACCGCCATTCTGGTAGCCAACCCCTACTACAACAAGCCCACGCAGCAGGGTTTGTATGAGCACTTTCTGGCCGTGGCCCGCGCTGTTGAACTGCCCGTGGTGCTCTACAACATTCCGAGCCGCACCGGCTGTAACCTTGAGCCGGAGACGGTGCTGCGCCTGGTGGGTGCCGCACCAAACATCGCAGCCATCAAAGAGTCGAGTAGCAATCTGCCGCAGATTGGCGAACTGCTAACGCGCGCGCCAGAGTCGTTTCGGGTCTACTCCGGCGATGACAACATGGCGCTCGGCACCATTGCGCTGGGGGGCGCCGGCCTGGTTTCCGTAGCGTCGAATGAGATTCCCCGCGAGATGGCCGAGATGGTGCGGGCAGCCGTACAGAATGACTGGGCGCTGGCCCGGCAACTGCATCGCAAGTACTTCCCCCTGCTGCAGGCTAACTTTCTGGAGACCAGCCCCGGACCGGTAAAGGCTGTGCTGGCCATGATGGGCAGGATTGAGGAGCGTTACCGGCTGCCGATGACTCCAGTCTCCTCTGCCACGCGCGCGCGGCTTGAGCGGCTGGCAGGTGAGCTTGGGCTGCTGGTGGAGACTCCCGTACCGCAGCGCTAGCAGCACCCGCACGAAAAGCTTCACGGCTGCCTGCCTCGCAAATTGATAAACTTCAAGGTGTGACCGAGAACCATCTTTACTCCCGCATTGAGAAGTATTTTGCCGCCGGTGCCGATGCCGTAGGCAACGCTGAGGCCATGGCGGCCTTTGAAGACCTGCGCAGCGCGCTCGAAGCCGGCACGGTGCGTGCGGCGCAGCCAGACGCGGCGGCTCCTTCCTGCTGGCGCGTGAATGCGTGGGTGAAGCGCGGCATTCTGCTGGGCTTTCGCCTGGGGCAGATGACGGCGTCCGGCAATGATCTTTCCTTCGTGGACAAGAACACTTTTCCTGCTCGCAGATTTGCGGCGCAGGATCAGGTGCGCGTCGTGCCCGGTGGATCTTCGGTGCGCAGCGGTGCTTATCTTGCGCCCGGCGTGGTCTGCATGCCGCCCATGTATGTGAATGTGGGCGCCTACGTAGACGAGGGCACCATGATTGACTCGCATGCGCTGGTGGGCAGTTGCGCCCAGATTGGCAAGCGCGTGCACTTGAGCGCGGCGGCCCAGGTAGGCGGGGTGCTTGAGCCGGTAAATGCTAACCCGGTGATTCTGGAAGACGATGTACTCGTGGGCGGCAACTGCGGCGTGTATGAGGGCACCATCGTGCGCAAGCGCGCGGTACTGGCCGCGGGAACGATTCTGACGCGCGGCACTCCGGTCTATGACGTGGTGAACGGTACGGTGATTCGCGCGGAAGGCGACAAGCCTCTCATCATCCCTGAGGATGCGGTCGTGGTTCCCGGCGGCCGCGCCGTCGGCAAAGGCATGGGGGCGGAGTGGGGCCTGAGCGTCTACACGCCGGTGATTGTGAAGTATCGCGATGAAAAGACAGAACTGAGCCTGGCACTCGAGGATTTGCTGCGATAGCGCGATTCGGAGCGGCACTCCCTGAATGGATATGGGAGAACTCCCTTCCACTTGCGACCGGATGCCCCAGGGTGCGGAGATTCATACGATACGGGCAAAAGTGCCGGTTGGGCACTGCTTGGTCGAAAGGAGGGGGATTCGCTGCCACGAAACGCATTTTGGCTCGCGAAGCGGCGGCGGAACCCTGCTAGCATCGAAGATAATTCATGACTAACGGAAAATTACAGATCATTCCTCTGGGCGGGTTGGGCGAGTTCGGCATGAACTGCATGGCCCTCCGCTGGCAGGACGATATCGTCGTTATTGACGCGGGGTTGATGTTCCCCGAGTCAGAACTGCTGGGCGTCGACATTGTGGTGCCCGACATTACCTACCTGATTGAGAACAAAGAGCACGTGCGCGGCATTCTGCTCACGCACGGCCACGAAGACCATATTGGCGGCCTGCCCTGGATTCTCTCAGAGCTGAACGTTCCGGTTTACGGCACCGAGTTCACACTGGCTTATGTGGAAGGCAAGCTCGAAGAGCACAAGATGCTCGACGAGACGGAACTGATTGAGATGATGCCCGGCGGCCGCTTTACGCTGGGGCCTTTCACCATTGAGCCGATTCGCGTCACCCACAGCCTGGTGGATTGCGTGGCCCTGGCCATTGAAACGCCGGTGGGCGTCGTGGTGCATACGGGCGACTTCAAGATCGACCTTTCGCCGCCCGACGGCAAGGCCTTTGACCTGCACAAGTTTGCCGAGTACGGCAAGCGCGGCGTGCTGCTGCTTTTGCAGGACTCGACCAATGTGGACCGGCAGGGATATACGCCGAGCGAATGGTCAGTGAAGCCGCGGCTGGATGAGATATTCTCGCGCACGAAGAAGAAGCTTTTCTTCAGTTGCTTTTCATCGTCGATCTACCGCATGCGCATCGCCATGGACCTTGCGTTTCATCACGGCCGCAAGGTGGCGGTGATCGGGCGGTCGATGGTGGAGTCTTCAGAGATTGCGCAGGACCTCGGCTATCTCGACATCCCTAACGGATTGCTGATCCACCCTGGGCAGATCGCTGATCACGCGCCGGAAAACGTAATGGTGCTGATCAGCGGCACGCAGGGCGAACCGATGAGCGCGCTGAGCCGGGCCGCCGTGGACAACCACAAGCACGCCCGCATTGCGCCCGGCGACACCGTGTTGCTTAGCTCGCGCGTGATTCCCGGCAACGAGAAGAGCATTTATCGCGTGATTGACCATCTCTACCGGCGCGATGCGCACGTCATCTTTGACGATGGCCACGCGGGATTGATTCACGTGAGCGGCCATGCCAGCCAGGAAGAACAGCGGCTCATGATCAACCTGCTGCGGCCGAAGTTCTTCATCCCCGTGCATGGCGACTACCGGCACCTGAAGAAGCATGCGGAAATCGCGCAGAGCATGGGCGTGGTGGATCTCGCCATGGTGATCGAAGACGGCGATGTGGTGGAGTTGACCAGGGACGACATTCGCAAAACCGGCACGGTCACGGCGGGGCGCGTCTGCATTGATTCCGGCTCTACCGCCGATGTGGTGGAAGATCTGGTCATTCGTGACCGCCGTCATCTGAGCGAAGACGGCTTCGTGATTCCCATTCTCACCATCAACAAGCTGACAGGCATGGTCGAGCGGCAGCCCGAGGTGATTTCGCGCGGGTTCGTCGGCGGCGACCCGGAACTGATCGAGACAGCGCGGCAGGTCGTGGCGCGCACGCTCGAAGAGTCCAGCGCGGAAGAAAAGGCTGATTACGGCGTCATCAAGGAAAAGATCCGCATCGATCTCAAGCGCTATATCCAGAAGAACACCAGCCGGCGGCCGCTGATCATGCCGGTGATTCTGGAGATTTAGGCGCAGGCACCGTTGTGGGCCGAGGATAACAACGTGTTGGTCACGCTCAGCGAGATTCAGGAGGCGCAGACACGCATACGCGGCGTGGCTGCGCACACGCCGCTGGTGCGGCTCACCGGGCCGGAGTTTACCGGAGATGTCTGGATCAAGGCTGAGGGGCTGCAGCCGATTGGCAGCTTCAAGCTGCGCGGGGCCTACAACAAAATTGCGCAGCTCAGCGAGGAAGAACGCCGGCGCGGCGTCATCACTTACTCCAGCGGCAATCATGCGCAGGGCGTCGCCTATGCGGCGCGAGCGGTCGGCACCAAAGCCGTCATCGTGATGCCCTCGAATGCGCCCGAGATCAAAAGGCGCGCGACCGCAGCGCTGGGCGCGCAGATCGTCATAGTTGGCCCGGCCAGCTCAGAACGCAAGCTCAAGGCCGAGGAGCTCTCCGCGCGCGAGGGCTACGTTGTGATTCCGCCTTATGATGACGCAGCCATCATTGCCGGGCAGGGCACCTGCGGACTCGAAATTCTGGAAGATCTGCCGGGCGTGGATCTGATACTGGCTCCGGTGAGCGGTGGCGGCTTGTTGAGCGGTGTGGCGGCCGCGGTGAAGCATACACGGCCTGAGGTGCGGGTGATTGGCGTTGAGCCCGCGCTTGCCGCGGACGCGCAAGAGAGCTTTCGCACGGGCACGCTGGTTGCGTGGCCCGCGGAGAAGACCACACGCACCCTCGCCGATGGCCTGCGCACGCAGAGCCTGGGCGAGCGCAACTTTGAGCATGTGCGTGCATTCGTGGACGACATTATCACCGTCACCGAAGAGGAGATTCGCGCGGCCATGCGCCGGCTTCTCTTTGAGGCTCGGCTCACGCCGGAGCCGAGCGGCGCGGTCACCACGGCGGCACTGCTCTTCCACGGCACAGAGCTGATTCCCTACCGCAAGGCTGCGGCCATCATGAGCGGTGGCAATGTCGAAGCGGCATTACTGAAGGAACTCATCGCAGACTGAGCGGCAGAGTTATGCTGAAGGCACTCGTGAGAGGCCCCATGCACAGGAGTCTGCTTTCGCTGCTCGCCCTTGCCCCATTGGCGCTTGCGCCCTGTGCACAGGCAAGGCGCCGGCCTGCGCCTCCTGCTCCGAACGGCGCGCTCGCCACGCTCATTGAGCCATTGAATCTTTACCTGCAGCCGGACTCCTCGTCGAGCAAGCTGACCACGGTGTCGCCGGGGCGAGAGGTCGTGATCAATGACGAGAACGGCTCATGGGTGCGCATCTTCGCCAAGGTGGACCAGCAGGAGTCCATCGCAATCGATGAACCAGAGTTGCCAGCGCAGACCCAGACCGTGCCGCTCTCCGGATGGATACGAAATCAGGGGCTCGTGACCGCAGCGACCCCGCAGGGCGACCAGATTCTCTTCGGAGCGGCGCAGGCTGAGGATGATGCCGCCTCGCACTTGGACCCTCCGCCCGGCGCGGCGATGGAAGCGCGGCTGCTCTACCAGCGCGTTTACCAGATGTTTCCAAAGTCGCCGCTGACACCAGAGGCCATGTGGCGCGCGGCGGATATCCGCTGGCAATTGCAGAAGGCCGATGCGGCCACGCTGCCCTCCGCGCACACGCAGCAGCCCTACATGCGCGAGTTGATGGACGAAAACGAGATGCGCGCCGTGATGCATATGTTTCCGCATACGCAATGGGCCTACGATGCGGCCTACGCACTGCTCGCTAACCAGCTTTGCGGCGACTGGCAAGGCTCAGAGAAATGTCCGGAAAGAGAGGCGCAAGTCTATCTGCATTATGCGGACAAGTACCCGGACTCGCCCCGTGCGGCCCGGGCGCTGTATGAAGCCGCATGGCGCGAGGCCGCTGCCGGAGACATGAGGGAGACCGACGGCAACGCAAAGCGCGCCGCTGAAGACCGCAAATATGCCAACGGCATCGCCGCCCGTCTGGACGCAAAATACCCAAAATCGAGCTATGCCACACGCGCGGCGGCGCTGCTGTTTGAGGTGAGCCAGGGCATGCCGGTCTACGGCAGTTCCCAACCTTAGACTTTCCCCTGCTGTTCTCTCTACGGATACCCTCCCGGCTTTTTTCGCAGAACCTTCGCCTATCTTTGGGATAATGAACTTGCTCTGGGGTTCTGGCATATTGCCTTTTCGGTGCGTTTATCAGAGCGCCGGAAGGAGATATGTTCGTGTGCCTATCCAAATGAAGCCCATACGCATTGTCATCACTCCGACGCGCAACCGCCGGCTCAATGAGCTGATCGGCTTCCTGATCCTCGTCACCGCCACGCTGCTGCTGCTGGCGCTGGTTTCCTACCATCCCACAGATCCCTCATTCGATACGGTGCGCGGCGCGGTACACGGCGCGGAAAAAGCCGCTCCCATCCATAACTGGATCGGAGTCACCGGCGCCTATCTGAGCGATTTGCTGCTGCAACTGGAGGGTCTCGCCTCCTTTCTGCTGCCGCTTTTGCTGGGGGGCCTTGGCTTTGCCTGGCTGCGTTCGCGGCCGATTGCCTCGCCAAAATCAAAGCTGCTGGGCGCGGCGCTGGCCTTGTTGTTTGTGCCGGCCATCTTTGGGCTCTTCCCTCACCCGGTGCCGGGGCTGCGCGGGCTGCCCGCCAGCGGCCTGACCGGCCGAATCGTTGCGGATGCGCTGGTCCGCCTGCTCAACGCAACCGGTGCGTGGATTGTGACGCTGGCGCTGACCGCCGCCTCCATTTACCTCTGCACCACCTTTAGCCTGAACACCGCCCGCGAATGGCTCGCCGTGCGCCTGGCCTTTGTGCTGGCCTGGCGCGACCGGATGAAGAACTGGCGTGAGGCACGCGCACGCCCCAAACAGGAAAAGATCGCAGCAAAACTCGCGAAAAAGCAGGAGCGTGCGCTCGCCCGGCAGAGGAAAGCTGGGGCCAAATCCTCAGGCCAGGAGCTTTCGCCCGAAGAAGACAGCAGCGCAGTTGAAAATCTGCCTGTTTATACCCGCCAGGCAAGATTCTCAGAGTTTGAAGAAGCAGCTTCTGCGCAACAGCAGCAAGCCGTGGCTCCCGCCCGCCCCTTTGCCATGCCGGATCTTCCAGCGGAGCCTGCCTGGGAGTCAGAAGCCGAACCGGAACCCGTGCCCGAGCTGCGCGTGGAACCACGTCCCCGCGCCGTTCGCCGGGAGCCCATGGAGGAAGTACCGGTAGAGCCGGTCTGGCAACAGGAACCCGAACCCGAGCCAATCCCTGTACCGGCTGCGCACATTGCCGTCGGCGAGCGCGCCGATGCCAGCCTGCGCACGGTGACCGTGGCTCCAAAGTCGGTGAGCGGATACCGGCTGCCGCCGAGCACGCTGCTGCACAAGAGCAATGACACGCAGGTGGTGCGCGAGGAGGAACTGCGCGCCGAGGCCCAGGTGCTCGTGGAAAAGTGCGCGGAGTTTGATGTGCGCGGGCAGGTGGTGCGCATCAATCCCGGCCCGGTGGTCACCACCTTTGAATTTCGCCCCGAACCGGGGGTGAAGTACAGCCGCGTCACCGGCCTTGCTGACGATCTCTGCCTGGCGATGCGGGCCGAGAGCATTCTGATTGAGCGCATGGCCGGCAAGAGTACGGTCGGCATCCAGGTGCCCAATGAGACGCGGGAGACGATCTGGCTGCGCGAGATCATTGAGGCCGAAAACTTTGCCAACGCCAAGAGCAAGTTGACGCTGGCCCTCGGCAAAGACATCAATGGGCAACTGGTGACCAGCGATCTGGCCACGATGCCGCACGTGCTGATTGCCGGCTCGACCGGCAGCGGTAAATCCGTGGCCATCAACGCCATGATCATGTCGGTGCTCTTCAAAGCCACGCCCGATCAGGTGCGCCTGATTCTTGTGGACCCGAAGCGCGTGGAACTGGGGATGTATGAGGGCATTCCGCACCTCTTCACGCCGATCATCACCGAGCCGAAGATGGCCGCGAACGCGCTCCGCAACGCAGTGCGCGAAATGGAGCGCCGCCTGAAGCTGCTGGCCTCGCGCAGCGTGCGCAATCTCGATCAGTACAACAAGCTCTTCGACAATCCGTCGCTCTTTGAGGACGATCCCGAGCAGAAGCCACTGCCCTACATCATGATCATCATCGACGAGCTGGCCGACCTCATGATGCTCGACAAGGCCAACGTCGAAGAAGCCATTACGCGGCTGGCGCAAATGGCGCGCGCCGTCGGCATTCACCTGGTGCTGGCCACGCAGCGGCCCTCGGTGGATGTGATCACCGGCCTCATCAAAGCCAATGTGCCGTCGCGCCTTTCGTTCCGGCTGGCGACCAAGGTGGACTCGCGCACCATTCTCGACTCCAACGGCGCGGAATCGCTGCTGGGCCGCGGCGACTCGCTCTTTCTGCCGCCGGGCACTTCGCGCCTGCAACGCGTGCATGCTCCTTTCGTTACGGAAAAAGAGATCTCTGCCGTCACGGAATTCTGGAAGAAGCAGGGTGAAGCCGAGTATGTGCAGGGCTTCCTCGATGCGCCCAAGGATGACCGGGGCCGCGAGCTGGATGGCGACGGCGGCGGTGATGATGACAACGACGAGCTGTTTGAGGATGCCGTGCGGCTGGTGCTGGAGTTCGGCAAGGCATCGACTTCGCTGCTGCAGCGGCGGCTGCGCATTGGCTATGGCCGCGCCGCGCACCTGATCGACATGATGGAGCGCGATGGCATCGTGGGCCCGGCTGATGGTTCGCGGCCGCGCGAGATTCTCAAGTCGCCCGACTGGCTCAATGAAGTCGATCAGGCGATACGCTGACACAAACGGGCGGCTGGCTCAACTGCTGCGCAGCTTGAGCCAGTCCCGCTGGTAAACAAAGCTCACCACCAGCAGCAGCAAGCCGAGCCCCAGAAAGCTGAAGACGCGCGACGTCTCGCTGAGCAGGCGAATGTCAAAGAGAAAGACCTTGGCCATGCTTAGAAACAGCAGGACCAGCCCCTGCCAGCGCAGGGCAGTGTTCCGGCGGCGAAATCCAACCGCCACCAGCACTGCGCCAAACCCCATGAACCAGAAGGAATAGCTGAGCTGTTCTCCAGTGTGCGTACCCGGCGATGAGGCTGCGCCGTGCCACAGCCGGTGAATGGCGAAGCTGACGGCGGACAGGAGCGCGCCATTTGCATTCAGATCAGTGACCCACGCGGGCATCGGATCGGCTTCGCGGCCTAAGTGCGTACGCGCCCATGCAAAATAAAACGTAGCGAGCAGCAGTATCACCATGACACGGGGCCAGCCGGTGAACAGCTCCGCCGCCATGACGATGCCGGCCAGCGCATTCAGACACGAAAGAGCCGTGAGGCTGGTACTGCGCTCTGGACGACCAGCCAGAAGGATCGGCAACCCGCTGAAGAGTGCAAATGCGAGCGCGCCAAATGCAAGAGTTACAGAGAACTCGGCCGGCCGATAATAGGTCCACGCCCAGCAGATGCCATAGAGCGTAGTGCCAACAAATGCGGTGAGCAGCAACGCATGCCAGCCGCGCAGCAGCGCCAGCACAGCCGCCCCCGCGGCCATCATCAGCAGATAGGCAAAGAGCGCGACTTCATGATTGTGATGATCGGCCACCAGTAGCGGAGTCAGCAGGCCGCCCAGCAGCGCATAATATGCCAGCACCCGCGAGTTCTGCCGCCAGGCGAGCAGGCCGTTGGCCGCCGTCACCAGCAACATGCCAGCGGCCACCAGCGGCGCGGACAATAGATGCAGCAGCGTAAAGGCAGCCCAGAGCGAGAGATAGAACACGCCAGAGCCGATGCCCTTCAGTGAAAACGAAAAGCCTGCATAGTTGCGCCGCCGGAAGAGTTCTGAGAGCAAATACAGCACCACTCCGCCAGCGAGCCCTACGGCCACGCGCGCTGCCGGCCCGAGCCAGTGGTTGTCAATCGCGAGTTTGAGAAAGAGCGCTACGCCGACCAGCACGGCCAGGATTCCGGCGCGATTGAGCCACTGCGAACCGATTCTGCTCTCCAGCGAAGGCTCCGCGAGCACGGCAGCAGGCTCTCCCGCGCGTGCTGCGGGCGCGGATGACGATTGCGCCGCCAATACCTCTTCCAAATGCGAAACACGGCGGCGAAGCTCGGCAATCTGCGCCTGAAGGTCGCTCTCTTCCGGATTCGGCGTTGCGGGATCGGCTGTCATAGTCTTCTCGCCACTTTAATGCAATTCGCCGTGGCCTGTTGGCTGTGGGATGCTGCTGCGAGCTTCGGAGAGCCCGATGAGAGAATTCCAGTTCACTTGCGCAGGGGACCATAGGGTGTGAAAGAATGCTCCTCGAATTCCTCGGGGCCAGGCATGCTGCCTTCTGTCACACCAAAGATCGAGACTCTGCGGCGCGTTCTGGTGATCGATGACGATCCGGTGAGCCTTTCATTGACTACGCTGCTGCTGGAGTCGGAAGGCGTTGAGGTGGAGCAGCGGGCCAGCGGCGAAAGCGCATGTCACGATCCATTGCCGGCCGGATGGCATCCCGACCTGATCCTCACGGACTTGCAGATGCCAGGAGTGCAAGGATCGGCTCTGGCCCGGCAATTGGCGCTGCGCTGGCCCGAAGCGCCTCGCATTGCCATGTCCGCCGCCACCCCCAGGGCGGTAGAAGGCTACATCGCGGTGTTACAAAAGCCATTGCCGCTGGAGGGCCTGCGAACCACGCTCGAAAACCTGTGCCGTTCTGCGCAAAACACGCTGAAGGACGCATCGCACGCCGAGATAAAGCCTGCCCGCAACCATCCGTTGGCCCCTCTTGATAAAAGCGTCTTTCTGAAGCTCAAAAGCAGCATGCAGATTGCGGCATTACAGGAATTTCTCGATGCCATGCTGGCCGACGCGGGCAAGCGCATTGAGCTGATCCAGCACGCGATGGACGCCGGCGACATGGCCGCCGCCAAACGCGAGGCGCACACCCTGCGGGGAGCGGCGGGCATGGCGGGCGCGCTGGCATTGAAAGAAGCAGCCCGCAACCTTGAAGTTGAGGTTGACTCTTTGGATGATCTCAAACACGGGTTGGCCAGATTGAAAGCAGAGTATGAGCGGGTATCCGTTATCCTTGCGAGTAAGTTGCTATGAAAACAAAACAGACATCTCCAACGACTTCCCCTTTGCGCCGCGGCGGCGCTTCTGCGATTCGCATTGTGCTGGCGGACGATCACCCGGTGGTCCGGATTGGCGTGCGGAACATGCTCGCCGGCGAAGAGCAGGTGGAGGTGGTGGGCGAGGCTGGCGACGGCGATGAGGCCATTACCCAGACACTCGAACTGCTGCCGGACATTCTGCTGCTTGACCTTGCCATGCCGCGCCTGCCCGGCCTGGAAGCCATGCGCTCCATTATGAGCGGCTCGCCTTCGGTGAAGATCATTCTGCTCACCAGCCAGATCAGCACACAGCAGATCATTGAAGCACTGCAGATTGGCGCGCGCGGCATCGTTCTCAAAGACGCGCTGGCCGATCATCTGACTGAG
This sequence comes from Acidobacterium capsulatum ATCC 51196, assembly GCF_000022565.1. Taxonomy (NCBI): domain Bacteria; kingdom Pseudomonadati; phylum Acidobacteriota; class Terriglobia; order Terriglobales; family Acidobacteriaceae; genus Acidobacterium; species Acidobacterium capsulatum. The sequence goes on from NC_012483.1 coordinate 1,745,478, forward strand.
GCCATCTTCTCGGTGGCGTCCGGCGACTACTGGATCGGCGGCAAGCGCGTCGTCAACCTGGTAGGCGCGCTCCATGACCTCATGCAGAAGGCCGCCACGCCTGAGCGCAAGACCTATGGCCTTACTCCCCGCGAAATGGAAGTGGTGGGATGCATCGTCGAAGGCTGCAGCAATCGCGACATCGCCAAGCAGTTCACGCTCAGCGAGGAAACGGTCAAGCGCCACCTCTCCAACATTTTTGACAAGACGGGCGTCTCGACGAGGCTGGAACTCGCCATGTTTGCCATTGCCCATCATCTTGTCGATCCCAGCGCCTGAGATTGGCTCGCTGCGGCTCCGGGCTTACCCATCCGGCGGGAGATCCCCCTTCTCCCCTTCCAATTTCCCCCTATCCGACTGAAAACAGGCACCCTTCCCGGTAGTTCCGGCATCCATCTTGGATGGGCCGGGTCATGGCATGTAGCCTTATCATGTCCGCAGTTGGATCCGTGAAAGGAACAAAAATCGCAGATGCGAACCCTTTTGGCAACAGGTCTTCTGGCTTTGGTTTCTACGGTGGCCGCGACGGCGCAATCCGGGCCGGCCATTCCGCTTTATCAGGCAAAACAGGTCACACGCACCATTCCGGCAATGAACTATCTCATCCGGCGCTCCGTCAAGGTTCCCATGGAGAATACGACGCTGTTGCCCGGCGCGAGCGGCGAGGCAATTGTGAATGTGCGTGGCGGCCTCACCTCCATTCACGTAAAGCTCGATGGCCTCGTCCCGGCCTATAGCTTCGGCCCTGAATACCTGACCTACGTACTGTGGGCCATCACCCCCGACGGACGTCCCCAAAACCTGACCGAGGTGATCCCTGACCACAAAGGCCGCAGCAACTTCAAGGTGACCACCAGCCTGCAATCCTTTGGCTTGATGGTGAGCGCCGAACCCTATTTTGCCGTGAACATTCCCAGCGACGTGGTGGTGATGCAAAATGCATCCGCAAATGGTCAGCCGGGAACCACGCAATACTCCGTGCTGCCGCGCGGCGCTTATGTGCAAAGCGAAGGCAGTCATCTGGTGACTTATCCCATTGGCAGCGGCAACCAGTCTCCGCTTGAGCTTTATGAGGCCCGCAACGCTGTGCAGATTGCCCGCTCCGCCAAGGCAGGCCTTTACGCTGCCGGAGCTCTGGCCCGCGCCGAGCAAAACCTGAAGCAGGCCCTCGCGCTCGATAACGACCACGGTCAGCGCTCCGCTGAAGTCACCTTTGCCCGGGAAGCGGTGCAAGCCGCCGAGGATGCACGTCTCACAGCCGAGCGGCGCGCGCGGGAAGCCTTTGAGGCTCGCCAACGGCAGAATGCTCTCGAAGCGCAAAAGCAGGCCGCCGCAGCCTCGCTGGCAGCCAAAGAGGCGGCCGCCCAGCAGCAACAGGCCGAGGCAGAGGCGCAGGCGGCGCAACAGGCCGCGCAGCATGCACAGCAGCAACAGCAAGCCGCCGAGCAGCAGGCCGAGCAAGCCCAGGCACAGGCCGCGGCCGCCCAGCGGCAGACCGCTGAAATGCGCAACCGGCTGGAGCAGCAGTTGAACGCTGTGCTGGCCACGCGCGAAAGCGCGCGCGGGCTCATCGTGAATATGTCTGACGTGGTTTTTGCCACGGGCAGTTACCAGATCAAGACCAGCGCGCAGATCAAGCTGGCCCGCATCGCCGGCATTCTGATGACCTACCCCGGCCTGAAGGTGCAGGTGGAGGGCTACACCGACAATGTGGGCTCGGCAGCCTTCAATCAGAAGCTCTCAAATCAACGCGCGAATGCCGTGATGAAGTTTCTCATCTCGCAGGGCGTGAAGGCGAACAGCATCTCAGCCAAAGGCTATGGCGAGGCCGACCCGGTGGCCAGCAACAACACCGTTGCCGGACGCGCCAAAAACCGCCGCGTACAACTGGTGGTGAGCGGCGCCGCCATCGGAACGAAGCAACAGGCCCCACCGCCTGCGACCCCGCCGCCACCGGCAAACCCCACGGGAGTCTCTAATCCGCCGCAGCCGTACTGAGCGGCGACAACACCTCTTTCGGGCCGCAACAGCATTGCTGAGGCGGCCCGATGTTTTTATGAGGTCGGGATGAATTCTCCCGGCTTGATTCCTGCAAAGATTTCGATTCATCCAAAATAGCAGGCAAGTCTCGTTTCACTTCAAGACGAAGGAGCTTTATGCGCATCGCATTTCTGGGATTAGGCAAGATGGGGGTGGCCATCCTCAAACATCTGCTGCCGGGCAATGAAATCACTGTGTGGAATCGAACCCTGTCCACAGCGGAAGCCCTTCGCAGTGAAGGCGTAAAGGTCGCCGCAACTCCTCAGGAAGCGGTGAAGGAAGCGGAAGCGGTCTTCAGCATTTTGCTGAACGATGCCGCCGTGGAAGATGTTTTTCTTGAGCAAGGCGCTCTGAAAGCGATGCCCTCAGGAGCCATCCATGCCTGCCTCAGTACCATCAGCGTCGCCTCATCGCAACGCTTGACAGAAGCTCACCAGCAAGCAGGCAGGCCTTTCGTCGGCGCGCCGGTTTTTGGGCGTCCGCATGTGGCCGAGGCGGGCAAGCTCTGGAGCGTGCTTGCCGGTGAAGATGCCTCGCTCGCCAAACTGCGGCCACTGGTAGAACGCTACAGCCGCGGCGTGACGGTCGTCGGCGAGCAGCCCTGGAGCGCGCACGCCATGAAGGTTGGCGGCAATTTCATGATTACGGCCATGATCGCCTCGCTGACCGAGGGATTTGTCTTTGCCGAAGCGAATGGCATCGAACCGGCGACTTATTTGCAGGTGGTGAATCAAGGGCTTTTCCAATCGCCGTTTGTCGAGATGTATGGCGGACTCATGCTGCATCCGCCGGAGACACCCGGCGGCACCATCGCTCTTGGCGAAAAGGATGCGCGCCTGTTTCTTGAGGCCGCGCGGGGCGCGCATGTGCCCGCCCCATTGGCACATCAGTTTCATGAGCATCTGAAACAGGCGATGACGGAAGGAATGCAGGATGCGGACTGGGCGGGCGGCTATTACCAGCTCGCCAAAACGGTTGCGGGCCGCAAGCGTGGAAACAACTAAGTGCCCCCAGGAACTAAGCTAGGATGAATGCCATGAACAAATTGCAAGACACTGTCGTCTTCATTACCGGCGCCAGCGCTGGCATTGGTGAGGCCTGCGCGCACGCCTTCGCGGCCGAGGGTGCGCGGCTTCTGCTGGCCGCACGCCGCATGGAACGCCTCAAGGAAATGGAGCCGAAGCTCCGCGAGGCCGGTGCGGCCGATGTGCGCACCATCGAGCTGGACGTGCGTCATTCCGATGCAGTCGGAGCGGCCATCGGTGCGCTGCCTGAGCCATGGAGCAATATCGGCGTCCTGGTCAACAATGCCGGCCTGAGCCGCGGTCTCGACAAGCTTTACACCGGCAAGCTGCAGGACTGGGAAGAGATGATCGACACCAACATCAAGGGCGTGCTCTATGTTACGCGCTGTGTGACGCCCGGCATGGTGGCGCGCGGACGAGGCCACATCATTAACCTCGGCTCAACTGCCGGCGAAATGACCTACCCGAACGGCGCGGTCTACTGCGCGACCAAGGCGGCCCTTAAATCCATCAATGACGGCCTGCGCATGGACCTGCTTGGCACTCCGGTGCGCGTGACCAGTGTGGATCCGGGCATGGTCGAGACCGAGTTCAGCGAAGTGCGCTTTCGTGGCGACAAGGAGCGCGCGGGCAAGGTGTACCAGGGGCTCACGCCGCTCACCGCGGCCGATGTGGCGGATGCGATTGTGTGGGCGGCCACCCGGCCGGCCCACGTGAACGTGGCACACGTGCTGCTGACCTCCATTCACCAGGCCAATTCCCTGCTCTTTCACCGGGAGTAAAACGGCGATGGGCGCGCGGACCTCAGTCGAGCGTTTTGAGCTGATCTTCGATCTGCTGCAACGCCGCCTCGAGCGCCGCGCGCCGGTCAGCATGCGAGGTGCGCTGGTTGAGAATGTACTCCCGCTGCATCTCCAGATCGCGCCGCTTGCGTTCGCGTGCCGGGTCTTTGACCGCAGGCTTCACGGGGCTGACCGCCTGCTCCGCCATCTGCTCTTCCACCGATTTGCTTTCCCATCCTCGTGCCATGACTCCATGCTACGCCGCACGGCACTTTTCTGGTAACCAGCTTCGTTACGAATAAGGAGAACCCCTCATGCAAGCCTGGACAATCCCCGCTTTTGGCATTGAGAATCTGGCACTCACAGACCACCGCACGCCGCAGCCAGGGCCCGGACAGGTTCTGGTGGAAGTGAAGGCGGCCTCATTGAACTACCGTGACCTCATGGTCACGCTTGGCCTTTACAACCCGAAGATGCATTTGCCGCGCATTCCCGCATCCGACGGAGCCGGTATTGTTGCCGCCGTGGGCGAAGGCGTCACCCGCGTGCAGCCGGGGGATCGCGTCTGCGGCATCTTCATGCAGAACTGGCTCGACGGCCGTCCCACTCCAGAAAAAGTGCGCGGCGCGCTCGGCGGCGACATCGACGGCATGCTCGCCACCCATGTGCTGCTCAACGCCGAGGGCGTTGTCCATTTCCCCGAGTATCTCTCATTTGAAGAGGCCGCCACCCTGCCCTGCGCCGCGCTGACGGCCTGGAACGCACTGGTGACGGCAGGCCATCTCACGGCCGGAGAAACTGTGCTGATTCAGGGTACGGGCGGCGTCTCCATTTTTGCGCTGCAATTGGCTAAGGCCATGGGAGCGCGGGTGATCGGCACCTCCGGCAGCGATGAGAAGCTGGCCCGCGCCCAAACGCTGGGGCTCGATGCGGGCGTCAACTATCGAACCACGCCGGACTGGGCGAAATGGGTTCTGGAACAGACCGGCGGCCTGGGGGCCGATGTGGTGGTGGAAGTGGGCGGTGCGGGCACCTTTGCACAATCGCTGACGGCTGTGCGCATGGGCGGCACAGTCGCGCAGATTGGCGTCCTCAGCCAGTCGAAGGAACCCGTGCATATTCCGGCCATCCTGCACAAGCAGGTTCATTTGCAGGGCATTTACGTGGGCTCGCGCGCGAATTTTGAGGCCATGAATCGCGCGCTCGCGCAGAATCACATTCGTCCTGTGGTCGACAAAGTCTTTGGTTTCCGCGAACTTCCCGACGCTCTGCGGCGCATGCAGGCCGGCGAGCACTTCGGCAAGATCGTCCTACAGACCACGGACTAAGCCCCGTGAGCGACTTTATGAGCCCGGCCAGCATCTTATATCTGCAACAGTGCCCTCGGATATTTCGAGGGCGCGCAGAAAGTGAGGCTGGGCATGCAATTTCTGGCAGACGTCCTGGCAAAGATCGTAAGCTTCTTTTTTGGATGCCATCATGAGCGTCTGACCCGCATGTTTACACTCGAGCAGGAGACCTACAAGGTCTGCCTGGACTGCGGCTCCCACATTTATTACTCCCTCGAAACCCTGCGGCCCTTGAGCCCTCGCGAGTTGCGGCGCATGCGTGCTGCCCATGCCGGTGAGGTACGCGTGATGCCGGCCTCTGCCGGCTCGCCTTCCATGCTTTCGTCCTCAGAAAATCATGCGGCATAATCCGCTCTTGATCCCGGCAATTTTGGTTTGACCGTTACGACGCCCCTAAGGCCGCCCGTATCGAGCATTTTCCCTGTAGATGTATCGCGAAGTGATCATGCCGATGCAGCTTTTCCGTCAAGAAAAGCTGCACCGTATTGCATTTAGAATCCCTACAGGAACAGGGAAAATGCTCTAATGTGTCGAAACCTTTTTCCGGCAGGTCACGATTGATCGTCTCGATAGAAGCGCTCAGCAAGATCTATGAGGACAAGCAACAGCGAGTGACGGCAGTCAATGGTGTCGATCTCTCGGTAAAAGAAGGCGAGCTATTCGGGCTGCTCGGGCCCAATGGCGCTGGCAAGACCACGACCATTGGCATCTGCACCACGCGCATTCTACCAACCAGCGGTACCGTCAATATTGCGGGGGTAAACGTTGTCGAGCAGCCCGCTCTGGCGCGGCGCAGCATTGGCGTGGTGCCGCAATACAACACCCTCGATCGCTCGCTGACGATCTACGAAAATCTCTACTACCACTGCCTCTACTTTGGCTTCTCTGCCCGGCAGGCACGCGAACGCGCAGAAACGCTGCTGAAGCAGTTTCTGCTCTTTGAACGGCGCAAAGCCTTCCCCGTGCAGCTTTCCGGCGGCCTGCAGCAGCGCATTCAAATTGCACGCGCCATTGCGCACCGGCCCGCCGTGCTGTTTCTGGATGAGCCAAGCGCGGGGCTCGATCCGCAGAGCCGCATCGCCATGTGGGATGCCGTGCGCGCGCTGCGGCAGGAGGGCATCACAGTCGTGCTCACCACGCACTACATGGAAGAGGCGGATGAACTGTGCGAGCGCGTGGCCATCATTGATCACGGCAAGCTGCTCGCACTCGACACTCCGCAGATGCTCAAGCGCACGCTGGGCGCGGACCGCATTTTAGATCTGAAACTGTTACAAACTGAGCTTAGATCGCTCCAGCAACAACTGGAGCAGTTGACCGGCGTGAACTGCGTGGAGGCGACACCCGAGGGATTGCGGCTCTTCATGCAGGGCTCCGGCGAAGCCTCCGGGGAGCATCTGCCGCAAATTGTGCAGATGGCGCAGCCTTATGGCGTTCGCGACATTGCCATCAGCGAGCCATCGCTGGAGACCGTTTTCATTCGCCTGACGGGGAGGGACCTGCGTGAGTAGCGAACATCGTGTTTCCTTTACCACGGCTTTTCTGGGGCTGGTGCGCCGCGATTTGCGCGTGCTGAGCCGTGAGCTGGGCGCGTTCATGGTGCGAGTGGTGATGCAGCCGCTGCTGTTTTTCTTTGTCTTCACCTATCTCTTTCCCAAGATCGGCCAATCGAGCGCGATGGGAGGTGCGGGCTTTGCCACGGTTCTGCTGCCCGGCCTCATGGCGGTCGCCATCATGTTCAGCGGCATTGCCGGCGTGGCGCTGCCACTCTCCACTGAGTTTGGAGTAACGCGCGAGATCGATGATCGTGTGATGTGCCCGCTGCCGGTCAGTGCTGTTGCCATTGAGAAGGTCTGCTTCAGCGCCATCCAGAGCATTCTGGCCGCGCTGCTGGTACTTCCGCTGGCATACCTGATTCCTGCCTCGCCGGTGAAGGTACACATTGAGAACTGGTTCATGCTGGCGGCCATACTACTACTTTCGAGCCTCGTCTCGGGCGCGATGGGGCTCACTATCGGCGCCAACGTCAAACCGCAACAGATCGGCTTGATCTTCTCGATTGTCGTGGTGCCCATCACATTTCTGGGCTGCGTCTACTACCCCTGGGCGCTGCTGGCCAAGGTGCGCTGGCTGCAGATTGCCGTGCTGTTCAATCCCATTGTTTATATGAGCGAAGGGCTGCGCGCCGCGCTCACGCCCAATGTGCCTCACATGAGTTACGCTGCGATTGTGGGCGCATTGCTGCTTTCGCTGGCTGCGCTGGGCTACTTTGGCGTGCGCGGATTTCTGCGGCGGGTGATTTCATAAATTGCCCGCTCGCCGCTGCCGCTTGCAGCCGTTGAGGAAGCGGTTTCCAATGAAGCCTCGCAAACTTTCGCATTTGTGGCCGCAGCTGCTCAGTTTGCTGCCCCTTGGTCTTCTGGCCCTCGCTGGCTGCGGAGGTTTAGGCTACTCCCCAGGCGTGTCTCAAGCAGGATTTTTCATCACCTCCACGGCCTCGGACATGAGCACCAATCAGCAGGTCTCTCTGAGCGCGCTTGCGCTCAGCGGTGAACCTGCGCCGGTGCGCTGGTCAGTGGAAAGCGGTGACAACGCAGAGACGCTCGGCGAGGGCCGCATCAGCGCCAAGGGGATTTACACTCCCCCGAATGCCTTGTCGCGCAATCTGGTTACGGTGCGGGTGACCGCCGCACTCCGCAGTGATCCCTCCCGTTCAGTTGCCATCGCCCTGCGCATCCATCCGGGATTTGTGCAGCCATTGCTTCCAGAAGTCGCCACTCTCTCGCTTCGGTCTTCCCTGCGAGCCAGCGCCCAGATCACTGAAGTCGGCGCAGGCAGCGTCAACTGGTCGCTCTCCTCCGATGCAGCAGGCACCGGCTCAAGCAGCGGACTAGGCGCGCTCACGGCCAACAACTGCGAGCACTTTGACCAGCAATACACCACCTGCACGGTGACCTACACGGCGCCGGAGAGACTTCCCTCCTCGTCCGCGGTCTACCTCATCGCCGCCGTGAACGGCACCCAGACCATCGCCTCCAGCAAAATCCTCATCAACGATCATGGGCTCAACAGCACCCCGGCCGCGCATCAGGCCGTGCAGGGCAAGCATGCGCTGCTGGGCAGCTCCGGAGGCAATGACAACGACTACGACACTTACACCACGCCAGCGGGCAAGAGCTACATCGCCGACTGCTGCGGAGGAACACTGGGCGCATTGGTAGAGGATGACGCCGGGCAAAAATTCATTCTCAGCAACAACCACGTCTTTGCCGAGTCCGACCAGGCAAAGATCGGCGACGTCATCGACCAGCCCGGCCTGATGGATGGCGCATGCATCCCGCTCAGCGACGCATCGACCCGGCTGCATGCCGTGGGCAGACTCCGCGCTTATTTGCCGTTGAGCGCGCGATCTACCAACGTCGATGCGGCATTGGCCAGCATCGATCCGGGAGCCATCGACTCCAGCGGGGCCATCCTTGAGCTAGGTTCCTTGCATGATGGCATTCTTGCGCCTGCTCCGCCCATGACGGGTGAGGGAGAGACACTCGAGCCCGATAACTTTGACATGCCAGTGGTCAAGAGCGGACGCACCACAGGTCTGACCTGCTCCCACATCAGCGCGGTTGAGCTCGCCGTCAAGGTGAACTACTACAAAGACTGCGCGGAGACGCAGCCCTACGGGGCCAAAATTTTTCATGGGCAAATCGCCATTGAGGGCGCGGACTTCACCGACAGCGGAGACTCAGGCGCACTCGTGCTCGACGCAAGAAATGCCGAGGCCATTGGCATGTATTTTGCCGGAGGCACCAACGGAGACGGCAAAACTCTGAGTCTCGTCAATCCGATTCATGATGTGCTTTCAGAATTGGGCGGTGCCGTGGGCAGCCCACTGCAACTGGTCGGAACGACGAAGCCGCATGCCATCACATGCATTCACTACGGCCAGGGCGGAGGGCGCCAGACTCCTGTGATTCCTGAAATCTGGCGGCGACGCATACAGTCCGTTCTCTCTTCCACGGAGTATCAACAGTTTCTGCATCGCGTCCCAGCCGGAAGCATTCTGGGTGCAGCAGCCGGAGCCAGTCTGGACGAGCGCGGAAAACCCGCACTGATTCTTTACGTCAGCGCAGCTCACAGCAACATGCCCGTTCCGCTGGTGCTGGATGGCGTGCGCACGCAGGTCATCGTCTCTACGCCTGCGGCCATCGCGCAAGGCAAGGCTCCCCGAGCACCTCTGCCGCCGAACGGACTACATCTCTCCCCCAGCAGCCTGGCGCATGCCAGGCAAATCGCGCAGCGGTACACCGGGCAACTGATGCACGACCCGGCCATTCTGGGAGTGGGCGTAGCGCAGAGCCTGGACCACCCTAGCGAAGCCGCGCTGCTGGTTCTGGTAGAGGTGGGGCGCATTCCTCGACATCAACCTACGACGCTGGATGGCCTGCGCGTGCGCTATCTGCATCTGCAGCGTTTTCACGTCACCCGCGAGCGCAGCCAGCAGCGCCCTGCCCCCTCAAGCTGTTCCCTATCCCGGATACAGCCCAGCACCTGGAAGCCACAAGACTAAACTGCCGACGCTATTCCGGAGCGGAGGCAATGGCCTTTGGCTCTTCCAGATGCGGGAAAAAGATACGAAAGACCGTGCCCGTGGCCCTATTGTTGCGGTCTCCCTTAGCGGCAAAGCTGCGCAAAGCGACGGCTGCCTGATGCTTGCGTAAAATCTGAGCGCTCACCCAAAGTCCCAGGCCAGTTCCCGTCGCATCCTTGGTTGTATAGAACGGCTCAAAGATGTGCGGCAGATGATCGCCGTCAATGCCGCACCCGGTATCGGCAATCGTGACCAGCACGCCACGCTGGCCGGGCTCTCTCTGGCTGCGGGCGGGGCGAATGCGCACGGTAAGATGGCCCCCGCCGGGCATCATGGCATCTACCGCGTTGGTCACCAGATTGGTGAAAATCTGCCTCACTTCGCCCGCAAAGCAGAAGAGTGGCACGGTGTCTTCGTATTCACGAATCACCTTGATCTGCAAAGACACCAGCCGCCCCTGGTGCAGCGCCAGCACGGAGTCCATCAATTCGCTCAGCCTGGCCTCGCTCGGCAAAGTGGATTGCCGGTAGAACCGCAGCGTCTGCTGCGCAACCTCAGAGACGCGAGCTACCTCATGCTGCGCCATCGCGACATAGCGCGCGGAGTCTTCGTCGAGGTCCGCCTGATGCAGCAGATAGAGCAGATTGGTCACAGCTTCCAGAGGATTGTTGATTTCATGCGCGATGGAGGCAGCCAGACGTCCAGCCGCTGCCAGCTTCTCGCTCTTGCGCAGCGCTTCTTCAGCCTGGTGCCGCTGGGTCGTGTCCACCAGAACGGCTCCAACCCAGCGAACCTGTTCGTCTTCGGTATGAATGGGATAAAGGTGAGCAATCCACGTTCTTGCGCGGGCCGCGTTGCCCTGCAAGCTTGCGGTCAACTCAAGATCGCGCACTGGCTCGCCGCTGGCAAGCACACGACTCACCGCTTCTTCGAGGCTCGCGCCTGCTTCTCCCGGAAATATCTCCACTGCTGTTTTGCCGACATACCGGTAGAGATGATGCGCATCCGTTCCGGCCAGAAAGGTATTCACGCGCACCACATGATGCCGCCGGTCAAAAAAGATAAACCCGATCGGCGCATTCGCCAGAATCGAGTCCAGCAGCGCCAGTGTTTCGCCTGACTGGGCGCGCTGTTCCTGCACAATCATGATCAAGCGATGAAAGGCTGCCGTGAGTTCTCCAATCTCGTTGTCGACATTGGCCGGGAGTGGCAAAGCGGTCTTGTCTTCAGGATTGAGAATCAACTGGCGCGTGGCATCCAGCAGGCGCACCAGAGGACGCGCGAGGCTATTGGCAAGAATGCCTGCCAGCCACGTACAACCGGCCAGCGCGATCACCGCGGCAAAAAATGTGATGCGCAGCGTGGAATGCAACTCATGACGATCGGCGGCCTCAGAAGGCAGCACGATCACATACCCATACAAGGTGCCGTGAACACGCATCGCCGCAATGGCGGCGTTGACCTTGCCGTGGTGGTCAATGCTGAGCAGCGGCTTGTTTGAGCCTGCTGCCTGGCTCAGACTCAGCGCCGGGAAGGGAGATTTACCCGAGAGACTGACGGCCAGCACTTTGCCCGAGGGGTCAAGAATCTCGATGCCCTGAATTCCCGGATCGTGCCGTGCTCCTGCAATCACGCCTGCCAGGTCTCCGGTGTCGCCATCTCGCAGCGCGGCTGCGGCCTCGGCTGCCGAGAGGCTGGCTTCATATATGGCGCGCCGCCCTGTACGCACGCGCAGCTCAGACTGCTCGGCACGCAGCAATAGCATGACGAAGAGTCCCAGAACCACGAGTTCCAGCACAACCAGGCCGACGATGAGTTGCCCGCGCACCGAGCGAGGACTCACCCTTCGCAGCCACGACGCCAATCGGCTTTTCATCTTCCCGGTCGCACCTCCGCAACCGATTGCGGCTGCGCGCCAAGTTTAATCGCCAGATCGCTGGCAATCTGCCGCCCATGAAAGCGGCCATTCTCTATAAAGATTTCATTGGTGCGCGCACCGGCGACAATTACGCCTGCCAGATAGATGCCGGCCACATTGCTCTCCAGGCTCTCGGGATCAAAGACCGGCATACGGTCCGGCCCTTCGATCCGCACGCCGAGCGATTCCAGAAATCTGAAGTCCGGTTTGTAGCCCGTCATGGCAAAGACAAAGTCGTTCGGCACAATCTTCAGACCATCTGGCGTTTCAAGCGTCACCGTGTCGAGTCCAATCTCCACGACGCGCGTGCTGAACAGACCCTGCACCTCGCCATTCTTAATGCGGTTTTCAATGTCCGGCTTGATCCAGTACTTCACGTGCCGGTGCATCTCGGGCCCGCGATGCACCAGAGTCACACGCGCGCCGTGCCGCCACAGCTCCAGCGCCGCAATGGCCGCCGAGTTCTTGCCGCCGATCACCAGTACATCCTGATCGTAGTAAGGATGAGGATCGGTGTAATAGTGCATCACCTTCGGCAACTCTTCGCCGGGGACATTCAGATTATTCGGAAGATCGTAGTAGCCCGTGGAAAGAATCAGCTTGCGCGCAGTGTATGTGCGTTCACGTCCGTAGCGATCAGATGTCAGAATGCGAAAATCCCCATCCTCCCCGTCCACCGAGAGAACGGTCTGATACTGCCGCACATCGAGCCGGTAATGCATCGCGACCTTGCGGTAGTATTCCAGCGCCTCATTGCGATTCGGCTTGGCATGGGGACTCGGGAACGGGATATTCCCAATCTCCAGCAGCTCTGACGTCGTGAAAAATGTCATGTGCGACGGATAGTGGAAGAGCGAATTGCACAGGCACCCTTTATCGACCACCATCACGCGGTAGCCAGCCTGTTGGGCATCAATGGCGCAGGCGAGTCCCGTGGGGCCGGCGCCAATCACCAGCACGTCGGTGCTGTAGGACCTGGAGCTTTCCATACCAGTAGCTTAGACGATGCGGAGTCCGGCTGGGCCCATTCCTGAAAGCACAGCCGTAACTCGCTATACTCAAAAGTTGACATTCAACGGCTGTTTTGCACTTTTTTGAATTTCACATTGCCATTCGATCAGGAGAATTGTCTGCATGACGGAGTTGCGTAAAGAGAAAGATTCACTGGGTTTTGTCGAGGTTCCTGCAAATGCCTATTACGGCGCACAAACCGCACGGGCCGTGGAGAATTACCCCATCTCGGGCATGCGTGCGCATCCGCAGTTGATCCGCGCCTTCGGCATGGTGAAGCAGGCCGCCGCCGAAGCAAACCAGGAGCTGGGCCTGGTCGAAGCGCCCCGCGCCGAAGCCATCCGCAAGGCCGCGCAGGAAGTCATGGACGGCAAGTGGAATGCCGAGTTCGTGGTGGATGTTTTTCAGGCGGGCGCGGGCGTCAGCTTCCACATGAACACCAACGAAGTCATCGCCAACCGCGCCAATGAGATTCTGGGCGGCAAGCTGGGTGAATACGCGCAGGTGCATCCCAACGACCACGTCAACTACGGCCAATCGACCAACGATGTCTTCCCGACCGGCATGCGCGTGGCCACTTTGCTGGCTCTTGAAACGCTCTACCCCGTGCTCGACAAGCTGGCCGCAACCTTTGAAGCCAAGGCAAAAGAGTTCCATGATGTGATGAAGTCAGGCCGCACGCACATGCAGGACGCGGTGCCGATTCGCCTCGGGCAGGAGTTCGCGGCCTATGGCCTGGCCATCGAAAAGGGCAAGAAGTTCCTCACGCTGGCGGCCGATTCCCTGCGCGAACTGGGCCTCGGCGGCAGCGCCGTCGGCACGGGCATCAATACACATCCCGATTACCGCGCCAAGGCCGTGGCCGCGCTGAGCCGCATCTCCGGCCAGAAGCTGACCCCGGCCGCCGACATGCGCTGGGCGATGCAGTCCAACGCCTGCATGGCCGATGTAAGCGCCGCGCTGCGCGGCATTGCGCTCGAAGTCATCCGCATCTCAAACGATCTTCGCCTGATCTCCTCTGGGCCCAACACCGGGTATGCGGAGATCTATCTGCCCAGCCTGCAGCCCGGCTCCTCGATCATGCCCGGCAAGATCAACCCTGTCATGCCCGAACTCGCCGCCATGGTCAGCTTCCAGGTCGTCGGCAACGACACCGCCGTCGCCATGGCCGTGCAGGCGGGTCAGCTTGAGTTGAACGTCATGATGCCCACCATGGCCTACAGCGTGCTGCAGAGCATCACGATTCTGGCCAACATGCTGCGTCAGTTCAATGACCGCTGCGTGGCCGGCATCACGGCCAATGCCGAGCGCTGCGCGCAATATGCGCAAAGCACCGTTTCTCTGGCGACGGCGCTCAACCCCTATATCGGCTACGCCAAAGCGGCTGAAATCGTGAAGGAATCGGTCGCCACCGGCCAGTCCATCATCTCCATAGCCCGCTCGAAGGGATTGCTCAGCGAACAGGAGATCTCAGAAATTCTCGACCCGGTGCGCATGACCGAGCCGCAGTATCCTCTGGATGCAGCCAAGGAGCGCGACAAAAAGGTGAAGTCGTAATCCATTCCCAGATCGGTACCAAATGAGAAAGGCCGTGCGAAAGCACGGCCTTTCTCTTGCGCTAAATCGCGCGTCTACTTCCGGTGACGGCCAAACGTGTAATTCCGCCGGTGCTTGAAGCGGTACACGAGATCGATCTGCCACCCCTTGTTGTACTGCATCTGGCTGCCATAATTCGTGATAAGCATGTTCGGAGTCAGGCGCAGAGCCAGCCCAGGGCTCAGGTTGTAGTCCACCGAAGCGCCGACGTTAATCGCGGGCGACCACTGATCCTTGTAAAGCCCCACATCCTCAGGAGGCAAGCCGTTGGTATCGATGCTGAACTTGCCCTGCCCGACGCCACCGAGTACCTGCGCCGTCCAGCCCCAGTGCTGCCCATGGTAAAAGCGGTACGTCGGGCCAGCCATGTATACATACTGGGTGATGTTTGGCTGGTAAGCACGGTTCACGCCGTTCGGGTGTGCGTTCGTGTAGGCCGAGCCGTAATAGCCACGAACCTCTGCCGTGATGCCCAGATCACCCTTCAGATAATCGGTCAGCCCCAGATTCCAGGCCACTTCCTGATTGTGCTGCAAGTATTGCCCTGGGCGAAAACGCAGGTATCCGCCGCCGAAGAAGAGCTCATACTTGTGGTTGTACGTCTGAATATCTAGCTGATGAATGCGCTGCCGGCGGCGCGCATCCAGACGGCGCTGCGCTTCCTGTAGCACCAGGGCGCGCTGCTGGGTTGCCTGCGGCGGCTGGTACTGCTGCATCTGATCCTGCGAGGAAGACGGTGTGAGCGACTGCTGCGCGCGCGAAAGCTGAGGAAAAGCGAACGCCAGGGCGAGAGCCGGATACACGGCGTACCCGAAACACTTGCGAAACCACATGAACCTGTAAGCCCTCCATGACTCACTGCCACTCGGGGACAGAAAAGCCAGAAATTTGCCTGTGCTCTCATTAAAGCATTTAGCGGGCATCCTTGGCTGCTTTTCCCCGGCGAATCGGCGGAAAAGAAAATGGCGCCGGGAGAACTTCCCGGCGCCATTTCCAGTGGAAAACCCTAGAAGTCATACCGCAGGGCAAACTGCATGCGGCGTGACTGGGTCAGGGTATTGCTCGCAATTCCCAGGTTCCCTGAGGTCAACTGGCTGCCAATTGAAGCAGGGTCAAAGCGCACCGAATTGGTGACGTTATAAACCTCCCAGGAGAACTCCACCTTGCCGTAAGGCAGCGAGAAGTTCTTATCCAGGCCCGAGTCGATGTCAAAGTACCCATCGCCCCGGAACTTGTTGCGCTCGCCCGTCTCGCCGGCATAAGGGAGACGAATCGGACCGCCGGTCGAGACGCCCTGGTTGATGGTATTGACATTCTCAAAGTACTGCGGGTTCCCGTTGCTGTCGAAATGCTTATGCACCTTGACCTTCCCGGTGACAATGCCAAACCCCGGCTGCTGCCAGTTGGTCGTGTATCCCGGCTCAAAGACCGAGAACGGCAAACCGCTGCTCACACGGCTGATGCCTGTCAACTGCCATCCGCCGATAAAGAAGTCCGTGATCGCGTTGTCGTGTGCAAACAGCGTACGGCCACGGCCAAACGGAAGCTCATACACCCCGTCCACCGTGAGCAGGTGCCTGGTGTCGAAATCAGAAACCGCGCGGTTCAGTTCCGGCTTCCATGTGTTGATGATGGAGCTGAAGGAACCATTCGGATTGCTGAATTCCGTGTTGCGCTCGGCGTCAGAGCCCTCATCGATCGACTTCGAGAAGGTGTAGCTGATCGTCATCTGCAACCCATGCGAGGTGGGATGCCGCAGAATGATCTGCCCCGCATTGTAGTAGCTCATGCCCATGGCCGAGAGCGCATACAACGAGGAAAACTGCTGCTGCCAGAAGTGCGGCACCCAGTTGCTGGGGGCCGGATAAAAGCCCTGCAGCGGACCGAAGAAATCAACATCGGCCAAAGCAGTGGTCGCCCCCAAATTGGAGCGGTAAGGTGCCCACTCATTCGTATAGATTGCCTGCGTTGCACTCTCGCCCTGGTAGTCATAGTTCGCCATCCAAGGGAAAACATCTTCAAAGTACTTGATGGGAGTGACTTGGGCGCTGGGGCTGCCACCGTTCTGGTCCGCATCCCGGGACAGTTGAGCCCCGGCAGCGTAATAATCGCCGCCGCCCTGTGTATCCACAAAGTCTGGAGGCTCAGCCAGGTCAAGCGCCTGCAGCAGGTGCCGTCCCAGGGTACCTACATAGTCTGTCTCCAGCGTGAATCCGCCAGGCAGAATGCGCTGCACTGAGAAGTTGAAGGCTTCAGTGTAGGGGGTCTTCATCTGGCTATCGAGTCCCCAGGTAATGGCAAAACCATTCAAGCCGGAAGGAGGCGCGTAAGGAAACGTCGCGGACGCAGCCGCAGCGCCGTTGCTAAAAGGCAGCGTGCTTCTGCTAATGAATCGCGGCGCGGTATTGGTCGTGTATGTGTTCGCAGGATCAGTGATCGAGCTACTCACGCCAAAAGAACCATTCTGGTCAAAGGTATTCACCAAGGCCTCGCCAAAATGGTCATAGTACATACCAAAGCCGGCGCGAATCGACGTCTTGCTTCCCAGCGCGTAGGCAATCGCAAGCCGGGGTGCAATATCGTTCTTCCGCATTGGGTAGAAGCCAGGCTTGCCATAGTAAGGCCCCGTGGGAGCGAAGCTCAGATTCGGTTCGTAGATTTGTCCCTGCAAGGCAGACGCTTCGCGCTGCTGATACCAGGTGTGCGTATCAATCGTAGGCGCAACTTCTTGCCCGCTGGTCTCCCAGGGCGTTCCCAGCAGTGTGTGGCGAATACCAAACGTCACCGTCAGGTTCGGCGTCGGCCGCCATGTGTCCTGCAAGTAGTACTCCAGTTCCTGCGAGCGGTAGTGACGGTTGATGAAAGCGCCATCCGCAAGCAGCGTGCCTGAGGTCGGACCGGTGATCTGGTAGTTATAAATGTTCGTCACCGAGGGCACGGTACCCACCAGGTTGGCAAAAGCAACCTGGTAAGAGTTGGAGAAGCCTGTATCCACTGGGTCCGCACCCAGCATCGCATTGGGGTCCGGCGGGCTGCCGCCGAGCCAGTAAGGATTGCTGGTCGCGCTCTGGAAGGAGTTTGCGTCCGACGACCGGTTCTGCGTGATGAAGCGATAGTTCACGCCAAACTGGAAGTTGTGACGTCCCTTGTTCCAGTTGAGGTTATCGACAATGTTGTGCTCTGGAACGGAAACAATCGTGGTGCGCGTCTCGGCCGTTGTCGTGGAGAGGAATCGGAAATCCACGTAATCTCCGGAACCGACACCGCGATCACTGTATCCCTGGCGGATATAGCCATAGCGAAGATCATTTACCAGGTTCGGCGAAATGATCCAGGTATCGCCCGCGATGATGCCCTTGCTGTTGTCTTCATTCACAGATGACGGCCCCTGCCCCGGGAACTGCTCAACATCATCCGTCGTATCCTTCTGTAAGCCGCCGCGAATAAACAAATGCTGATTGGCGGTAGGCGTCCAGTCGATCCTCGCGATCATGGTGTTCAACGAGACCGGATTGGGAGAAGCAAATGTGTAGGAGCCTTCGTTGACCCCGTCTCCCGTCAGTTGCCCGTTTGGCAGCGGCATCGAATTGAAGTACTGCTGCGCGGCAGGGTCGGGACCCGGTCCATACGGATAGGCAGCCGTATTGCACACCTGGCAGCCAGCATCCAGTTGCGCCACCTGCGAGGGCGAAAGAACCACATTCTCCGTGCTGCCGTTGGCGGTGTCACCGGTATAGGTCAAATACCCCTGACGATAGGCAGCCGTCGGAACAGTCTCGGTGACCTCTGTATCCTCGGCCTTTCTGAAGCCTTCATAATTTGCAAAAAAGTACAGCTTATTCCTGCGAATCGGGCCGCCCACATCCATACCAAAAATGTTGCGCAGTACTTTGGCCGGAATATTCGGTTCTCCACTGGCAATTTGTGCCTGCTTGTTGAACCAGTTGTTCGCCGCCGTCAGCGGTGGGCGATAGTACTCATACGCAGCGCCATGAAATTGATTGGTTCCGGATTTGGTGACCATCGCCACCTGCGCACCGGCCGAGTAGCCGGCATCGGCATTCGCATTCCCCGTCGTCACGCGAAATTCCTGAATCGAGTCCTGCGTCTCGCGCAGAATGCCCGTGAAAGCATAGTTATGCTGCTGATCGTTGTCATCAATGCCGTCAATGGTGACGTCGCTCTGATCAGAGCGCACGCCGTTGACTGAGCCGCTGCGGCTGTCTCCGGCAGCGTTGCTTTGCTGCGGCAAATAGAGCACGCCCGGCTGCAGCGAAAGCAGATCCGGCACATTGCGCGTTTCGCTCGGCAGCGCCTGGATGGTCGCATTGTTCATCGCACCACCCAGCGAAGCATCGGTGGTGTTCAGCGTCTGCGCCTCCGCGCTGACGTTGACGACCTGTGTCGAGGCATTCAGTGACATGGTGAAGTCAATGGTCGCCGGCTGATTGACCAGCAGCTCGGCTTCCTTGGTCTGCGCGGCAAAACCGGTGGCATCCACTTGAATGGTGTAGGTCGCCGGAGTGAGCTGCACAAAGTTGTATCCGCCCTGGCCATCCGTCGTGACGGAGAGAGCCTTGTGATCGACTGTATCTGTCAGAGTTACTTTTGCGCCTGGAATCACTGCGCCGCTGGGATCATGCACGACGCCATGAACCGAAGTCGTGGCCACCTGGGCCCAGCCCAGGCTCGACATTACGCAAAGGAAGAGAGCAATAACGAGACCGCGATAGAACCGTGTCACTTTACCTCCAGGAAAAATACTGCAAAATCACGAAATCTCCGGCCGATGAGTGCCTATGGCCGAATCTGTAGCTGTGTGAGAGTCCTCATTCTGAGACAGGACTCATGAGAATTCAAGAAAAAATAAATAGGAGATTACCTATGGGAGGAAAAGTTGACGTAGAGGTTGCTTGCCATCTTGAAACCTCATGTAGTCACGGATAGAATTCGGCGCTCCGTTTGAGAGCTTTCATATAAGCAAAAAACCCCTGCATTTGCAGGGGTTTTTATATTCAGAACTGTGACCGGTACGATTATCAGATTGACAACGGCGTCTGCATCTTCAGAGCCTCGGCATACCATGCGACCGTTCGCCGCAACCCCTCTTCAAAATTCACTTGCGGCTGATACCCCATCTCGCGCGCGATCAGGCTGATATCGGCCAGCGAGTGCAGAATGTCGCCGTTGCGAGCCGCACCAAAGACAGGCGCGCCAGCGAAGCCTGTCATCTCCGCGAGAATACGAAAGGTATCCAGCAGCGAATGACGCTCTCCGCAGGCGAGGTTGTAAACCTTGCCGCTCACAACGTCTGCCGGAGCTGTGGCCGCCAGAAAATTGGCATCCACCACATTGTCGATGTAGGTGAAATCGCGGCTTTGCTGGCCGTCGCCAAAAATGGTCGGCGCTTCGCCCTGCAGCAGCGAGGTAATGAACTTGGCCAGCACGCCCGAGTAAGGCGAGTCCGCAGCCTGAAACGGCCCGAAGACATTGAAGTAGCGCAGGCAGACCGTCTCCATTCCATACACGCGCTGGAAGGACTGCATGTAATACTCTCCCGTCAGCTTTTGCACGGCATAGGGTGAGATCGGCGCGGGGATCATCGCTTCATGCTTCGGCAGGGTTGGCGACTCTCCATACGCCGAGGACGAAGCAGCATAGACCACTCGCCTGACCTTTTGCTCTTTCGCCGCGAGCAGCACGCTGACGGTGCCTTCCACGTTATGTTCATGACTGGTGAGCGGATCGAGCACCGACTTGGGGACAGAGGGCAGCGCCGCCTCGTGAAAAATAATTTCCACGCCGCGGCACAACTCCTGCATCTGTTCACGATTACGAATGTCAGCAACGCGAAAATCAATAGCGGCATCGATCGCGGCCAGATTCTCGCGATTTCCCGTGATCAGATTATCGACGCCAATCACTGAATGACCTTCCGCGACGGCCCGCTTGGCAAGCGAAGAACCAATGAATCCGGCCGCGCCTGTGATCAGAATCCTCATGCATGCATCCTTTCGAATCTTGCTTAGCAACGTACCACGTTGCTTGCGGTCAAACCGCCGGTGGCATTGCGAGTATCCACCACCAATTTGGCTTCACGCACAATGCGCGCGTAGTCGTAATCCGAGTGATCGGTCGCAATCAAAATGCAGTCATAGCGATCCAGATTCTCGAGCGGCGTGCAAGTCATGTTCAGGTCGTAATGCCGTCCATGACCCACCTCCGGGAAGAACGGATCGTTATAGTAGACGTCTGCCCCGCGCTTGCGCAGCAGTTCAATCAAGGCCAGCGAAGGTGACTCCCGCAGATCATCAATATCCTTCTTATACGACAGCCCCAGCACCAGAATGCGGCTGCCCTTCAGCGCCTTGCCGTGATCGTTTAGCGCGGCAATCACTGACTCCACCACGTGATACGGCATCGACGTATTGATTTCACCGGCGAGGTCAATGAAGCGCGTCGAAAAATCCACTTCCTTGGCTTTCCATGAGAGATAAAACGGATCGATAGGGATGCAGTGGCCGCCCAGCCCTGGCCCGGGATAGAACGCCTGAAAGCCGAAGGGCTTCGTGCGCGCCGCGTGAATGATCTCCCAAATATCGAGATCCATGCGCTGGCACAGCAGCTTGAGCTCATTGACCAGCGCAATGTTCACGCAGCGGTAGATATTCTCAAGCAGCTTCGTCATCTCTGCCGCGGCAGCGCTCGATACCGGAACAATCGTCTTGAAGATGCTGCGATAAAGCTCGCCGGCCAGGGTCCGCGTTAACTCTGCAGGAGCGCCAATCACCTTCGGAATGTCCGCACGCTCGACCGTGGTATTGCCCGGATCTTCGCGCTCGGGAGAATATGCCACATGAAAGCAGCAGGCTTCGTCTCGGCCATCACGAAATGCCCGCAGATCCGCCGCACTTGTCTGCTCCAGTAGCGGAATCAGCACTTCCTCGGTGGTGCCGGGATAAGTGGTGCTCTCCAGAATGATCAGCTGACCGGCACGCAGATGCGGCCCCATGGCCCGCGCCGTGTCTTCGATATAGGTCATGTCTGGTCCCTGGTGCTCATTGAGCGGAGTCGGCACGCAGATCATCAATGCATCCATTTGGCTGATGTCGGCGTAATCCGTCGTCGCCTTGAAACCGATCTCGCGCAGTTGCTCGATCTCTTCCGGCAGGATGCGCTTGATATAAGAGCCGCCGCTGTTGAGCGTCGCGACCTTTCCGGGATCGACGTCAAACCCGGTGACCTGAAATCCCGCGCGGGTATACATCATTGCAAGCGGCAGGCCGACATAGCCCAGGCCGATCACGCCCAGCCGGGCCGTGCGCTGGCGAATCGAGGTCTGTAATGGATGTGCTTCCAGCATGGTGGACATAGACTTTGTGCTTCCCTGACTGCTTCAAAATACAGGACTCGGAGCGGGCAGCCCCTTCCTGCGCGTAACCTCCATTGTCTCATTCCAGGCTGCGACTTTCCCTTTTCTGGCACTTCCTGCACTGGCACAATGAGAGACAGATGAGCCAATCCGCACCAGAGCCTTTCCACACAAGCCCTTCGAGGCCAGCACCACCGCCCGGCGTCCTCCATGTCTGGCTCTGGCAGGTCAGTGACAGCCCTCTGAGCGAAGACGAAATACTGTCTCTCAGCGCAGCCGAGCAGCAGCGTGCGAACCGCTTTCGCGTGGCCCGGCATCGTGCCCTCTGGGTGCGGTCGCACACCGGCACGCGAGAGATTCTCGCCGGGTATCTCGGCATCTCCTCCGCTCAGGTACGGTTCCGCAAAAATGCGCACGGAAAACCCAGTTTGGATGCAGTTCCCGCAACCACTGGAGCACTTGCTTTTAACCTGAGCCATTCTGAGGCCTGGTGCGGGCTGGTCATTGCTTGTGACGCCGAGGTTGGGCTAGATATTCAGGTGCCGCACCCGATCGATCCGCATCTCTGGCGTCGCGTGCTCACACCCTCTGAGCATCAGGAGATGAACGCCCTGCCACGCAGCGAGCAGGATGCCGCTTTTTTCCGTGACTGGACGCGCAAGGAAGCGCTCGGCAAAGCCGAGGGCCGCGGCGTCTACCCGCATCTGCGCCGCACCACCACCGGGCTAGCCCCGTTCACTGGCCTTTTCCCGGTGGACGCAGAAAATGGGGACGGAGCAATCCTTCGCTGGCACCTGCAAGATCTGCCTTCGACACCCGGTCTCTTCGGCGCGGTCGCGTCTTCGCGTCCAGCTAAGGTGGAGCTTCGCCATCTCACATTCCGGGCCTGAGGCCGAAAGTATCTCCGGTCAACCAGCAGAAGCGGGAGAGGCAATGCCCCTCCCGCTTTTGCACCAATCCCATCATCGTCCGCTAAAAGCTGAAGCGCGCCTGCATATCTACGATGCGTGAGCCAAGAGCGCTGCGCGCCTGGCCAAAGGTGGGGTTACTCACAAACGTGGAGCCACTCTGATTCGCGATGCTCGTGTCGATGCTTCCGGGATTAAGGTTCACCGTGTTGAACACATTGAATGCGTCCACACGAAATTCCAGCGCCGCGTGGTTGCCGAGAATCCTGTTATCCGGCAATCCAAACGCCTTCGTAATCGTCGCATCCAGATCGCGATAGTTCGGCCCTGTGAAGGAATTGCGTGCGACCCCTGGCGGCGGAGGCGCGGCAAACTGCGCCGGGAACGGAGCCGTCACCGGGGTGTAAGACGGAATCGCGAAATAGGCGAGACTGCCCTGTGGATAATTGACGTTCGGGTGTCCTGCTTCAAGAGCCGTATTGCTCATGTCATGCCCGTTTCCGCCGAGATACGCTGCGGGCCGCAGCGTTCCATAACCGCTGCCGCTGTAATAGAGCTGGCCATTCTGCACGCCATTGAACGTAGGCGTCCACGGAAAACCCGTGTCGAGATTGAGAATCCCGCTCAGAGTCCATCCACCGAGTGTCTTGGCCAGCAGACCATTCTGGTTATGGAAATAATTCGGCTGCCACAGCCCATAGAGCCGGAAGGCATTCTCCACGTTGTAGTCGGAGCGCCCCCACGCAAGCCGCGGATCATAAGGATACGGATCCTCGTAATAAGGCTGCGAGCCGTCGTCCATGCTCTTGGACCACGTGTATTGCGCCTCGGCCATAAACCCGCGCGAAAACTGATGCTTCAGCGTAGCCAGCATTGCGTTGTAATTGGCATTGCCCTCATTGCTGAAATAGTTGATCACATCCACCGCGGGATTAAACGGGATATGCAGAGCGTCCGCATAGGCGTTGAGGTTTTCCTGTGTGATGGTGTGGCGGCTGGTGCTGCCCTGGTACCCGAGTGTGGCCACCCACTCTTTCCCAAACTGCATCTGCGTATCCAGCGAATAGTGATAGGTGTATTGCGTAGGAATGCTTGCAGGAAACGCCGCCAGCACAACCGTACCCGAACTCGGCAAGTGGGCAGAGTTGAAGCTGACAATGGCATTTGGATTGGCCGGGTAACCTAGCAGCGAATGCACGTCGCCCGGCACGCCGTACACAATGTCAGGATTGATCTGCGTGGGAGACGTGCTGTTGAAGCTTGAATTCACCACAAGCGGAACGTTGTTGACTCCGCTGGCGGCAATCGCAATCTCTTCCTGGTTATAGTTCAGTCCAAATCCGCCGCGAAATACCATGTGCCCGTTTTCGCGGGCCGGGCTCCACGCAAAGCCAAACTGCGGACCCCAGTTCTGCTTCTGCGCGTTATAAAGGTTGCCGCCAAGGCGCATATGCATATTCGTGAGCATGGCCGGCCCCGAGCCAAACTCCACAATGCTGAGGTTGTTCTCCTTCGAAGAGAGTGGACCAAAGTACGACCAGCGCAGGCCCAGATTCAGCGTCAGAGTGGGGCTCACCTTCCAGTCATCCTGCACGAATGCATCCCAGAGATCTTCGCGATCATCCTGGCGATTGATGGTGGGTGTACCCGTAATGGGATTGAAGGTCCCGGACTCCGCCTCCGGCGCATCATTGAGAAAATCCCACACGTTATAGAACGTATAGTTCGGGCGCGCCGAGTAAGGAACTTCACTCAGGTAGTAGAGGCGCGTGAGGCCCCCTCCGAACTTCAGGTTATGATTGCCCGCCACCTTGGTGAGCACATCGTCATAGCTGTAAGTCCACTGATCAAAAACACTGGGACCTCCCGCACCAAAGTAGTTAAAGGTCGTGCCGGGCGAGCTGTTATTCAGATTGCCGATCTGCGAAATGTTGTCCTGCGGCAGCCCAAAAGGCGCTTGCGGATTGGACTGAATCTCATTCCACCGCCAGCCTGCGGCATTGGCGCGAGCCTCATTCAGCAGTGTAGGCGAGAAGGTGTGATCCCAAATGCCAGAGAAAGCATCGTTAATGGAATCGTGATGCCAGAAGTTATAGGGCCGCACGGTGCCGTTGTAGTTCGTTGTCGTCTCTGGCACCCAATAGATCGTGAAGGTGGCGCGATCCTTCGCGCCAATGTCCGCATCAAAGCGGCCGTTGTACTGTGCGTCGTTGATCGTCGTAGGATTCGCCGTAGTGTACTCCGCAATGTCCGGCGTGCTGCCCAACCCATTGCCCACGCCCGGATTGCTGGCGCTGGTATAGCTCGTATCCTGATGGCCAAGCCCGTTGGTGAGCGGCGTCCCGATATTGAGACCGCCATTGACGGTGCGGCAGTTTTGCCCCTCGACAAGCCCGGCCTGATCGCAGGTAACAGCAACCTGCCCCAGATTGCTCACGCCTGCGCCTGCAACAGTAAGAAACTTTGAGGCAATGCTGCCGCTGGGCGCCAGGCCGTCGAACTGCGGCGTGTCATACCATCCGAGCGAAGTGGTGACAGTATTGTTACGAAGCGTCTCGTAGTTGAAGAAGCCGAAGAGATGATTCTTCCAGAAAGGGCCGCCGATGCTGCCTCCCCACTGGTTGTAGCGTTGCGTGTCTTTCGTCAGGCCACGCGAAGCGGGCGTGCCGGCGGCAAGGCTTCCCGGGCCATTCCACGCTTGATAAGCATTCAGTCCAGGACGATAGGCGAGCAGAAATGCGCTGCCATGCACGCGGTTTGAGCCGGATTTTGAAATGACCTGAATCTGCGCGCCGCTGAAGCGTCCGTTCTCCGCATCGTAGGAATTCGTAACAATCTTGACGTCTTGAATCGAATCCTCGCTCGGCGTAATCACGGATGCACCGCCCCACACCGCGCTCACCGTGCTGATACCGTCAATTGAGATTCCATTGTTCTCGTTTTGATTGCCGTTGGCGACCACCTGCGGCGCGTTCTCCGTCGTGAAGATGCCGCCTGCGGCGCCCGTCGAGCTTCGATTACTACCTGGGAGTGAGGAGGCACCCCCGCCCGCAGCCTGCGCTCCATTGCCAAAGGCACCGGGTGCGAGCTGCGCCAGTTGAAACGGATCGCGCCCAAACGAAGGCATGTGCTGAATCTCGCGGCTGCTGATGGTGCCGCCAATGCTGGCAGTGGAGGTCTCCAGCAGCGGCGTCTGATTGCCATTCACCGTCACTGTCTGCGCCGCGGAGCCGGCCTGCATCTGCACATTTTTCGTGTTGGGCTGTTCAGGAACAATGCCCACATCTGGAAGCACTTTGGTGCGAAATCCCTTGCTGCTGACGGTCAATGCAAAATGGCTGGGCGGCAGTTGGTTAAAAACGTACACACCGCTGCGATTGGTTTTGGCCGTGAGTGTGTGGTTGGTAGAGAGGTCGCGCAATGTCACGTTCGCACCCGGAATCACAGCTCCGGTCGAATCTGTTACTGTGCCCGACAAAGAACCGCGAAACTGACCAATGGCTCCAGGAACAGCGACGGCAATTAAAACGGTGAGGAGAATGCAACGAAGTGCAATCCCCAGAGATGGACGGGGGAAAGATGAACTCATCTCGGGCGCTCCAGTAAAGGAAGAACGTGCCAGTTGCTGATTCAGACCCTGTCTTGCAACTTGCTGGAGCTGGTCCCATAAACCCTCTTCGGGCAGAAATCCGCGGATGAAATCCGTCAGGGATACAGGGTGGGGCTTCGCGACGATAATTTGTTTTCGTTTACGACACCAACTCTAGTTGTACTGAGAAGAGATTCGCATCGAAGAGGTTGGCCTGCGCCGCAATGAAATGAAAACCCGTTCTCGACCGGGCATAGCAGTGTCCCGCCCTTGCAGCGCACAAATTGCCTTTGTAACTGTCAGATAGCACTACTTGTTGCCGCGCATGAATATTTTTCGCGACACAGGTAATTACGGATAATTCCCCTTAGGAGAATAGGAGGCAAACCCGGCAGCCGCCATTCCGCGCCGTGCTTCAGGATTTTTCATGAAGGTCTCCCACACAAATCCGCTGCGCGCATTCTCAGCCATGAGCATAATGATGCCCACATCAATTCCAATCACGTCTGTGTCATACCAGCCGGTCAATGGATTGAAGGCATCCACAAACCCGTAACGGCACCATGCTTTGGGGTAATGATCGTGAATATTGCGCAGCACCCGCATCGTTTGCGCCGGCAGAAACGGCAGTGACCCGCCGGCAGCGCAAGGCACGACGGTTCCATCAATCGGCCCCATCGCGGGCGGACCACCCCAGATCACATACCCATGCTGCGAGTCAGAAGCAGTGATCCCCCAAAGTGAGTCACTGTAATCAGAGAATTCTTTTCTCAACTGCAAGCAAAAAATACGATGAGCATCGGTCGCAATCACCGAGTTCAGATAGTAATCAGCAAATTTGTCGTGCTTATTCCTGAAGTCAAACCACGCCTGTGAATATTGGTGAACGAACAGAGGCGCATACGAGCCGATGTAGCGAAGTCCATCGTACTCGAAATAGTTACGTTTCCAGGCCAGCCACGTATCCGGCGGCAAAGGATGCGTATAGGACCCCATGCCGAGCAGATAAATCATCATCAACTCGCTGTACTGTCCCCATCGCGACGGAATGAAGCCCAACTCCGGCGTCCACCCCATCGACAGCAATTCGGTATCTTCTGAAAGCCACGTCCAATCCACACGGTCAAAAATCGCATGCGCCAGCTCGCGAATATCCCTGTCTTTGTAGAAGTGGGCACGGCACATCAAAACACCGCAAAGCAGAATCGCGGTATCCACTGACGAAAGCTCAGAGTCCCACACGCGTTCGCCCGTGTTGATATCCGCGAAATGAAAGAAAAAGCCGCGATGCGTGGGCATCTTGTGCCACAGAAACGCAAGCGACTGCACCACGCGCAGCCGCGCTTGCTCATAAGGAATGAAGCCCCGCTTCTCCGCGATACAAATGGCCGTCAGCCCAAACCCGCTCGACGCAATGCTGGCCACCGTGCTCGTGTCATTGCCGGTCACCTTGCATCGATCCTTGATCAGGCCGGTCTTTGCGTTCGCCTGTTCCCAGAAGAAGCGAAAGCTGGCCACCTCAAGATCGTTGAGAAACTTGTCATCCTCATCGGTCAACTGTGAGGGCGGGGGCAGTTTCGCTGGCTGCGGGCCGCTGTCCTGGTCTGCCCCCTCATCCCCGCTATGTCTTGAAAACCCTGGCGCAGACTGCGTCATCGGTAAAGCAAGCGAAGCATACGCCAGCTTGCGCAGCAGCTCTCTTCGAGTCATCGCGGACTCAATGTCTCTCTGGCGCGGATCGTTTCGCATCCCACCTGCCCAACAGAATCCAAGGTGCTTTTCCTGCGGCCGGTCCATGATTCAGCATCTGCATGCCGGCCCTAGGGTCATTGGATGCACACAGATAGCCTCACGATATTCGCAAACACAAGCCGCCCGAATCCGCCCAGAGAGCGTCATATAAGTTGCGGAGATTTTGAACCAATGCGGCGAAAGAGAGGCATCCTCCTTGCGGTGGTCCTGGCAGCGGCAGCACTCCTGGCTGTCGCGCTTACCATGCTGGCCACCCACTGGCAGCCCAGACTCATCACCATTCAGGGCACCGTGATTCGCAGCAACGTAGACCCGCGCAAGCAGGTCGCCATTGATCGCGCCAATGTCACCGTATCAAACGGCACTACGCTTGCCAGCGCGGAGTCTGACAAATCCGGCTTTTTCAAGCTGACATTTCGCGCAGGCATCCGCCTGCCTAAAAACGCCGCGCTTATTGTCCGCAAGAGCGGATACGCGCCCTACATCACGAACCTTCCGCTGACGCCCCGCTCCAACCTCAGAAAGCTCTATGTGATTCCACTCAAGGAGCAGGATGCGCACTCAAGCAATGCCGAAAAGCGCAATCAGACAGTTGTTTCCAATGTGATCATCCGGTACACGGTGAACGCACAGGCCATGACGAATATCGGGACGGCTGTGAAAACCTTTGAGGTTATCAATCAGGGCAACGTCCCCTGCCACAATCAGGCTCCCTGTTCTCCTAATGGATTCTGGAAGGCGGCCAAGGGAACCATCACCTTGAAAGCCGGCTCCAACAATGAATTTCGCAACGTGCGCGTGCTCTGCATCGCCGGGCCTTGCCCTTTCACCCGCGTGCATCTTCATCAATCGGGCAACGCCACAAAAACCATCTTGGTCTCCGCAGTGGACTGGTCGGATACCACGACATTCCTCGTGGAAGCAGAGGTTTACCGCAACTCCATCTCTTCCCAGCTACGAGAGTCTTATCCGGTCATCTTCGGTAGAGATATGCATTTCACGCTGCCCCCCACCGCAGAAGGCCCCAGCATTCTCGCCGAGATTGGCAACCGCTCCATAGTTTTCCCTCTCTCGAGCGGCCTCTACATGAGCTGGGCAACCTGCAACTCTCAGCAGAGCAAACAGAGTGAAAACTCCACCGTCTTCCAATGCGAATTAAAACCGGATTATCGCTTTTAAGCTCTACGCCCGGCTACTCCACTGTCACGGATTTTGCCAGATTTCGTGGCTGGTCCACGTCGCAGCCGCGCCGCACCGCGATGTGATAGGCGAGCAACTGCAGCGGCAACACATCCAGCACCGGCAGCAGCAGCTCCGGCGCTGCGGGGACATAGATCACCTCATCGGCCACCTGTGCAATGTCCTCATCGCCATGCACCGCGACTGCAATCACTTTGCCAGATCGCGCCGTCACTTCCTGAATATTTGAGAGCGTCTTCTCATAGCGCAGGCACGAGCCCGCATCCTTCGGATCTTTCGTGGCGACCACCACTACGGGCAGTTTCTCGTCAATCAGTGCATTCGGGCCGTGCTTCATCTCCCCGGCGGGATAACCCTCGGCGTGAATATAGGAAATTTCCTTGAGCTTGAGCGCGCCTTCGAGCGCCATCGGATAGTGAATGCCACGCCCAAGAAACAGAAAGTCCGTAACGCTGGAGTAGACTCGCGCCAGCCGCTCACACTCCGCATCACAGCTGCGCAGCACGTCCCGCACCTTGCCCGGCAGAGCGATCAACTCCTCCAGAAGATGCCGGCTCTCATCCTCGGTCACAGAGCCTCGCACCTGCGCCAGATGCAGCGCAAACAGAAACACCGCCACAAGCTGCGCGGTGAAGGCCTTCGTTGAGGCCACGCCAATCTCAGGCCCCGCATGCGTGTAGATCGTGCCTTGAGCTTCCCGCGCCAATGCCGCGCCCACCACATTGCAGATGGCCACCGTCTTTGAGCCTTTGGCCATCATTTCGCGCTGCGCGGCCAGCGTATCGGCCGTCTCACCGGACTGCGAAATCAGCAGCCCCAGTGCATGCGGATCGGCAATCGGATCGCGGTACCGGTATTCGCTCGCATAATCCACCTCCACTGGAACGCGGGCCAGCCGCTCGATCATGAATTTGCCGGCAATGGCCGCATGCCAGCTCGTACCGCAGGCCGCGATGTTGATCTTGGTCGCCGAGCGAAACTCTTCTTCCGTGATCTGCATTTCGCTCAGAAACACCTTGGCGCTATCCAGCGAAATGCGGCTCAACGTAGTCTCGCGAATCGAGCGGCCCTGCTCAAAAATCTCCTTGAGCATGAAGTGCTTGTAGCCGCCCTTTTCCGCCTGAATCGGGTCCCACTGAATCCGCTGCACTTTGCGCTCGACCGGCTTGCCCGCAAAATCCATCAGGCGCACGCCCTCCGGCTTCAGCACAGCCATGTCACCGTCTTCCAGAAAATACAGATCGCGGGTGTGATGCAGAATGCCCGGCACATCCGAAGCCATAAAGTTCTCACCGTCGCCCAGACCCACAATCGCGGGCGGCCCATTGCGCGCGGCCACAATCGTATCCGGCTCATCGGCACTGATCACGCCGATAGCAAAAGCTCCCGCCAGCCGGCGAATCGCCCGGCGCACCGCTTCGTCCAATGCCAGCGCATTTCCGGCATCCTTCGCCTCGTGCAGCTCCTGTTCAATCAGGTGCGCAATGATTTCTGTATCTGTCTCGGTAACAAACTTGTGACCCTTGGCCGTCAACTCATGCTTGAGTGCCAGGTAGTTCTCCACGATGCCGTTGTGCACGACCACAATGCGGCCCGTGCAGTCACGGTGCGGATGCGCATTTTCCTCGGTGGGGCGGCCATGCGTAGCCCAGCGCGTGTGGCCAATGCCATAGGTGCCTTCGAGCGGACGCTCGCGAATCACCTCTTCCAGCCGGCGCAGCTTGCCGGGGGCGCGGCGCAGCTCCAGTCCGTCACTAAGGCCGCCAATGGCGATGCCCGCCGAATCGTAGCCGCGATACTCCAGGCGGCGCAGCCCCTCAATGATGACCGGAACGACGTCTTTCCGCTTACCAACGTATCCAACAATGCCGCACATAATTCAGGGAGCCTTTCCTGCATGGGCAGGCACGCTCGCTGCGGATGGCTACGCTGCAAGGCATACGCCGGACCGCACCGCGCCCGTCCCGCGTCTACTTCGAGTCTTCCAGATGAAAACGGAACTCTTCAATCACCGGATTGGTGAGCACTTCGCGTGCGATCCGCTCTACTTCTTTCTGGGCCGTCTCGGCGTCCAGAGAGTCATCGAGGGTCAGCACAAAATACTTGCCCTGCCGTACGGCTTCCACACCGCGATACTGCATCTTCTTGAGTGCGTTGTGGATCGCCTGGCCCTGAGGGTCAAGCACAGTAGATTTTAACGTGACATGGACATGCGCCTTCATCGTGCTTGATTATAAAAGGTTCTATACCCAAACGCCCGAACAAGACGTATCGGGCTATAACCAAGACTCACCAAGCAAGGAAATTTATGGCTAATTATTTGGAATTGCCTCCCGGGGAAAACGTGCCTGAAGTCGTCAATGCGGTCATTGAAATACCGCTTGAAGGCATCAACAAGTATGAATACGACAAAGAACTTCACGTCTTCCGCCTCGACCGCAACCTCTACTCACCGGTCCACTACCCAGGCGATTACGGCTTCATCCCCTCCACGTTGAGCGATGACGGCGACCCTCTGGACGTGCTGGTGCTGGTCGATGCACCCAGCTTCCCTGGCTGCCTGCAGCGTGTGCGCCCCATTGGCGTGCTCGAAATGCTTGACCAGGGCGTGCTCGACGAAAAAATTCTTGCGGTGGGCAAAAACAATCCCCGCTACAGCGACGTCTGGAACTACTCGGAAATCTATCCGCACATGCTCAAGGAAATCACCCACTTCTTCTCGATCTACAAGGATCTGGAAGGCAAGCGTGTCGAAATTCAGGGCTGGCATGACGCAGCCTACGCGCGTGACCGTGTCGTCCGCTCGGTGCAGAATTTCAAGGATGCAAAGGCCGCCGCGGCGTCGGCCAAAAAGTAGCCATCAATCCTGGGCGGCGGGCAACACCCCGGGCTGCGCCGCCCACCTTCTCCCCCACCGGCTCATCAGATAGGCAACCGGCCCTCCACCAGCCAGCAGTGCGGCAAACAGCAGCGCCGGCATGCCGGCCATCTGCTCTCCACGCGATAAATATCCCGCAAACACAATCAGCCCTGCCGGAACCACCCCCAGCAGCACCGCGAACGCCAGACTGCCCGCGCGGAACGGCCTCTCCAGATGCGGCTCGCGCAGCCGCAACGCCACCAGCGCGGCAAACTCCAGCATCAGGCTGCCGCCATACAAAATAATGTCAATCGAGAGCAGCCGCTCAAAGCTCATCTGGGCCGCCCATGCCCATCCCACCGCGCAGACCAGCACGGCCATCCACGGAACATCCCTCCGGTTGCGCCGCGCCAGCACACGCGGCAGCATGCCATCTTCCGCCATCGCATAGGGCAGCCGCGTATACGAGAGCATCAGCACGTTAAACATGCCTATCGCGCTCAGCGTCCCGCTGGCCACAATCGCCACTCCCAGCCAGCGCCCGGCCAGGTGCGTGGCCGCATCGGCCCACGCGCCTGTCTGAAAGTCCGTGCAATTCACCCCCGCCATCCGCATCGCCGCCAGAGGAATCGCATACGTCGCCGTCACCAGCACAATGGCCCACACCATCGCGCGCGGATAGTTCCGCTGAGGGCGCTCCACCTCCTGCGCCACCGTGGAGGCATTGTCCCAGCCCATGTAATTCCACAGCGCTACCAGAATCGCCGTGCCCATCCCCGCGCCGCCGCAATGCTCGGCTACCGCCAGCGAAGCCCCATGCTCCATCCCGTGCATCACCGCATAGCCGCACAGCACGGCAAAAGGAGCCAGCAGCAACCCAAACATCCAGGTCGCGCCATCGCCCACCGGCCGTGCGCCCAGCAGGTTCCACAGCGCACAGATTCCAATGATCGCAACAATCCACAGCTCCGCGCGATGCCCGGCCGTCAGCGCCGGAGCCAGCTTACCGAGATACAGCACAAACAGCGCCGGATAAATCGCCATGTCAAAAATGCTCGCCGTCAGCGAAAGCCACGCCTCCTGAAAGCCCCAGAACGGCCCAAGCCCGCGCCGCACCCACACATAAAACCCGCCATCGGCCGGAATCGCACTGGCCAGTTCGCCAATCATCAACGCCGTCGGCAGGCTCCACACCAGCGGCAGCAAGATCAGAATCAGCAACCCGCCGGCAAAGCCCGCGCCGCCCAGAATGTCTTCAATCCCATAGGGGCCGCCCGACACCATGAAATAGGTGGCCATCACCAGCGGCAGCAATGTGAGTTTGCGCCCTCGAAACGGGCGCGAAGACAGGGCCATCGGCCTCCCTTTCACGGCAAATGCAATGAGTCGAAGAATAAATCAAAACGCTCTCAAAGCACGCCCGAATCGCGGCTACAAGCAGATTTCCGTGAAAGGCTTTCCGCGAATCCCCGGCCATCCTATATACTCGTGATGGCAACCCCGGAGAGATGGCCGAGTGGCTGAAGGCGGCGGTTTGCTAAACCGTTATAGGGTCAAAAGCTCTATCGGGGGTTCGAATCCCCCTCTCTCCGCCATACCTTCCCGCAATTCCTGAAAAAATCCAGTTCAATCGAAGCAAGCCACGGGCAAAGCTGCCTTTATGTGCGTTGAATGCGGCCTGGCGCGCCGTTGCAGCGCCGCCAGGCCGGCATCCTAGGCGTGCTGCTCCACAGGATCTTCTTCTTCCATCGGCAGTTTGTCGTTCGGCCCCGCAAGAACGACATACAACGTCGGCAGCAGGAAGAGGCTGATCACCAGGGTCAGCGTGAGTCCGCCCACAATCACAATCGCAAAAGGCCGCTGAGCATCTGAGCCGATGGCGTGCGACATGGCGGCCGGCAGCAGGCCCAGCGTGGCCACCAGCATCGTCATCAGGATGGGGCGCAGACGCACACGTGCGGCTTCGAGCGCAGCCTCCTCAATCGAATGCCCGCGAGACCGCAACTGGTTGATGTACTCAAGCATGATCATGCCAATCTGAATCGACACGCCAAACAGCGCCAGCAAGCCCACACCGCTCGATACGCTGAAGTAGGTATGCGTGACCAGCAGCGCCAGCAATCCTCCCAACGGTGCAAGCGCAACGTCGAGCAGAATAATGAATACCCACTTGAATGAATTGAATGCAAAATACAGCAGCAGCGCGATGCCGATGATCGCGATGGGAATAATCTCATCCAGGCGATGGTCCGCCTGTTGCTCGCTCGTGTATTCGCCGGCCCACACAAAGTGATAGCCCTGCGGCAGCTTCACTTTCGACTGCACCACCTGCATCGCCTGCTTCACGGTCGATCCAAGATCGCGGCCGCGAACGCCGAACTTGATGGGAATAAATCGCTCGTTATTGTTGCGGAAGATCGTCGAGGGGCCCTCTTGAATACTGATATGGCAGAGCTGCCCCAGCGAAACACGCGCGCCCGAGGGCGACAGGATGCGAATCGACGCAATCGCCTGCACCGAGGTGCGGTCCTGCTTCTCATATCGCACCGAGAGCGGAAAGCGTTCATCTCCGCGCAGAATCTGGCTCACCACCTTACCGCCCACCGCGCCTTCCACGGCCTGACGTATCGCGCTGACGCTGATGCCATAACGGCTGGCCAGGGAGCGGCTGACGGTGATGTTCACATTCGGCTGCCCCATCACATGATAGATACCCGTATCCACCACGCCCGGGACCGTATTCAGAGCCGCCTGCACCTCTTTCGCCTTCTCCGCGAGCACCTTCAAGTCAGGCCCGAAGACCTTCACGCCGTTCTCGCCGCGCACGCCGCTGACCGCTTCATCTACGTTGTCCTGAATCGGCTGGGAGAAGTTCCATCCCGCATAAGGAATCTCTTCCTTGAGCTTCTTGTCCATCGCTTCAATCAGCAGAGCCTTGCTGGAGCGGTACGGCATCGGCCATTCCGACTGTGGCTTCAAGCCGACATAGTATTGCGTATTGAAGAAGCCGGAAGCAGAGGTGCCATCATCAGGCCGGCCATCCTGGCTGACCACCATGGTCGTTTCAGGAAAAGACGCAAGGATCAAACGAGTCTTGTGAGCCACCTCGGCGCCCATGGTCGGCCCGGTGCTCATCGGCAGCATGCCGCGCACCCAGATGGCGCCTTCGTCCAGATGCGGAAGAAACTCTGACCCGATGACGCCGCTCATGCCCAGCAAAACCATAACGAGAAACAATCCGCCCGAAGACCACAGCACGGCACGGCGATGCTGCAGACACCAGCTCAACCCTTTCGCGTACTGCGTCTCCAGATACACCAGCACGGGGTTATGCCACTCACGCATGCCCGGCTTGAACAGGAAACTAGAAAGCACCGGAGCCACAATCAGCGCAAAGATCAGCGCTCCCAGCAGGGCAAACGATACGGTCCAAGCCATCGGAGTAAACAAAAGCCCTGACACGCCGGGCAAAGCAAAGATGGGCAGATAAGCAACGATGATAATGATGACCGCAAAAAATACAGGACGCTGAATCTCGTGCGCTGCGAATCCGATGAGCTCAAACTTGGTGAGCTTCTTTCCGTCGTCATGACAAAGAACGCGAAAGATGTTCTCGACCATCATCACAGTGCCGTCTACCACCATGCCGAAATCCAGCGCACCCAGTGACAGCAGATTCGCCGGAATATGGCGGGTATTCAGGCATGTAGCCGCAAAAAGCAATGAGAACGGAATAGTTCCCGCAACGATAAACGCGCTGCGAGCATTGCCGAGAAAAATGAAAAGAATCACCGTCACCAGCAGAAAGCCGATCGTCAGATTCGTCAGCACCGTGTGCGTCGTGAAGTGGATCAGCGTGCTGCGGTCAAGATACGGTACGATCTTGACTCCCTTGGGCAGCACATGAGCATTGAGATATTTGACCTCTTTCTCAATCCCCTTCAGCGTCGCCTCGGTCGGAGCTCCCTTCTGCAGCAGCACGATGCCTTCCACCACATCGTTGTTGTCTACAATCGTGCCACCGGACTTGCGAACGGTCTCGCCAATGCGCCCTAGGCGCACGACGTGTCCCTCAACCACGCGGCCCACATCGCTCACATGCACCGGCGTGCCATTCACCTGCTTGAGCACGGTATTGGCGATGTCGGTGGTGTTCTGCATCATGCCAATGACGCGCACATCAAACATCTGCTGGCCATGCTCAATGAAACCGCCGCCTGCGTTGTAGTTGTTCTCCTTGAGCGATTGCTCTACGTCGCCGATAGACAGGCCATACTCCGTCAGCTTGTCCGGATCCAGACGTACCTGGTACTCGCGCGTCATCCCCCCAAAGCTGGAGTCGCCCACCACGCCGGGCACCGACTTCATACGCCGGTTGATGACCCAGTCCTGCAGCGCCTTCAACTCCATTGGGTCATATTTCGGATTGGTGCTGCGCAGCGTGTACCAGTAGATCTGCCCCACAGGGCTGTAATCCGGTCCTATTTGGGGCGTCACACCATTCGGCAGGGTGACATCGGAGAGCCGCTCCAGAACCTGCTCACGATTCCATTGATCGTTGGAGTGCCCGCTGAACGTCATGCTGATCACGGCCAGCCCGAACATCGTGTGCGAACGAATGTTCGTCATGTTCCGGATGCCGTTCATATGAGTCTCGATGGGCAGCGTGATCTGCTTTTCGATCTCCTCCGGTGCGTGCCCAGGCCACTGCGCAATCACCTGCACCCATTGCGGAGCAACATCCGGGTAGGCCTCAATCGGCAGGTTATAAAAAGAAATGGCACCCCAGGCCAGCAATAATGCGCCGATAGCAAGAATAAGAAAGCGCTGGCGCAAAGCTAAATCAACAATTTTCTGAATCATATATATCCCCGGCAGTTCGCTATGCCGTTAGTTCTCGAGCGATGCGGCGGCTGAGAAGCCCAACGAGTTGGCAACCACACTCTGGTGCGCCTGCAATCCTGCGGTAACCACCTGCCATCCAGGACTCACCACCGCCCCCACTGTGACAGGCACACGGCGAAATACTCCGGGCTTGACCGGCTCAAATACCCAGAACTGGTCGTGCAACTGGAACAAAGCCGTAACCGGAACAAGAACCTGCGGCGACTTGCGAACCGAAGTGAAGCCGGCCGTTACAAACATGCCTGGATTCAGCAATCCCTGAGGATTATCCAGCACCACGCGCACCTGAGAAGTACGCGTTGCCGGGTCGAGGATATGGGAGATATTGCTGACCTTGCCCTGCAGCTTCAGGTCAGGATAAGCAGAGACTTCTACCTGCGCCGCATCCCCTACCTGCACGCGCGAGAGATCATTTTCATAAAGGCTGCACAGCGCCCACACGCGCGACAGATCCGCAACCTGGAAGAGGTAAGAGTTCTCGACCGCCTCGCCACGAGAGATCTTCTGCTCGATAATGGTGCCGCTGATCGGAGATCGCACCGTAACGAACGGCGAGGGCGACTCGAGCGATCCGCCAAGAATTTCAATCTCCCTCGCCGCCGACTGCTCATCAATCTGTGCGTGCTGCTCAGCAAATTGAGCCTGCTCCAGCGCCTTGCGTGGAGCCGCTCCATGACGATACAGCCCCTGTTCGCGGCTCAGCTCTTTTCCACTCAGATCAAGCTGCGCCTTCGCGGTCTGGTACACGCTGATCGCCTTGGCAAGATCAGGACTATCCACCACCGCGAGCACCTGCCCCTTGGTCACCTGCTCACCCAACTGCGCAGGAACCTTCACCGCAAAGCCATTCGCAAGCGAGAACACGCTGACAGTACGGCTGACATCGGGCGCAATCACGCCGGGCGCTGAGAACTTGTCAGGCATATCAATCGCGCGCGTCTGCGCAAGCTGAAAATGCTTGGCCACCGATGGATCTAACGTGATGACCGAACCATCAGAGGACTGTTCAATCACCTGCGTCTTTCCCGTGGACGTCTCTGCATTGGACTTATGGCCGCATCCGGCCAGGCCAAGACTCATCGCACCCACAGCGGCGGCCATCAGGCAATAGCCCTGCCAGTGAAACATCCTTCTGCGAACCCCTGCAGTCTGAAAAACATTGCTCACACTACGACTTTGCTTCATCATCAATGAACCTTTCCCGAAGGCACAGACATACCAATGGACTCTTCCAGGCGCTGCTCTGAAAGCATGGCCGTGGCAAGAGCCTGCCGATAGTTCAACTCCACCGTGCGATAGCTACGCTCGGCATCAAGAAAATTGAGCAGGCTGGTGTCGCCACGCAGATATGCATACTGGCTGATCGAAAGCGACTGCTGCGCTTCTTTCAAATAGCCGGACTCGTACAGGTCCACGACCTGCAGTGCGCTCTGTTGCCGGGCGTACGCACTGCGTACTTGCGTCAATACCAGCTGCTCGGCGGCGCGCTCCTGCTCTTGCGCCTGAGTGATCTGGGCACTGGCCTTTGCAATGTTTCCCTGGTTGCGATTGAAGATCGGAATCCCGATCGTGGCAAAAGCGCTCAGATCGTTATTGCCGGCCAGATGCGTGTAATCCACTGTCGTTCCAAGATCAGGATGAGCATCAGCTTTCGCCAGATGAAGTTGGCTCTGAGACTGCAAAATAAGCTGCCGCGCCGCCTGCAGATCGGGCCTGCTTTTCAGCGCATCCGCTTCCATATCCATCAGGCCGAGCTTCGGCTGCGGAGCTTCCAGCTTGCCGATCACATCATAGTTTTGCGGAACCGAATCAAAGCCCACCAGTTGACGAAGATTGTCTTTCGCCTGAACAACCGCCACCTGGGCAGAGGTCACGTCCGTCTGAAAAAGCAGACGCTGCAACTGCAACTTGAGCAAATTGCCATGGCTGATGCTGCCAGCCTGGTATTGCTTTTGACTGATCGAGAGGCTCTTGTCAAAAGTCGCAAGATCCTGCTCAGCAAAGCGCAGCTTTGACTCTGCATACAACACGTTGATGAATTGAGTCGCTACTTGATAACGCAACTGCCGCTCATCGTTGCTAATTATCGATGAAGTCACAACAGTCGCAGCCCGGGCCGACTGAATGCGCGCCTTGCGCTTGCCATACAACTCAAATTTGTAGCTGAGGCCCGCGTCAAACTGAGCGCTGTTATCCATGTAGTCCGAGTTCAAATTGCTCGGAGAAAAAAACGGAATGAACTGCGCATCCGTGTCAAACACCGGATTAGGCCGCAACCCGGCCGTAATCTCATTTGCCTTGCTTTCCGAAATCAACATGAGATCGGCGCGCAGAGTGCGATTGTGGGCCAAAGCCATCTGCTCCGCCTGATCCAGACTTATGCGCACGTCAGGCTGGGAGCTTCCCGCCTGGGCAGTGGCAACGCCGGTGAAAGCAATGGCCGCAAAAAGGAAGCCCGCTCCGCAAAAGCAACATTGCCGCTTCAAAAACATAACAAGACGATTCTTGAAAATCATTCTCTCCTCAAGCCCGCACCCGCACCGCCTCGCTTCCGTAGCGAGCATGTCTGGCCCGGGCGAGAAAAATTAACATCCGCGCAACAGCTTTCTTGTGCTGACCGCCGCCAACGGCAGCTTCCCTGCCAGCGGCACATCCATCCGTCCCGATCGAAATCGGCACACACACGAACCCTGTCACGCGTTTAGGAGTCGCGCGACAACTTCTCCCTCTTGGTCGTCAAGAGAGTAGAACTGGTAGATTTATGTCCAAGGCAAAGAAGAAAATACAGCTAAAAGTCAGGACCGACTCGAGTCGGTTCCCTAATACCTACCCTCGTTAACCCCTTGGAAACATTTCTCCAGGGGTTCTTCATCAGGCAGGCTTGTTTCGTTACACACGCGGAGTCACTGCGATGTGGACGTCTCAATCTATCAGTCGTTAGCTGAAAACTGAAAATACTTGGCCTCAGTCTAACAGAAGGAGCCATGGCCACGAATCCGCTGAAGACGCCAGCAGCCTGTGATTTCTATTCACCGCGTATCGATAATATGACTTCCGGCTCTGCTTCATCTCCATCCACACGGACAAATCCGTAGGACTCGAGCTGTCTCACCGGAACCCGCAACGAAGGAAGCGTCGTCAGCCTTGTTCGCATCAACAGCTTCGCATTGGAACCGGCTCTCGGGCACGGTCTGCGCTTTCGCCTGTCTCTACTCTTGATCAGATCCCTTATCCAAGGCGAATAGAAAGACCACGCCCCCAGCCCCTCATACACGGCCCGCGCATCCCCGTTGGCGACCAGCAGAATTCTTACTGTCGGGTCACCATTCAGATTTCCAGACATCCAGATCAGATGAGCCCAGCAGTTGAATTCCTCAGCATAAGCTCGACGCCGCATGACACGTGCCCCTCGTTCCACTCTTGCTTCCCTCGGCCATTCATTTCACATGCACCACAAACTTCATCCTGTCGTGGCCCGCGCCACAATAATGCGTACACTCTCCACGAAAGTCTCCCCTTCTACTGGGAGTAACTACGATTTCCGCCGGGTAACCGCGCCGGATTGGCAGATCAATTCCCAGGCCAGGAATGGTAATGCTATGCGTCACATCGTCAGACACGAACACCAACCGCACAGGCTGTCCCACCCGCAGAGTGATTTGAGCAGGAACAAAAGCGAAACGTCTTGCATGGACAACAATCACCGGCATCTTCGCCACAGCATATCCCGGACACAGCAGGATCACCCCTGCGAATACCACCGCGACGTAAGCAACAAGCTTGGCCGCTCTTGTGAAGGTCAGGCTCCGCATTGCTCTCTCTTCCCCAGACACGGCGGCCAGTCTGCGGCAGCCGTATCGTTCAATAAAGATTTCCTACAACTTGCCCGGCGGCGGATGCAGCCAGCGCCTGCAGCTTCTTCTCTGCATTCACGCCCGCGACGCGGCGAACTAACTCGATCTCAAAAGCCCGGTCGCGCACCTGTCCCGCCACGCGTTCCGCATGGGGAGCGCGAGATCTGACACCGCAGGCAAAAGCCTCATTGCCAATGCCGCTGAGCCACACCGGCGCGCTGGTACAGTCTTTCTCATACAGGCGCACGAGCTGAGAGCTTTGCTGCGATGCACTCACATGAATCAGCAGCCGCTCCATGCGCCGGCTTCCATCCGCCTCAAAGGAACAAGAGTTCGCGGTCACCGTGCTTGCGATCGCATGCAGGTCACCATGCACCCCCAGCAGCCCTCCGGCGGTGGCCTTGTTGATCCAGGGGCACTGCGCGGCCGCACTGGTCACACCGCCGGCACTCAGTAGCAGAAGAAGTAAAGTGGCTGTGCTCTTCACTGAGCCTCTTTCGTCATCGGCGTATGCTCCCGCCCGCTCGCAGTCTCGCCCTCATTTCCTGGAAGCAGATTATGCAGATGCCAGGGAATACTCTCGAGCGACTCCTCCGGGTGACTCTGCAGATACATAAACGACAGAGACCGCGCCGTGGAGTTGACCTTTTCCGTTACAAACAGCGCCTGCTCTGCCCGAGCCTGCGTCGCCATGCCGGCGCGGTGGTAGAGAATTGCGAGGTTATAGTGAGCTGCGAGGTCATCCGGGTCAATCTTTTCGAGCGCCTCAAACTGCTCGATGGCAAGCTTGTCCTCGCCCAGCCGGTAATAGGCCACGCCCAACTCGCGCCGCACGTCTCTCGATTGCGGATACTGCTTCTCAGCCTCCAACAGATCAGCTACTTCTTGCTGCGGATGCCCCGCTCTCCGCTCCAGCAGCGCCGCATAATAGTGAGCCCGGGCATCGTGCGGACTCAGCATGAGAGCCCTCCGAATGCTGTCCATCGCCGAGCCGTATTTCTCCCAGGGAATCTCCACCACGGCAATATTCGTGTAAGCATCCGCGTAATCCGGCCTCAGTTGCACAACGTGATCAAATGCCTTCACCGCCGCGGCATATTGCAGTTCGCTCAAGTAGGCAATGCCGAGATTGTTCCAGCGCATCCAGTCCGGATTCTCGCCTGGCCTGGACGTCACCGGATGATTCTCGCCCAACACCAGCGTGCGCGTGCAAGAGGCCAGCGTAACCACCGGGTATGCCGGATGCTGCTGGCCCAGCACATGGTTGATATAGACCTCGCGGAAGTGGCGGTAATTCACCCTGGCCGTCACCGTGATCGGCCCCTTTACATTTACGGGTATCTGAAACCGGTACCGGATCAGCGCGGAGCGCCCCGCCTGAATCGTGTTATCAAAGGCGACCGAATGGATTCGCCACACCTCATGATTGTTGACCCGCTTGCCGTCGTCATCCACAGGACGATTGGTAAAGCTGTGTGCCCACGGATCGAGCGTCCCATCAGGCCTCAGGTATCCACTGCGGCAAAGAGTGTGCCCTTTCGCATCGCGAACAGTGAACTCTACCCAGGCCTGATAAAGATCGCGAATCTCAGGAATAAATGAGTGCCCGATATTCTTGCTCTGAATCACTACGTAGGCATCCAGCACATCGCCCGCTTCAAGAT
Source organism: Acidobacterium capsulatum ATCC 51196 (assembly GCF_000022565.1). Taxonomy (NCBI): domain Bacteria; kingdom Pseudomonadati; phylum Acidobacteriota; class Terriglobia; order Terriglobales; family Acidobacteriaceae; genus Acidobacterium; species Acidobacterium capsulatum. The sequence goes on from NC_012483.1 coordinate 1,787,930, forward strand.
GAAACGGCACCGACCCCAGCGGGCCGATCAGGCCGGGCTGATGCAGCTTCTTGATGCCGAAGATATCCACATTCAGATACTGCCCTGACTTGAGAAACTCGATCGTCTTGTCCAGTTGCTCACGATACCCGTAATAAAAGGGCACGGCCGTGTTGCCCGCCAGCCAGCGATGGGACGCAAGCATTCCGTTCTTGGCCCCGTAATCGGGCCGCTTGATCGGCACCCGGGGCATGTGGCAGTCCTGGCAAGTGGTAACACGTTGAGTATGATAAAAATTCAGCGGGCTCTGGCGGGAAAACTTCGACTGCTGCCAGTCGTCATACGTTGAAAATGCGTTGATAAATTTGAAGCGATTCAGCGGCGCAGGCAGATTTGCCTTATGGCAGGCAGAACAGAACTGCGGAGTCAAATAAAGACCCTGCATCACCGCACGCACATGGCGGTCGGTATGGTCGAGGATCTCCTGATACGGAACCTCTCCTGGAATCCGATTACCCTTGGCATCCGTCATCACCGCAGGAATGCCCATCACATAGCTACCGTTACCCTTCGTAGAGTTCACACTCTGAATGGAGTGACAAACCATGCATGTAACGCCATCCCCATCAAAGCTCCGGTCCACTTGCGAATCCTCCGTCAACGCCCCTGAAAGTACCGCAATCGGATTATGGCAACTGTCACAATGCCGCGCGTATTCAATGCCTTTAGTACGAATCAGGATGTTGACGCTCGTCCGGTAAAAGGGGTCTCGAAACGAATTGGAGTGCAAGGACTGCCGCCACTGGTGATAAGCAGCCTGATGGCAATGCGCGCAGTACTGAGCAGTAGGAAATGCTCCTGGCTGAATGAACCCTCCCCCCGCGAGCACCGGATTCCCCGGGGCAAACGGATGATTCACTCCAAATCGATAGTTATAAGTCGCCTGGATCTTCTTCGTATACGCCGTGCGCGCCCCGCTCTTCAGCGTTGTCTCCTGGCTATAAGCCACCGTGCCGAACAGAATGCACAGGGCGGCCAGCAAAGCTGCCCTCAAAAAACTGCGGCTGACCACCATCTCACGATTCACTGACTTCCGCCTTGTAAGTGTAGTAGTTTCCACACACAAACTTCGTGCTTACGGAGCGACCTTATGAAGAGGAGAGCGGGAATTTCTGCGGGCGGCCATTTCTTCCGCGATCTTGTCATAGACGCTCGGAATAATTCCTTTGCCCTCTTCCACCATGAAGATGCGATCCACACTGGGCGGCTTGATGTGCTCAACAGTCCCGTCCGGCCAGTCAATCTCAACATCTGCAATCTCTGTGGCCTGTCCCAGGCCAAAGTGAAGCCGGAGTGAGTTATTCGACTCAAAACTCCCTCCGCTCATCACATCGTCCCGCTGCCGCATCCCGTTGGCGGTTACATAGACCTTCGCGCCAATTGCGTCGCGGGGACTCCTGGGTCCTCCAATAAGCTGAAACTCAATCCAGTGATTATGGTCAGGATCCACATTGCGCAGCAGCACCGGCGTGTGGTCAATGCAGTTAATGACGACATCAATCTTGCCATCGTTGAAGAGATCCCCAAACGCCGCGCCGCGTGCCGGAATCACATCCGCAAGGCCCGTGCCGATCACCGCCGGCATCACAACAAACTTCTTGCCATGATCCGTATTGCGAAACAGCAGCGGCCTCTGCGCCCACGTTGTCCCCCAGTCATTCTTGTCCGCTTGAGGATACACATGGCCTCCGACCGTCATCAGGTCCTTCCACCCGTCGTTGTCAAAGTCGATGAACTCCGTGCCCCAGTCCAGAAAAGGATAGGTCACCTGCAGAATTCCTGCCTGCCCCGTAATCTCGTCGTAGTTATCCTGCCCCTCGTTACGAAATAACGTGTTGTAGTCATCTGAGAACGTGGTCGTATAAATATCCAGGCGTCCGTTGTTCCGGTAGTCGCCCACGGCAAGCCCCATCGAAGCCGTCTCGCGAGCGTCCTGATTCAGGGCAAAGCCCGAGAGAAAGCTGTCATCCTCAAACGTCCCATTGCCTTTGTTGATGTACAGATAATTCGGAGTGGAATCATCGGAGACCAGTAGATCGACCTTGCCATCATTGTTGACATCAGCAAACGTCGATGAGAATCCATAGTTATGCGTAGGATCGCTAACACCAGCCTTCACGCTCACATCGGTAAACGTTCCATCTCCGTTGTTATGAAACAAGTGGTCCGGTTCACCGGGCAGTCCGCGCGGCCCGCACATCACCCGAACCCCGCGGAAGCGGCAGAACGTATTGTCCGAAAGCCCTGTCTTTGAAAGAAAGTTGCGATTGTCCCAATGAATGTAACCCGGCACAAAGAGATCGAGCCGCCCATCGCCGTCGTAGTCGCCAAAGCTCGCCCCCGTGGACCAGTTGCCGAGCGCCACCCCGGCCTTTTCTGCTACGTCAGTAAACGTCCCGTTCCTGTTATTCCGATACAGGCGGTTCTTTCCATAATTGGAGACATAGAGGTCCGGCCAGCCATCGTTGTTGTAATCGCCCACCGCGCATCCAAATCCCCAGCGGTCATTGGTCACCCCCGCGATGTTCGCCACATTCGTGAAGGTCCCGTCGTGGTTATTCCTGAAGAGCGCCGCATGTGGAGGAGTGGTTTTCCCTGTAAGCGCGTCATAAGTGGACCCATTCACCAGATAAATATCAATCCAGCCATCGTGGTTGTAATCGAGCAGGCATACTCCCGAGCCAATCGTCTCAATAATGAACTTCTTCTGCGGCGTTCCCATCACGTGATGCCACACCGTCAACCCGGCCTGTTTAGACACGTCCTTGAAGATGACAGGGCCGCTCTTCACAAATCCTCCCGCCGTGATGGGCCGCTTCTCCGCATCAAGAACAGGCGCAAACACTCCGCCGGTAGCCGAGCCACCCTGCGCCGCCGCGGGCGTCTGCTTCTGGTACGACTGCATCGCCTGTGCGCCGCTGGACCCGCTGACCAACACGGCCAGTGCCACGGCGAGGCCGGCAGCAGACTTCTTCAGATATCGCGGCAGATTCCGCAAAGCATTGCTTCCCATCATCTCCATGGCCTCGGATATTTCCTCTGCTGCTGGCGGCTCTGACAACGCATTTATCCGGAACACACGTAACCAGAAACGTATTTTCTCAGGCGTGATTTAGAGATACGCCAACCAGCGCGTGGCCAATTCTATTGGGAATCACCATGAACTGCCCTCAACCCTTCGGTGGACATACTTACGGTGGAGACAGGCTTCCACCCGGCCATGTCATCGCCGCTGGCTCCCGGTGTGATGAACGTCACGGATGTGCCTCTTCCGTCCACGCCATACTGCGGCTGTCTCTGGCCACCGGAGGCTCCAATGCAGCCCGGGGTTCACACTCAAAGCCATAAGCCGCCGCACCAGGCCAGTCCGGATGAAGTCCGCTGCGATTACGCCACAGATATGCAGCGCGGCCTCCGCGCTGACGAGGCAGATCGCCGTCTCCTGCAATATGGTCCCAATGCGTTGCCGCACCCCGAGCCGCCTGCTATCTGGTTCCGTCTCCTCCGCCAATTGGCAGACGTACAGGTCTACCTCCTTCTGGCAGCCGCGGCCATTTCCTTGCTGGTCTGGAGCATCGGCCGGGAGTCAGCGCTCCCGCTCGAAGCAATCGCAATCCTCGCCATCGTTGTCCTCAATGTGCTCTTTGGCTTCCTGCAGGAAGAGCGCGCCGGCCGTGCCAGCATGGCTCTGCAACAAATGACTCCTCATGAGGCCTCCGTTCTCCGCGACGGCAAGCTCATGCGCATCGATGTGCGGCGGATTGTACCCGGAGATCTCCTGCTCATTCAGGAGGGCGACAAGATTGCCGCCGACGGAAGACTCATCGATGTGACAGCCCTCCAGACGCAGGAGGCCGCGCTCACCGGCGAGAGCCAGCCCATCCGGAAGAGTATCGTCACCCTGCCGCGAGCAACCGGCATAGCAGATCGCAGCAACATGATCTTTGCAGGAACCGTCGCCGCCTCTGGTCATGCTCGCGCCATCGTCACCGCAACCGGAGCGGCCACCGAGTTGGGACGCATCGGCGCCATGCTAAGCGCCACTCCTGACCAACTCACCCCTCTGCAGCAAGAGTTGAACGCGCTCGGCAAAAAACTTGGCGCAGCCGTCCTGATCATTGCCGCCGTGGTCGTCATAACCCTGCTGTCGCTGCAACACACTCTCAGCAGCACCATCATCCTGCGTGCCTTGCTCTTCGGCATCGCGCTCGCCGTGGCAGCTATTCCTGAGGGACTGGCAGCCGTCATTACGGTTGTCCTCGCGCTGGGAGTACGCCGCATGGCCAGGCGCGGAGCCATCGTACGCCATCTGAAAGCCGTCGAGACCCTGGGAGAGGCCACCGTGATCGCTTGCGACAAGACAGGCACCATGACCTCGAACACTATGCGCGTCACCTGCGCAGCCACGGCCTCCGGTCTCTCCGCACTTGTCTCCTCCCATGCGGGACCCTCCGTGTCATCAACGCATTCGTTCAAAGGTCCCTCCACGCCCTCGGCACAGTGCGAACTGACGCTGGCGCTGGCCGCGGCTGCGCTCACCAACAATGCCAGACTGCGCGAAACCAGCACAGGCCCTATCGCCGAGGGCGATCCCACAGAAGCCGCGCTTCTGCTCGCCGCATGCGAAGCCGGGCAGTACGTGAAAGATCTGATCGCAGCCTGTCCGCGCATTATGGAGTTCCCCTTCACCTCAGAACGCAAGCGCATGAGCACCCTCCATCATTGCCTCAATCATGCGCGGGAAGTCTTCGGCGCGCCTTCCGTGCTTCTGATCAAGGGTGCCGCCGATCTGCTGCTTGACCGGGCTACGCAAGAGGCCGTCGATGGGCATTGGCGTCCCCTGACCCCGGAGAGAAAGCAGACGTGGAGAACCATGCAGAACAACATGGCAGCGGATGCGCTGCGCACGCTCGGAGTCGCCATAAGGCCACTCCCCGCATTGCCCTCTGAAGGCTCAGACAATGCTGAGCAGTGGGAACGCGACCTGATCTTCGCTGGCATCCTCGGCATCAGCGACCCGCCCCGGCCCGGGGTGCGCGAGGCCGTCGCCATCGCCCGCGCCGCGGGCGTCAGAACCATCATGCTCACAGGCGACCACGCCGCCACCGCTCTCGCAGTTGCCCGCGCATTGGATATATCCAAGGATGAGCGAGTCATTACAGGCAGTCAGTTAAGCAGCATGAGCGATGAGGAATTGGGGCAGGTAGCCGTCCACACATCGGTCTTTGCTCGCGTCGATCCTGAGCACAAGCTGCGGCTCGTAAAGGCTCTGCGGCAAAACGGAGATATCGTCGCCATGACCGGCGACGGAGTAAACGACGCTCCCGCGCTCAAGGCTGCGGACATCGGCATTGCAATGGGAATCACCGGAACCGGAGTAGCCAAAGAGGCCGCGGATATGATTCTTGCCGACGACAACTTTGCAACTATTGTCGCCGCCATCACTGAAGGCAAAAGTATCTTCAAAAACATTCGCCGGTTTCTGCGCTACATTCTGGCGTGTAACGCCGGCGAGGTCCTCACCCTCTTTGCCGCGGTCTCGTTCTCATCCTTTGCAAATCGCGGCCAGGACGAGCTTGTTCTCCCATTGCTGGCCCTGCAGATCTTGTGGATTAACCTGATCACTGATGGAGCCCCGGCTCTCGCACTCGGCTTGGAAATTCCCCACTTACAGGGAATCAATATCTGCCCACCTCCTGTCCGAGCCAGAATTCCCTCTAAAACCAGAATCATCGATCGCGCCATGCTGGCCGACATTGGCATCGTCGCCCTCATCATTGCCGCAGGTACTCTTGGTCTCTTCTACGCAGTTGCAGGAAACCTGGAATTGCGCAGAACCATGGCGTTCACAACACTGATTCTCTTCCAGTTGTTCAACGCATTTGAAGCGCGCTCCAGCACGCAGAGCATACTTGCCGGGCTCTTTCGCAACCGCTGGCTCTGGGCCGCAACTGGCGCCATGCTGATACTGCAGGTCCTTCTGCTCCAGTGGCCCGCGGCAGGCCGCATCTTCGGAGTGGTCCCTCTTTCGCTCAGTCACTGGATAGAGTGCGCAGTGACGGCCAGCACGGTGGTCTGGGGCATGGAAGCAGTGAAATGGCTGCGGCGGATTCGATTCGCAAGGAAGGATCCAGTGCAACTCGGCGAAACAGCATCGCACTAGCGGGCGCCTTGCACTGGAATGTGTCCGATCATGGTGACGCCATGGAAGAACATCGCCCTGTTTCTTCTCACGCTAACCGTCCTTGTCCTCTGTGTTCTCGTATTGCGCGTGTTTCTCGCAGCTATCGTGGGGGCCCTTGTCTTAGCGGTTGCCACTCAACCGCTCCTCCGATGGCTGCGCAAAAGGCTGGCCAACGCCACCGCGGCCGCAAGCATAGCGCTATTCATCGTGGCAATCGGAATCATCCTGCCCGGAGCTTTACTGGCACGCATTCTTGGCCAGTATGCCGTGGCAATTGGAGCCGCTTTGAGCAATGGCGCCGTCGAAGCCGCGATTCGACAGGCCCTCAACCATCATCCGCAACTAGCCGCCCTGCTGCAGCATGGTTCCCGCTTTCTGACCTGGAACAATGCCGCAGAGCGGGCCGGAACTTTTCTATCTGCTCACGCCATCAATCTCCTGAGCAATTCCATCGCGGCCCTCACTCAGATCGTCGTCATGCTGTTCCTGTTGTTCTTTCTTTATCGCGACAGCAGGGCTGCGGTTCGCGCTCTCTACTCCGTACTCCCCATGCAGCAAAAGGAAGCGCTCATGCTTGTCACAAGCATGGAAGGCACGATACGCGCGACATTTCTAGGCCATCTCGCCGTCGCAGCCATCCAGGGGATAGTAGCTGGAATCGTCTTCGCGATCCTACGCGTGACAGGCGCGGCTCCGCTTGGAATGCTCACGGCCGTCGCTGCCATGGTTCCTTCTTTTGGCGCTTATGTGGTGTGGCTTCCCGTTGCCGTCTACCTTGGGCTGGCCGGCCGGCTGATCCCGGCAATTCTGCTGATTGTCATTGGCGCCTTGATAATCAGCACCCTCGACAATCTTCTTTACCCACTGCTGGTGGGCGCGCAACTGCGTCAGCATCCGGCCATCATTCTTCTTGCTCTGCTCGGAGGGATATGGATGTTCGGCATCGCTGGACTCGTGCTCGGGCCCGTATTATTCTCCGTCGCCATGGCATTGCTGCGCATCTGGCACGAGCGCAGTCAGGCGGGCGTAGAAGCTATTCCCGTGCAACCACAGCAGTGACCATCGCCACTTTCGAGGCGCTCTGACCAGGCAAAGGCTGCGTGTTCCCAGTGAGTCGCCATCAGCCCTCAGCTAACGGTGAGAATCGATCTTCTTCAACTCAGCCTGAAATGCATCGCGATGATGCGCTTCGTCGGCCGCGATCTCACGAAACAACTTAGCCGCCTTTGCATCTCCAGCCTTCGCTGCCTCCTCTGCAAATGACGGATACATCGTCTTCGCCTCATAGCTCTCTCCCGCGATCGCATCCCGCAGATTCTCTGCATTTGATCCCGCCAAGCCGGCCAGAGCCGCTTCTTCGGCAAAATGCTCGGTCCTCTCGGTTTTGGCGGCACGCGTAAATACATCCGCAAGCTCGGCATGGCCGCTCTTGCGTGCGGCCTCGGCATACAGCAGATACTTGGCGTGCGCATAGGCCTCGCCGTGCATCGCAGTGGAAAGATTCTTCAGCGTGGCGGCATGCAGATGTTCGTGGCTGCTGGCCGCCATCTGCCCCAACGCAAAAGAGGCAGCGGTAAGAGCGATAACAGCACTAAGCTTTTTCAGATTCATGGCTCCTCCAGCGGTGCATTCATGGCACCGTGCAGTTACCAGAAAGCATGAGCGCAATACATGCAGGCCAAATGTGACCGCAATCACCGTTGCGCCGGTGTCACATGCTCAATGACGAACTTGTCAGAAGATTTTTGGCGTCCCCGACGGGATTCGAACCCGTGTTACCGCCGTGAAAGGGCGGTGTCCTAGGCCACTGGACGACGGGGACGCATGAGGATTTCCAGAGTGGAATCCGCGCGAAAGGCAGCACTCTCAATCTATCAACCGCCTGCGGCCATGTCAAAGCGCGGGCGCTGGCTTTCCATATTCTTGCAACCGTTCCGCGCGCCGGTCGATCGCATCCACAAAGCCACCCAAAATCTCAAAGTGCTGTATGCTGCAATTCCATGCGCCGCTTTCGCTACCTTGACGAGCTCACCATCGGCTTTGTCGTCGTGCTGCTCATCTCTAATCTGGTCGGCCCAAAAATCTGCCGCGTCGGCCCGTTAAATGTCAGCGGCGCAGAGCTGCTCTTCCCCGTCACCTATATATTTGGTGACATCTTCACCGAGGTCTACGGCTACGCGGCGGCGCGCCGCGCCATCTGGAGCGGCTTTCTCGGCATGGCGTTGCTGTCGCTCATGGGTTGGGTCGCGGTGGCGCTGCCTCCGGCGCCGGGCTGGCACCAGCAGCATGCGTTTGCCATCGTCTTCGGCTTTGTCCCCCGCTTCGCCGCAGCCAGCCTCATCGCTTACTGGGCGGGCGAGTTCACCAACTCTTACACGCTGGCCAAACTCAAGCTGCTCACCCGCGGCCGCTGGCTCTGGACGCGCACCATAGGCTCCACCATCACCGGCCAGGCCGTCGATACGGCCATGGTGGTGCTGGTGGCCTTTGGATTCACCACCCCCTGGCCCACCGTGGCCCGCCTGATCGTGTCTTCTTATGTCGTGAAGGTGGTCTACGAGGTGCTGGCCACGCCGCTCACCTATCTGGTGGTGAGCTGGCTCAAGCGCGTGGAGCAGGTTGATGCCCTCGACACCGGTACAGACTTCAGCCCCTTTGCCCTGCGCCGCCGTGAAGCCGGAGCGCCCCTTATGGAAGAAGAGAGCGCCTGAGACGCCCGCGCACGCAACACCCAAGAGAGCGCGGCGCCACAGACGTTAAACAGTGAGCTTGCGGCCACGCAGCCGCTATGCGAGACTACGCTAAGCCACGCTTGCCCATGAGAGCAGGCGCTCCCACCCAGCCGGGATGGCGGAACTGGCAGACGCAGCGGACTCAAAATCCGCCGGCCCTTGCGGCCGTGGGGGTTCGACCCCCCCTCCCGGCACCACACTAAACCCATTTGAATCTATTATTTAGAGCAAGGGCAGCGCTTTTGCGCGAAAAGTGTACCCAAACTGTACCCAAAGTGTACCCAAGCTTCCACTCTCGGCATCAAACCGCCTGCAAATCAGCACAAATCAACGGGATAGGTCACAAGGGAAAATCAGCCGGGCAAAATAACTCGTCGAAGCAGACTGTACCCCCGCAGGGTCAATTTACTAGTGGCTCGTATGCTGCGATTCCTTGCCTCTTCAGGGCTGGGAAAATAACCGCTCTAAAAGAGCCAAATCTGCTTTTCACCATTTCTCGACGCAGTCACCAGTTGGCTCACAAGTGGTTCATCCTGATCCTGGCGCAGCAGATGGAGTGGCGGTCTGGGGTCCGGAGCCAGATACTTGCCGTAATCTCTGGGAGCAACAATCAGCGGTTCTCGGTCATGCACCGGCTGCATTGCGGGGCCTGCTTCGCCGGTAAGAATGGCAAACGTGGATTCCCATCGCCCGGTCTTTGGATTTTTCCACGGCGCCCAGAGACCGGCCATGCCGAAGGGGTGCCGGTTCTCGATTGCAAACTCATACTTTGGCTTCTTGCTGCGGGCGACCTTCTTCCATTCAAAGAAGCTGTCGGCCGGAACCAGACAGCGGCGTTCGAGGAACGACTCCTTCCAGAACTTTGAGTGGTCGATGCCTTCCGAGCGCGCGTTGAAGAGCAGGCGGTCCTGGAGTTTGAATCCCCAGCGCATCATTTCAAGAGTTCGCATACCGTCCTGCCCCTGCAGAACCACAGGCTGCACGGAGCCAGGCGCGATGTCATCTTCCGGCTCGAAAAAGACCTCTTCCAGCCCCATGCCGAGATCAAATGCCTCGGCAATGCGCTGCTTGTCCGAGCGGCGGCGATAGCGTCCACACATGGTGTGAAGTGTATCGGATCAAAGGAAAATATCAGGCCTGTTTTGAGGGGCTTGGCAGGCAGATGCACAAAAGGCAGTGCAGGGCTCCGTTGACAAGGGGGTAAGGCAAAGGGCGAATATTAGGCGAAGACATAGCCATGCCCACCGCCGCCCTTCTACGCCGCCAGATTGAGTCTGCCCTTGCAGAGAAAATTCCTGCTGCACTATCGCCGCAGCCCCGCATGGTGCATCCCAGCGCGGCGACAGGGATCGAAGCGCTCGATAAGTTGCTACACGGTGGATTGCCGGTCGGCGCGATCAGCGAAATCAGCGGGCCGGAGTGCTCCGGCAGAACAGCCATTGCCTTGTCCTTCCTGGCACGAATGACACAGAGCCACTTCTGCGCCTGGGTCGATGCGGGCGATGCGATGGACCCTGTTTCCGCAGCCTCCGTCGGGGTGGATCTGAACCGTCTGCTCTGGGTGCGTTGCGGAGTGCAAACGATTGCGCCCAGGGGCAGCACTGATTATCGCTTCGAGTTGCCGGCAAAGTATCTCCAGCCGGAACCCGTAGTGGCCCCCAAGGGCTTGCCAACAGGCAGCTTTGGGATGCATCCCCGCAGCGAGGTCAAAGGGATGCATGAGGCGGTCGGCAACCTGTTCTCACCGCGATGCGCGGAGCCACAGAAGCGTATGCCGCGAGAGAAGGAAGAGATCAGAGGAACCTCCATCCCGTCGCGCAGAAGTAACGCTGCTGCGACAAGCAAGTCGCGGCCATGGCCGCGCATCGAGCAGGCGCTGCGCGCAATGGACTTGATTTTGCAAACCGGCGGATTTCGCGCGGTAGTGCTGGACCTTGGCGGCTACGCGCCCGAATTCGTCACACGTATTCCTCTGGCCACGTGGTTTCGTTATCGCGCCGCTGCCGAGCGCACGCAGGCCAGCCTCGTACTGCTGACGCAAACATCCTGCGCAAAAAGCAGCGCGGAGCTATTGCTGCGCATGCATCCCCCACGGTTTGAGCAGCAGGAAGCCACAGTCTTCATCGGGATGCGCCCTTGCGCGGAGCTCCTTCGCCGGCGCTTCACAAAAGATGACTCGGCCGTCGTGCCACTGCTCAAACAACCGCAACGCGCCACCACCGCCACCTGGACGAATGGCGCGGCATGGGTTGGTCCGCGATGAGGATTGGGCCGCGATGAGCAATACGCACGAAATTTATGCCTGCCTCTACGTGCCCGAGTTTCCCGCACAGGCAGTGCTGCGCTTACGGCCGGACTTGCAAGACAGAGCCTGTGTGGTGATGGAAGGCACGGCGCCTGCCGAACAGGTCATCGCGTGCAATCGGCGCGCACGCCAGTTGGGCGTGGCATGCGGCATGACGCGGGTAGATGTGGAGCTATTCCCTCACATCACGCCCTTGGCGCGCTCGCACGCCATGGAAGACGCGACCGCGGCGGCAGTGCTCGAATGCGCCAGCAGCTTTTCTCCGCGCGTGGAAGTTTTGAGCACAGGCACAGCCCTGATCTGCGCACTCGATATCGCGGGCACGCAAACTCTCTTCGGACCTCCAGAAATATTGGCACGGAATCTTCATGAACGTCTTCGCACAATCGGCATGGAAGCACGCATCACGGCCAGCGCCAATCTGCATGCGGCGGTGTGCATGGCCAGAGGCATGCGCCCTGCAGATCGCGTGGCGATTCTTCCTCGCGGCAAAGAAGCCAGTCTCCTCGCACCTCTTCCTGTCGATGTGCTGGCTCTCTCCAGCGATCAGGCCGAAACGTTTGCACTGTGGGGCATTCGCACACTGGGCATGCTGGCCACACTGCCAAAGGAAGCTCTGGTGGCCCGCATGGGCCAGGCAGCAAAGCGGTTGCACGCACTGGCACGCGGCGAGTGGCCGCATCTGCTCCAGCCCATCCAGGCGCCATTCCAGTTGATCGAAAAAGTAGAGTTCGATGCACCCATCGATGCGCTGGAGTCCTTGCTGTTTGTGCTGAACACGATGCTCGATCAACTGATCGAACGCGCCCGCGCACGCATGCTGGTGCTCGCCACCGTAACAGTGACGCTTTCGCTGGAAGGCGGTGCCATGGCAACGAATACCGTGCGCCCGGCCCTGCCTACGAGTGACAAGCCGCTCTGGCTCAAGCTGCTGCAACTGGAACTCGAAGCTCATCCCCCCGAGGCATCCATGATTGGCATCACCATGCAGGCCGAGCCCGGCGTCAGCAGCAAAGTACAGATGGGCCTCTTCTCGCCACAGACTCCCGATGCCTCGCGGCTTGATGTCACACTCGCGCGGCTGCGCGCTCTGGTTGGAGAAGACCATGTAGGCCGCGCCATGATCGAAGATTCCCCTGCCCCTGATCGCTTCCACATGGAGCCATTTTCCGTTGCGCCCTCACCGGCCAAAACGCACGAGCCAGAACGAATCCTGCTGCCCCGGCTCACCCTGCGCCGCCTCCGTCCACCCGAACCGGCGCGCGTAACAGTACGGCAGTCGCAACCAGCAGAGATATTCTTTCGCGAACAAAAATACATCGTGGATCGCGTTTATGGCCCGTGGAAGATCGATGGCGAGTGGTGGACATCGACGCTCTGGGGCGAGGAGCAATGGGACGTAGTGCTGCGCTCCATGAGCGGAGGTCTGCTCTGCGCCTGCCTGGTGCGGGACTGCATGCAAAATCATTGGCACATGGCGGCGCTCTATGACTGAGCGTTATGTCGAGCTGCATGCCGCCAGCGCCTTCAGCTTTCTTGAAGGCGGATCAAACCCCGAGAGCCTGACGGAGCGTGCCGCCGCGCTCCAGATGCCCGCGATGGCATTGCTCGACCGGAATGGCCTCTATGGCGCCGCGCGTTTCCACACTAGCGCCCAGCGTCACGGCGTGCAGGCAAACATCGGCGCTGAAGTGGCTGTGCCCGAGTTCGGCGCACGGCTCACTCCGCCTGCATGGCTGCCGCATCTGTGGCCAACAGAGCCGGTGCGCCTGCCACTGCTGTGCGCCACTCGCAAGGGCTATCAGAATCTTTGCCAGCTCATTTCCCGTTACAAGTTGCGCGAGCCAAGCAAGCAGGAAGGTGCGGCTCGCGTGAACGAGTTGGAACAATTCGCTGAAGGATTGATCTGCCTGACAGGCGGCAGCGAAGGCCCGCTCGCCGCGGCGCTGATGCAGGGCGGAGAAGCCGCAGGCCAAAAGCTGCTGCATCGCCTCACAGCCATCTTCGGCCACCAGCATGTTTATGTGGAACTGCAGCGGCATCATGATCGCGAGCAGGAGTGGCGCAATCAGGCTGCCCTCCGAATCGCGCATAAGCTGCGTCTTCCCATGGTCGCGACAAATGGTGTTCGTTACGCGAGCGAGCGTGACCGCGAGGTTCTGGACCTGTTCACCGCGATCCGTCATCACACCCCGTTGGACCGGGCCGGGCATCTGCTCTCTGCGAATTCCCTCCGCCATCTGCGGTCCGCAAGAGAGATGGCAGCGCTCTTCCGTGACATTCCAGCGGCGATTGAGAACACGATCGAGTTATCCTCTCGGCTTGCATTTCAATTGAGCGATCTCGGTTACGAATTCCCTCGTTATCCTGTCCCTGCCGGCGACTGCATGGACAGTTTTCTGCGCAAGCGCGTCCAGGAGGGAGTAGCGCTCCGTTACAACTCACGGCATAATCACGATCTGCTGGCCCGCGTGCACAAGCAGGTGGAGCGTGAGCTTTCTCTCATTGCCAGGCTCGGCTTTGCCGGCTACTTTCTCATCGTCTGGGATATCATCCGGTTCTGTAAGCAGCATGACATTCTGGTGCAGGGCCGGGGCAGCGCCGCCAACTCCGTGGTCTGCTATGCACTGGAGATAACGGCCGTCGATCCCGTCGGCATGGACCTGCTCTTCGAGCGCTTCCTCAATGAAAATCGCGGCGAGTGGCCCGACATCGATCTCGATCTGCCGTCCGAAGAGAAACGCGAGCAGGCCATCCAGTACGTGTATCAGCGCTACGGCGAACTCGGAGCCGCCATGACGGCCAACGTCATCACCTATCGCGGCAAGTCAGCCGCCCGCGAGGTCGGCAAGGCTTTGGGCTTCGACGCGGACGCACTGCAGCGCCTCTCCGGTCTGGTCGCGAACTTTGAATGGAAAGGGCCTACCGATTCGCTCGCTCATTCCTTCCGTCACGCAGGCTTTGACCCTGCGCAGCCACGCATCGCGCGCTATCTCGAGCTCTGCACGCGCATTCAGGATATGCCGCGCCACCTCGGCCAGCACTCCGGCGGCATGGTCATCTGCCAGGGGCAGCTCAATCAGGTGGTGCCTGTGGAGCGCGCCTCCATGCCCGGGCGCACCGTCGTGCAATGGGACAAGGAAGACTGCGCCGACATGGGCATTATCAAGGTCGACCTGCTCGGCCTGGGCATGATGGCCGTGCTCAAGGACTGCGTCGAACTCATCCCGCGCCATTACGGCGAGCGCATCGACCTGGCGCAGCTCCCGCAGGACGAAGCTGTTTACCGCACGCTGCAACGGGCTGACACCGTGGGCATGTTCCAGGTCGAGAGTCGCGCGCAGATGGCATCTCTTCCGCGCAACATGCCAGCGAAATTCTATGATCTGGTGGTTCAGGTCGCCATCATTCGCCCTGGGCCAATCGTAGGCAAGATGATGCATCCTTATATGCGCCGCCGTCAGGGCAAGGAGCCGGTGACCTATCCGCACCCATCGCTTGAGCCGGTGCTCCAGCGCACGCTCGGCGTGCCGCTCTTTCAGGAGCAGTTGCTGCGCATCGCGATGACCGTCGCCAACTTCTCAGGAACAGAAGCCGAGGAACTGCGGCGTGCAGTCGGCATGCGGCGCTCCTGGGAGCGCATGAAGAATCTGGAATCGAAGCTGCGCGCCGGCATGGCCGCCAACGGCATCGCTCCCGCGACACAGGAGCAGATCATCCAGCAGATATCTTCTTTCGCGCTTTACGGCTTTCCGGAGTCGCACGCAGCCAGCTTCGCGCTCATTGCGTATGCCTCGGCCTATCTCAAGGTGAAGTACCTGGCCGCCTTCACGTGCGCACTGCTCAATAATCAGCCGATGGGCTTTTACATGCCCGCCGTGATCGTCAAAGACGCACAGCGGCATGGACTGCGCGTGAAGCCCATCGACATCCAGATCTCCGCGTGGCCTTGCACGCTCGAACAGGAACCCGATGACAGCCTCTCCCTGCGTCTCGGACTCGGCTATGCGCGTGGCCTGCGCCAGCGAACAGCAGAGGCCACCTTACATGCCCGTCAGGAAAACGGACCCTTCTCGTCTGCAGAAAATCTTGTCGCGCGCGTTCCCGCCCTCAGCCGCAAAGAGCTTGCTCTACTCGCCCGCATTGGCGCACTCAATTCCCTTGATCAGGTTGCCCATCGCCGCGATGCGCTCTGGCAGATCGAGCGCGCCGGCAAACCCGAAGGCCCTTTGTTTGCTCAAAGCAACGAGGCACTACGCGAGCAAGATGTTGCGCTGCCCCTTATGCCGATGACCACCGAGGAGCGGCTGGTCGCCGACTACTTCGGCACCGGACTCACTGTCGGTAAACACCCGATGAGCTACCGCCGTCAGGAACTCGATCACGCAGGCATTCTCACCGCCTCTGCCCTGCAACAATTTCAAGACGGCAAGCTCGTGCGCGTCGCAGGCTGCGTCATTGCACGCCAGCGGCCGGGCACCGCCAAGGGATTCGTCTTCCTCTCCATGGAAGATGAAACGGGCATCGCCAACATCATCGTCACGCCCGATCTCTTTGAGCGTGAGCGGCTAATCGTGACTCGCAGCAAGTTCCTGCTCGTCGAAGGCCCACTGCAAAATCAGGACGGAGTGATTCACGTGAAAGCACAACGCCTGCGCAGCCTCTCTGGCCAACTGCTCAACCTGCGCTCGCATGACTTTCATTGAAGCAGCATGAGGATAGAATCTGACGGCACACTTCTCCCTGTGAGAAAATCCCAGCAACAAGCGAGGCATCCGATGGTTAGCTCCACAGTCCAGCAGGTTCCCGGTTACCCGATGGAGACGCTTCCCAACCTCAGCGATCCCAGTGAGCGCGCACGCCTGAGCCGGTCTGCAATCGACGGCTTCTTTAGCATCGTCCAGCTATGGGGCTTGCCCGTCGAAATAGCAGCGCAATTGCTGGGCGGAGTTCCACGCTCGACTCTGTACCGGCTCAAGTCCTCCGCCGGCACACGGACCATCGATCAACTCACCCGCATCTCCTACATCATCGGCATCTATAAGGCTCTGCATATCCTTCTGCCGAAGCCTTTGGCGGACACATGGATGACCCGCCCCAACGATCACTCCCTCTTCGGCGGACGCACTCCACTCGAATACGTCCTCCAGCATGGCATGCCCGGGCTGCACCAGGTGAGAAGCCTGCTGGATTCCTCAATCGTATAGAGCTAAGCAAATCTGCCTTGAATGGCCTGGATTTCGAGATCAGGTTGGTGATGAGAAGCCGACTTCCCAATACCACCTTAACTCGATGAGTGGTTTGGCGATTTTCACTAACCCGCTGGCGCGGGAGGGATGCATTTGTGGCTCTTGGTTACGGGACCTTTCCTGTCGGGGATTGGGTTCGCGCTAAAGCGTACCTGGGATAGCTCAACGAGACAGTAGTGTGAATTCTTGAATGTCGATTCTGGAGCCGCCGAGATCGCGCTCTTCCGCAGGCAGAAACACGACCTCAATCTCGTTGAACTGATGGAGTGAAGAATCCGACGGGATCGTATATCGCAGTACCTCAGTTACTGCGGGCCGGTTCAGGCTGAATTCTGGAGGCTCACTCGAAAGAACAGCGCGGCTTCCTAAATCGAGCGACCGTGGATTCGGTGAAGAGGTATCGATGAGCTCAACGGCGATTCGGACTGCGCCGGGAACGTTATCGTGATTGTCGATCAACAAATCCATCTCGCCACAACAAGTCAGTTTGATAGGCCGGCCGAGGGTCTGATGCGCCTCCATGATGAGATGTAGCCGGTTATTCGCATGGATGTCGGCGTGAGAGGGGCTTCCATGAGCGGTATGGGCTTTCGGGCCCGGCCTTGTAGCAGGTGCGTTGAAATACCAATAAGCTCCGTCAAAGGGAATCACCAACGGCCTGTGGATTCTGGCCACCTCCGGCTTCTCTGCGAGCGGAGGAGGAGGGACGATCTTCACTTTTCGCGGTATTCGAGGCCACAAGATGATACCGGCATAACCTGTATCGGCGTTCTGGCCTGTGCCCCCGCGATTGTGAGCCGGATGTGCTCCGGCATATCCCGAAGCCACATGAGGATGACGATGAAGCACACCGAAAAGCAGAACTCCGCAGCTTAGCAAGACGGTGAGGAATGCCAAGGAAGAGAAACTTAGCAGTCGTCCTCGTCTGGCTTCATTTCTGTCGCGCTCTACCTCTATCCAATAGTTCCAGATCAATGCGGCAATAGAGCAGATCAGCATGATCGCTCCGGGTAGCCTGTACTCATCCGCCCAGAGCCATAGAGAAAGTGAGATTCCCGCAGCGATTGTGCCGGGCATTCCGATCTGAGGAGGATTTTCGGTTAGCGACTGACTGAGGAGCAGCATCCGCTCCTGCTTCTTCGCCTGATCCGGAGGCTCTTCAGCCAGCATCAGCCATGATGTCCGGGGTGGATGACGATTCCTCCTCTGCAAGAGCATTCCTTCTCCTGAAGCAGATCGTAAGGTGTTATTCGCAGCGCAATGCTTCCACCGGATGAATGGATGTTGCCCTCCGGGCAGAGATTAAACACGCGGCCGTCGTGCAGACTGCAAGCAGAAACATTACTGCGAACACGACCGTAGTGCTTCCATGCCCGCTGCCCATCCACTGACTGAGAGCCTTACGCAACAACAGATCAAGAACAAAACCGCAAACCATGCCGCAGCCTGCACTCAGAACAGCAGAACGCGCAGCCACCCACAGGATGTGGGCCTTAGAGGCGCCCAACGCCATGCGAACCCCGAACTCCGTTGTCCTTTGCGCGACGCCGTAAGACACGACACTGAAGAGTCCAACGAGAGCGAGCAGTAGCGCCATTCCTGCAAAGACTCCGAAAAGGATCGAGAAGAGGCGTTGCCGGCTCCACTCGGGATCTTGCTTCAAAGCAGTTTCCAGGGTGCTCGCGCCCGGTGAAAGTTGTTGGTTAGAAGCCACTGATGCCACCGCGGCTCGAAGCGCATGCATGTATGAAAGTGGGTCGCCCTGCGTACGAATATCGAATTGTGCATAGGGCGGAAGAAAAGTGGTGTACGGTACATAGACTGACGGCAAGACAGCTTGTCCCAGCCCATCATTCGGAATATCACCCACAACACCAATGACGGTTCGCCAGCCGGTGCTGGACGGCGAAGTTCCCACAAGCGGACCGGAGAAAGCTAAGTTTGGAATACGGATACGCAGTCCAACTAGGTTGGCGCCCGCAGCGTAGCGGCGAGCGAAAGCCTGGTTGATGATAGCGACTCCATCGCCGCGAAGATTTTCACTCTGATCCCAGATCTGTCCCCTAAGTAACGGAATGCGGAGGGTCGAGAAGAAGTCAGGACCTACGGTCTGGATCCTTGCCCGTTGTTCTTCTTCAGAGCCGCGGCCAAGCAGTTCCACCTTCATCTGTCTTCCGCCAAAGGGCGGATGATCGTCTGTACTGATGGCAACCGAAATCACCCCGGGCACAGCAGCCATTCTCCGCCGAATCCGTTCAAAGTATTCTGCCCGGGAGACGCGGGATTGAACACTCTTCCACTCGATTGGATCTCTCCAATGCGTCATGACGCCGACATTCAAAACATGGACTGGATTGAAGCCGAGTGGAGTTCGCGCGATCCGAAGAAACGCTCCTATGGTCGTTGCTCCCGTGGCCATGAGTAGCAAAGTCAGGGCTGTCTGGGTGGTAATCAGAGTCTTCATTATGCGATTGCGTGAATGACCGGCGAGACGGCGATTAGACGTCTGAAGCGAGGGTCTGACTTGCGGACCGGAAAGACGCAAAGCTGGAACAAGCCCAAAAAGGAGGCCGCATGCAATAGCAGAGCCGACTGAGAATGCGAGCACCGGAAGGTTAATCCTGATCACAGATTCTGCTGGAAAGGAATTGGGAGAAAGTTGCAGAGGTAGCCTGGCAAGCCACCAGGATGCAACGGTGCCAAGAGCCGCGCCGGCAAATGAAATCACCAGAGCTTCCACCATGAGTTGACGCACGATCCGCCACCGGCTCGCGCCAAGTGCTTTGCGCACAGCAAGTTCATGCTGGCGAGATGAGCCCCGAGCCAGGAGCAGAAGAGAACAGTTAGCGCACCCTATCAGCAACACGAAGAGCACACCGGCGAGCAGAAGATAGAGTGATCGGCCAATATTTTGCCGGTATGGAACCGCGATCGGTTGCAATTGCACACGAAACTCTTTAGGAAAATGAGCCGGTGTCACCTTCGCAAACTGATGCACAATGGCGTTCAACTCCGCATTCGCCGCTGCATGGCTTACATCAGGCTTGATCTTGATCCAGGGTGTGTACGGCGAGCCGCGCAACAAGCTATGCGAAAGATAAACGTCACCGATTCCGAGCGTGTCATTAAATTCGAAGGTCCTGGGCATGACACCAACAATGGTGTACTTGGCATGGTTTAACTCAAGCGTATGGCCAATGATTGAGCTGTCGCCCTGATAGTAAAGTTTCCAAAAGCGGTAATTCAGAGCAACGACTGGACGCCCTCCCCGCTTTGCATCAGACGGCTCAAGGAATCGGCCTAACAGTGGCTGAACGCCAAAGAACGAGGATGCATTGCTGCTCAAATAGATCGCGCTCACTCCCTGCGGCAGCGGGTTGCCGGTAATCTCGGCGTTCGCGTTACGAAAACCAAGGAGACTCGCGATGCAATTTGCATGGCCCATCGTCCGAAATTGTGATTTCGTTAAAGCAAACCACGTTGGAATGTCAGGATGCAGCTCATTGACGACGACCGGGTTCATGATGCGAGAGGAATCAGCGTACGGAAACGGATGCAGGAGAACGGCATAGATCACACTGAACATAGCGGTGGTCGCGCCAATGCCGAGCGCCAAAGAGAGAATTGCTATGGATGAAAAGCCAGGATTTCTGAAGAGGGAACGTAAACCGTATCGGATGTCCGCGCCAATTTCATCGAAGAGACCAAGCCCGATGGCGTAGCGGTATTTCTCTTTCTGATTCCCGGGATGGCCAAGTTCAATGAAAGCTTTGCGCTCCGCCTCTGCGGGTGTCATCCCTTGTCGAACAAGATCTTCAACGTAAGCGTCTATATGAAACCTGAACTCCTCCTCCACTGCGTCGTGAACGCCGGAACGCCTGAAGATGGCGTTGCACCAGCAACGGAAGGCTGCGAGGACACTCATATTTCCCCCGGCTTAGCCAGCAGAATGCTGGCGACCACGCTGGCCATGTCGGCCCACTTTTCCGTTTCCGCCTTTAACTGGCGCTTTCCCGCAGCGGTAAGCCGATAATATTTTGCTCTGCGATTATTCTCCGACTCGCCCCATTTCCCCTCAATCCAGCCCCGCCGCTCCAGGCGATAAATGGCCGTATAGAAGGAACCCTGCAGGATCTCCAGACGTTGACCAGATATCTGTTGAATGCGCAAGAGGACCCCGTATCCATGCAGCGGGCCCAACGAAACAGCTTTCAGGATGAGCATCTCGAGGGCGCCCTGCGGCAGATTAACCGGCTTCACCATAGTTCTCCTATTTGGAATAGGAGAATATATCGATCTCTCCTATGCGGTCAAGGAGAGAGTGTCGGGCCTGAACGCGCTTTTAGTTCGAACAGAATTCTTGGGCTGCACGCTGAACAATGCGGCGCATTGAGCTTGAACCTTAATTAACCACACTCCTCGAGCGCGATAAAATCGCGCCATGAAGAGAATTCTCGAACTTCCGGAGGACAAGAACATCTCCGTTGTCATCCGGCCAGCTCTCTCCAATCCGGAGTTCGAGGAGTTGTGCGCAGCGAATCCCGGCCTGGACCTTGAACGCACCAGGGACGGAGCAATCCTCGTGAACACACTTGCGAGTTGTGCTGCCAGCGATGCAAACTCGGAGATCAATGCGCAGCTGCGAGTCTGGTGGTGGACTCATTCGAGAGGAAAAGTCTTCGGCTCCTCAACAGGTGTGTGGCTTCCGGATGGTTCCTCCATGAGCCCGGATGCAGCCTATGCCACCGAGGAACAGCTCTCCGCCCTCACGGCAGTAGATCTGTTCCAGTTTCTGAAGTTCGCACCTGCTTTTGTCGTTGAGCTTAGCCCTTCAGCGAAGCGGCTGGCCGAGACAAGGGAGAAGATGGAGCGCTGGATTGGAAATGGCGCGCTACTTGGATGGTTGATTGACCCGCAAAGCGAATCTGTAACGATCTACGAGCACGACCAGCCGGCGCACACGGAGACAGGCCCATCTCTTCGCGGGACCGGTCCTGTCGACGGATTTGTGCTTAGCTTGGACCGGGTTTGGGCCGCCAATAGAATGAAGCACTAATTTCTTCCACCCGTTGCTCGGAATTGCTGTTCGGTGATCGATTGGGTCCAGTCCGCACCGGCAAAGAATTTATTCGTATCAATCTGGGATCAGCAAACTGTGCCCGAGCAAGTTGACGTAAAACGGGCAACGCGCTCGCTTGGGCCTGAAATGGCCCGCGGGGCGGCACAAGGACGCGTCGGCGACTACGCGGCAAGGTGGATAGAGGAACACTGCCCCGTTTTTCGGGACCTATTTTTATTCGGCGTGCGTAAATATCGGTGGATGAGTGATTTGGGCTGAAGTCGACAGTTGAGATTTGAACTGGTCCGCTCCCAAACTGATCACTGACTTTGGCGGCGCATATGCAGGACGGAAGCGACGGCATTTCAGAAACTCTGAAGACCTCGGATTGACAAATTTAGCATCCACGTCGCAGACTTCTCCCGTAGATATCTATGGGAGAGGGTGAGTGCGGAAGCAAACTGACCAATTGCAGGGAACGCTCGATCTGCTCGTGTTGAAGACCTTGGAGCGCGGTCCGATGCATGGCTGGGGAATTACCGTGCACATTGAGCGGGTTTCTGATGCCATGCTGCGCGTGGAAGAAGGCTCGCTCTACCCGGCATTGCACCGCATGGAGAAGGAGGGTTGGATCGCGGCCTCATGGGGGCAGAGCGAGAATAACCGTCGGGCACGCTTTTACCGGCTTACACCGCGTGGGCGCCGTCAACTTGAGGTTGAGCGCGAGAATTGGGAGCGAGTCACTGGTGCAGTGGCGCTGATTGTCAATTTCAGCGGCAATGCGATTTAACAGGGGGATTATGAGGTTGCTCAATCGCATTCGAAGAACTCTCCGTCCAAAGGAGTTCCAGCGCGATCTAGACGATGAGTTCAGGTTCCACATGGATATGCGAGAACAGAAGAACCGCGAGGAGGGAATGTCCGGGCGAGAGGCGCGGCGTTCGGCGCGGCTCCAATTCGGGAATCCCACGGCATGGAGCGAACGCACCAGCGAGGTTGACCGGTTGCTATTACCGTTGAGCGTTCTCGAAGATTTGCGCTATGGAGTGCGCCAACTGTGGAGGAGCCCCGCTTTCACAATAACCGCGGTGCTGACACTGGCCCTCGGCATCGGAGCCAACACGACGATCTTCAGCGTCGCGGATGCGGTCCTGTTGCGACCGCTTCCATATCCTGACGCGAGCCGCATGGTCGTAATTCACGAGCGGATGCCGAAGGGCGGGACCCTCAATGACTCCTGGTCGGATTTTCAGGACTGGAAGGCGCAGAATCACGCCTTCGATCGGATGGCAGTTATTCAGAACGCTCCGCTCGCCCTTGACGTCGCTGGAGCACAGCATTCGTTGCCGGGCGCGTTCGTGAGCAATTCCTTTTTCGGTATGTTCGGGATCAACCCAGTCGTTGGAAGAGCCTTCACGAGAGCCGAAGCCAACCCGAATTCGGCACCCGCAGCAGTCGTCAGCTATTCCTTTTGGCAGCGCTATCTGTCAGCTGACAACAAAGCTTTCGGCAAGCCGATTCGTCTTGATGGGCAGGCAGTTACCGTGGTTGGCGTGCTGCCGCGCAGCTTTTGGGTGCCGTGGGGCGAATATCAGGTTTACCTGCCAATCGGGCAGAAAGCGGACACTGCTCAGTTTAGGAATCGCGCCGATCATCCCGGCCTGCAGGTGATCGCAACGCTGCGGCGAGGCGTTACGATTCAGGCGGCTCGTTCAGAAATGGGAGGCATTATGCGGCGGCTTGGCCGCGCTTATCCTCAGTCCAATCGTGGTGAAATGGCTGTACTAAAGCCGCTGCTGGAGCAATTTGTCGGTCAGGCGCGGGAAATTCTGATGCTTCTGCTGGGAGCAACGGGACTCATCCTGCTGCTCGCCTGCGTGAATATTGCCAACATGGTTTTGGCTCGCTCAGCCACGCGACAGCGGGAGTTCGCTGTACGTGTCGCCTTGGGTGCGGGGCGGGCACGTCTTTTTCGGCAGGCGCTCACGGAAAACCTGCCGGTCGCCGTATTAGGTGGGGCCGCGGGAGTAGGATTGGCGGCGCTGGCAATTCGGCCGCTCGTGGGTCTCTATCCTCACCAGCTGTTCCGGTTACAGTCAGCTCATATTAGCAGTGCAGCGCTTGGGTTCACGGTCTGCATCTGCATCGCCTCATGGTTGCTCTTCGGCATGATTCCGGCAGTGGCGGCCAGTCGGCGCACCAGAACCACCGGCCTGCTGCACTCGGCCACGCCAGCTAGCCGCGTATCAACTCGCGGGCGGCTGCGTGCAGTTCTGCTGGTGGCGGAGATCGCAATTGCGCTGGTGGTCACAGTTTGCGCAGGTCTGTTGACCCGAAGTTTATCCGCAGTCGTACATGTGGATCCCGGTTTTCGCTCGGCACACGTTCTGGCTATCGAAAATGTCGACGCCCGGCATCAGGGGATGTCGGCACGAAACCTGGAGTTCTATCGCGAACTCCTTACGCGCCTTCGGCATTTGCCAGGCGTCAAGGACGCGGCTGCTGCAATGCAGCTTCCGCTGACCGGCGCTTACTGGACATCCCCATATAGTCCGGATGGTCACAAACATCTGGTCAATACCCAGGAACCGTGGACGGAGATCAATGTAGTCCTGCCCGGATATTTCCACACAATGGGTATTCGCTTATTGAGTGGTCGACTTTTCAGCAATGTCGATAGCGCCGGATCGGCACCAGTGGCGGTGGTCAACGAGTCTATGGAGCGTTCGCTCCGGAGTTCAGAAGGCTCGGACGGGCAACTTTATGTGCAGTACGCGCCACATGCGGCGATGCGAGTGGTCGGGGTAGTTGCGGATGTGAAGCAGTTCAGTCTCGATCGCGCGGACATGCCCGAGGTGTATGTGCCCGCCGCACAGGCACCGATACCGGCAATGAACATCGTCCTGAGGACAGATGGAAACCCAGGTACCCTGGCCCATGCTGCCATCGCTGTCGTCCATGACTTTGACGGGAACCAGCCGTCATTGCAAGCCGTGAGGATGGACGCTTTGCTCGACAACGGACTCGGCAATCGCCGGTTTGAGACCCTCCTGCTTGGCCTCTTCGACGCGTTGGCGTTGGTGCTCGCGGTTGTCGGCGTCGCTGGTGTCGTGTCCTATCTGGTCGAGCAACGGACGCACGAAATCGGCGTCCGCATGGCGCTTGGAGCAAGCAGGTCGGACGTGCTGCGCATGATAGTGTTAGATCACACGGTCCGGCTTGCTGCTTTGGGTATCGCGATCGGCATTGTGGCCGCATTCGGCTTGGCCCGTCTCCTCGACAACCAACTGTATGGTGTGGGTCCCACCGATCCGATAACCTTCATTTCTGCCTCGTTCCTGCTCCTGGCCGCCGTAGTCCTGGCGAGTTTGTTTCCGACACGGCGCGCGATCTCGATCGATCCTATAGTCGCCCTCCGTTGCGAATGACACTACGACAAGGAATATGCGTAGGTGAACAACGTGGAACAAACACGAATTACGCACTAATTTCGTATTCCTCCTGACACTGGCTGCCGGCCAGCGACCTCATGTGCGATGTCATTAAGCGCATTATCGCCAACTCGCTCTTCTAGACGAGATAGGTACCGGTATGTCGGCCAGGCTCCATGGACTGCGTCCCGTCAAGTTGCCGTAAAACGGGCGACGCGCTCTCTTGGTCCAGATCGCCGACGGCTTGGGCACAAGGGCGCGTTGGCGACGATGCGGCAGGGTGGATTGCGGGAGCGTCTGGATGAGTGGTTTGGCCGGTTAACAGCCCAACGCACTCACCCACGGCGATTTATGCACGCCCAATAGGATAGGTCCTAGGAAAACGGGGGAGGCGCCAACGACGGCAGGATGAGCCCGCAGTTCAGCAAGACTGACCATCTGTCGCGTGGGTTTTGCACTGCGACGTGTCCGCCTTTGAACACTGTTGGTTGATTCCGGACACCCGATTGCGGTTGCCAGGATGCGCAGTACGTGTAGAATCAGCTACTTGTCTGACTGAAGCGGTGGCAGGGAAATTGCACGGGAGGAAGTCATGAACTGGCCCGTTGTTGCAAATGACGTCCATACTGCAGCAAAACGTATCCGGCGGCATCCGAAAAACCCGCTTGTGCTGGTGATTACCCTGGCCGTTGCCGTAGGTAGCGTAGTCGGGATCTTCGACCTTGCACGACAGGTCTTACATGCACCTCTACCGTATCGCCAGCCCGACAGGATCGTCGTTGCGGGCGAAACGGTCAGCCCTTTTCTGGTCAGCGTATATGACTGGCAGCACAATCCCCGGGATCACAGTATTTTTCGATCGATCGCCGAATACCGCTCCCAGACGACCCTGTTCGATTCGGGCTCGGGCGGCCGCAAGCTGACGATTGCCGATGTCACGCCGCATTTCTTTTCCGTGCTCGGAGTCAGAATGGCGCTGGGTAGCGGGTTGCCAGACACGCCACCAACGCCGCCGAGTCATCGGATCTCGTGGATGCCAATGGTAGTGAGCCATCACATGTGGCAGAAGTACCTCGGCTCCAATCCTGACATTGTTGGCCATACGATTCGGCTCAAGTTCTTGCCCCCTTACCGCTTTCTGGTCGTCGGGGTGGCGCCTGCGGGAGTGCGGTTTCCTTCGTCCGTAGACGCTTGGATTCCCGAGCATCTCTTCGGGACGAGCATGGCGCAGACGGACGGTCCGGGAGGATATTACCCTCGGAGCATTGCGCGGCTGCGGCCGGGAGTCTCTGTTCCCGAGGCCGAGGCGGCCATCCGCTCGTGGTCTCATACCTCGTCTGAATGGCTTTGGAATCATTCCGTCCGGCTGACGCCCTTCAGGAAGTATGTGGGCGGAGAGTTTTACCGGGCGGCTCCCATGCTGTGGCTTCTTACGATTCTGTTTTTGACGCTGGTGGTGGCGGCGGCGGTGAACATTTGCCACAGGGAGTTCGAAGCCCGGGATCAGGAGATGAGGATCCGGCAGATGATCGGTGGCCGCCCACGGCGACTGCTTTGGATGCTGGGGATAGAGGTGATGGCTCTGTTGCTGCTAGCGATGGCGGGAGCATTTTTTGTGCGCTATGCGGTCCTGCAAGTTACGCTGAACTACGTTCTCCTGCCGGTAGGGATTCACACGAGCCTGACATGGATGGACGTGGCTATTGCCGGCGGGGCCATGCTGTTGTCCGCTGCGCTGGTGCTCATTCCCGAGGCTATGGCGCTGGGTGTGCTGCCGCAGTTTGGATTGAGGCGATGGGCGCGGCTGGGCGGCTCGCGACCGATTTCGCAGTTCCGAATTCCAATACATGTGGCGGCCGCTACGATGATTCTGGTGACGGCGGCGGTTCTCTTGCGTACGGCATCAGAGATATCGCACATCAGTCCCGGGGTTCGTGCCAAGGGTGTTTTCGTGGGTGAAGTCGCACTTCCATTTGATCGGAGTACCTATTTGTCCCGGCATTTGCCAACGGTCAGTCCAAAGGCTACCGCTCAAGCGAAGCAACAAGAAATTGCGAAGCAGGAGCAGGTACGGATTCAGAGAACGCAACAATTTGCGGCCCTCATGAACCTCTACTTTTCCTCGATCGTGCGGCGGGTCAAAGCGGATGCCCGGGTGACAGACGCGGGCGTCATCAGCATTGCGCCTTATAGTGGGTATCCTCCCAATACGTTTGGTGTCGTTGTTTCGCGGGTAGTTCCCACAAAGCCGCCTTATCACGTAACCACCGGTGCCCAACTGGTGACCATGAGCGCGGGCGCGGCCAAGGCCATGGGGCTGACAGCCTTGCAGGGGCACGGATTCGGAGTGGGGTCCGCAGGCGAATTGGGGAAGAACGCTGTGCTGGTGAACGAGGCGATGGCCAGAAAGATAGGCTCCGGAGGAACCAGCCTGGGAAGGTATGTTTGGCCTCCACTGGACGCAGGCAGTTGGCCGCGCATTGTGGGCATCGTCAACAACGTTCGCGCGGAAAACATCTTTGCCCAGCCCGTGCCGACCATTTATTACCCCTCCAGCGTAATTGGAATGTCGGATATGGACGTGGTGTTTCATGTGTCGGAAAACATGCCGGTGCGGGAGGCATCGTCGATTCTGCAAAAGGCAGTCGAGCGAGTGTCGCCGGACGCGGTGATTTCGCACTTTGCGCCGATGGAGAACATGATTGCGTCGGCGGACACACTGACGCGCTACATGGCGGATTTTCTTCTGGCGCTGGCCGTGGTTGGAGTGTTTATCGTTGCTGTTTGCGCGTGGGCGGAATCTTCCGGCGAAGTGCGCAGGCGGGAACATGAAATGGGCATTCGGCTGGCGATAGGAGCGGAGCCGGGACAGCTCGTCCAATTGATGCTGTGGCGACTGGCGCTGCCGAGCCTGGTGGCGGCGACTCTGGGGGCGATCGCGGGGTGGTGGATTTCGCAGGTGATGGCTTACATGTTTCACGGTCTTGAGCCCAGAGTAGGCATGTTTGTGTGCGGAGCTGCCATTGTGGAGACGTATGTCGTTCTGGTCTCGATTCTGGCCTTGCGGCGCGGTCTGCAACGGAATCCGAGGGATATGATTGGCGAAGGAGCAGCTTAAAATTTGCGGGCTGGGGCATTTCCAAAACTGCCGCATGACCCAACGCGTCGATCAAGAATCGCACACGAAGGCGAGTCGGTCCTGACGACGAAGCTTGCTCCGGGTTTCTGTTGTCAGACACAGAATTCCGCCGGCGGCATTGCGGCCGGGAGCGTAAATACTCGCCGACTTTCGCGGACTTATTCCTTGAACGCCAAGACTTAGCTCGGCGAGATGCATAGCTTGCTTGCTGTTGACCCAGAGAGAATGTCCCATTTCGCAATTTCCCTAACAGGCCACACGTGAAACCGGTTACGTCCTGATATGTCGGCGAGTCTTTACAAATCCAGTCCACTTGGCCGTAAAACGGGCAACGCGCTCGCTAGGGTCCGGAATGGCACGCGGGTGCGGCAGAAGGCCGCGTCGGCGACTACGCGGCAAGTTGGGTTGCGGAATCCACACCTGTGCGCGAGGAGGTATCGAGATGTTGCCGGGCGAACCATTCCGGACGGCAGAATTGAGCCCGGGTCCGTCAAAGGACTTCCTCCTGCAGGCTCGGGCCGCCTGGAGCACAACAGCTATTCGTAATGCAAAATTGCCGCCACGTCCATGCGCAGAGCGCGAGCTGCCGGGAGAATCATCGAGGCAATCGCGATCAGCAAAAGCAGGCCCAGGGCTGCCGCATAGCTGATTGGATCGAGATTATTCACCCCATACAGCGCCACCCGCAGCAGGCTCGATCCAAATGCCGCCAGGCCGGTCCCACTCGCTGCGCCAAGAATCAAAGGCCACCGAAACTGCCGGAGAACCGCGCTCAACACGATCAGGGGATGCCCCCCCACGGCGATGCGGATCGCAATTTCCTTCGTCCGCTGCGTCACCACAAAGGCCACCAGCCCCACCAGGCCTATAACCGCCAGCGAAAGCGCTATCAGTCCGACGAGACTCACAATCCCTGCCACATCCTCGATCATCCTCTGGTTCTCCCGAACCAGCGCTTTCACCTGCCGAATCTCCGGAAAGACGGAAGCGTCGAGGCTGGTCGCAATCGCTCTGGCCGCAGGTCCGATCTGTCCCGATTGACCCGCGGCTCGCACCACGACCACCATGTCCGGCAGGTTGTCCGGCTGCGCCGCCCAGTACTGCTCCAGCGCATCGTCGTCCGAAAGCGCGTTGATGTGCGCGTCGCCCACCACGCCGATCACTGTATCTCGATTCGGCGCCGCCCCCACCGTCTCTCCCAGGGGATTCTTCCCCGGCCATTGCTCTCGCGCGAACGATTCACTCACAATGACCACATGCTTTTCCCCGGGATGAAACGTCCTGCCGAGCCGCAGCGGAATCTCCATCGTCCGGAAGAAATTCGGCGCCACCCAATTGGGGTAAATCGTCACTTTCCTTGTGCCAATCTCCGTTGTCCAGCTGGAGACCACATGTCCCAGCGGCGGAAGCTGCACCAGCGACACCGCGCGCACGTCAGGCAGAGCTCGTAAGCGGCTTTCCATCTGGTTCAGGTAGTTTCGGGCCGCCGCCGGGCTGTAGCCATGCTGGCTCAACTGGGGATCGATGGAGACAATCTGCTGGTAGCCGAATCCAGGATCGGTATAAAGGGCATGCTGGGCGGCATGAACCAGCAGTGCGGCCACGATCAGCAGTACCGAACTGGCGGCAATCTGCAGACCCACCAGAATCTGCCGCGCGAACGTCTTCTGCTGCCGCTGGCGCGCGATCTGCAGAGCGGGCAGCAGCCCGAAAAACAGCATCGCCACCACCGTGATGCCCGCCGCGAACAACAGAACCCGCCAGTCTGGCCGCGCGCTCAGCCATTTCGGCGCGTCGAATTTCGTCAGCACGATCCGGAGCACAGCCCATGACAGCGCCATTCCCGCCAGCGAACCCATCGCGCCCAGCAGCAGGCTTTCCGTACACAGCTGACGGAAGATGCGCCACCGCCCCGCGCCAATCGCCATGCGTATCCCGATTTCGTGCTGCCGCGTCACCGCCCGCGCCGCCGTCAATCCCCCCACGTTCGCGCACGCCACCACCAGAATCAGCAGGGCCAGCACCCCGATCATCTCAGCCAAAGTCACCATCCGGGGCTGCATCACCTGCAGATGCCCTCCAGGTGAAATCTGAATTCTCTCGTTGTCCCATACGGCTTCCGGATGCTCGTGGCGCAGCTCGTTCGTCAGAACCAGCAACTCCTGTGCGGCGGCGGTGGCGCTCACCCCAGGTGCCAGCTTCCCCCACATCTGCACGCTGCCGTTCGTCCAGTCCTGCAGGATGGTGCTGTGGGCCACGAAGTAGGGCTGCTGAG
Organism: Acidobacterium capsulatum ATCC 51196; assembly: GCF_000022565.1. NCBI lineage: Bacteria > Pseudomonadati > Acidobacteriota > Terriglobia > Terriglobales > Acidobacteriaceae > Acidobacterium > Acidobacterium capsulatum. Next base: position 1,818,343 of record NC_012483.1, read on the forward strand.
CAATGGGAAGCCACAGATCCGGATCCTGTCCGCCCAGCGTGGCCAGAGCAAAGGGTGTGACGCCGGCAATGGTCACGGGCTTGCCATTCAGATGAATCACACGGCCCACGACATCGGGATCGCCGCCAAAGCGCCGCTGCCAGAGCCCGTAGCTCAGAACCACCGCAGGCGCGTCCTCGGCGCTGCCGTCCCGGCCAGGATTCAGGAGGCGCCCCACCGCCGGCCGCGTCCCCAGCTCGACGAAGTAATTCGGCGTAACAAAGGACGCGCTGGTCAGCTGCTCATCGTGGTCGATGTCCATCGGCGGCACACCCAGCACCGCCATCGCGGCGGAAAGCATGTGCGCGTGTTTCTGATAGAAGAGAAACGACGGGTACGACATCTGGTTGGTGTATTGATCCGCCGACCGCCGCTCGAGGCGCACCAGGCGATTCGCATCAGGCACAGGAAGCGGCTTCAGCGCGACCATGTTGAACAGGCTGAAGGCCGACACGTTCACGCCCACCCCGATGGCCAGCACCAGCGTCGCGACCAGAGTAAATCCAGGTGAACGGACCAGAATCCTCACCCCGAAGCGCAAATCCTGCTTCAGCCGATCCAGCCACGTCCAGCCCCACGCCTCGTAGGCCCGTTCCCGCAGCCGCAGCGTGTTGCCGAAATTCGCATTCCCCGCGTGTGCCGCCATCTCGCGATGAAACTCCATATCGTTCTCGAGCTCGGCATCCAGCCGCCGCCGGCTCAGGAGGTAATGAATCCGTCGAAACAGTTCGCGCATGGGAAACCTCGTTAGGAAAAGTAGGTAGCTATGCGGTACGAAGTACTTCCTGGATGGCCTTCGTGATCCGGCCGTAGCTGGCCAGCTCCTGGTCCAAATGCGCTCTGCCGGGACGTGTCAGGCGATAGAAGCGAACCTTTCGATTGGTCTCCGAAATACCCCACTCGGCCTCGACCCATCCCTTGCGCAGCATCTTTTGCAGAGTCGGGTAGAGAAGACCCTCCTCGACCGCGAGCACCTCGCGGGAGAGCAAATGAATGCGCTGCGCGATGGCATACCCGTGCAGAGACTCAGACTGCAACACACGAAGAATCAGCAGGGGCAGAGCGCCTGCGGGACTCAGCGATTCTCCCCTATCGTTCATACCCATATCAATACTATGCCTAATAGAACTGAGTCAATAGCAAAACTTGCTCGTTCCGGCTGCTGGCAAACCGCCCTGCACTCGCCGACTCCGGATAGGACCGAAAAGCCCGCCAATCTTCTGCGATCCGTGTTATCAAGTTGCCGGGAAACGGGCGACGCGCTCTCTTGGTCCAGATCGCCGGCGGCTTGGGCACAAGGGCGCGTGGCCGACCATACACGGCCAATGCCTGAACAGACGGTCACGGCATATCAATAATTCCGCGTGCGGTCACGGTTTCGGTACGTTCTCGTATCCTATGATGGCTTCAATGGCAGGTAAGCCGAAAGGCTTGTCGCTGCCCGCGCAGGAGTAAACTTCCAGGGAACTGATTCGGTCGTTGGTCTGGAATAGCATTACCCCGACGAGATCGCCGTCGACCGTTGCCAGCCAGTCGCTGATGAGTTGTTCACCCTTCCGTGCAACGGGTTCACAGTTCAAGGCGAAGTAGATCGTCGGGCATCCGCAATTGCACCTCCCGGCGACCGTCAATCTGTCGATTTGCGGGAGCAGGCGGCGAGAGTCGAGGTGGCTATGTTCAATCAGCCATCGCACAAGATCGCGCTCCTGTAATGTCAGTGGTCGCTTCAGCCGCTCCACACCCTTGCTTGCGCGCTCGGACATATGCAAAGTGTAGTCGGCTCTCGTTCAACTTGGACAGCGAGGATCTGTTGTTTATGTATTACCAGCATTGCGCCAAGTTAGAGGTTTGACACCCAGCCGAGCCGTGAAACCTGTTACCTACTGGAACGTCGGTCAGGCTTCAGGTTTCCACGAGGCGGCAAGTTGACGTAGAACGGCCTAGCCTGACAAGTGCGCCAAGTCGTTCGTTCTTGCCTTCAACCCTTACCGCTTATCGACTGGGACGGCACCCAATTCTGTTCAAGACTCAAGTCACTTCGCTCGAAGTATTGAGGATCTCACGGATCACAGAGCTTGCCTGGAGCGCTTTGCTGAATCCACGAAAGCTCCTCTGTGAGGACCACCTGCCTGCCCTGCATTCCGGCCGCACGCAATCGTGCCGAATAACGGAATCGTTTACCGAGCGAGGCATACCCGCCGGAGAGGCTGTTCCCCCGCCCGCGCGGCCCCTCCCGGCGTAACATGGGTCATGATGATCCGCGAGAACAAACCCGCAGCGAGCTTTCATCCAGCTATGCACAATGACACGACCAAAGCAGTGGCCAGGGCGCTCGGATTATGCAGCATGGAGAACATATCTCTCATGCAGGCTGCCAACTCCGGTCTCAGCTGGGCTGCAATCACACGGTTTTTGGATTGCACCGGACTGTCTCAGCAAGACCTCGCCCATTACCTGGGCATTCATGCGCGAACATTTGCCCTGCGTCGCAAAGCGGGCATCTTTGGGAAGAAAGAGTCCGAGCAACTACTCCGCCTGGCTGAGCTTTATCAGGCAACGCTCGAACTTTTCGGTGGAGATACCAATTCCGCCCGCGCCTAGTTCACATCTCCGGTCCGCGGTCTTGGCAACGCGCGCCCCATCGATAGGGACAGGAATGAGTTCGGCGCACGCGAAGTACGAGACTTGATCGGCAGGCTCAACAACGGCATCTTTGCTTGATTCAGTGCGTGCAATGTAAGAGCGCACAGATCCAGAAGATCGTCTTCGGAATGTCCTTTCATTCTTCAGCCTGAGATCAATGGCGTGTTCCTGGAACGGAAGACCTAACCACAGAGGAAGTTGATAGCTAGGTTCAGCGAGTGTCTTGGCGATAAAGCGCCAGCCGAGATACTGGAGTCATAGCCCTTGCTTTGCTGGATCTTTAAACTTGGGCGAAAATGCAGATGTGAGCGGAGTCGGGTATGACCTGCACAGCCTCGGTTGGCACAGTTTCCAGCAACTGTGCCTCACTCTGTCACGAGAGACTCTCGGTCAGACCGTGGAATCATTTCTCGATTCCAATGATGGCGGCAGGGATGGGGGTTTTTCGGGAACATGGAGCCCGCGCGGTGCCGAGACGCTAACTGGGCATTTTGTCATACAGTGCAAGTTCACGAGCAAAAAGCATGCCAACCTGTACGCGGTGGATCTCCGCGACGAGGTGGAGAAAGCCCGGCGGCTCGTCGATAAGGGCCTTTGCGACGTTTACGTACTCATTACGAATGCCGGGCTCTCTGGAGTCGAAGCCGAACGTATCGAAGCCGCCTACAAAGCTGTCGGCGTCAGGTCTGTGCTGAGTCTTGGTTCCACATGGATTTGCCAACAGATTCAGGAGAACAAGCGTCTCCGCATGCTTGTCCCGCGGCTGTATGGGCTCGGCGATCTAAGCCAGATCCTCGATGAGCGTGCCTATGCTCAGGCGCGAGCACTTTTGGCGTCGCTACGTGAGGATCTCTCGAAGATCGTCGTGACCAATGCCTATAAGCGCGCGGCGGCAGCCCTGGACCAGCACGGATTTGTTCTGCTGATCGGTGAGCCAGCAGCTGGGAAGACTACTATCGCGTCGCTGCTCGCAATGGCCGCCCTGGATCAATGGAATGCTTCGACGCTCAAGCTCGACACACCGGATGAAGTGAAAAAACACTGGAACCCCGATGAGCCATCCCAGTTTTTTTGGATCGACGACGCCTTCGGTGTGAGCCAATACGAATCCCACCTCGTCTATGGATGGAATCATAGGCTGCCCAATATACGGGCGATGCTGAAGACGGGCGCGAAGATCGTAATGACATCGCGCGACTATATCTACAATCGCGCGCGCCGCGACCTTAAGGAAGGCGCCTTTCCTCTTCTGAAGGAAAGTCAGGTCGTCATTGATGTTCGCGACCTCACGCTCGAAGAGCGGCGCCAGATCCTGTATAACCACCTCAAGCTAGGACACCAGCCTCAACGATTCCGAACGCAGATAAAAGAGTTGCTAGAAGGCGTGGCAGCGCACCCGCGCTTCATCCCCGAGACAGCGCGGCGTCTGGGCGACCCCATCTTTACAAAGGGCCTTTATCTCCATAAACTTTCGATCGATCACTTCGTCGAAAAGCAGGAGCAGTTGTTGGACGAAGTCCTGCAGGGGCTCGATAACGACAGCAAGTCATCGCTCGGTCTGATTTACATGCGCAGAGGCGCACTGGAAAGTCCGATTCAGCTTGAGCCGCTCGAGAGCTCCGCTCTGGAGAGGCTCGGAAGCAGTCTCGGGGGATGCACGACTGCGCTCGACGCGCTCAACGGAAGTCTCGTGCAGCTTGCCTATCTTGAGGGCTCAGCAATATGGCGATTCAAGCATCCAACCATCGGCGACACATTCGCTGCACAGCTGGTCCGCAACCCCGAGTTACTTGAAGTCTACCTCCAGGGTAGCTCAACCGATGATCTGATGGAGCAGGTGACATGCGGCGACGTGGGGCTAGAAAGGGCCGTCATTATTCCGAAAGGGCTCTTTCCCCTGATGCTCAAACGCCTGAATGAATATTCGTCGAGTCCGAGATATAAGTCGCAGGTTTACGCGACGCAGGGTGCGAAGAACCGCATTATGGACTTCTTGGCGCGGCGCTGTGCCAGGGAATTCCTCTCGTGCTATATCGAGGCGCATCCCGAACTACCAGCGCGGGCGGCGGAACCGGGTCTCATGCTGAGCGCGGTCCCGGAAGTGGACCTCGCCGCGCGTCTTTATGAACTCGGCCTTTTACCGGAGGCCCTGCGGCTGAAATTCATTGAGACAGTAACCGGATACGCGTTACGTGGTGAGGATCTCTACGCCCTCAACAACAATGACATCAGGCCGATGTTTACCGACGAGGAATTTCAGGACTTTCGCTGCCAGATCCGAAATCAACTTGTACCCAGGCTGGCCGAGGTTCGGCGGGAATGGGAGTCAAATTTCCACGCCTCGAACGAGTCAGCAGACGAGTTCATGGAGTCGCTGAGGGACTGTTTCAGTATCTTGAAATCTGAGTTCGTCGGAGACGCGGACGTGGAGAGCATGGTCGAAAAGCAGAGTGAAAGACTGAATGAGTGGGTCGCGGATCATTCAAAGGACGACACCGACGACAGACCTGAGCGCACGCTCGGCGATCTCGATGCGGCGGAACTGACTGAGGCCACGCGCAGCGTTTTCGACGACGTTGATACTTAATGGGGGTTGCCAGTGGCGGCTTTTCTAAGCGAGGCCGCCAGCGTAGCTGAATTTAAGAGGGCCAGAGTCGAGCCGTACACCTCTTTTGATTTGTCAATTGTTGACTTCAGGCCAAGTCGCTCATTGAAGAGGATCGAGGCGTAATCGCACTAAATTAACGGCTACCATCGCAACTGGCGATGGTCTGTCTTAGCACCGCCTCAATGCGGGCTCCGCGCCGGCTGAATGGAAGCGCCCTAAACATCTCGTCGGCGATCTCGTCGTGGGTTCGAAGCACACCGTCCGAGAGCACCCATTCGTAGAGACGCGTCAACTCTTGTGATGTGTATTCACCGATGTTGGATCGCCTGGGAATGGGCGGCACCGGCTCACTTCGGCCTCGGCCATTAATAACGCCGTCGTCGTAAAGTACTTCTTCATTACCGTCCGACTCCGGAACGCGTAATCCATTCCCGCACTCGTCGGCGCTTCGAACGGCGGTTTGGTAGGCATTCCAGGCTCGCTCTATTTCCTCTTCGCGGCGCAAGAACCAGTCTGTGGACCAGATTCGATGGAAGGTCCAGCCGAGATTCTCAAGCATCTGTTGACGCAGTCGATCGCGATCTCGAGCCGTCGCACTTGAGTGGTAGGTGGCACCGTCACACTCGATAGCCAGTATGAAGCGTCCCGGCTGCTCCGGATGGCATACGCCAAAATCGATGCGAAATTGCGAGCATCCTACCTGCGGGACTAGTTTCATCCCTCGGGCTTCGAGAGCCGTATAAATATCGGCTTCGAACTCGTTCATCGTCTCGCTTGTGACTTCATTCTGCGCGATCAGCTTGCCACCACTGCTCGCATACTGGAGGAAGTTCTTGAGGAACTCCAGACCAGTCCCTTCTCTAACTTTGGTCGCATCGATATCCAGATGCGAGAAAGAGGACACGACCGTCATGGTTTCGCGAGCGCGAGTGACGGCGACATTCAGGCGTCTGCGTCCGCCGGCAGACAATATAGGACCGAACCGCAGAGGAAGGTCCCCAGCGCGATTCTTACCGTAGCCAACGCTGATGATGATGCTATCTCTTTCATCTCCCTGTACCCGCTCGAGATTCTTAATGAAGAACCTCTCCGGGCGATCTGGATCAAAGAATTCGGCAAGCTCCGGATGATCCTTCAATGTCAGGTCCAAGGCCCCTTGAAGTCTCATCGCATGCTTAATGCCCATAGAGATCACCCCGAGAGTCCGCTCTGGGTTCTCGCGGGCATGCTGAAGCACAAGCTGGACAACCTGCCTTACTTCCTCGGCGCTACTCTCTTCTTGGCCATCTGCGTCTGGAACATGATTGACGAGCACGTGGGCAACTGTCGCGTGCCCTCCGGGCCCTGGGAAAGTCACCAATCGATCTTTGTAGATATGGTGATTTGAAAATGCGATCAAGGCTTCATCGCGACTACGGTAATGCCAATTCAGATGAAATGGCTTCGCAAAGGGCAGCATCATGTCGAGCAGACTCTCGAATCCAGCGGCGGCGCTCTCGATTTCGTCGTCTTCAGATAACCCGGAGGCGAAAAATCCCGTAGGGGGTAGCTGTTGATTGTCTCCTGCGACGACAATCTGCTTTGCCCTCATGATCGCGGGAACAGCATCCTCTGGCAGTACCTGCGATGCTTCATCAAAGATCACGTAATCAAAACGGGCCCCGCGATCAATCAATTGGCTTACAGACAGCGGGCTGGCCATCCAGCAAGGACAAACGGCAGTCAAGACTTCCCATGCTTCACTAAAGAGAGTCCGCAGCGGTTTATGTCTGCGCACCTTGGCCGCTTCCGCCTTGATCATGGCCTCCTGCGCTGGATGCTCGTTCATCGCCTGGACCGCGCGTAGAGCATGAGCCCTTCGGACTCTCTCCACTGCAATCTTGAGTCTCTCGCTATCCAACCGCCTAAAATCCTCGACAAATTCGTTATGAGTGTTCCCGACAAATCCCTTTACGTCAGAGTCATGAACCGCCAGCTCATCTACAGCAGAATTCATCCATGCACAGTCGAAACAACTAGACCAATATTCGGGGGCAGGCTTTCGATTGCGAATGTCACTCAGCAGCCGCTGCAGTCCCGCGATGTTCAGCTTCTTCTCGATCTCCGCCAGCTTGAGCAGGCGATACGGAGTAGCCTGATCCTGAGCAAAGGGTTCAACAACGGCTTTCAACTGGTCAAAGTTCAGAGTGAGCCATTGTGCCCCGCGCAAAGCCTGGAGAGACTCCACTTGCCGCCGGGCCTCACGATAGTGAGTCTCCAGATCCTCGAGTGAGGAGAATTTGGCCGGCGTGCTCATGCCCTTGGCAAACTCTTTCCAGTGAATAGATTCCTGCGCGAGATCCTGAAGCTCCCTGAGAAGCTGGCGAGGAGATACTCGTACACCCTTGCGATAAGCTGTTACCCGCAGGCATGCATCCTTGTATTCGCGAGAAGTGATGGACAACCAAAGCGCCTTCCACCTGGACGAACCACGCAGCAATTGCTGTACTAGCGGATCCAGATCCGCTTGATACACCTCCGCAGAGTACCGTTCTAGATGATCCGACACAGACCTTAGGAGCCGCACAAGATTTGCAGCAGAATCAAATGTATCCGGCTCATCAAAGCCGAAGGCGAGTCGCACCTGAGAAAGGCTGGCACGAAGCGCAGGCAGTTCTTCCCGTGCGAATCTGGCGGCAATATCAATTGCTTCTTGGGCGGATGCTCCATCTGGAAAAGTCATACCAGTCCATGGAGAACGATCTGTGCCAGTCACGAGACTCGCCAACGACGCGAACTCTTTCAGCAGAACAGAAATCTCGCCCCTCGTATCTGGGCTCAACTTTTCCAGTTCTGCGCCTCGCCAGCGAACATTCGTGGCCGAGTCTGGCGGTAAATCCAGCAGCTTGCCGTACATCTCGAAGAGAGTCATTCCTGACCGCGGCGACACAGTATGCATGCGGCTGACATGCCGATTCAATCTTGAACGCCGTTCCACAAACTGTTGATGCAAAGCATCGCAATCCGGTACTCCGAAATGGCGCACGGCAGCAAGCGTCTCTGCCACACGCTCCATGACTCTTCTTGAGCTGAGTTCCGCGCCATGCAGATCGATGGCAAGATGTCCCAATCGTGACCGCTGCAATCTCTGCTGGACCACTTCAAGGGCCGCTCGTTTCTCCGCTACGAAAAGAACTGATTTCCCAAGCCCGACCAACGTGGCAATAAGATTCGTAATTGTTTGACTCTTGCCTGTTCCTGGAGGGCCGTGCACCACCGCGCTCTGCCCTGCAGCGATGCCATCAATTGCGCATTGTTGGCTTGAATCCGCCTCGACCACACAGAACTGATCGTCTGGGCGATGTTTATCAAGCGAGCGCGGATCAATGTCTACCTGCTGGGACGCCATTTGCGCACGAGAGGTGTCGTCGCCGGCAATAGCCGCGATGAGTTGATTCTCTGCCAGCAACAAACCCGACTCTTTAAGGTCATTGACCATTGCCATCTTTGCGAAGGCAAAATTACCAATGACCGCTGAGGCATCGGTACGAAATTCCGGTGCATCCTTGAGTCGCGTGCCCAAGCCCCTCAGCTTTTCAAGATAAGAAGCCAGAATCTCTCCATCCGCCTCTCGACGTCTCGGATCCACTCCATCCGATGTAAGAGTGCGCACTTCTTCTATGGGGAGAGGCAATAGCTCTTCTGTATCAATCTTCACGCCGAAGCGCTGCTGCAGAATATGCAGAAGGACAGGATTAACAGTGGCTTCCGCAGCCACTGTTACGTCAACACTGTTGTATTCACTGCCTTTGCGCTTGAACTGCAAAGGAATCAAAAATACCGGGGCCCGGTAGTCGCGGCCGCCATCCTCCGCCTTCCACATGGCAAATCCCAGGCCCAGATAGAGTGTCTGCAGACCCTTTTCTTCGAGGTTCTCTTGAGCCTTGCGCGCGATGTTTAGGATGCGGCCCGGACGGTCGAGACTCTCCCCCAACAAAGAGATTGCATGAATAGTTTCACCATTCAGCAGACTCAGAAAGTCTGGATTTCCAGTTTCGACTTCGATGCTTCCGCCCAGGACAGGACGGAAGAACAAAAGATTATTGCGCCTGGATGTATCAATGAGACGGTCAATCCAACCGGCCTTGGCTGCTTCGACCAGCTTCTCTTTTGCCGAGTGCGCCGCCATATTACCAGCACTACGATCCTCAGTTTTGCGCATTCCAAATGGTCCCGTATGGATGAGTACTGCGAATTATAGCCTGCGGCCCAGGCGAATAACGTGTCTTAAACGAGCCGGCTCCAGATCCGTCCCACTGGGGCAGTGGCAAGTCCGCGAAGCTAATCCAGAGTCACGATCTGCGGACTGTAAGCGATCCGGTAGTTCTCATTGAGGATTCTATCGAAGTGAGTATGTTCGCCTGCGCTCCGGGCTGGAAGCGGCTGCAGAACAGTCAAGATTCCCGTAACCCGATAAAACTTTTCCCCTTTGCCGCAGAGGACGACTGTCGCATCAAGCTTAGCGGCAGGCGGCAGAAACATCTTCGCCCGCCTAGCCATGCTGCACGCCCTCCACCTCGTCTTTGGCTGCGGCGATCACATTGTCGGGGTCGCTTGCCAAAAGATCTTGTGGTCGGCGATCGTCAAGGAAACTGTTCAGCCCGGCGAACCAGAAGGCGGTCTCCCATCCCGTTTTGGCGGCGCCTAAGACGTGCAGAACTTTTGCAACCGCCTTGTATGGCCTGTAGTTCTCATCTGGATCTAACGCATACAGCGGAAAATAGTCCACTCCCTTATGCCGGATTGCAAAGATTGTGCCATCCTTCTTCCACTTATTAGGCTGTGCGCTTGGATTCTTGTCGCTGTACCCTGCCAGCTTTGCGATCTCTCCGGCGGGTAGAAAATCACCACTCCTCAGAATCGTTGCTTTCGCATCCACGAGCATCCTCGCCTGGGCGAGGGCTGCGTCTGGAATTGCAATATCAGGCAGAAGCGCTCCAACAATTCTCTCCAGCGACTCCTGCTGACGCTGCCGGACAATGTGGGGAAGGAATTTTGCGGTCTTTCGGACCACGTCTTCCAGCACGGCGGATTGCTCATCGTCGTCTGTAAACGTGACGGCAATTGCCCTTCGAGCCGAAGAGCGGTTCAGGCGGCGACTGACTTCGCTACCCGTACCCACCAGCACTTCAGGTCCATTCTTCAGAAGCTGACTAGCATGCGCCATATGCATATCTTCTATGATCCACATTATTATAGATGCGACATCACCTTGATCATCTAACGATCTGATCCCTGAGCAACATTTGGAGAACTTCCCGATTAACAGCAGTGGTGGCTAATGTGGATTTGGGGAGAAGATCACGCATGCGGTAGATGACATTGGCCCATCAAGCAGATTTCCAGCGTTACACGAAGAAGACGCGGCGGGAACAGTCTCTTGAAGAGATGAATGCGGGGATGCCGTGGGGGGCGAGTTGTTGGCGCTGGTCGCGCCGTACTACTCGAAGGGCGAGATGGGCCGCAAGCCTGTGGGACTTGAGATTATGTTGCGGGTTTACTTTCTGCAGCAATGCTTTGCGTTGTCGGATCCCGGGGTGGAAGACGCGCTGTATGAATCACCGGTGCTGCGCCGCTTTGCCGGCATCGGTCTGCTGTGCTGTCTTGGACCAGGCGGTCTACCGCTTCGGCGAGATTCTCCTTAACGGATTCCGGGACCTTATCGGCAATCAGGCGGGAAACCTCCTCGCCGGTCAATGTCGCAGATGTGAAGAGGGCCGCGGCGAGATCCTCAAGTGCAACTCGGCAATCCTTAAGAGCCTGGCGCACGCATTCCCTCGCTTTACGTTCATCGAGTGCTTTGAGAGCGGTTGCTTCGAGTTTATCGCTCCGCTCCTTCAGTTGCTCGATGTCCTTGACATCGCAACTGTCATCCGTTTCGAATCCATATAAGCACGCGGCCTCATACCCTGCATTTTTGATTAAAATCTCCTCCACGGCAGCCTTGAGGGTGTCAGTGCAAATCTCCCGGCTGACATTTCCATCTCCCGTTTTGTTTCGAATGACGGTAATTTGGCAAATCTGACGTCCGAATGCTGAGGCCAGAACGGCATGTCCGGCCTCATGCAGCGCGCTGTTATGTTCGCGCTCAAATGCATGTTTCCACGGCCAGGCTTCAACTCCACACTGTTGATGCCGCTGAGCCGTAAGTTTCTCCTTGAGCTTTTCTCCCTGCTCCGCCCGCCTGTCCTTCATCTCGATTGGCTCCATTTGCTTTCACCCTCATACCTGTCATTCATAAGCCCCGCGATGATGGCCCGTATTCCAACAAGCTTATCCAGCATAAGCCACGAGATACGCTGATTACGCAATTATGTCCTGTCGCGCTTCCCTCAACTCGGACCACCACCTCTGCAATAGGCTTACAACGGATATCTCAGGTCCACAACGTAATGCATCTCCCGCTACGCTAACCCCTTAGGTAATTCCAAAATGCCCGTCCCCGGTTAAACTTGTAGCGGTTTCATTTGCCTATGCTTTGGATAGCCCCTTCTGAAAAAGACGCTGGCACCACCACGCTTGAAAAGCGCTTGTGGGATGCCGCCGACCAGTTTCGCGCGAACTCTGACCTGAAGGCTTCGGAATACTCGCAGCCGATTCTGGGTCTTATCTTCCTGCGCTTCGCGGGCGTTCGCTTTGCCGCGCAGCGTGCCAGGCTGGAAAAGTCCGCCGCCAGTTCGCGGCGCGGCTCCCGTGTCGATGACCCTGCGGCCTACCACGCCGAGGGCGTGCTCTATCTGCCGCCCGACGCTCGCTTCGACCATCTGCTGTCGCTGCCCGAGGCTGCCGACATCGGCAAGGCCGTCAACGAGGCCATGCGCGAGATCGAGAAGCACAACGACCAGCTCTCCGGCGTGCTGCCGCGCAGCTACAACCGCTTCACCAGCAAGCTGCTTTCGGAGATCCTCAAGATGATCTCCGAGATCCCGGCCACGCTCGACTATGACGCCTTTGGCCGCATCTATGAATACTTCCTCGGCGAGTTCGCCCGCACCGAGGGCCAGGGCGGCGGCGAGTTCTACACGCCATCGGCCATTGTGCGCCTGCTCACTGAGGTCATCGAGCCGTACCACGGGCGCATTCTCGACCCCGCCTGCGGCTCCGGCGGCATGTTCGTCTCCTCGGCGCGCTTTGTCGCCGAGCACAAGCACAACCCCTCCGCCGAGCTCTCCATTCACGGCGTGGAAAAGACCGACGAAACCGGCCGCCTCTGCCGCATGAACCTTGCCGTCCACGGGCTCGAAGGCACCATCAAGCACGGCGGCAACGTCAACACCTATTACGACGACCCGCACGCCGCCACCGGCAAGTTCGACTTTGTCCTCGCCAATCCGCCCTTCAATGTGGATGCCGTCGATAAGGAGCGCCTGAAGGATGCCGTCGGCCCCAACCGGCGCTTTCCCTTCGGGCTGCCGCGCGTGGACAACGCAAACTACCTCTGGATTCAGCTTTTCTACTCCGCGCTGAATGACAAGGGCCGCGCGGGCTTCGTCATGGCCAACTCGGCCTCTGACGCGCGCTCCTCCGAACAGGAGATTCGCCGGGAGTTGATCGAGGCTGGCGCGGTGGACGTAATGGTCGCTGTCGGCCCCAACATGTTCTATACGGTCACGCTGCCCTGCACGCTCTGGTTTTTCGACCGAGGCAAGGCCGCCACGCCGCGTGCTGATACGGTGCTCTTTCTGGACGCACGCCACATCTACCGGCAGATTGACCGCGCCCACCGCGAGTGGACGCCCGCGCAGACCGGCTTCCTCGCCAACCTTGTCCGGCTCTATCGCGGCGAGGCGCTCGACTACACCTTTGGCGGCGCGGAGGCCGAGGACAAGATCAAGGAAGTCTTCGGCAAGAAGCCGAGATACGAAGACGTTCCTGGCCTGTGCAAGGTGGCCACGCGCAAGGAGATCGAAGCGCAGGGCTGGTCGCTCAATCCGGGCCGCTACGTGGGCGTGGCTCCGGGCGAGGAGATCAGCGACGAGGACTTCAAGGAGAAGCTGGAAGAGTTGAACGAAGAACTCGAAACCCTCAACGCGCAGGCACGGGAGTTGGAAGCTACGATTGCTCGCAATGTGGCTGAGATTTTGGGGGCGTGATGGCGAGTACAGTTGACGCGATTTCGATCGAGGAAGCAACCGAAAGGCTCATTGACTATCGAGGAAAAACTCCGCCCAAAACTGCGTCCGGTGTCCGATTGATCACAGCCAAAGTGGTCAAAGGCGGACAAATCCTCGAAGAGCCCAAAGAGTTCATCGCCGAAGACTTCTATGACGAATGGATGCGTCGTGGCCTGCCTCAAGAGCTAGACGTTCTGCTGACCACGGAAGCACCCCTAGGTGAAACCGCAATTTTACGGGATAAGACGCGAATTGCCTTAGCGCAACGAATCATTTTGCTTCGCGCCAAGCGTGAAGTTGTAGACCCACTATTTCTTTTCTATGCGCTTCAGTCAGACTTCGCGCAATCGGAGTTGAAGGCAAGAGCATCTGGAACAACTGTTCTGGGAATTAAACAAAGCGAACTAAGGCGAGTAAGGATTCCCCTTTTCTCGCTCTCGGCACAACTCAAGATAGGATCCATTCTCGCAACCTATGACGAGCTGATTGAGAACAACCAGCGGCGGATTCGGATACTGGAGCAGATGGCCCGCAGGCTCTATCGCGAGTGGTTTGTTCACTTCCGCTTCCCCGGCCACGAAAACCATCCCCGCGTCCCATCTCCCCTCGGCGAAATCCCACAAGGCTGGGAAGTTCGCAATCTGGAATGCCTGATGGTGCACCAGATTGGCGGAGGATGGGGTAAGGACGTTGCTGATGATACTTATACAGAACCAGCATGGGTAATTCGCGGAACTGATATACCCGGTGCTCGGAGTGCTCAGGTAGACTCGGTGCCATATCGCTATCACACGCTTTCCAATCTTCGATCCCGAAGGTTGCAAGCTGGGGATATTGTTTTCGAGGTTTCAGGGGGAAGCAAAGGTCAACCTGTGGGACGAACATTGCTGATAACGCCTGAGCTGCTCTCCGCTTTTGGCGGTGACGATGTGATGTGCGCGAGCTTTTGCAAAAGAATTCAACCTGACCAGACAGCCTACGGCCCCGAGATGCTTTACCTATCCTTTTTGGAGGGCTACGAATCGGGAGAGATTGAACAATATCAGGTCCAGTCAACCGGCATTTCCAACTTCAAGTGGACCGAATACATCGCCAACACATTACGAGTTGTGCCACCCGACAGTTTGCGGAAAGACTTTCAGGAGATCGTTCGCCCTCTTCTGAGAGAAGTAGCAACGCTCGGTTTAAAGTCCGCAAACCTCCGCCGCACCCGCGACCTGCTCCTCCCGCGCCTGCTTTCCGGCCAGATCAAGCTGGAGGCCAACTAACCCATGTCGCTCCCGTACTCAGAGAACCTGCTGGTAGAACAGCCCGCCATCGAGCTGTTTCGCTGGATGGGCTGGGAGACGGTGGCGGCCATGGAAGAGACCTTTGGCGCGGGCGGTACGCTGGGCCGCGAAACCAAAGGCGAAGTGGTGCTGGTGCCGCGTCTGCGGGCGGCGCTCGAAAAGCTGAATCCCGGCCTGCCGCCGGAAGCCCTCACCACGGCCATCGACGAGCTGACGCGCGACCGCTCCGCGATGCTGCTGCCTTCGGCCAATCGCGAGGTGTACGAACTGCTGAAGGAAGGCGTTCTGGTTTCCCTTACCGACGGCGAGCACGGCGGCCAAAAGCAGGAGCGCGTACGGGTGATCGATTGGCAGAACCCGCAGGCCAATGACTTTCTGCTGGTGAACCAGTTGACCGTAACCGGCGCACTCTACACCTGCCGCCCAGACCTGGTGGCGTTTGTAAACGGCCTGCCATTGGTAGTGATTGAGCTGAAGAAACCCGGCGTGCCGGCGCGCGCCGCCTTTGACGAAAACCTGACACATTATAAGGATCAGATTCCGGCGCTCTTCTGGCCGAATGCTTTTCTCATTTCCTCCAACGGCACCGAGAGCCGCGTCGGCTCGCTGACGGCGGACTGGGGCCGCTTCTTTGAGTGGAAGCGCGTGGAGCGCGAGGATGAGCTGAGGCGCGTCTCGCTGGAAGTGATGCTGCGCGGCGTGTGCGACAAGGCGCGGCTGCTGGACATGGTGGAGAACTTCACCGTCTTCTCTGAGGCGAAGGAAGGCATTGCCAAGATCATCGGCCAGAACCACCAGGTGCTGGGCGTGAACAATGCCGTGGCCTCCATGCTGCAGGCGCGGCAACAGGGCCACGGACGCGGCGGCGTCTTCTGGCAGACGCAGGGCAGCGGCAAGAGCTACTCAATGGTGTTTTTTGCGCAGAAGATTCTTCGCAGACAGCACGGCAACTGGACCTTTGTGATTGTGACCGACCGCGTGGAGCTGGACGACCAGATTGCCAAAACCTTCAAAGCCTGCGGAGCCGTGAGCGAGGCCGAGAGCAAGGTGTGCCATGCGGACAGCGGGAAGGATCTGCGCCAGTTGCTGCAGGGCAACCACCGCTACATCTTCACGCTGATTCAGAAGTTCCAGGTGGCGGAGGTGCTGAATGACCGGTCCGACATCATCGTGATGACGGACGAAGCGCACCGCAGCCAGTACGACACGCTGGCCTTGAACATGCGCGCTTCGCTGCCGAATGCGACCTTCCTGGCCTTTACCGGGACTCCGCTGATTGCCGGCGAGGAGCGCACCAAAGATGTCTTTGGCGACTACGTTTCCATTTACGACTTTCAGCAGTCGATGGAGGACGGAGCCACGGTGCGGCTGTACTACGAGAACCGCACGCCGGAGCTGGAACTCGTTAATCCAGACTTGAACGAGGATATTTACGACGTCGTGGAAGACGCCGACCTCGACCCCGAACAGGAAAAGCGCCTGGAGCGCGAACTGAGCCGCCAGTACCACATCCTGACGCGTGATGATCGTCTGGAGACGGTGGCGAAAGACATCGTCCGGCACTTTCTGGGGCGCGGATTCGCGGGCAAGGCGATGGTGGTTTCCATCGACAAGGCCACCGCGCTGCGCATGCATGACAAGGTGCGGAAGTATTGGGACGAAGAGACGGCGCGCGTAGAGCACGAGCTGCAGCGGACTGATTTGACGGAAGCACAGAAGGGCGAGCTGTGGCAGCGGCAGGAGCTGCTGCAGAAGACGGAGATGGCAGTGATTGTGTCTCCAGCACAGAACGAGATTGCCGAGATGCAGAAGCGCGGGCTGGACATTGCGCCGCACCGCAAGCGCATGAATGAGTCGAAGCCCGGGCTGGACGAGCGCTTCAAGGATCCAAAAGACCCGCTGCGGCTGGTGTTTGTGTGCGCCATGTGGCTGACCGGCTTTGATGTGCCGAGCTGCTCGACCATCTACCTCGACAAGCCGATTCGCAACCACACACTGATGCAGACGATTGCCCGCGCGAACCGCGTCTTCCCCGGCAAGCACAGCGGCCTGATCGTGGATTATGCCAACGTCTTTGCCTCGCTAGAGAAAGCGCTGGCCATTTACGGCGCGGGCAAGGATGGCAAGTCGCCGGTCAAGGACAAGGTGAAGTTGGTCGAGGATTTGGCGGTTTCGCAGGAGGACGCGGTGCTCTACTGCGATAAGCACGGCGTACGGATTGACGAGATCGATCAGTTACCTGCCAGCGGTTTTGAGAGGACAGGGCGGATTGGCGACGCCGTGAATGCGTTGATCTCTCCGGACAAGGTGCGACGCGACTTTCAGGCGCGCGAGCGGCTGGTGAGCACGCTCTACAACGCCATCAAGCCAGACCCGGCGGTGATGAAATTCGTTGGGCGTGTGTCGTGCCTCGCCGCCATTGCCGATGCCATCAAGGCCAAGCTCAATCCTGATCCGGTCAGCATCTCGGCAGTGATGGCGGACATTGGCGCTCTGCTGGATGAGTCGATCACCGGCGTCTCGATGCGGGAGAAATCGTCGAACCTCCTCGACCTTTCGAAGATTGACTTTGACTCCCTGCGCAGCAAGTTTCGCGACTCGAAGCAGAAGAACACGGACCTGGAAGTGTTGAAAGCCGCAGTGCGCGTGCAGATGGAAAGGATGATCCGCCTGAACAAGTCGCGAATGAACTACCAGAGCAAATTTGAGGAACTGATCGAGGCATACAACGCAGGCAGCCTGAACATCGAGGAGCTGTTTCGTGAGCTCGTGGCCCTGGGCCGCAGCCTGAACGATGAGCAACAGCGCCACGTCCGGGAAAACCTGACGGAAGAGGAACTGGCCGTCTTCGACATTCTGACGCGCCCCGCCCCGGAACTGACAACCGAAGAACAGGCCGAAGTAAAGAAAGTAGCCCGGCAGTTGCTGGAACGCCTGAAAAATCTGCTGGTCATAGACTGGCGAAAAACCCGCCGCGCCCGCGCAGCCGTGGAAGACGCCATCAAGAGCCTGCTGGATGACGGCCTGCCGCGCGCCTACTCCAAGGATGTCTACGACCAGAAGTGCTCAGCGGTCTTCGAGCACTTCTACGAGAACTACCCTGAGCGCGATCTGAACGTTTACGAATAGTAGATCATCCGAAAAAATAAGGGATGCAAGACAGAAGCACTACCTCGCGATCAGCAAACGCCACTATCGCATGGTGCGCCATTACTTCGCTGAATCGGCAAGGGTGTGTGGCCTGAGTGCCACACTTCGCAGAAACAACTTCAACGAGTGAATTGGCGATTATGCGCCAATCTGGATTCGCTCACTTCCTCGAAGGGCGTTTCCCGGTACCTACTTAGTTCTGCGCGGGCGCTTTAGGTGGGTGGATAAAACCTAGCCGTTTCCTCGTTGTTGTCTCAGCTTTTGCAGCCTCGAGACCGCCGCCTTAAGCTCCTGGTCTTCTTTGAGCACCTGAGCAAGCCGCTCGGCCAGCTCCGCCATGATCACTCTGATGTCGCCGGCCTTTTTCAGGCATTCCTCATCTGACTCTTTGTGCATCCCCTCACTCAGTGCATCGTGCAGCAGGAGGAGAGGGTTTGCGCCTGCGATCATCAGTTGGCTCGGTAAGCTCGACTTTACACCTTCGAGTGCCTTCGTGAACTGAGTCTCGGATTTCGCGCGCGAAAGCTCTGCAATGAGATGCGGGTCGGCATTGAGTTTCTCCGCTGCCTTGATGATCTCCTCGAGAATGACTCCTTTTTGACTCTCGATAACGCGCCGGTAGTAAGAAAAAGCTCCAATCCCAAGACCCTGATTTTCCGCTCGGCGGCCCTTTTGAAAGTACTCCCACTCGGGACGGAGTAGATCGATCAGCTTCGAAGGGAGAGGCGGACCGAATGATGGCCTCTCGCCGAATTTGCAGGCCGATGCCACATCGCGGCCGTGAGGAAGAGCCGCTTGGATCGCAAAGATCTTGATGCTCTCGCCGCAGTTTCTGCAGCGGTATTCGATGAAAGCAAAAAGGTCCTGGCCCTGGTCGAGCGAGAACTCTGTGTGCGCGCTGTATGTCCGGATGCCACCGCAGTTCTTTTCGGTAGGGCAATGCAATTCGATATCGGGAAGGACATACTGGTCGAGGTTCTGCATCGAATGAATCGATGGTGGCGCAAACGATGATCTGCTACGAGGAAACCCCTTCACAGACACGAGCACGCCGGGTGGCGTTGTTTCGAAAAATGCTCGGACCGAGATTGTTTTACTCTCTTGTTGCTGGCCTTGCGGGTTGTTGTCCCTCTTCTTCCCTTCGCTCATCACTGTGTCCCTTAAAGTTCGCCACGAAGCTCTGACTCCACTCGGCTTCCGTGTGAAGACCATGCTTGATGCACGGCCCGCACTTGGCGCGGATTGTTATCACTATTATTCCTTACAGCCCGAGAATGTTGCCCCAGGCTGTAAGGCGGCTCCAAACCTTGGCAAGTCGCGATCGACGCGCAGGATTGCTTTCCGGTTCGGACGGGATGGTGTCGACAGGTTCAGGCAAGCTGACCGTTGGCTCCTCGAGCCGATCGTTGTAGTAGTCGCTCTTTCGCCCTCGATCATATGCCCGGCCCTCGGCAATTTCCTCTCGAGACCAAGAGCCTGACCAGCGAACCTTCCCCCCACGGATCCAGTAGTGGGAACGACACTCAAAGTTCCAGTTTCCTATGGAAGGATCGAGGGTCACATTTTCACCATCGAAGCAAAGCTTCCAGTCCGTCGGTGACAGTGGCGTGACGACCTCCTGTCCACACCCGCAAGCGCAAAGGTGAATTACGCTCGCCAGGCTCATTGAGACATAGAGCTCGCCTGGTTTGAGGATCTCTGGGATGGACTCCACGAACTGGGGTGCGAAATGGGTCGCCTTCATGCGGTTTTCTCTTCGCTCGTCAGCAGTTGAAAGTTGGTGGAGTAGGTGGAGTGATGCTCGTGATCTATGTCCTCATAGATCCCTGCGATTTTCTTCCACTTGATGACCGCGAACGCGGCGTTGAGCGCATTCAGCTCCGCAATCTGGATGTTCTGGGAGTAAACGCCGTCGTCTTCCATGTCGGCAAGGGGCACTCTTGAATCGATATGCGTAGTCTTCTCGCTGGTTCCCGCCGTTGTGCGGCACACAGCAAACAGCTGGTCGTTTGGCGTCACCTCGACCCCCATGCCTACATCTACGAACGGAGTTCTTCGCGCGCGAAGTGCATTGAGGACCACCTTCCTGACAGACCCACGGTCAACGCAGACAAAGACGAAATCAAAGCCGTTGAGAACATGAACGTTGATATCATCTAGTCGAATCGAGTGGGGTACAACGCCATACCGCATCCGGCCGTAGACCTCCGCGAAATAATCGACTTTCTTTACCTGGCGCCTCAGATCGTCGAGCAATGCAGCGCCCGGCGAGCGGAAGGCATTGTGCTGGAGATAGAGGTCATCGTCGAACAGGTGGATCTCCTTCACGGGAGTTTTAGCAATGAAATCCAGAATGTAGCTGCCACTTCCACCGACTCCGACGATCGCGATGCGCTGGCCGGCAACTCGCCCCGAGATCATGCCGATCCCAGCGCGGCTCGAAGCCGTGTCAATATAACGGAACACTGACTCCTCGTTCGAGGATTCGATCGGTTTGAAGGTCCGTGCGTCCACAGTCTGGTCCAGGGCCTTTGCCGCCGAAGAGATGACATCCACATAGCGGGTCATCTTCTCGTAATAGTTTGCGTAGCCTCCCGCAGGCTTATTCGAGAAAGAATGATGGATCACCAAGCCGGGCAACAGTTGCTGCGTCGTGCTGGCATGAGCGATCTGCACGATCGGGGTCCCGTCCTTGCTGCGAGGATGATCGCCGATGAAGTGAACCACATGCGTGTTGGGACGGACGGTCACATCGCCGGCCAGGGTGAGCTCGGAGACCAGCGAGCCGAAGGCGACCTGCCGCTGACCATTCACATACGGAACGGAGTGCACCAGGAGGTAGTTGCCCCGAACTTCCACCTCGTACCCTTCGTCACGCAGCTGCTTCAGATCGGTGCTACGACTTATCAGTTGGTGTGACATTGAAGAGCATCCCGTCCTTGATGTGAACTGTTTCGCCGGCGACCAGGCTGCCTTCTGGGTTAACCTTCGGCCCGCGCTTGTAGGTAACGGTGTAGTAAGTGGTTGCGTTCGGCTCCGCCTGAGGGAAGGCGAGCTTTACGACTTGCCAGAAGTTCAGAGTGGAAGTATGAACCTCCTTCGGCCGTGTGTTGACGAAGATGCGGTACTCCCGAGCGCGAGTGATGAAGCGCTCTACCCCAGGCTCCGCAAGGTTGACGAACTCCTGATCGCCGATCGGACGCGCAGCCGACCCAGGGATCTCGAGGTACACCGTTGTCGTCGCGGGGTCGACAACTGCAAGCTTCTTGAGTGTCAGCCCTGTGATGCGCGAAGCTCCCCAGTCGAACAAACGGCCATTGAGCAGGAAACGAAAAGAGCGGTCGGTGCGGAAAATGATGAAGCGCTCGGCCCCGGAATGACGCAGGTCGGTGGTCTCGTCAGGCCGCAGCTCTTCGAGCAGTCCGTTCTGGAGCACCCGGTAGGCGACGTACTCGACGAGGTTGGAGATCCCGGCTGCTTGAAGGACCTGAGTGCCGGTGGGTTGAGGGTTGAAGATCGTACGCGGCTCGAAATGGAGCGCGTCGTTGCCGATCAGGACGCGGTAGGGTCCGTGCTCCCGGACCATGCGCCCGGCAAGGAGCGCTTCTATAATATCCTCTGTATTTTCAGTTTCCTGATTGTTCATAATTACCTCCGTGTGGTGCGATCTTGGTCAGGAAAGCGACCGTTGCGAACGCCTCACACAGAGGTATGCTGAATTGCCAGGTGGATCGGACACGCAGGTATGAGAAAGTTTTTTGTCCGATTGGACCGCTGGGCCAGCATAGAGACTTAGAGGGGCCACAGTGGAGTGAACGCGTGCTGACGGACAAACCTCAGTCGAAAACAGAGAAGGTTGCCACCGTCGATGAGGTGTCGGAGGCGATCGAGAAGCTGCGGCCCGAGGAGTGGGCCAAACTCTACGCCTATGCGAAGAACCGCGCGCGTATGATGACGCTCTACGGAGCCGTGGTTGACGCCCGCGACCTCGTGCAGAGAGCTGTCACGGAGTTGCTCGAGCAGCGCCGCACCTGGAACCCGAAGAAGGTCGGGTTCGTCGGCGTTGTGATTGGCGCGATGAAGAGCATCTCATCCAACCATAAGGAGAAGAGCCAGAAATCCGGCTACTCCGTTGCCGAGAGCCAGCTTGTCTCCCCCGAGGAAGACGACGATTCTGAGTCTTCTGTGATGGATCATGCCGATTCGAGGATGAACCCGGAGCAGCAGGTGATCTCGGCGGAAGGCAAGAAGGATGTGCTGCGCCTGGTCGGCGACGTGTACGACTTTTTCGAGGACGACCCGGAGGCCCGGCTGGTGATGGACGGCTGGCAGGAAGGCCTCTCGGGCTCTGAGATTATGGCGGCCTTGGAAATCGATAGAAAGGGATATGAGACCATTGCGAGACGGATTCGGCGAAAGAGCACCGCGCGATGGCCGAAGGTAAGCAGCCATGTCAGCTAAGAAACGCTGGACAGTTGGGGAGGCAGAGCGAGTTCTCGATCATCTCGCCGATTCGATCGAGACAGGGGACGCGACCGAAGTAGCGGCAGACCTGAAGGATTCCGGGCATGACATGAACGATATCGCGTCGCGAATGAGGGCGGCGGCTCTGTCAGGAGTCAGTAGTTTTAGAAAACAAGCGCTCCACCGAGCCCGCCAACGATATCAAGAAAGCTCCGCAAAACTTGAGAGGCGAGCAGGGCATAGTGGAGGTTCGCCAGAGGAACGGCGGCAGCGCTTTTTCTCTGCTATCGAATCCAGGCCTGAGTTGAAGTCGGCGTTGACCATGCAGCACCGCGATCTGAACGAATTGACTGAGACAGACATCGACAGTGCGCTCGAGGAATTGGAGATGCTGGGCGCATTAGAGGATCTTGATGGCAGCCAATCCTGAATGGTATCGCACTCCTTTCGAGATTCTGAATGACCTCGGCATCACCGAACCTCAAGATATCGACATTGAAGCTATCGCAGAAGACTGCGGGGCGACCATTCGCTATCTACCGCTCACTGGCTGCGCCGCCAGAATCATGGGCTACAAGAACCGCGCCATTATCAGCATTGATGAAAACACGCGTCGTCCGAGGCAGCGGTTTTCCGCAGCGCACGAAGTGGGTCATTGGATGAGAGATCGGGGCCAACTCGCCTTCAAGTGTGGAAGTGAGAGCTTTGTCCGTGAGTGGTCGGCAGAGAATCCTGAAACACGCGCGAACCGTTTCGCTAGCGATTTGCTCTTGCCGGCAAAGATGTTCCGAGCCAAGGCGTATAAACTGCCGGTTACTTTTGAAACGGTCCGTCAGATCGGCGATATTTTCTGCACGAGTCTTACGGCCACAGCTATCCGGCTCGTTGAATACGGTGACCTGCCCGCAATCATCGTCTGCAACGGTCCGCGCAGGCGCGAATGGTTCATTCCCAACGGCGAAGTCCGGGGCAAGATCTTCCTCGATGCTCGGCCGGGCAAGGGTAGCATCGCCGAAGCGCTACTTCGCGGCGACCGTTCCGACATCGCCCCGCGTGAGGTGAGGTCGGATGCCTGGTTCGATCACCGCAATGCAGCCAACTACTGGGTACACGAAGATTCGATTCCTGTGTACGACGGTTCTGTGTTGTCGCTGCTCTGGTGGAAAGATGAGACTCAGTTGATCCAGATCGACAACGACATCGAGGCGCGCGGAGCTTGGAGAAGTGACTACCGGCGCGATGATTGATGGTCAGTGGGTGATGAAATCCTGAGTTGCAATCGAGTGTCTACTTGGCTGTGAGGTGGTCGAGAGCTTCCTAGGCGGAGAGTCGATCACCGTGGTTGCGGCTAGTCTCTTAGAAGAGAACCAGTCGAATGCTATCGAGGACGAAGGTGGCCGGATACACAGTTTCATTGGGCGCATCCCAGCGAAGACCATAGAGGTTTTTGACAGTGTAGTTGGGATCGGTCACCAGGATGACATTCGTCGGCAGACTTGCGTGCTTCTCTAAGAACTCCTTGGCGTGCTGCCCGAGATCGGCAGAAGGGCCGGGATAAACAACCAGTACGCTGGCATTTTTTGCAGCGGAGTCCGCGGCGTGTTCGACGAAGTCATGCATCTGGCGGATGCAGTAAGAGCATTGATATCCGGATATCTGATATCCAGGTAAGTCTCAAATCCGTTTAGGTCGGTACAGCCTAAGTCGGAGAGAATCGGTGACCCCAAAGGTTGACTGTCGCTATCAGCCCGAGTCACTCATCCAGAATGAAAAATGCACTTTTCTCCGGCAACGTCAATTAGGGGGAAATCACTTCAAACATCTCTGCCTCTGCGCTGCAGAGGTATAAACGGGACGCGGATGAATCCAGAAATCGTGCGCCACCAGCTTGTATTGCGCATCCTTCAACACCCTCTTCTTGGCGTTTGGCGGCCTAAGGGCTTACCCGTCTGCCTGTTACGCATTCATCTCCCAAATTGACCTCCGCAGGAGCACAGCAGAGGTCCTTTTGGCATGGCTCCGCGAAACGAGGCACAATTGTGCCCTCGTTTCGCCCGTTCTTCGACTTTCCCGGACTTCTTCGACATGTCTTCACTTCGCGCTCGTGGCGACCTCTGCCGTGAAAAAGCAAAGGACTCAGGTGGCAAATTGGGCCTATTTCCCGGCTTTCGAGAAGCCCAGTTTTGAGGCTATTTCCTTTCGGCTTTTCGCCGCGACGCCAGCCTCTTCGCTTATTGACTCCCAGCGCGCAACGGCTGCTCGTACGGCCTCCACGATGCCGGATGCTTTCCTGATGCGGTGCTGCTTCCCGAGGCGCAGAAGCTCCTCGACTCCGGGATTCTTCCCCTCTCCCATCACCAGCATGCTCTGCTCTCCCCCAGGGCCATACGAGAAGACCAGATCGTACGCAGGCGCGAAGACCCATTCGTTCCGAGCGTTCAGCAGGAACGAGAAATTCTTCGCATGGTCGTCACGGTTGTGCGCGAGCACGTTGAAGCACGCCAGCCGGAAGACCTTCTCAACCTCTTCCACATCCCGCGTGAGCCGCATCGTGACACTCAGCAACAGGTCGTAGTCGAGGCTGGGAGTGCGGTGATCCGCATGAATCAGACCGCTGACGCTGTGCATATGAATGCGCCGGCTGCCGTCGCGGTCGAACCGCTTCGCACCGAAGTAGCGGCTACGCTTCGTACGAAAGAGATGCGTCTCCGGCATCGCGATGCCAGCCTCCTTCGCCATCAGGCTGTAGGCGTACTCAATGGCACCGATGTCCCGCGCATCCTGGGACGACGGAAACTTGATCATCCAGTGCGAATATCCGGGAGCGAGCTCCTGCTCTCCATGAATGATCGACTTCTTGTCCGCGCTCACCTGGGCGACGATCTTAGGACGTGCGCCCGACGACGACCCGCTTAGGCGCAGTAGTTCTTCAAAAACCTCTCCGCTCTCGCCCTTCAAAACTGTCGCAGACTCCTCCGCAAGTCGGTCCAGCGAAAGCGAAGCAGCATCCGCCTGCCCCGCCGCGAGCTCTGGCTCGTACGAAAGCGCGCCCATCCCGCGGCTACCCACATAGGCCAGCCGATCCAAAGGGCTCAACTGCCCACGAAGAACACCATGCTTCTCGACACTCCGGTCAAGCAACAGGCGTCCCCAGCCATCCGGCAGGCTGTCATTGAAGACGCCGAATAAGCCTTCAAACAGCGCCGTATCCGGCGTCTGCACGCCGGGTTTCAGCGGCAGCTTGAAGGGTGAGATCTCAGTGCCCGAGGCGATGAACGCAGGATCGTACTCAAAGAGAATCTTGCGATCGAGGTACGCCAACCTGCCCACTTTGCGCCGCTGTGCGTCTGCATCAAGATGGACGTGCAGCAATGTCATTGGACTATACGGCATGGCGGCCTTCTCGCTTGCCAGTCGCCCTCTGCCGAGGCTTCCGTGCCTTCAGCAAAGCATCAAGCGATACCGCCGCGCCGGTCGGCATCGGCGAGGCCGCCAGACGCTCGAAGTCCTCCAGGCAATCCAGCACGGTGGCCAGACTAAGGAGCGCATCAAGGGAAATGAGCCCCTCGCGCTCAAACCGCTTCAACGTACTCAACGGCACACCGGAACGGCGCGCAAGCTCCTGCTGTGGCAGATTCATCGCCAGCCGCCGAGCCTTGAATCGCCCGGCAACGCGTTGACGAATATTGCCTTCTTGTCGCGCAACAAGAGTTAGCATCATGCCCCCAAGAGCCAATTATAGCCATTATGGACAATATGATGTCTTTTATATTTTACTTGATTGGGATGAGAGCCGCCTCAGAGCGGATGACGTTCATTCGGAAGAAGGTGCCCCGATGCCGTTTCTGGCGACTACACTCGGCTGTGCCATCTCCCGGATACGTATCCGAGCTCGATCCACTGGCCGGCATAGCCCTCCTAGCGGTGCGTCGCCCGTCCCACTTCCGGAACACTGCAGGCGTGCTGTTCGCTCACACGATAGCTCTGCTCCGGATACTGCACCAACGGACGCCGCCGCGAAGGCTTTACAACTTTCTTCGCTGCACATCCTGCAACATCGTCTTGTCCAGGGTCAGTTCCGCAAGCAACTGCTTCAACCGCGTGTTCTCGTCCCGGAGTTGCTTGACCTGGCGCACCTGATCCACCTCAAGCCCTGCATACTTCGCATCCCAACGGTAGTAGGTCTGCTCCGTTATCCCCACCTTCCGAATCAACTCCGCGATCAGGACATCCACCTCGGCCTGCTTCAATACAGACACGATCTGCGCCACGGAAGACTTTCTCTTCGGCATTGAAGGGCCCGGCACAATCTGTAGTAGATGAGATGAGACAAACTGGTATGGTGAAGGACCCAAGACTAACACTTCAACGGGATCAGGAGTAACGAGGCCGATCAAGATCTGAACTTAGCAAGCTGTGATCCAGCTCATGCAAGCCGGAGGATGCGGGCGTCAATCAATCTACTCAATACAAGTATCAGAAAACAGAGAGTGCCAGGACGGATTCATGTGGAGCCAGCATTGAATACTGAGCCAGCTTGTCGGGATTTCCGGGATGTGCAGGAAGCCGTGCCCCTTGCTGCATATCCATTCCGTACCGCTCCAGTCAAGGAAACTATGCGATGCGCGGCCGACGTGGGCGGGATTTGAGAGCAACTGAAGACATACCGGACAACGCCGTCGCTGGTCTCGCCAAGCCCAGCGAAACGCAAACAGGAAGCCGAGGAAGGCAACGACCATTTGAATGTATACCGCTGCCAACGAGCCGAGCGGATTTGCATAGTACGCGAGGGCGATTGACCAGAAACACACGCTTGGCACGATCAGCGCGATCTTGAAGGCGAAGAATATCCACCGTGGAATAGTGCTCAATGCAAAGTGCCGGTTCGGGTGATGCGGATAGTCGCCCAAATCTAACGGCGTAGTAGCTGGAAGTGCAGCCAATGCGAGGCAAAGCATCTCCCAAAGAACCCAAATAGGGGCATGGAGAATGCCCGAAATTGCTATGCAGGTGAACCTGGAGAGACCGCCCTCTGGCTGTGGAACGAACATGTACCAGCAACTTCCAAGTGACGCGGCGGAGCCACCCGGATTGACGCGAGCCACAACGAAGCCCCTAGAGGCTGCGGATATTCGGTTCAGAACATTCGGTGGTTCAATCAGCCACGCCGTTATGCTGGATGGCAACGGCCATGCCTCGCCGGTGACTACACTGGTGATCGTCACTCGCTGGCCACCGACCTGAATGCTCCGTGTGATGGCATCGGACTTGCCGTGAAATAGCGCCTGGTACAGGTTCGATGTGACGAGGAGCAGAGGATGAGTCGATTGGTTTTGCTCCAGGGCAACTTTCAGCGCAGGCGTGAGATTGAGAAAGCTAAGCATGCTCTGGCTGGCGACAGCCACCTTGACGTGCTTCAAAGAATGCTTGCCCGCAGTGACGGACTCCACTGACGGTTGATAAAACGCCATCGCCGAGTATAGATGCCGAGTCTCTGTTCTCCATCTGCGGTAATCCGCAATACGAACGCTTGGAACCTCGATTCCGCGATAGCCTCGATCTCCGGATATGAGAACAGTACGTGTGGTGTCACTCGAAGACGGCGCTAGAGCCATTCGGGCGCTAGGGGACGCGATGCAAGTCAAGAAGCCAACGAGGCCAACTACAAATATCAGAGCCAGACATCTCAAAGCGGAACCATGCGCGAGGGCATGAAAAGCCCTCGGCTTGCGCCCGTCTGTTCGCAGCAGATATGCATCTTTGAATGCACCGCAGGTGAACACAGTCCCTTGCCAATCTGCGCTACTTGCATGGATAACCTGCCAGATCTCACCTTTCCATTCTGCCCGCCATTCCTCGCGCTGCCCACGAGGCACCAACCCGGATGCAACTTGTAACAGCGCCGCGGCCACGAATTGATCTGCAATACGCCGAGCACGGATCATACTTTCTCCGACACTGGCGATGGGAGAAGCTTTTCGAGGAGCGGATATCGCTTGCGCACAGATTCAAGCAGGGATCGGCCGCTTCGAGTCAGCTTGTAGTACTTACGAAGCGGGCGTTGCTCGGCATCGGCGATGGACTGCTGCTCCCATTTAGACGTGATAAGCCCGTCTCGCTCCAGGCGCCGCATGGCCGGGTAGACGGTGCCACTGGGCAGCCCAGTCACTTCCATCACATTGAATCCATACACGTGACCGAGATGAATGGCCTGAAGAATGAGGGCTGCGGTATGGGAAAGCTTCGGTTCCAGCGGCACAACGGCATTTTACCTATGTAGTATGCTGATTGACCAGCCAAAGAGCAGTATGCTACATAGGGTAGACATCAGGAGCTGAGCAAATGCTGGAAGTGAGAAATCTGTCAAAGAGCTACCGTAGCATTCCCGCGATTCAGAATGTGAGCTTTCAAGTCGAGGCCGGAGAGATTGTTGGCTACCTGGGAGCCAATGGTTCGGGAAAATCTACGACCGTCAAGATCGTCACAGGCCTCCTGCGGCCTAGTGAGGGCAAGGTGTTCTTTCACGGTGAAGACATTCGAAATGACCTGCCTCTGTACCGTAAGTCCCTCGGGTACATTCCAGAAGAAGCTCATCTCTACACATACATGTCCGGCGTGGAATATCTGCAACTCGTTGGCAGATTGCGGGGTATGAGCGAACGGATCATTTCCGTCAAAGCGAATCACATGCTGCAACTGCTTGGGTTGGAGTCCTGGCGCTACTCTCCGATGTCACTCTATTCGAAAGGAATGCGGCAGAGAGTGCTCATGGCTGCCGCCCTGATGCATAATCCGGATTTGCTGATTTTCGACGAGCCGCTGTCGGGGTTGGACATTCTCTCCGCGCGGTTGTTCAAGGACTTGCTCCAGCAACTGGCCGCCAACGGCAAGGCGATTCTTTATATTTCGCACGTCCTTGAAATCGTGGAGCACCTCTGCAATCGCGTGCTCGTCATCTCAAAAGGAAGAATTCTCGCTGATGCCTCGCCTGCGCAACTAGCGCGAACAATGCAACGGGCAAATCTGGAAAAAGCCTTTGCGCAACTGGTGGACCAACAGGACACCGCTTCCATTGCTCGTGAACTGATCGAGACTGTGCAGGAATGCGATGAATAATCGAGAGCAACAGCAGAAAGCCAACACGAATGCGGTACTTTCCCTGCGAGTGCTTGCGAATACGCCCGATGTAAAAACTGGACGGCTTGCGCCGTTCGGCGTTCTGCTTCGCCACATCCTTGAGCGCTTTTTCAACAACGACCTGATGTCTGCTGACGGAGAAGGCAAAACGCGGCTCGTCCAACTTGCGTTCGTGGTGGGTCTGCCAGGTTTTGTCTATGCTCTCTATCTGTACCCCTTATATAACCGCCCTTTTGGCCGAACGCAGCCATATTGGGGACAAGTGAGCGATCACTATTTCTATGTGCTGTATTCGCTGGTGGCGACAGGGATTCTTACGATTTTTGCCTGGGACTTCTTTTTTCCGGACATCTTGGATGTTCGCATACTGGCAACGTTGCCCCTAAAAGCAAGCCTTATGTTTCGCGCAAGGATATCGGCCATTACCGTGCTTCTTGCAGCGTTTCTCTTCGATTCAAACTTTCTGGCTCCGCTGGTTCTTCCAGAAGCCACGAATCCTCCCCGGCTCTTCAGGTTTTTGGCTGCTCACGCCGTTGCAGTCTTGATGAGCGGCGCTTTCGCGGCAACGTCTCTGCTGGCACTTCAGGGAATCCTCCTCGCTGTGTTTGGAGAGCACGGGTTTCGCAAAATCTCTCTCTGGGTGCAAGGGATTGCAATTGCGGCTCTATTGACGATCCTGTTCCTATACCCAGTTATGCTCGGAAGCTTCCGCGCCCTGCTCGCGTCAGGCCACGGCATTGCATATGATTTGCCACCATTTTGGTTTCTCGGGATCTATCAACGGATACTCGACGGGCACAGGGCGTCGCCCGAGTTCGCCCGATTAGCCCATATGGCTTGGACTGCG
This sequence comes from Acidobacterium capsulatum ATCC 51196, assembly GCF_000022565.1. Lineage (NCBI taxonomy): Bacteria > Pseudomonadati > Acidobacteriota > Terriglobia > Terriglobales > Acidobacteriaceae > Acidobacterium > Acidobacterium capsulatum. The sequence continues at coordinate 1,848,673 of NC_012483.1, forward strand.
ATGTTCGTTGCTGCTTTGCTTGCGGTCCTGATCTATCCGCTCGCCTATGCGCGAAAAATGAGCGGCCTGGTGGAAGGAGTCGCTGCGCAAAGTGCCCTTCGGCGCAAACAGGCGGCATCTCGGCTGCTTGGCATCGTCTTGCGCAAGCCCTCAAGCCGAGCCATCTGGCAGTTTGCTATGCAGACGCTTGTCGGCGTTCCCCGATATCGCATCTACCTTGTTCTTTACGGAGGCGCTGGGATTGCAATCTTGACATCCGTGGTGCTGAGGCTTCATTGGACCAGCGGGCATTTAAGTGCCGCAATTTCGCCCGCCGGCATTCAGGCCATGATCCCAATCGTTGCATTCTGGACAGTGTCTGGAATGCACACCGCGTTTATGTCGCCAGCAGATCAGGACGGAAGGTGGATATTTCGCGTCATCCAGGGCAAGCCTGGATTTCATCATCTGGATGCCGCGAAGAATCTCGTCTGCAGTTGCTCGGCAATCTTAAGCCTTGGAACGGCTGCGATGGGCGATATGCTGGCTTCGCCCACAACCCTCGGCGGGCGAACGATGATTGCTCAACTGCTTATTGCCGTTGGCGTTTCGGTACTACTTACGGACGCATTCTTCTTAAATTTCAAAGCTATTCCATTCACTTTTAAGCCACTTTCCATCAAGACGAATTTGGCTTTCCTGGTGATCCCCTACTTCGGCTTCTTTCCCGCCGTAGTGGCGGCGACCGTTGCGTTGACACCGTGGATCGAGATGAGCGCAGTGCATCTAACGCTGACGGGCCTTGCTATTCTTGCGGTCCATCTACTGATGCGGTCAGCAAATCGTGAGGCGGTTGCCGATTATCTTGCGCGCACAGATCTGGACGAGGATGAAAATGAGTTTCCAATGAAACTAGGCTTGCGCGGCTGAGAAGTCCGCAGCGTCTACCGGCGAGTGCCGGCTTGCACTATGCCAGTAAACAGGAAAGACACCGGACAAGATGATCGGCGCAAAAACCACTGAATGGCGAACCCTACCTTCCGGATCAACTCCGCGATCGGTACACCCACCTCAGCCTGTTTCGGCACCCCCACAATCTGCTCTACGGAACACTTCCACTTCGGCATCCGATCTCCAAGCCAACTCTCTGCTCTCGTTGCGCCGAAATATTAACCGTCCGCCTGGCCCAGCTTTAGCCAGGCCATTCACCCAAGCGCCAGACCACGGGAGCGAGAATACACCCAAGCAGCCGATCCCGAATTTACGAGCTGAGTGAAGCGACATCGGTGACAGACTCCCCCATCCGTCCCGATGTCGCCAAATGACGTTGAAAGCTCATGCAAATGACTGGTCCGGCGACCAATCTGCATTTCCATGAACACGCGAGAGAAGATCCGTCACGCGAGCCTGACGGGCTTCTGACCACTTTGCATAGTGCTTTTTCACAACATCAACCGAGTCACCGAGAACATCTGCAACCTCTTCAAAGCTCGCACCGGCAGCGAGCAATTCGGTTGCCAGCGTGTGACGAAAGCGATGCGCGTGTGCCTTTTTGACGCCCGACTTTTTAAATACAGCACCGACGCTTTCTCCAATCACAGTCACGATAGATCGCACAGTAGACTTCCCCGACCAGAAGTAATACGGGCAGTCTGCCATGGCTTCGCGAGGAACAGGCACATTATCGAGAGCCTCCTTCATCTCGCGTGGAATCGGGAGGTAGACTCTCTTGTTATTCTTTGTTGCGCGTATGAAGACGACCCAGCGTCCACCCTCCTTGCTGATGCGGTCGCGACGCAAAACCGCGACGTCGCTGATCCGAAGCGCAGTAAAGCGAAGTGTCAGGATAATGGCCAGGGCGCGCTTTCGCTCATAAGCATTCCTGCCGAATTGCTGTGTAGCCGCAATGATTAGCTCTACCTCCTCGGGAGTGTAGGGCTCCACGTCGTTCGGCGAGACGATCTTTGGTCCCTTGATCATCAACGCGATATTCGCTTTGCATAAATCGCGAGCCATGCAGTAGGAGAAGAACGCGCGCAAGGTCTCAAGCTCCTTCAAGCTGGTAATAGGCGCAAGCTCCCGCGACGCCCGAAAGCTATCAAGAAGCGTCACTGTGACATCCCGTACGTAGTGAATATCCTTGCTCCCCATAAACGTGGCAAGTCTCCTTAGGGAATTGCGATATTTGCGAATGGTTGGCTCCCTTACACCGTTCGTCTCACAGTTCGCGAGAAAGGCTTGTACTGCCGTCTCGATGATCGCAGGGGCATCGTGCACCTTTGAGATGGAGGCTAGTATCCTCGCCGAATGGGTTGCGGCTTCCGGCTCAGGTGAGACTGAGACTGCTACGCTTGAACACTTCTGGCCGGGCTCGTCTGACTCCCCGGTAAGTGCCTTTGAACAGATCTCTATCAATCGGGCCATTCTCGCGTTGGCCTTTGCCGCGTCCCGGGTAGCAAGAGACTTCCTGAGGATCCGATACCCCTTCAAGTAACCATCACCATAAATTGGGCAATTGCAGCCAAACACTACACGGCCTTGCTTTCGGTGTCTGCAGTTCTTCGAGTGACGTCGATAAATAGTGAACGAAAATCCTGAATTAATTGGATTCATAAATCATGCCTTCTGAATTGCCATCGAGGAGCAGTCACAGATCGGAAGTTTCGCAATTGGATTAGCTCGACGCTCATCACAATCGGCGACCCGGTGTGTGCATCCACCAATGGACTGCATCGAAAACTCGAGGCCTCTGAACTTTCGCAAATTACTCTCCAGTTCCAGAGATGGACTGGAGAGGCGGACGATTAGATTTACAGTGTTGTGACGAATCTGGCGTACGTGAGTGCCTGGGACTGACTGAGTCCGGTGGAGGGGTAGAACAAGGAATGAACCGCACGCGCGACCAAATAACGAGGCGATTGCTGACAAGCACGACACTCTGTCCGTTGGTAAAGTGGCGGGAAAGAAGTGCTGGGTCAGTTCTTGCACGGATACCCATTTATTGCGTCATCAGCGGTCGCGATCACGAATGCGAGATTTGAGCTTCCTTGCGGTGCGATAGGCCTCGTGCTCCCAGCACTCATCGCCAGTGGGCAGCTTGCGGTGAAGATCCGCTTCCTCTACACCCATTAGAGTGCTGGAAGCGAGTCGCACGCGATCCTGTTGGCGCGACGGTCTCTCCGCTCTCCTCTGCTGAATTTCCAGTCGTTGATGGACGCTCACCACGACGGATTCCGGAATGCTAAGGCTGATATAGCGTCGGGCTGTTTTCCTTCGATTCATGGATTCCAGACACAGAACTCCGGGCTCATTACGGAACAGCCTGCGGATAGTGTCTTCATCCTTGTTCCAGAGCTTTGCGATCTCCTTTGGAGTGAAATGCTGTTCGAATGCCCTGCCGGACGGAGCACGACCCGCATCTGATCGATGCTGTTGATCGCGTGTGTCTGGAGGGAATTCGGGCATAGGATATTTACAACATCGAGCTTTTAGACGAGATCCGAACAGTGCCTTGTAGACCGAAAGCCGCGGCGCAGAGGCTCTTGAGAGGACTGTTCATTTGAGAGGCCAACGTCTGATCGGTCGGCCGGACTTACGGAAGCGGATTACACGAGTGACCAGCACACGCGTCGTGCTGTCGGAAGAGGTATTGGAAGGGTTGGATGGTGCGGCATTTGCATTTTGATTGAGAAATCCGACTCTGTAGAGTGCAAAATACTCGGCGGGCGCAGCTCCATGCCGAGCCTTATCCCTACCGGCACTTGCGCCGTTGGACACGTGCTGCCCGTTGGCTACGATAGTTCGTGTCGTACCGCATTTTGATGGTTGCATAATCGACCCATTGAATCTTGGCCAAGACAGCATCCTTGTCCGGATATTTATCCCGCCAATAATAAGCAAAGCTGCTGCGAATCGAGGTCGGCGATGCGCGTTTTTTGAGGTAGCGCCAGATGACGCCGGAGACAAAATTTCCCAAGCTGCTTGACGATAGAGGCTGCCCTACTTGGTTGAAAAAAAGCAGCTTCGGATGCTCTGGATTGAGAAGCATCGGCCGACATTCGTTTACGTAACACTCGAGCACCGGAACAATCTGACGCAGTACCAATCCCCGATGCAGCTCGCCCTGTAAATCTTCATAGCTAAACTGCCAAAACTCGGCATCTGGGTCCTCGATCAGTTGCTCCTTTGCCCACATTGGAGCCCCAAAGGGCGGCCCATCTTTTGGAATCGGCCCGCGAAAGATATTCGGGCCGAGCTCTGCCTGTCGTAAAAAGCGGGGTGGCCATTGCGCGAGAATCAGGCATGAGATCAGCAACTCGTTGTGTATGCGCCATGCCCGGGTGAGGCCGGTGCAGCATAAACGCCGTGCTCGCATTTGCCCTGGCACAGAAGCAAGCTCCTGGTATGGCACGTAACGCATCCTGCGTCTGGCTTTGAGCGCGCTCTCGGGCTCCCTGCGAAGCTTGCGATAAACCTCCTCGATCCAGTTGAGGTCGAGGTTGTCAAAGGCAGACGTACAACGCAACGATGAGAACATCCGGCTCAGCCTCCCTACGATAGTGTTGCGCTTGCAGCCTCTCTCCTTTCGGAGGTAATGGGCGAAGTCAAAAATAAAGCCCGGATTGAGGATTCCGCGGAGACTCGTCAGATCGACCATCCCACGCACGCTTACAGCGTAGCCAACCAAATCTTCAAGATGCGAAATAAGCTCCTGCTCTGTCGCAGGCGCGAGAGGTAATTTTTTCTGCTCCGCCGCCGCGCGCCTCGAGGCGATAATTGTGTCGATTTCTCCTTGTAGTGCTTCTGCCATCGAAGTGAGCGGCAACTTGCAGCTTCGACGTTTAGGTTCCGCATGAAGCGCAGGAAAGAGATATTCCAGCCTTGCGTCACGGATTGCCCTCAAAAAAGTTGATTTTGCATTTCGGATGTAGGCATAACTCTTACCGGTAGACAGTGCGGTCTCTGCCCACGTATTGAGGTCCAACATAGAAAAGTCGCACCGATGACGTCCGCGGCGCATCGCATCTTTCACGATGCACGATGAACCATGGTTCAGGCCTGCACTATCTGCGAACACTTCCCATTCATCAAGCATCGCAAAGCTTCCGGGCGAAAATCCGAACCTCCTTGCATATCGCAAGAGCGTATTGCGACTGCTGAGCAGTTGCCTCTTGGTACTATGCGACAGATGGCTAGACATCACGTAGCTGAGGAATGCCGTGTCGCCTTCGACAACCTGGTGCACAGTCATATCTATGGGGGTGGTCTTAAGAGCTTTTGCCAAATGATTGAGTAAATGCGTAAAGTCAGCCATCCGCTTTACGACCTGTCTCTTTGTTTTGGCAGGATCCAGTGAAAGCTCTGACCGGATTGCGGTCATAACCCCCTGGACGCTCTCATTGGGAGCAACTGCTAGACGAGAGACTGCAGGTGCTCCTGATCTGCTGAGGTTTAATACAGAGATGCTCATACGTTTTCCGTTGTGGGGAGATCGGACGCAGTACCGGATCGGTAGTCTCAGGTCCGGCACTGGTCCATTGGTAGCAATCGTCACCGTTACTAAATCAGATCGGCGACCTCATCCTCCAGGGCGGCAGCGCCGTGAGAGGCGTTGAAGCCAGCGATGTAATATCGTGCTGCTGTGCTTCCAGAGAAGGGATCGACATGCCATAGGCACGCAGCAATCTCTTCCATGGTGGCTCCAGTGGAGAGCATGTGCGCGGCGACAATATCTCGAAAGTCTTTGACCCGCATCCGCTTGTTTGTATGCTCTATGCTGCGCCGGACCACGAGATTCAGGAGGGTTTTTTGGGTTAATGGACGCCCGTTCTTCGCGAAGAAAAGACGTGTTGAATCTGGAACTTTCGGGCTCTGCTTCCGCGCAAGAATCGGATGATAGTGGCCCATGTACTCGCTGAATAAATCCCGCACCTCAAGCGGGAATACCTCCCACACTTCTTCGCCGGCCTTTGTTGACATCTCCAACCAGTGACCGACTAAAAAGCGGGCTCGCGGCTCCCTGCGCCGAAGTTCTTCTGCCCACGGAGGAAGCCTGATTTTAAATTGACCAACCAACTCAGCTGAGATTTCGGTTTCGAATAGCCCTAGTTGTTGGTGCGGGTTGCTGCACGCCTCGAAGGTATTTCTCGCGCGGTGAGGAATACAAGAATTGATCGCGAAGATGAGAGCATCGTGGACGAGCCAAGCCGTCTCAACCTCCGTCAGTTTTTGCGGTCCCGCTCGGAGCGCGAGAATACGCGTGGCAATTGCGGCGACGGATGGATATTTTGGAAGATCATCTAGCTTTCGCCGTTGAATTCTTGCTGGCGCTTCACTCCGAAGTGCACGAAGCTTTGATCGAAACCAACTGTAATCGAGCCCCCTCAATCTCGGATACGTAAATGTCAACGAACAAATGCCACTTAGCTTTGCAATTACACTTTGCGGCTTGCAGCGATCATTCGCGAGGAGCCAACGAATGAAGCCGCCGACAATCTCCTCCGTGATCAACTGCGTAAGGTGATAAATTTCGCTCAGTCCCTGAACCACGACCGCATAACTGTAAAGCTCCACAAAATGCCGCTGCAAACTCTCGCCCGTAACAGGCCGGATCATGAGCGCGGCATCTCGATCGGCTAGATCCTCGTCGGCAGTCTTCCAGCGGATGACCTCAACTATCTCGTCGCGGAGCGACAGAGGCAGATCCTTTAGCTGCATGCGATACTTTGGTGGATTCTTGCTGGCCAAACTAAACCGCGGAAACAGGTTCTGGAGGCCCGCAACACGCAACATCCTGCGGAAATTCGACTCCACGTGAATGATTGAATCCATGGATCGACCTTTTTCGAGCCTACGCCGTTTCCATCCTTCGAGTGTTTTGCCACTAAATTCCTGCGGCAAGCATCTCTTGCGGATTGCGAATCTCACGATGCTTTTTGTTCCTCTGGCATCACCTTTCAATGCATCGAGGATTGGTTTCCAGGCCTCGCGCAGCTCAAACGCCGGAGACGTCCAGCCTGCTCTATGAGCCAGGTCGAGCAGCTTATGCAGGTCGCAAGAGTACTGGACCGCCGATTGCCGATTCACTCCGCGTCCTACGACAAATGCGACCAGTTGCTGGTCGATCTCAACGAGTTCATCCAATTGAATTGCGTCGGGCGGTAGTTCGAGGAATTCTGACACGCGCGTGGAGACAGTGCGCAACACGCTTATGAGCCGCTTTTGCGCTCTCGAGGGCAGCGTGATAGACAAATAGGCTCCTTGAATGATCGAGACCGCATCGGCAAGCGTTTGCGGAGCTTTGGCTTCTTTCAGATATGAATAGAGGGTTGAGTGGGTAGGTAGGTCCACGGCTTTAGTTCCTCAGAAATGCATACTGGGTTTGACGGGCGATAATCAGAGCCATTCGAGACGAGTGGGCGTCGTCGCAGCTTATTGGCCCTTGCTGCGGAAGAGACGAGTTGCCCCGTATCATCTGATGGAAGTTTTCATGGGGCGTGGTAAGGCGGTGCAGATCCCATGATCTTGCTGCCGACGAGCAAGGTGAGAGACCTGCTTGGAAAGCAGATCAAGCGCGGCTGTTTGCTGACCATCTGTCAGGCGGCGCGGACGCACCACCTATTTGCGTGTAGAGCCCTTCCTTTTCCATTTCAGGTCTAAAGAAGGACTTTTTCTAGCGATTGGGGGCAGGCCTCAGGCCTTTGTTCGATCAAGATGAGCGGTAGACAATTCTTCGCGTGAGCTAATCCGTGGATTCCATGGTCGGTGCTATGCTGCTTTGCGTCGTTGTAGGCATAGATTGCCGACATGCAGCGAGCAAAACCTGATGCCTCATCTCGGAGCACGGAAGCATGTGACGTTAGGCGGATGCTTGGGAGCGCTAGATGGGTAGTGGCTGTTGGTTGCAGAATGGGCTCTGATCTCTCAAGATCGTTCAACCTTGTCGGAAGTATGAATTGGCATTTGTGGCCAGTTCTCGGGGGCATGCCCGATGGCAGCGAGTCACAGTTTCGAAGCGACGGGCGAGTACTCGCGCTCGGCCGCGGGTCAGTCACCTCGGCGCTACCGTAGGCTCGTCTCCGCATAGCGGAGCTACCCGCCTCAGTGAGGCTCCGGAACTCAGCTCAATGGGCGACGGAAAGGGGGGACTACCGACTGGCTTCAGAGCCTGCTCGGCCTGGATGCAGCCTGTGGAGAGGTTCGTTTTGCCCGGCGCACCCGAAATAATCTCCTCTGCTGTCGCGACTGTAGGGTTCAGGATGGCGCGCGCCTGCTGAACGAGTGGGGCCACAGCATCTGCTATGCCGATCTGCCCTTTTTTGTCGAGGTCAGGAGCAATCACCCCAGCGATGCGATCTACCTCAAGCCTAGCGATCTCCAGGAGAGATGCACGACGACCGCATCGACGGAGATACTCATGTACGTAGGCACATGCGACGTGCATGCGCTCATGATGTAGGGTGAGTGCGAGAGAGTCCGCAGCGATGCAGGCGGGGACCGCCCGCTCGGAATACGCCAACAGTCCGGCTATGCCGATCTGCTCCGGGTCGCGGTCGATGTGACGTAGAGTGCTCATTTTACTGTCTCCTTTAGATTGAGTGATGTAAATCGTCCGCAAAACCGCCAGTCAGCGTGCCGGTGAGCTCTTTGCGGTGGCGAGTGCAATTGCGTTTTGCGGCGATGTAGCAGCGTGCTGGGGTGACTGATCTGCAGTCTGCATCCGGCGGACAAAAAGTGCTAGTCCGGCATCCGAGCAGCAGCGCCACTCCCGCTCACTTTTAAGCGCAAAATATTACTCATAAGTAATAGTTTTATGTCGATTGCGCGAGGTGGAGGTGCCACCTCGCAATGGCACCTAAATGACTGATTTTAATATGGGCATGGATTGGCATGGAAACTTGCTCAATTAGTAATATTGAACGATGGATATTTTCCGCCGCATCTCAGGCTTGCTTTGCCGCTACAGAGACAAGAAATGAACAGACAGAGAGGAACAAAACAACTCAAACAGAGGAGCGCGCCTATGCACATCGACAACTAATTTGAAAATCGTAGAATGCGATTTCTTCTGCATATTTAGGCAGCTTTTACTACACGCGGGATACGCGGAGCATTCGGGGATGATGACTCGCCCGCCCCAACATCAAACCATGCACTCATCTCCTTTGACGTACTGATTTGAGGTGGAGTGTGCAGCCCAGATTTGTGATGAGTCGATGGATTCCGCCTCATCACGACAATGGGAAAAATGTCCACCACGAGACCTCCCGAGATGCCAGAGCAAGTCCCCCGCCGCTCTTGCGAGAAACGACTGCCCCCCGGGCAAATGAGTTCGCCCAAAGACTTTTTTTATCAACAAGCGGCATCGAATAGAAACGAGTCTTTATTACGGTATAAATTGGCGAAGTGTACCTAAAACTCCGTTGTAGAGGGTGCGCCTGGTTGCGAGCACAGGACTCAGAGGATGCAGCGATGCAACCAATCTCGGGGAGAGTTTCACCGCGCTGTACTCATTCCCGGCGATATTCGGGCCCGGTCCGCCGACTAATAATCAGGCCGGCGGCCCTGGATGGACCCCAATCTGTTTTTGTCTCCTTCAAGGCTTCAAACGCCAGAGATGCCCGTTGATGGGTCTCAAAAACTCACCCTGTCGAACCGAGAGGCCTAACCCGGTTCGCTTCCCACCTGCAAGCCTGCATGAGTCGGCCGGACGGAGAGCTGGCTCATGAACGGGGCGGAGTGATCGGCGAATACTGAAGAGCCGAATTCCGGATTTCCAATATTCATTGAGGCTTCAAGGTCCAGACGGATGGCTGCCATCGGCCTGTGTCAACCGATGGCAGCCGCCGGACTAAATCACGCTTATGTTTTCGAAGATGATATCCATCTCCGGCAATGTGTCAGACATCGCCCCATAGAGGTCCTCTTCAAGGATTTCTTCGCATGCTCCCCTCCGGCCGTTCGCGGAAGCTTGCGGTAACCGATGCCGGGTGGCCGCGCTGCCGGCGGCCGCAGACGGTCCTCTGGCCTCTTCTTGCTTTGTATTCGCGGATGAATGATCCGAGATGTCATTTTTTCTTTCATTCTGATGGAACTGCATATATTTCACCTCAATGTCTGCCTTTACTTCAGCAGGAACGGATTAGGGATACTACGACACGGTGGCGGGGCCTCCTCGAATTGGCCTTGTTTGCACATCGAGGCCCGTGAATCAAAAGGGTCAGAGAGTTCCTCACGATAGAGGGCTCGGTTTCCAACCACGCAAAACTGGGACGGATGCAGCTTTTCCCGATGCGTTTCCTGGTCTTCACTCCAGGCAATGACGCCAGAGCTTATGTCCCAGATGATGCATCTGTAGCTGATCTCGCAGCGATTTGTGATGGAATGGCGCGTTCACCTGTGCGCTTCTCAGCAATCAGCCTACGGGCTCCTGCATGCCCGCCATGATTGTCAAAAGCGCTACATCCGGCTTCATCGCACACTTCGCCGGGAATAAAATCGCGCCATGAAGAGAATTCTCGAACTTCCGGAGGACAAGAACATCTCCGTTGTCATCCGGCCAACTCTCTCCAATCCGGAGTTCGAGGATTTGTGCGCAGCGAATCCCGGCCTGGATCTTGAATGCACCAGGGACGGAGCAATCCTCGTGAACACACTTGCGAGTTGTGCTGCCAGCGATGCAAACTCGGAGATCAATGCGCAGCTGCGAGTCTGGTGGTGGACTCATTCGAGAGGAAGGGTCTTCGGCTCCTCAACAGGCGTATGGCTTCCGGATGGTTCCTCCATGAGCCCGGATGCAGCCTATGCCACCGAGGAACAGCTCTCCGCCCTCACGGCAGTAGACCTGCTCCAATTTCTGAAGTTCGCACCTGCTTTTGTCGTTGAGCTTAGCCCTTCCGCGAAGCGGCTGGCCGAGACAAGAGAGAAGATGGAGCGCTGGATTGGAAATGGCGCGCTACTTGGATGGTTGATTGACCCGCAAAGCAAATCTGTAACGATCTACGAGCACGGCCAGCCGGCGCACACGGAGACAGGCCCATCTCTTCGCGGGACCGGTCCTGTCGACGGATTTGTGCTTAGCTTGGACCGGGTTTGGGCCGCCTATAGAATCAGGCACTAATTTTTTCCACCCGTTGCTCGGAATTGCTGTTCGGTGAGCGATTGGGTCCGGTCCGCACCGGCAAAGAAGTTATTCGTACCAATCAGGTAAGACTCAACGTGGGCTTAAAAATCCGATTAACCTGGCTGTAGAACGGGCTACACACTCTTTCGGTGCAGGTGAGATGGTTACGGCACAGGTGAGCTTCGGCGTCTATGCGGCAAGGTGGATCGAGGAACACATCCCCGTTTCCCAGTAGCTATCAGCGCTTAGCACCCCAAGTCGAGTGTTGTTCGGAATATGCGGTTTGACAGAAACTCATTCTATAGTGATCGATATCGGAGATAGGAACGGCAATGGAACGCGAAGGCGAAGAGCCGAGCCCTTCACAATGGCTTTCTGCGGATAGGCCCATCCGGAGCAGGAGCGAGGACGAACTTGGTCGGCGCGGCTTTTCGGAGGCTCTAGCTGACGCGATCCGAGGGTGGTCGGGGCAAGAAAGCCTCGTTATCGCGCTCTATGGGCCATGGGGAAATGGAAAATCATCCGTTAAGAACATGGCGGTCGAAGCCCTCGACCAATCTTCACCACGGATACGCTGCGTGGAGTTCAACCCTTGGCAGATGGCGATTAGGCCGAGCCTGAGCGAAGCTTTCTTCGATGAATTGGGTATCGCCTTGGGTAAGGGCGACCTCGGCTCCGAGAAGCAGAGGAAAAGAACGCTCAACACTTTCAAGAGATGGGCTCTACGCCTGCGGGGTCCGCACGATCTTGCGAAGGCAACCCGCAACGTTGTAGGTGCCCTGCTTATACTCGTCGGTCTTGCTGCATTCGGATCGGCATGGCTGCATTCCAAAACCTTTGCTTTCACGTTTGGGATCCTCGCCCTCGTGATCGCATTGCTGGCCTTCACCACAGGGCTTGTGGAAGCCACAATCAAGCTGCTTGCAGCTGGGATAGATGTCGGCCAGAAAAGCATTAACGAGATCAAAGAAAAGCTAGCGCAAGATCTTAAGAGGCTAAAGACTCCGATTGTTGTGGTGCTCGACGATCTCGATCGCCTTACGCCGCAGGAAACACTTGAGGTATTCCAGCTGATCAAGTCAAACGCCGATTTTCCGAACACCGTTTATCTGACAATCTGCGAACGCTCCATAGTCGAATCAAACATTTCGAGCGTGCTTAAAGTGTCAGGGTCCGAATATCTCGAAAAAATTGTTCAAGTCGCTTTCGACGTGCCGCTCATCGATATAGAACGCGTCCGCCGGATTCTTTTCGACAGGCTTAACCAACTGCTCGTCGGCGAAGCCGTCTCGAAGCACTTCAATACGACGCGTTGGGCGAATATCTTTTGGTCAGGTGTTCATGCCTACTTTTCAACATTGCGGGACGTTAACCGCTTTGTATCAACGCTAGCCTTCCAGTTCTCCTCGTTCTTTGTAGACGGCGCTTTCGAGGTGAATCCGATCGATCTCATCGCGCTAGAGGTTCTTCGATTAAACGAGCCAGTTGTCTACAGGGCACTGCAATCAAGCAAGGAAGTCCTTACAAGCCACAAATCTAATGGGCGCGATACCGAAGAGGCAAAGCAATCGCTCAACAGCATCGTCGAAGCAGGTTCCAACAATCATCAAAACGAAATCACGGAGATTCTCAAGCATCTGTTCCCTGCGACAGAACGGGCATTTGGCGGTCCAAGCTATTCTGCAGAGTTCGGCGCACGCTGGTATCGCGAACTCCGAGTCTGCTCCCCAAAACTGTTTGACCGATATTTCAGGCTCGCAGTCAATGCAGAGGAGTTACCCCAAGCAACAGTTCAGAAGCTTCTAGCTGCGCGCGGTGACCGGAGCGAATTGACTTCTATACTTGGATCACTCGCGACACGAGGGCTTCTGGTACTTGCACTTGAGGAATTGGCTATTTGCGAAGACGAGTTAGGAGCGGAACAGGTCGAAGCGTACCTGGCAGGAATCTTCGATACTGGGGATAAAATTCCCGAGACGCGGCCAGCAGGATTCGAGATTCCTATCCAGTGGCGCATAGGATTTCTCGTCCAGCACGCGCTTGAGAAGATAGAAAAGGCAGACGCCCGCGCGGCAGCACTCGTGAATGCAATCGACGTCACCTCCGGATTAACCATGGCAATAGAGGTGGCAGATATCCTGACGGCCAAATCGGCGGAGGAGGGTAGCGAGCCATTCTTGTCGGGAGCAGACGCTTCCGATGTGCAAGCTGCAGCTCTTCGCAAAATGGAGGCCGCTGCCTCCTCGGGAGCGCTGGCACGGAGTCCAAGGGTCGCTAGCTTGCTTCATATATGGCATAGATGGGGAGAGCCTGGCAAAGCAGCTGCATTCGCAGAGGGGATGTCGAACACTCCTGAGGGCATCCTTGCGCTTCTGAAATCCCTCGAACTCCGTTCTACTGTCCGTCAGGTTGGAGATCGCGCCGCGACTGAAAGGTATTATTTCCAACGGACAGACTTCGAGCCTCTGATCTCCCTGGATAAGTTGAATGAAAAGGTGAATGCGCTGCCTGCGGAAACATTAGACGAGCAGGGGAATCGACTCGTGCGGAACTTTCATAAGATGCTGGAACGGCGAGATGCAGGACAACCTGACAGCGGCCCTTTCGCCTTTGACTGATGCCTGTTCGCCGTCAGATTGGCTCGCCGAAGCTTCATTCACTACCGAAAAGTCGGCGAGTCTTTACAAATCCAATCCACTTGGACGTAGAACGGGCTAGCCTGACATGTGCGGCTGGTCGTCCGTTGTTGTCTTCAGCCCTTACCGCTCATTGACTGGGACGGCACCCAATTCTATTCAAGACTCAAGTCACTTTGCTTGAGTTATTGAGGATCTCACAAATCACAGAGCTTGCATGGAGCGCTTTACTTAATCCACGAAAGCTCCTCTGCGAGCACCGCCTGCCTGCCCCGCATTCCGGCCTCACGCTATCGTGGCGAATAACAGAATCGTTCACCGAGCGAGGCATACCCGCCGGAGAGGCTGCTCCGCAGCCAGCGCGGCCCCTCACGGCGTAACATGAGTCATGATGATCCGCGAGCATAAACACGCAGCGAGGTTTCATCCAGCCAGGCACAATGACAGGACCAAAGTCGTGGCCAAGGCGCTCGGATTAAGCAGCATGGAGAACATATCTCTCATGCAGGCTGCCAACTCCGGTCTCAGTTGGGCTGCAATCACACGGTTTCTGGATTGCACCGGACTGTCTCAGCAAGACCTCGCCCATTACCTGGGCATTCATGCGCTAACATTTGCCCTGCGTCGCAAAGCGGGCATCTTTGGGAAGAGAGAGTCCGAGCAACTACTCCGCCTGGCTGAGCTTTATCAGGCAACGCTCCATCTTTTCGGTGGAGATACCGATTCCGCCCGCGCCTGGTTCACCTCTCCGGTCCGGGGCCTCGGCAGCGCGTGCCCCATCGATATGGCCAGGAATGAGTTCGGCGCACGCGAAGTACAAGACCTGATCGGCAGGCTCAACAACGGCATCTTTTCTTGATTCAGTGCGTGCAATGTAAAAGCGCACAGATCCAGAAAATCGTCTTCGAAATTTCCCTTTCATTCTTCAGCCTGAGACCACTGGCGTGTTCCTGCGTCGGAAAACCCGGCAACACCAGAAATCGCCATTTCGGTTCAACGAGTGCATTGATGATTATGCAGCAATCCGCGTTTCATCCAAAAAGCATACTGCTCGAGCGCCCGGCCCAATAAGCTTCATTGCAGGTCGTAATAACTGACCTGGCAGATCGCATCAAGAGCCCAGAAATCAGGAACTCCCAAAGCACCCACTGCATCGCTCATGTCAGCCGCGATCGCCAAGTATCCCTGGGCGGACCGTTCAATCTGATGGCCATATCGTGCAAGCGTGCTCGTAATAGGTTTGTTCAAGATTAGCCACTTATGTCTTTCATATATGGTTAGAGCCTTCGTGATTTGATTCTTTCCGAATCCTCTAACGGCATGCTCGCCCGCAAAGACTGAGTTCAGACGATCGGCATCGAGCGACTTAGAGATCAGGAACTTCATTGCGCGCCGGAGCGCCGGAAGATTTTTAATCAGATCCTTATAGTGGGCCTGTCGAATCGCCCCGAATTGCTGCGTCGTCTAGAAATCCTTGAATCCCGGTACGCCGAAATTGAAGTTCAGTATTCGCAAAGCCTATCAAGAAGAACAGCCGGCCAGATTCTGGCCGGCTGTTCTATTCGTCCGGAACGGGCAATTTGAGTTTTTTGAGGAAAGCGGCACGGCAAGTGTGCAGCTAGCAGGATTTCAGTGGTCAAGCTCGATTTCCGCTGTGGGGAGTATGTCATTCTCGCGCGCGATCCACACATAAAGCGTGGGCAGAAGAAAGATACTCATTAAGAGGTTGGCGATCAATCCGCCGACGATCACAATCGCAAAAGGCCGCTGAGTGTCCGACCCTATGCCATGCGACATCGCAGCCGGTAACAGCCCTAGCGTCGCGACCAGCATCGTCATCATGATGGGGCGCAGTCGCAATACCGCGCCTTCCACCGCCGCCTCTTCTATGGATTCTCCTCGAGCCCGCCGTTGATTGATGTATTCGAGCATGATGACTCCCGTTTGAACCGAAACTCCGAACAACGCCAGGAATCCAACCTCCGACGATACGCTGAACGTCGTGTGCGTGATCAGCAGTACCAGCAAACCGCCAATACTCGCCATCGCAACGGTAGCGAGAATTAAAGTGGCCCACTTGAGCGACTTGTACATCGAGTAGAGAATAAGAAAAATCAGCAGCACGGTAATAGGAACGATTACGGCCATGCGCTTCGCCGAGCGCAGCTCACTCTGGTATTCGCCTGCCCAACTGATGTGATATCCGCGAGGCAGCTTTACCTGCGTACTCACTTCCTGAATCGCCTGGCGCACGGCGTCGCCGAGTGGCCGTCCGCGAACGCTGTACTTGACGGCAACATAGCGCTGATTGTTTTGACGATAGATTTCTGATCCTTCGTCAGCTTCGTGGATATCACAGAGCTGCGCCAGCGCGACGCGCTCGCCTGACGGCGAAAGCAGCCGAATCTCTTTGATAGCCTGCTCGGTATCACGATATTTCGGAAGATAGCGAAGCGTCAGGTTGTAACTCTGCTCGCCTTTCAATACCTGCGTGAAGGCTGTTCCTCCAACAGCGGTCTGCACTGCGTCCTGCACCTGCGCCACACTGATCCCCCAGCGCGCGGCCTTCTGGCGGTCAACCTGAATGTCCAGGTCAGGCTGCCCGGTCACCTGAAGAACGCCAAGATCTTTGATGCCAGGCACACCGCTCATGATGGTCTTCACCTGATCGGCAATATCCTCCAACTGATGCAAATTGCTGCCATAAATCTTGGTGGCCATCTCGCCTTTGACACCGGTCATTGCCTCTTCCATATTGTCTTCAATCGGCTGCGAGAACCCCCAGATGACGGTGGGAAATTTCTTGTTCAACTGATAACTCATGGCCGCGATCAAATTATTCTTGTCCCCGTGGAAGATTGGCCGCCAGTCCTTCGCTGGCTTGAGTCCAACGTAATACTCGGTATTGAAGAACCCGGTGTGATCTGTTCCATCATCAGGGCGCCCGGTCTGGCTCGTACATTCAGTGGTTTCAGGGAACGAGCAGAGCATCAGCCTCACCTGGTTTGCCATTGCAATGCTTTGCGTTGGCCCGACGCTCTGATCCATATCTCCGCGCACCCAAATCGAGCCTTCGTCAAGATGTGGCATAAACTCCGAGCCAATCACGCCACTCGTGGCGAGAAATATGCCAAGAAGCAGGCTCATGACCCCGACGCCAAGGGTGATTGCACGATGATGAATCGCCCACCGGACACGTTTGCGGTAGCCTTCGCGAAGGTATTCCATCACTGGGTTCTTCCACTCCTTTGCCCCCTTGCTGAAGGCAAAGCTGGATAGAACCGGCGCGAAAATCATGGAGAAAAACAGCGCGCCCAGCAGCGCAAATGCCACCGTCCACGCCATGGGGTGGAAGATGCGGCCTTCCACAGCCTGGAGCATGAAAATGGGCAGATACGCGGTGATAATGATCGCGATCGCATAAAACACCGGGCGCTGCACCTCATGCGCCGCTTCGGAGATGCGCTGCTGCATGGGGCGGCCATTCTCCTCTTGCCGCGAAAGATGGCGGACAATGTTCTCCACCATGACGACGGCGCCGTCTACCACCATTCCGAAATCGAGAGCGCCGAGCGAAATCAGATTCGCAGGAATATGTTTCAGGTCCAGACAGATGGCCGCAATTAGCAACGCAAAGGGTATCGTGACGGCCACAATCAGCGCACCGCGAATATTGCCGAGCAGCAGCAGCAGAATCACGATGACGAGCACAATGCCTTCGCCGAGATTGTGCATTACCGTATGCACGGTGAAATGCAGCAAATCACTGCGATCAATGAACGGATGAATGGTGACACCTTTGGGCAGAATCTGCGTATTCAGCTCCTGCACCATCTTTTGCACGCGCTGCAGCACCGGCTGCGCGTTGGCGCCTTTCTGCAGGCAGAGGATGCCGGAGACGACGTCGTCGTTATTCATCAGCTCGCCGTTTCGGTTGCGATAGGTATCTCCGAACTGGCCGAGCCGAATCATCGGACCCTGTGCCACCACGCCGAGATCCTTAATCCGGATGGGCGTCCCACCCTGCTCTGTTACAACCGTGTTGCCAATATCCTGAATATTGCGGTCCAGGCCCACTTCCCGAACGTTGAGTTGCTGTTCACCCTGCTGAATAAAACTTCCACCACCGTTGACATTGTTATTGGCCAGCGCCTGCTCTACCTGCTCCAGGCTGAGGCCATAATCGATCAGCTTGTCCGGGTCAAGCCGTACCTGATACTCCTGGGTCGGGCCGCCGAACGGATTGGTATCCACAATTCCGGGAACCGACTTCAGATACTTCTGCACCACCCAGGTATCGAGCGATTTCAGATTCATCACGTCGTACTGGGGATTAGTGCTGTGCAATACATAGAAGTAGATTTGGCCTACAGGACTCCAGTCCGTGCCCATTTGCGGGACCACGCCTTGTGGCAACGTCACTTGAGATAGCCGCTCCAGCACGCGCTCGCGATTCTCAAAATCAGTCGTCTGGTCGCCGAAGATTAACTCCACCGTCGAGAGCCCAAAGATAGACCACGAGCGCACATGTGCGACACCGGGGATGCCGTTCAGAGTCGTTTCGAGGGGAATCGTGACTTGCTGCTCAATCTGTTCGGCGGAAATCCCCGGCCACTGCGCAATTACATCCACATAATTGTTCGCTACGTCCGGATACGCCTCCACCGGCAGCCGTTGAAATGAGATGACGCCCCAGACTAGAAGCAAAACTCCAATCGCCAGCAGCAGAAGCCGATTCTGCAGTGCAAAGTCGACCAGCCTGCGGATCATTGCGCCTCCAACTGAGATTCCAGTTGCAGAACGCTGCGAACCACTGGCTCTCCGGGTTGAATTCCGGAGACAATCTCCTCCTGATTGCCAGGCAGCATACCTCCAGCCTGCACCTCGACGCGCCGGAAGTTGTGGCCGCCCGCCGGTACAAAGACCCAGTCTTCATCGTGCAGATGCAGAATTGCATCCGCGGGAACAGTCGCGTGCACTTCAGACTTGCGGCCAATCAGTGTCGCCGTGACGAACATGCCCAGGCGCAACGACCTGCCGGGATTCGCGACCACAATGCGCACCTTGGCTGTGCGGAGGGTCGGATCGAGCACCGGCCCGATATCGCTGACATGCCCAGTCAAAACCAGGTTGGGATATCCGTTGACTTTTATCTCCGCCAACTGGTCCAGATGCACATGCGGCAACTCATTCTGATAAACATCGCAGATCACCCACACGCGCGAAAGGTCTGCAATGGTGAAGGCGTTCGGCGTTCCGGAGTAGGTCACGCCGGTCGCTGAAGCAGCAGTCACATTCTGCGAAATGATCACGCCGGAGATAGGCGCGTAGACATTCACAATATCGGAAGGGTGCTTCCTGTTTACCCCAAGTGTGTTTAGCTGCTGATTTGCGGCGTTAAGGTCGGCCTGAGCATCTGCCTGTGCATTCTGCGCCTGCTGCAAGTCAGACAATGAAATTGCCCCGTGTCCGTAGAGATCCCTGGCACGGACCAGTTCATCGCCAGCCAGCTGTTCATCGTTTTTCGCTTTGAGATAGGCATCAAAGGCGTTCGTGATATCCGGGCTCTGCACGCGCAATAACAACTGTCCCTTGGCCACGTTTTGATCGAGCGTCGCGCGAATGTCCACTACACGCCCGCTGGCCAGGGATATGACGGGCACCTCGCGGTTTACATCGGGAAACACGGCGCCGGTCACATCCATCTTGCCCGGCTCATTGATCTGCCCGGCCTTCACTACCGGAAACCACTCCGGGTGCGCGACCGTGACCAGATCAGGATTTCCAACGTTTACCACTCTCGGGGTGGGAGGCGCGCCTGAGGCCGGATTGAACTTATTACCGCAGCCCGTCAGCAGAAGGCTCGCACCCACACTGCCTGCAATCATCAAACCCATCAGGCGCCTCACTGAATCACCTCACGTCCCACTGCAAGATTCAGTTGCGCGGCTGCAGTCAGATAATCCCCTACCAATTGCGCATATGCCAACTGCACCTGGCGGTAATCGCTCTGCGCATTCAGAAAGTCCATCAGCGATGCGCCTCCATGCTCGTAGGAATAGGTAACCGTATCGCGCACATGTAATGCCTGCTCGTTGTATTGCGTCTTGTATGGCTTCAACTGGGCAATGTCGCCCTGGATTTCCGCGTAGGCCGTGTCTACATCCGAGAAGACTTGCGCCCGTACCGCTTCACTTGCCTCTTGCGCCCGGCTGATATCGATCTGCGTGCGCTTTTTCTCTCCCTGATTGCGATCAAAAATGCGCAGAGGGATACTCACGTTGAATCCAATGGTCTGCATCTGGGAGGGGCTCGGATTATTGGTCGAGTTGTTCCATGTGTAATCAGTGCCGAAGGTAGGATCGGTGGAACCGTTCGCGATCGCGAGCTTGTGATTTGTCTCCGACTGCTGAATCGTCTGCATCGCAGCCTGCAAGTCGGGCCGGCTGGCCAGCGCAACCTGCCGGAAATATGCCAGCGGCTGCAAGGTATCTGGAAAATTAAATGGTCCGGTCACATCGAACTGCTGCGTGGGCGTGTTGTCGTTCATGAGCTGCAGCAACTGGATTTTTGCCGTGCGCAGATTGACAACTGCCGTCTGCAGTTCGGCTTCGTACTGAACACGCTCGAGTTCAATGCGATCGAGGTCGATCGAGGCAATCGCGCCTGCCTTGAAGCGCGCTTGGCTGATGGCGATGATGTAGTCGTAGTAGGCAAGATCCTGTTGCGCCATGCTGAGCACGGCTTGAGCTTCCAGCGTCTGGACGAAGGCTGAGCGCAACGCGAATTCGAGATTACGTTTGAGATCTTCGTGTTGCGATTCGCTGATCTCTGTGCCTTGCTGCGCGCTCCTCAGCCGCAACTCACGTTTATGCCGGCGCTCGTGCAGGTAGCTGACGCCGGTCTGAACATAGGTTCCAGTCAGGGGTTGCCAGACAGAGTTGTTGGGAGCGATCTCCGTACCGTCCACCGTGGTGGTCAGTTGCGGATTAGGCCGCAGATCCGCCGTGATCTCTTCTGCCCGCGCTTCGTCCACATTGTCCGCGTCGGCTCTTAAAGCAGGATTACTGGCTTCAAATCTGGCCTTTACCTGGCTCCAGGTAAGCGCCTGCTGCGCCGGCGCCTGAGCAGCGCAGGCAAGGAGCATCGTCGCCGCGGCGGCAAGACAGGTGGTCCTGCCGCGAAATTGAAAAATCCGCATGGAATCAGGTCTCGATCAGCTTGATGGGGTTTCGCGGCGACTGGGGTTATCCGCCACGGCGTGTACAGGGTTACTTGCATACTACTGTTCCTCTGTGACGCTCCTGCAGCGCCGCCGACCTATCTTTTGGTCAAATTTGACGCGTGCCACCGCAACGAGTCTGAAGCGCGCAGGGATGACTACAATGAGGGTGATTTCAGTTTTGTTCCGTGAGGCGTCGTGAGGTGTGGCTGGATGAGGCACTTTTGAAAGGCAGCCGCCGCGCTGTCCTGCTCAAGGCAGTCGCGCTGATTGCAGGTATCGCTTTGCTCGATTGGAGAATTGTTGGCGCGATTCCCCTGGGCTTCTTATATCTGCTCCCCATGCTGATGGTGGGAAGCGTGCTGGCCCCCTGGCAGATTGCCATCATTGCAGCCGCTTGCACCGTGCTGGCCGAGCTATTCGATGATCTCGGCTGGGGCGTGCGCCTGGGAATCCCTCGTGACGTATTGTTCTTTGCCGCGTTCTTTGGCGTGGGCATTTTCATGCGTGAAGTCACCCGCAAACGCACTGCGGATATCCGTCACCTGGAAGAGATGCAGCGGGAAGGTGATGCGCGCCGGGAGGCGGAAGAACAGCTTCGCATCTTCGTCGAAAGCAGCCCCGCCGCCATCGTTATGGCGGATGCTTCAGGCACGATTCTGATGGCCAATCAAGCCGCGCACCGCATGCTGGCGGCAAAGGGTAGCCTGCCCGGAAAAACGATCTACAGCTATCTGCCTTCGTTGCGCCATGTTCCAACACCCGACAATTCAGAGCAGTTATACCGTACAGTGATGCAGGCCCACGGACGCCGCGAAAGCAACGAAGCCTTTCTTGCGGATATCTGCTTCTCCACTTACCAGACGAAAGCGGGTTCACGCCTTGCCGCAATGGTACTGGACTCCTCTGAGGAACTCAGCACTCACGAAGTTGCCAGTCTTCGCCAGTTGATGACCGCTTCTCGCATCGCCGTCGGTGCAGTCTCCCATGAGATTCGGAATATCTGCGGAGCCATCGGTGTCGTTCATCAGAATCTTGCGCGCAATCCACTTCTCGTCGGCAGTCCGGATTTTGAGACGCTGGGCAACCTGATTGCCGCACTAGAGCGCATTGCAAGTATCAGCCTGCAGCGAACTACCAGCGAAGCCTCTGAAGTAGACTTGCCCGCCCTGCTCGGAGAGCTGCGCATTGTCATCGCGCCTCTTCTGGAAGAAGCGGAGATCGCTGTAGAGTGGCACGCAGACGCGGACCTTCCCGAGGTATGGGCTGATCGCGCCGGACTGATGCAGGTCTTTCTCAATCTCGTCACCAACAGCATTCGGGCGCTCGCCCTCAGAGACGATCGGATTCTCGCCATCACCGCACGAATGCAAGCAGACCGCGTTCTGATTGAGTTTGAGGACAATGGTTGCGGAGTCTCCCAGCCCGAGCTATTGTTTCAACCCTTTCAATCTGGAGCCTATTCTTCCGGACTGGGTTTATATCTTTCGCGCGCTATGCTGCGGACCTTCGGAGGAGAAATTCGGTATCAGGCACAAGCCGAAGGCGCACACTTCGTAATCTCACTCACGCCGGTGCAAGGATAGCCGGGATGACACCTATCATTCGCCTGATAATCGTAGATGACCACAGCCTTTTTCGCGAGAGTCTGTGCCGCATGCTTGAGGCAGTTCCAGATCTCCGCATCGCCTCGCAATGCGCTTCCCTTGCAGAGGCTCGGCGAGTGCTCGAAATTCAGGCAGTGGACGTGGTGTTGCTGGATTATGATCTTGGCCCCGAGGTAGGCAGCGATTTGCTGACTACGGTTCGAGTGCGCTGCCCTGAAGCCAAAGTGCTCGTAGTCACAGCAGGGCTCTCGGATGAACTGACCGTCCGCATCATGGAATCTGGCGCGGCAGGCATTTTCCTGAAGCACGGCAGCACTGAATTGCTGATCAGTGCCATTCGCAAAATTAACAATGGCAAAGAGTGGCTTGATGACACCGCCAGGCAGGGTCTCGCAGCCGGCAAAAGCGCGCGCACAGAAGTCGCAACACTGTCAAAGCCGTTGACGGCACGACAGCAGCAGGTCCTGCACAGCATCCTCGATGGTCTTGCGAATAAGGAAATCGCGGGAAAGCTCAATATGTCTGAGAGCTCGGTGAAAGCCGTCATCCAGGAGCTTTTTCACAAAGCCGGCGTGCGCACCCGCAGCCAATTGGTAAGAATCGCCTTTGAAAAACACGCCACCGATTGGCTGAAGTCCAACGAGAGATGACTCCGCAAATACTTTCAACTTTTATCTCAATGGTTGTCGCTGGAATCTAGGCCAATTAAAAGCTTTTCAACCTGGACGGGAGGTGAGCAATCGTTTCCCGAAACGTACAAATGTTCCGGTTCCCATCGGCAGGCATGCTGTACAGAACAGCTTGCCTGCAACTCACTTTAGTTAGCACAGGGGGCCAAAGCACTTATCCAGGAACTCCGGCAATCCGCTTTGTTATGAGGTTGCCTAAGGCAGCTTCAACCTACCCCGACTAGGCCCCGAACATCTTGCTGCTGTCTCGTCACCGGGTTACGGATGCGAGCGCCCCTCCGTTTTAGATCTTTCACACGATGGCCCTGCATTCACTCCGTTCTCAGCGCTTCCATCGGCTCTGTCTGACCTGCGCGTATCGCCGGCCTGAGGGTAGCCACCAGCAGGGGCGCCAGCAGGACCAGCAGCGATGCAAGGTAAAGCCGCAGATCATCCGGTTGCACGCCGTATAGCTGACTGCGCAACAGCCTGTTCGCCGCCAGCGAAACCACAATACCCATCGCCAGCCCTATCACTGCCGGGACCATCACGCGCCGCACGAAGAGCCGCGTAATGTCGCCTCGCGTCGCTCCGAGTGCCATCCGCACGCCAATCTCTTGCGTGCGCTGTGCGGCAAAGAACGATACGACTCCATAGATTCCTACGCAGGCCAGCAGCAACGCAATCCCGGCAAATGACGCAACCACCGCCGCGTTCAGCCGCGGTTGCGCCACTGCATGGCTTAGCAGCTGGTCCATCGTCTCAATTCTGCCTACCGACTGCCGCGGGTCCGCCTGGTATACCTGCTCGCGGATCGACTTTACGAGCTGTTCCGGTGGCACATTCGTCCGCACCAGGAAGTAGCGATGCCAACTGCCATTGGCATTCGCAGGCGAGTAGACAACGGGCCCAGGCACCGTCGCGATCGCTCCCGTAACTCCTCGCACATCGGCAACCACGCCCACGATCTCGTGCGCCTCCTCATTCAGGAGCAGGTGATGTCCGATCGGGTTTCCCTTCGGCAGAAACTCCCGCACCAGCGCCTCATTCACCATTACCGGTGGAAGTTTCGAGGCCTGATCCTCCGCCGTAAACGGTCTCCCCTCCAGCAGCGGTGTTCCCATCGCCGCCAGAAAATTCCCGGCGATACTGCGGGTCTCCGCGCTGATTGACGGCTCATTGGTACCCTGCGGCAGCCAGTCGGCGTCATATCTGGAAAGCAAATGAAAGTCCATCATCGGCGGCGAGTTGATCTGCCCGGCGGCCTCAACTCCAGGCAGATTTTTTATTCGTTGTTGCACGTCATTGTAGAAATTCCGTGCCACAGCCGGCCTTGTGTCATACGGCAGCGCCAGCCGAAACATCAACAGGTGTTCCGGCTTGAATCCCAATGGTTGCTTCGTCAAGTTCCACAGCGACTCCGCCATCAGCGAGGCACCCACCAGCAGCACCAATGACAGACCTACCTGCACTCCGACCAGAACGCTGCGCAACCAGTTGCCCGACGATCCTCCAAGGCGCGCCTCGCCTTTCTTGAGCGCCGAGTGCAACTGCACCTTTCGGGTTTCCAGCACTGGAGCCACTCCGAACGCGACTCCAGTAGCCAGCGAAATTAGCAGAGCGATCCCAATCACAATCCCGTTCATGTGGATCGTGCCCGGCCTCCCCAGAATCCCCGGCAGGCTGGTAGCGGCAGTGCGCGTGAGCGCAAATGCCAATAGGATTCCCGTGCCGCCGCCGGCCAACGCAAGCAGCCCGCTCTCCACCAACAATTGGAAAGCCACGCGCAATCCTGATGCGCCCAGAGACCTCCGCAGCGCAATCTCTCGCTGCCGGCCCGTCGCGCGTGACAACAACAGGTTCGCCACATTGATGCACGCAATCAGCAGCAGGAGTGCCGACGCGATCAGCAAGGCCATGAGTGCTGGCCGCACTTGGCCATAGCGGTACTCGCGCAGCGTCTCGCTCGTGAACCGCCACGCGCCATCGCTCGATGGATATTCCCGTCTCAGTTGCTCCCCGATCCGATCCAGATCGGCCTGAGCCTGCGAAGGAGTTACACCCCGCCGCAACCGCCCAAATACATTCCAGTACCGCAGTCCGTCGCCCCGATAACTGCCCCAGCTATTCGGACCAAACTGCGCCGCACGCCAAAAGTCCACGCCTGCCGGCGCAGAAAAATCTCGCGGCATCACGCCCACAATCGTCGCCGACTGCTGATCCAGCGCCACCTGCTCTCCGATTACTTTCGGATCGCCTCCGAAAATCCTCTGCCATCCCGGATAACTCAGCACCACGGTCAGTGGCGCATGCGGCACGTCGTCTTTCGCATTCAATACTCGACCCAGCATCGGCGCGGTGTCGAAGACATTCCAGAACCCATCATTCACTGCTGCGGCATTCACGTAGACGGGCAACTTCTTTCCCGTAATCAAGGTGCTCTCTTCGAAGTAAAAGAACGCCAGACCGGAGAAGCACCGGTTGCGCGCCTTGATGTCATAGAATCGCGGACCCGTCATCAGACCGCCCGCTGAGCGTCCCGTGATCCTCGTGTCGTGAATCGCAAGGATCCTCTCTGCATGCGGATACGGCGGGCGCCTCAGCAGCGTCGAATACACCACCGTGAACATCGTTGTCGTCGCCGCGATCCCCAGTGCCATCGTCAGCACCACCATCCACGTAAATCCCGGTGCGCGTCTCATCTGCCGCAGCGCAAATCGCGTGTCCTGGGCCAGGCATTCGAGAAACGGCAATCCCTCCTCGGCGTGGTACTGCTCTCGGATCGCCTCCGCGGCGCCAAGCTTCATCCGCGCCTGACGGCGAGCTTCATCCTCGCTCATCCCGGCCTGGATATTGGCTTCCGCCTCGCGCTCCACGTAGTCTTCCATCTCTTCGCGCAGCCGAGCATCGCCGCGCTGGCCAGTGACAAGATTGCGCAGACGGATCAGGAATCGATGGAGAGACCTCATGCCAGGTCCTCCGCCTTGACTTCAAAGAACCGAGCGATAATGGCGGCTGTCTGCTCCCAATCGCGCTTCTCGGATTCGAGAAGTTTGCGCCCCGCTCGGGTCAGTCGATAAAAGCGTGCGCGACGGTTGTTTTCTGAAGGCCCCCAGTCCGACTTGACGGCGCCCTCCTGCTCCAACCGAAGCAGCAACGGATAGAGCGTTCCCTGGTTCACAAAAAGCATTTCGCCGCTGATCTGCTCGATCCGCCGCGCAATGCCATAACCATGCTGCGGTCCGAGCACATCGAGCGTCTTCAGTACCATCAACGCCAACGTACCCTGCTGCACATCCTTTTTCTGCTTCATCGGCAATCTCCCATTGGGATTGCAACAGAAGAATGGCACGAGATCAATGGGAAAGCAACAGGAAAGCAGCACTGAGTATTAGCGCTATGCAGAAGCTGTGGGCAGGCCACCTGTAGTTCTGGGCAAACTCGCTTCTGCTCATGAAAGACAAACCGCTGGTGGCGATGGAAGTAGAGTTGCAGGCGTCAGACTTGCCAGGCATCGCCTTCACGGCAATGGAGAGGTGATGCGGTTCGGTACAGACTTTCTTCCTTTAGCGCCGGCCTCCGGGGTCTTTGCCAGCGAATACGAAGTGCTGCGGCCGCCAGCAGCATCCTTAGTCAACGCCTTCTTCTTGATCAGGTCCTCGATATCGCGCAGGGCTGTGTCATGAGAGCACTTCATCAGCTTGGCCCATTTTGACGAGGTGAGCTTGCCCTCAAAGCCGTCGAGCAACCGGTTCAGCATCTTTCGCTGCCGTTCATTGAATTGGGTCGCCGCGAAATAATCCCAGAATCGTGCTTTGCTGAGCACCGTTGCGAGGATCGCTTCGGCCCGTTCAAAGGCGCGGCCAAGGCAGTCCAGAAACCATTCAAGCCAGCGGGTGATATCGACGTCGCCCTTTTGCGCCGCTTCGAGGCTTTCATAATATGCTTTTCGCTCGTACCGGATCTGCGCCGACATGCTGTAGAAGCGTTGCGAACTCTCCTCCGAACGTGCCAGGACCATATCCGCAAGGGCGCGCGCGATCCGCCCGTTTCCGTCGTCAAACGGGTGAACGGTGACGAACCAAAGATGCGCCATACCGGCCTTGAGCACCAGATCGATGGAATTGTCCTTTTCAAACCATTCGAGGAAATTCTTCATCTCCTGGCGCAACCGGTCGGCCTCGGGAGCGACGTAATGCACGCGTTCCTTGCCGAAGGGTCCCGAGACGACTTGCATCGGCCCGGATGCATCATCGCGCCACGCTCCGACCCTGATCTTCGACATGCCGCTCCTGCCGGTGGGAAAGAGCGCGGCATGCCAGTCATAGAGACGCCGCGCCGTCAGCGGTTTGTTGTAGCTCTGTGTGGCATCGAGCATCATTTCGACCACGCCTTCGACATCCCGGTCTACTGGCCCCAGTCCGCCAACATCGAGCCCGAGGCGGCGCGCGATGGAGGAGCGAACCTGGTCGCGGTCGAGTTTTTCACCCTCAATCTCGCTAGACTTGATCACATCCTCGGTGAGGGTTTGGAGAACAGCTTCGGAGCGGAGTTGAAAACCGAGTCCTTCCATACGGCCGATCAGGCGTCCCTGCCGATGCCGAATGTCGACCAGACGCGCCGAGATGCGCGCGGTGTCCCACCGGAAATTGGGCCACTCCGCACGTTGGTGAATGTAGAGTCCTGCTTCTTTTCTACGCGCCATATGCGTTTAAAGTACCGCCGATTCTACGCGGAAGCAAGCACAATGAACGCACGTTATGCGTTGATTATGAGGCGTATTCGACGCATTCTCTAGCGGTGCATCCATGGTGAAGTACGGGGCTTCTGACCTGCTCCCGGAAAACTCATCCAGCCATAGCTGGAGTTCTCTCGTTTTGGTGTTGTGGGCGAGTATATCTCGCCGTCGTAGTCGGGGCTGTGGAGATGTGGGAAGCGTACTTTGCTTTCCACATCTCCATAGCCCAGTGCGCTTCTGAACTCAGCAGGCGTTCTGTATGCGAGCGAGCTGTGGGGACGCTCGCAGTTGTACTCCTGCCGGTAGTTGTCCAGGGTTCGCCGCACGTCGTTCAGTGTGCGGAACCAGCTTACGTTCAAGCACTCGTCGCGCAGGCGGCCGTGGAAGCTTTCCACGTGACCGTTCTGCATGGGGCGCCCTGGTTGGATGTGCACCAGGTTGATCTTGCGTTCCTCGGCCCAGCCCAGCATGCGGCGGGAGGTGAACTCCGGGCCAT
The DNA here is from genome assembly GCF_000022565.1 of Acidobacterium capsulatum ATCC 51196. Taxonomy (NCBI): domain Bacteria; kingdom Pseudomonadati; phylum Acidobacteriota; class Terriglobia; order Terriglobales; family Acidobacteriaceae; genus Acidobacterium; species Acidobacterium capsulatum. The sequence continues at coordinate 1,877,141 of NC_012483.1, forward strand.
TATCCGATCGCACGTTCTCTGGCAAGCCGCGCTCTTCGATCAGCCGATCCAGAGCCCGCGTCACACGACCGCTGCCAAGGCTCGTATCCGCTTCAAGCGCCAGGCACTCGCGAGTGAAGGCATCGACCACGCTGAGGATGCGCACCATGCGTCCGTTCGCCAGACCGTCCACGATGAAATCCATGGCCCACTCCTGGTTGGCACGGATGAGTTGCACCTCGCCCACTCGCTCGCGCACCAGCCGCTTGCGCCGGCGACGACGCACCGCCAGTCCCTCTTCCGCATACAGCCGGTAGACTCGCTTCACGTTCACCGTCTGACCGCGGCGTTCCAGCACCGCATGCAATCGCCGGTAGCCGTAGCGCGGCTTCTGCCGGGCTAGCTTCACCAGTTCGTCGCGCAGCTCAGCGTTCCGATCCGGCCTCGGCTCGTATCGATAGCTGGCTCGGTCCACACCCAACAGCTTGCAGGCCCTGCGCTCGCTCACCCCATGCTCGGCCTGAGCGAACGCAACATCCTCTCTCAGGCCGGCAAGCTCCAGCCGTTTTTTCGAATCACCGACCTCAAAACTTCCCGGTCAAGACTGAGATCCGCGACCAGCGACTTCAGCCTCCGGTTCTCGTCTTCCATCTGCCGCAGCCGCTGCGCCTCGCTCACGTCCATGCCGCCGAACTTCGACTTCCAGCCGTAGAACGTCGCCGCACTGATCCCATGCTCCCGGCATAGGTCCGCCGTCTTCATCCCTGCCTCGTGCTGCTTCACAATCCCGATGATCTGCTCTTCCGTAAACCGGCTCTTCTTCATCCAAGTCCTCTCCTTCACATTACGAGAGAACTCCAGCTATGGCTGGATGAGTTTTCCGGGAGCAGGTCATGGACATCTCCAATTCGGAACAAAGTATCGCTGGAACATGACAGCGACGAATAGTGCCGGCACCAGCGCGGTAAGCAATACGCTCTATTTCACAGTCGCGCAATCTACTACAACATCGAACGTCCAGATCAGCGAGAACCGCGGTTTTGACTTAGAGTTCGCTCCGGCCGAGAACGACATGGCGACATGGATGCAGAGCAGTCCTTATAAAGATATCGGCGTGTACATCGGCGGATGTAACGTGCATGCCGTGCCGGCGAGCGGCCCCAACGGTTGTGGGTCCAATCCGGCAAGCGCAGGGACAAAGAAGACCAATTCCAACCTGACGTCGAACTGGGTCAGGGATGTATCGGGCATGGGCTGGGGAATGATGCCTATATGGGTCGGGCCTCAGGCGTCATGCATCAGCGGTATTGACCCTTCCACGGTCTATTTAATCGATACATCTACCTCCACGGCGGCGTACAACGAGGGCGTCAGTGAAGCTGATTCCGCTGCGGCCCAGGCTACTACATTAGGAATGGGCAATAGCATTATCTACTACGACATGGAGACGTATTCAGCCACTGATACAGGTTGCGATACTGCGGTTAACCAATTTTTGAGTGGTTGGGTGACTGAGCTTCATACCAAGGGATTTGAAGCCGGTGTCTATGGATCTCCCTCAGACGCCAACGGCTGGTCCACTCCGCCAGATGCCATCTGGGCCTTTTATCCGGATGGTGTCAACACAGCTTCGGATTTGGACGGTGTTCTCACCGGCAGTTGGGCAGGCAAGCGAATTCATCAATATTGTGCCGGAGGCAATGTTCAAACTTGTCCGTCTAAGGCTTCAGAAACCTGGGGTGGAGTCTCCCTCGGAGGATCGCCGGATCAGGGCATCGACCTGGATATCGAGGACGGTCCGGTCTTCTCTGCTCCTGCGCCATCGTCCGGGACCGCCACGGTCAGCGGTGTGTCACCCAACCCAGTACCGTCCTCGAACAGCAACCAGACGCTGACCATCACCGGAAGCGGCTTCGTCGCCGGGGCCATGGTCACCTACTACGATCCCAGCAACCAGCCGTACTCGGCCCACGCAGCCACCGTCAACAGCTCCAGCCAGATCGTGGACACCGCCTTTAACGACCTGAGCGATGGCGGCACCTGGCATGTGGTGGTCACCAACCCCGGCGCGTCGGCATCCAACAACTACGCCTTCCCGGTCTACTCGTCGACCGCCACGGTCAGCGGCGTGTCACCCAACCCAGTGCCGTCCTCGAACAGCAACCAGACGCTGACCATCACCGGAAGCGGCTTCGTCGCCGGGGCCACGGTCACCTACTACGATCCGGTCAACCAGCAGACCTACCCTAACGAACCGGCCAACTTCGTCAACTCCGGCGAACTCGTCGATCCGGCCTTCAACAACGGCGGCGACGCCGGCGACTGGACGGTGACGGTAGTCAACCCTGGGAACATCAGTTCGAAGCCCTATACCTTCACTGTCACCGGCGGAACACCCTCGATCAGCAATCTCTCTCCAACCTCGTACCCGTCATCCAACAGCGATCAGACCATGACCATCAACGGAAGCAATTTCCAGAGCGGAGACACGCTGACCTTCACCTATCCGGATGGTACACAACACTCGAATGTTCGCCCCGTAACCTTCGTCTCCGCCAACCAACTCAGCTACCAGTTCAACAACGGCAGCGATCCAGGCACCTGGTCTGTGCGCGTCAACAGCCCCGATGGCAGCGAGCAGTCCAACACCGTCAGCTTCACTGTCACCGGCGGAACACCCTCGATCAGCAATCTCTCTCCAACCTCGTACCCGTCATCCAACAGCGATCAGACCATGACCATCAACGGAAGCTAAAGATCTGAGCTTTTCTGCACGGCGGCTAAACATTGAACATGCCTACCGAAGCTTTGAAATATTGCCGCAATGCGAAGTTCTCCACGCGCGCGAGATGGCAACTGCGAGTAAGGCGCTCTGAGCGCACAGAAGAATCCATCGGCTCTTGCCGCTTGTGCTCCGGCACCTTACAAGTGGATGGCTTGGCACCGGCCGACGAACCGCTTCTGATACGCGCAGCGTCAATGTCTCGAGAATTAAGTTGCAGTCCGTGCTGAAAGTGAAAGGAGGATCTGCACCTTATTCTTCGATTCGGCTTTCCTCAGTGGGCATTTGTACCCAAATTGTGCCCGGTTTGTACCCAAAAGCAGCGTTTCTGTACCTTCTGGCGTTTTTGGCGAATCTGAAATCAGCAACTTATGCCTTTGCAACACGGTATGTAATTCGACCCCCCCTCCCGGCACCACTCCTGAATCAGACTTGCTTGCCAGTCATAGTCAATGACCGCACCGCATCCATCGGCTGCCCATACTTCTGTTCTCCACTCGCGCTCCATTGAGAGGGCCCTCAAGAGTGCGCATACAGACAAATTCCTACAGCGCTTCCACGCGAGAAGGAGGCCGGCGCACTCGTGCCGGCCTCTTTTTGAGCTCAAGGACCGCTGCTATTGAATCGTGATGGTCAGTGCGTTCGACGCCGATGCCCCAGGATTCGTTGCGACCACCGAAGCGCTTCCAGCCGTCGCAAGATCGCTGCCCGGAATCGCCACCGTAACATGCGTGGAGTCCTCCATCTTCGTCGTGCGATAGCTGCCATTCCATGTAACGGCCACACCCGGCAGGAAGTTGGTGCCGGTAAGGGTGAGCATTGTGTTGCCGCTACCATGGGTAAGTGTGCTCGACGAGGCCGAGCTTAGCGTCGCTGCCGTATCTGTTTCCAGCTCTTGCGGAGCCACAAAGGGGCCGCGGATGAGCAGCAGCGAGGAGACGGTCTGATTGGTACTGGAATCATAATTCGAGCCCAGCAGCGCCAGCCCATCCTGCCCCCAGCGCAGCACACTCCAACTACCTGTAGCCGCGGAGAAAGACGACGGCATGAGCAGTACGGACTCAGCCGCATAGGTGCTGAGGTCATAGCGGGTCAAGCCATAGGCAGAGGTGCCGGCCAGGTTGTTCAGCATCAGGAATTCCTTGCCCAGCGAGGGGTCGGCGGCCAGGCCCACGCTCTCCGGACTCGAGCCGGAGTTGTAAAAGTCAATCAGCGGCAGGGTTGCCACTTGAGAGGGTGGGGTCGTCGCCGGATTGATAATGCCGCCACCTTCCCCGTAGACAAGTCCGCCGGCAACCTGCAGCGATCCGCCATAGCCGCCCATCCCGTTCAGCGTTGTGCCGTCTATTTGGCTCACTCCATTTGCATTCACGCTGTAGCGATAGAATTCCGCACCACTGGTCTGGCCGTCATACGCATAGATATGCGAAGCATCCGCGAACACAGGGTCGTCACCCGCATAAATAGACGAAAAATTGGTCCGGAAACTGCCCGTACTGCCGCTGACATCGAAGATTCCAAAGATACCTCCTTCTCCGGGCTGATTAATGGCCAGTGTGCTATCTGTCCCTGGCATCGTGGCAAGCCACGATGCGGTAACACTGGTTGAGCTACTTCCCTGCGTAATGGCAAGCGGTATGGTAGCCGCCAGGCTCTTGCCCAGCAGGTCAAACTTCGCCAGGCTATTGGCTCCTGTCAGAGAGATATACAGATAGTTCCCGTCAGAGGTTTCCGCCATCACGGTGGGCTGGCTGCCCACCGCCACCGGCGTGCCCACGCTCCCCGTCGCGGGATCGATGCTCACCACCGAATTGCCCGTGATACTCGTCGCCGAGCCAGGAACAGTCGCATAAAGCAATTGCGAATACGGATCGAACAGGAGTCCGCTGGCCGGAACATTCACCAGGTCATAGATCGTAAGGGGCAGGATCTGAGAAACGCCTCCTCCCGGTGTGGGATTGCTGACCGTGATCGCAGCCCATCCGTAGTTTGCCACTTCGGCCGCCGTCACAGCCGCGGTGAGTTGCGTCGAGCTGACATAAGTGGTGGTGAGCGCTGTGGTGCCCAGATTCACCGTCGAGTTCTTGTTGAAGCCCGTTCCATTGACCGTCAGCGTGAAGTCGCTGCCCCCCGCCTGCACCAGGCTGGGCGAAATACTTGACAGCGACGGCACCGCGCCATAGATGCCGCCCGTCACCGTGGTGCTGGTGCTGGACTGATTGTCGGACGCAGTGGGGTCATAGCTGGTCGAGGCTACCGTAGAGACGCCCGCGAGGGTCCCGGCCTGTGTGGGCGTCGCGTTGACGGTGATGGTCGCGCTCGCGCCGTTAGCAAGCGAGCCAAGGTCACACGCAAAGATCGTGCCGCTGCTGCAGGATCCACTGCTGCTCTGAATGCTGTTGATCTGTAGCGAAGGATCAAGGGTAATCGATGCGGTTACGCCAGAGGCGCTATTGGGACCGAGGTTTTTGACCGTTGCCACCCACGACACCGCCGCTCCCGTAGCCGCGGTGCCGGGAGCCGACAACGCGACCGAAAGATCGGCCGGTGACGAAGAGAGATCCTTCACCAGCGGCATCTGGAAGAGAAACAACTGCGACTGCGAAGTAAAAGGACCAGGGCTTGCATTGAGGGCCAGGCCATTCTGCCCCCAGCGCACAATCTTCTCAAATGAAGAACCATAGCCCGTCTGGCCGGCGCCATTCACCACAAAACTGCCGAGCAGGTTATACGAGGATTCATCAAAAGCGAGCACAGTATCGCTGTTGCTGCCGAAGGATGAGGTCGCAACAAACGCCTTGCCCAGAGTGGAGTCAGAGACGATGGCCCCCGAAGCCGCCGTGGTGGCTTCGCTGTAAAAAGTGCCGGCCAGCGCGCCTGTCGAGGCGTTCACCACCTGCCCTGACGAGAGATACAGGTTGCCATTGTCATACTGCAGCGAGGTGGCCTGCTGCTGCGTCAAATTAGTCGTCAGCGCCGAGGATGCCGTGACTCCCGTCGTGCCGATGGTGAGCTGCTCAATCGTAGAGCCGCTCAGCACGTACAGCGTCGAGGCCGAAGACCCGAAGCTCATCGGGCCTTCGCCCGAAGTCCAGCTCTGGGTGCGCGCCACACCGGAGTCATAGATTGTGATTCCTCCACCGGTACCCTGCGTGGCCACTGCTACCGAATTCGGCGAGCCGGGCACGGTCGCAAGATACAAGGCCTTCATCGGGGGGTTATAAATACCCGGGCCTCCCCCCAGGGAAAATTGGTTAACCACCTTGCCCTGCGTCAGATCCACCTGCGCAACGCTGGCCGCGCCGTCGAGTCCTACAAAAAGCTGCGTTCCATCCGAAGAGAGCGCCAGTTTGTTCGGGTTGCTGCCCACGAAGATCTGACGCTTCACCTGCCCGGTGTTGGGGTCGATGGCGGCAACAGTGTTGGCGGCTAGTTCAGGGGAAGTCGCCGGAATGGAAGCGTAGATCATCCCATCCGTTGAGTCGTAGACAATGTCATTGGCGGTGACCGGCAGATACACCGTGAACGGCTGGGCCGCGCTCGTCCCTCCTCCCGGAGCGGGCGTGACCGCCGTGACGCTGATATTGCCCGGAATGGAAAGGCTCGAAGCCGGAATGGTAGCCGTCAGCGAAGTGGACCCGTTGTACGTCGTGCTCAGGGTCACACCATTCACCACGATGCTGGTGTTGGAAGTGAAGCCGGTTCCCTGCAGTGTGATGGTACTGGCCGTGTTGATCGGGCCGCCGCCGGGCGACATATAAGTGACTACGGGCGCGGGCGGATTGGCAACCGTGACCGTCGCGGCAGTGGACGTCAATGGGCTTGCTCCCGGAGTGCTGACCGTGACCGAGTCCTTGCCGGCCGTGGTGAGGTCAGCTGCCGGTACCGTGGCCAGCAGAGTGTTGACATACCCGTTTGCAAGCGAGGTCTTCAAGGGCGTGCCATTCCACTCCACCACCGAACTTGAGGTATAGCCGGTGCCATTCACCGCAATGGTGGTATCGGACGAGTTGATATAGATCGAATCAGGGGAAACCGTGGCGATGGTCGGCTGCGGCAGCGTAATGACGTTGAGGCTTACCGGCTTCGATGTGCCCCCGCCAGGCGTAGGATTCATGGCGGCAAGCGAAAGCGTGCCGGCGGCCGAAAGATCGGCGGCTGTCAGCGTCACACTCACCACGTTGGGATTCGTGTAAGTCGTCGTCCGGGACGCGCCGTTCACCTGAATCACTGTTGCGGAATTGAATCCGGTGCCGGCAATCGTGACCGTCGCCGACGAGGCTCCGGCCGTCTCGCTGCTGGGAAGGTAGGACACGATGGCGGGAACCGGATTATCCACTTCCAGATTGGTCGTGGTTCCTGAGCTGCTGACAGTGCCGTTCATCACCGTGACGGCGAGTTCGGCCCCGACAGCAATCTGGTTGGCGGGCACAACCGCGGTCAACTGCGTGCCATTCACATATGTGGTGCTCTCGGCCGATCCATTCACCTGCACCACGCTGGTCGAGATAAATCCGGAGCCGTTGACTGTAAGGGTAAGTGCGCTGGAACCAGCAGTCACGCTGCCCGGATTAACTGAGGTAATCACCGGCGCCGAGGAGCCTGTACCACTCGTGCCTCCTCCGCTCCCCGAACTGCCCGAGCCAGAACCACCTGAACTCCCGGAATTGGACCCGCCGCAACCACTGATCAGCAGGGAAGCACTACACACCAAGACAAAGACAAACAGACAAACCACACGAGACCAGGACTTACCCCAGGAACCCACCTTCAAAGCCGTACCTTCTTCCTCAACAGTTTCCAATCATGCCGAACGTGCGAACACCACCATACACTGCCCGCCTGGGGTAGACGAATAAATCTGTATATCTTTTTTACTTCCAGGGACGACGGGCGGAGGCAATGTCAATCCAGAATCACATCTGTATAAATCCGGGAAAGCTCCCCATCATACCTCGGATAGCCATGAATATCGTCCTGCAAATGCCTCGGTGCGGTCATGCTTTAGCTAACATGGCACCGGGATACACATTCGCGCTCAACAGCTAACCCTTAGCCAATCAAATGCGGCGGCACAGCCAGCACCGGGCAACTCGCCCAGCGAATGATATCCGCCAGCGTGGACCACGGCGTGCGATCAGCAAACGCCGCCCGCGTTCGGGGCGCAACGATCACCAGTCCAGCATCGCGTACCTTGGCCAGGTGCAGCAGCTCCTCCGCCGCATCTCCACGCAACACGCGCAGATCGACATGCGCCGCCAGTTCCGGATCGCCCGGCACCAGCAACTTCAACTCTTCGCGCGCCCGCTGCTCTTCCACATGCTCCATCGGGCCGGACTCATCATACTCAGCCAGTACCTGCGCAATGGCCAGCGTGGCCCCAAACTCGCGCGTAATCGAGCAGGCATACTGCGTGGCGCGCAGCGCGTGCATGGGCTTTTCCACCGCGAGCACCACTTGACGCAGAGGCCGGTAACGCGAAGTACACTGCGGCCCCACCACCAGCACCGGGCAGCCGATGTGGCGCACCGTCTTCTCGGCGACAGAGCCCAGCATGACCTTGCCGAGTCCGCCCCGGCCGTGCGAGCCCATCACGATGAGATCGGCGTGAACATCCCGCGCAGTGGCAGCGATCCAATCCACCGGCGAACCAGCCGCGACCACCTCTTCATGTTGCACACGTTGCAGCGATCCCAACTGCATCAGGTGGTCGTGCAACTGCTGTCGCCCGCGCTCGAGCAGCATCTCCTGCAAATCCTGCGGCACCGCCACCGTGTTGCTGAAAGACGCATCCTGCGGCACGCAATAGAGAATGTGCAGCGTAGCCGAAAAGACGCGCGCAAGACGAATGGCATAACGCAGCGCAAGCGTAGCCTGCGAGGAAAAGTCAGTAGCGGCAAGAATGTGATGCACATGCAGTGGGGTGGTCTCAAGATGTGGCATGGATTGGCTGGCAGACACGGCGACGGGGCGGGAAGACATCGGCACCTCCCTCGGCCATGCGGCACGGGCAGACCGGCGCGAATGGCCGATTGGAAGCCCCAGCGTAGCTGCCGGACACGAGCGCGGAAAGTGACCCGCATCACCTTCTTTTCCCGCCGCAACCGGCAGAATGCACGCGACCCGGCATCTTAAGGACTGCATATCTCTCGCAGAAGAGGCCTGTGCCAGACACGCAGCGCCTCATCTCATAGAAAACGGGACCGGGTCACCACGTGCTCAAATTCGTACACTCCTTGCTGGCGCTGCTCTTGCATCTTGGATACGCAGGCCCCATCGTTCTGGGGATCCTCGATTCCTCCTTCCTCTTTCTCCCCTTCGGCAACGATCTGCTCGTAGTAATTCTCGTTTCACAGCATCCTCACGGACTCCCGTGGTACGTGCTGGCGGCCGCCGCCGGCTCCACGCTCGGCGTGCTGCTGCTGGCGCTGGTGGCCCGCAGCCTCGGCGAAGAAGGTGTAAAGAAAATGGCCGGGCCGCAGCGCTTCAAAAAACTGAGCGATCGCATTCACAAGCATGGCGGCAAGGCCGTGGTGCTGGCCTGCATTGCGCCTCCGCCCTTCCCTTTCACCATGGTGATCGCCGCGGCGGCAGCGCTCGACTATTCCCGGCTCCGCATCTGTGTGCTCAACTTCATCGCGCGCGGCGTTCGCTTTGCGCTGCTCGGTCTGATCGCCATTCACTACGGCAGCCGCATTCTCAAGCTCGCCCACGCACCGGCTTACCGCTGGGGCATGTTTGCTTTTATCCTTTTGTGTGTCGCGGGCAGCGGACTCTCAGTGTATGCATGGCTCAAAAATGTTCGACCGGGCAGGCGGGCATGAAACCCTCGCTACGCACGCCGCGCAGGAACACGAGAATATCCCGGCGGATGCTCGCCGCCGCCCACGAATCCCTTTCTTGAGGAGATCCCCCAATGCTCACCGCCATTCCCCGATGCCTCGCCGCAGCCGCGCTCGCACTCTGCCTCTCTCCGGCGCTCGCGCAAAACTCCGCGCCCACAGCGTCCGCCGAGGCCGCGCCCATCCCCGTCAACGTGCATGCGGCGGGCACACCGTTTCCTCATTACTGGGAGCAGATGTTCGGCTCCGGCCGCGCCCACCTCGTCATGCGCGCGCAATACCAAACCGACCTCGACCAGGTGCGCAAGGTGACTGACTTCCAGTACGTCCGCTTTCACGCCATCCTCGACGATGAAAACGGCGTCTACAGCGTCGATAAAAACGGCAACCCGTTCTACAACTGGACCTACGTGGACCACATCTACGACGCGCTGCTGGCGCACGGCATCAAGCCTTACGTAGAGATCAGCTTCATGCCCAACGATCTGGCCGAGAAGAAGATTCTCCAGCCCTTCTGGTATCACCCCAACATCTCGCCGCCCGCCAGCTATGCAAAGTGGGACGCGCTCATCACAGCCTTTGCCCGGCACCTGATCGCGCGCTACGGCATCAATGAAGTTTCGCAGTGGTACTTCGAAGTCTGGAATGAGCCAAACATCGGCTTCTGGGGCGGCAAGCCCGCGCAAAGCACCTACTTTGCCCTCTATGACCATACGGCGCGTGCCCTCAAATCCGTGAGCACCCGCCTGCGCGTGGGCGGCCCGGCCACGGCGCAAGCGGCATGGGTCGGCGACATGATAGCGCACGCCGCCAAAGATCATGTGCCGCTCGACTTCGTATCCACGCATGTCTATGGCGACGACTCCGCCAAAGACGTATTTCATGACAACCGCACCATCCTGCCCTACCAGATGGTCTGCCACGCCGTGAAGAAGGTGCATGAGGAGATCCTTCACTCCGCGCGCCCGCACATTCCACTCATCTGGAGCGAGTTCAACGCCAGCTATGCAAATCATCAAAACGTCACCGACTCCATCTTCATGGGCCCCTGGATGGCCAACACCATCCGCGAGTGCAACGGCATGACGCAGATGATGTCCTACTGGTCCTTCTCCGACGTATTTGAAGAGCAGGGCGTGAAGAGCACGCCGTTCTACGGCGGCTTCGGCCTGGTCGCTGAGGACGGCATCCCCAAGCCTTCCTATGACGCCTTCGCGCTGCTGCATCATCTGGGCAATCGTCTGCTGCCCGCAAAGGCAACCGACGCGCTCGTCACTCGCAACCGCCACGGCCAGATCGTGATCGCCGCATGGAACCTCGTAGACCCCGGCCAATCCGGCCCCAGCAAAACCATCGCCTTTAATCTCCAGGGACTGCCCGCGCTCGCACACGCCAGCATCCTGCGCGTCGACTCACAGCACGGCGACACATTAGACGCGTGGAAGGCGATGGGCAGCCCGAAATATCCCACCGTCGCTCAGATCGCAGCCCTCAAGAAAGCAGCGCAAGTTGGCCCACCGCAAGCCATCTCCGTGCATGACGGCCACCTCGTCGTGAGCGTGCCGCCCATGGGCCTCGCCGTCATCACCGTCAACTGAGCGCAAGCCCCCATCGCTTTCCGCAGCTTTCCTTCAGGGTCCTTCGGGGCCCTGAAGGTTTTTCGAGCGCTTGCTGGCCCGTCTCTTCCGCCGCAAGACCACACTTCTTTTCACACGCGCCTGCTATCGTTACAGATTTGGAAATCCGGCCTATGATGACTCGCCTTCCATCTGTTCCCCGGCATATTTTTGCCTGCCTGCTGTTGGCCTTGCTTGCTCCCCTGGCGCTCGCCGCACATGCGCCGCGCAAGTTAGCCGCCCACAAACAGCAGCTCGCTTTTGTGCTGATTCTCGCGCGCCACGGCGTGCGCGCGCCCTCTGCCCCAGCCGCCGTCCTCGACCGTTACTCGATCCATCCCTGGCCCGCGTGGCCGGTAGCTCCCGATGATTTGACACCTCATGGTTACAAATTATTGCGGCAATTCGGCGAGTGGGACCGCGCATGGCTCGCCCGGCAGAATTTGCTCACGCCATCAGGCTGTGCGGCCCCAGCCATCTACATCTACACCGACTCCGATGAGCGCACCATCCAGAGCGGACACGCCCTCGCCGAGGGACTCAGCCCCGCCTGCACCGTGACCATACACTCCCGCCCCCAGGGCCAGCGCGACCCGCTCTTTCACTTCTCGCCTGGCTCACTCGATGCGGCCACCCGCGCAGCCATGCTGGCCAGCGTGCGCGAGCGCATGGGCGGCAGCCCCAATACATTCACCGCCGCGCACCAGTCCGAATTGAACCTGCTGCAATCCGTACTCGACGGATGCAAGCCCGGCGCCCCCTGCACAACCCCGCCAGGTCAGCCGTCGCTGCGGCTCGATGAAATCAGGAGCAGCGTAAAAATCAAATCGCAAGGTGACGTTTCCCTGCACGGCCCGGTATTCACGGGCGCGAGCCTCGCCGAAGACATTCTGCTCGAGTACACGCAGGGCGTGCCCCGCAATAACGTCGCATGGGGCCTGCTCCATCCGTCGCAACTCCGCGAGATCGTCGCACTGCACACCGCCGAGTTCGCCGCGAAGCATCGCAATCCCGTGCTGGCGCGCGTGGAGATGTCCAATCTTCTCAGCCACATTCTCGACACGCTGCAACAGGCCGTGCAGGCGCGCGCGGTGCCCGGCGCGTGGGGCACACCCGCCCAGAAACTGGTCGTGCTCGACGGCCACGACACAGACATTGCCGCCATTGCAGGCCTGCTCCGCCTGCACTGGACGCTCGACGGCCGCCACGACGACACGCCCCCCGGCACCCAATTGCAGTTTCTCGTCTATCGCGACGCGCGCGGAGCCGCATCGATCAAAATGCGCATCGTCATGCAGACGCTCCGCCAGATGCGCCAGGCAGCCGCACTCACCGCACTCCATCCGCCGGCTTCAGCAACTCTTAATCTTGCCGGTTGCACAATGAATGTGTGTTCCTGGCATGCATTCGACGCCGCAGCCCGAAGCGCCATCGATCCACGCTTCATCCTCCCATTCTCGCAACCTTGAACCGCGCCCTCACTCAAACTTGAAACCCCTGGCCGCCGCTGCGGCCCCGCAACGCAAAGGAGAAATCATGAAGAAGCTCGCCGGCCTGCTCACCGCTGCCTGCCTCTCGGCCACTCTGGCCGCCGCAGCCGTGGCCCAGACACAGACACAAACCCAGAAGCCGCTGCACTTAGTGAAAAAGTTCGCCATGCCCTCCGGCATTGCCGGGCATTTTGATCACGTCTCCATCGACCCGTCAGGGCATCGCCTCTACGCAGCGGCGGAGAGCGCGCATCAGGTGCTGGTCTTTGATCTCGACTCCGGAAAATATCTCCGCTCCATCGGCAACATCGTCAAGCCGCACGCCATTCTCATCCGCCCCGGCGTCGAACGCCTCTACATTACGGACGGCGGCCGTGGCCAGGTTCGCATTTACAACCGTCAGAGTTACAAATTTCTTCAGGCCATCCCGCTCAAGCTCGACTCCGACTCCATTGCCTATGACGCGCCCTCGCACAACCTGTATGTCGTCAACGGCGGCGGCGACGCGCACCAGACCTTCTCCATGATCAGCGTGATCGACACCGGCGCAGACAAAAAGCTCGGCGATATCCGCATCGACGGCGACACCGTGGAAGCCATGGCCATTGATCCCACCTCCAACCGCCTCTACGCCAATGACCCGGCCAGGAACCTCGTAGTCGTCATCAACCGCGCAACCCGCAAGATCGAAGCCACATGGCCGGTCACGATGGGGCAAAAGAACGTGGCCATCGCGCTCGATGCCGCGCATCATCGCCTCTTTGTGGCCTGCCGCGACGGCCATCTGGTCGTCTTCAATACACAGACCGGCCAGCAGATTCAGTCGCTGCCCATCGGCAAGGGCGTCGATGACGCCTCCTTCAACCCCCAGACCGGACGCATTTACGTGCAGTGCGGCGAGCCCGGCGCGACCTGGGTCTATCGCGAAGAGTCACCGGACCACTACACCATGCTCGGCGAGGTGCAGGAGGGCTACAAAGCCAAAAACTCCGCCCTCGTGCCCGCGATGCATCGTTACTTTGTCCTGGTCCCCCCGGCTACCGGCGGCGTGGGACACATCGACGAGTTCGCCACCCGCTAACCAGCCTTGAAGAAAGCAGAGGGCCCGGCAATCCGCCGGGCTTTTTTGTTGCCGGCGCATCCCGGCAAACTACAAGGGATAACTCCCTGATAACACTGACACTCCAGAACAGTTAACCTCAAATTACATCTTGACTTTCCTTTGTTGATGCGAGTCTTATCCCTCCAGCATTCCACGCGTTGCGTGAGAGGACTGCTCCGGGCTCCCGGCTGGAAAGGTGTATTCATGAACAAGACCACACGGCGCGCATTTCTGGCCTCGCTCGCAGCTTCTGGAGTCATCACAGCGTGCGGAGGCAATTCCTCCTCCCCGATGACCACCGCAACGGCGTCTCCCACGCCCACCCCCACCACGACTCCCACTTCCACGCCTACACCCACTCCAACGCCAACTCCAACCCCCAGCGCAACGGTTCCGCTGGCCATTGACCTCACGGCGGCTGGCCTGCCTGCGGGCACGCTGGCATACGCCTACATCACCGGGGGCGTGGTCACGGCTCCCACACCGGCGGCGACACCCATCACCAACTACTGGCTCGATGCCTCCGGCGGAGTTCACCAGATGGCCATCGCCGACAACAAGCAGGCACGCCAGACGTTCCCGGGGGACAGCGTCTTCAGCGGCAGCGACCTCACCACATTGCAGAGCAATTACCCCGACGCATGGGCCGACTACAGCATTCCGCTCTCGCTGACAGCCCCCAATGTCATCGACCTCTCCGGCATCAACGCCACCAACATGCCCGATCTCGGCGTGGGCACCAATGCCTTCAGCGGACGCATCTACATCTCCCTCGGCGTGCTGCGGCTGCCCTTCACCGTGCAGGCAGCCAACGCCACCAGCCCCAACCCATATGCGGGTCCCTCGCAAGACCTGAACGCCGTCGGCTCCTATTGCCTCTATGACTGGTTTGAGTTCTCCATCACCGGCCCCGGACCTTCGACCCCGGCCGGCATTCTCAACGGCAACTCCACGCAGGTCGACCAGTTCGGGCTGCCGCTCACCATCGATTCCACTCCCGGCGGCAGCACGCAGGGCGCGCTCAACCTCAGCCGTAACAACCTGATGACGCAGGTCAACACTTTGCCGACTCCCCTCAACGGCATCCTGACTATTCCGGTGCCGTCCGTCTCCGCCACCGCGCTGGCCGCGGCCTATCCTGCGGGAACCCAATACCTGCGGGCGCTTTCTCCCGATCACGTCTCCGGTATCGGCGGCGGCAGCAATGCCTTCCAGACCTACTTCGATGGAATCATCAGCACACAATATGCTGCCTGGGCCGCCACGCCTCTCGTCGTAACAGACACGGCAACCGGCACCTACAGCGGCATGGTGGTGGGCGGCAACCTGATCTTCATCTCCGGCAACTACACCACGCAGTCAACCTGGAACACCGCCTATCAGGCAACCCCCAGCGCCTCCCAAATCAACTTTGGCGCGCTCACCACGGCCATCCTCTGGCAGTGCCCGACTTCGTCCACCTTCGCCTCAGGCAGCGCCGCGCAAAAGAACATCGGCAAGCAAATCCTGGCCGCCTTCAACCGCGGCGTCTTCAACGCCACACCGGCTCCTGCCTCGCTCGATGACGGCTCCTGTCCCTCCCCTTCGCAGTACTATCAAAGCCAGCCATGCAACGAGTGGGCCAACCAGTTCCATATCTGGAACACCAATAAACTCGCCTACGGATTCGCCTACGATGACGTATGCAATCAGAATCCCAGCCAGACCACCAGCGGCCCGCTCACCGCGTTGAATATCACTCTCGGCCAATGGTCCTGAGCCCGCGACTCTTCATTCCTGCTTCGTCCGCCTGCCCCATCCGCAGGCGGACGCTTTTTTCAGGTGCATCTTGAACGCGGAGACTCCCTTCATCTTCCTCTCCATCGCCTCCTACCGCGATCCCCAACTCGTGCCCACCATAGAGGATTGCCTCCGCAAGGCCAGCCATCCCGAGCGCCTGCGCTTCGGCATCTGCTGGCAGCACACGCCGGAAGACCGGCCGCTTCCCTTTCTTCACGACCCGCGCTTCCGCATTCTCGATGTGGACTCGCGGCAGAGCCGTGGCGCATGCTGGGCGCGCGCCGAAATCATGAAGCTGTGGCAGCAGGAGCAGTGGTATCTCCAGATCGACTCCCACTGCCGCTTTGCCCCCGGCTGGGATGAGCGCATGATTCAGATGGCAGCCGCAACCGGCAGCCCCCGGCCCATCCTCACCGCATACCCGGCTCCCTTCAAACCCACGCATGGCGCAGAAAGCGAGACGCTGGCAGACTGCGCCCTGCAAGTGGCCTTTCACGCCTTCACCCACGATGGCATTCCCGAGTTGTGGCCGCGCCCGCTGCCGCCGGCCGTGCAGGCGCGTCCCATGCGCGCTCGCTTTCTCGCTGCGGGCTTTCTCTTCGCTCCGGGCAGCTTTGTGCGTGAGGTGCCCTATGACCCCGAGCTGTACTTCATGGGCGAAGAAACCGCCATGACCGTGCGCGCCTTCACCCACGGCTACGATCTCTTTCATCCCCACGAGACGCTGCTCTGGCATGACTACGGACGCCACGACGCTCCCCGCCACTGGGGCGACCACACCGCGGACGCACCCGCCCCATCAACCTCTCCGGCCGCTTCCCCATCGACTCTATGGAGCAGCCTGGACCAAACCAGCCGCCGCAAAATTCACCGTCTCCTGCGCGGCGAAGCCATCGAGGATTTCGGGCTGGGCACAGCACGCACCCTCGAAGGTTATGAGCACTATGCCGGGCTCTCTTTCCGCGAACGCAAGGCCCAGACCTACACCCTGAGCGCTCTCGAGCCGCCCAATCCCAGCGCCCAATCCGGATGGACGGATGCGGTCCACGACTGGATCGTGAAGATCGTCTTCACCCGTGCGCAACTCCCCGCAGGCGCGCTCGCAGACCCGCTGCACTGGTTCCTCGGCATCCGGGACGCACAGGGAGCCGACGTCTACCAGCACCGCATGCTTCCGGCAGAGATCGAGCCGCTGCAGCAGAAGGGAGAGCAATTGGCCGTCGTCTGCGAGTTCGCCTCTGAGACCACTCCAGCCTCGTGGCTCCTCTGGCCGCTGAGCCGGTCCTCCGGCTGGCTCCCAGCACTCGAGGGCCGCTTCGCGCCGGGCGATGTCGCACTACTCCAGCCTGAAAACTCCGAGACGCTATAAGAAGCGTCTCGCCCAATGCAGTACCCCGGCACTGGCCAGCGCCGGTTTCAGCCGGTACACTGTTGCGGCGATAGATAACGTTTACGAAAAGGACTTTTCCCTTATGTCTCGCCTGCGCATTCCTGCTTCCTTCACGGCGTTCTCTGCCGCATTCTCGATGTTTTTCTGTGCCGTTTTGCTGCTCGCCGCTGCTCGCCCGGCCTCTGCGCAAGACACCCACGCCGGCAAAACTTCTTCCGGCATGGTTGCGGCAATGCCGCCTATGGGCCCCGCGGCAACGCCGCCTATGGGCCCTGCGGCAACGCCGCCTATGGGCCCCGCGGCAACGCCGCCTATGGGTTGGAATAGTTGGGACAGCTGGGGCTTCACCATCACCCAGCAGCAGTTCGAGCGCACCGCCGATTACATGCACCAGCACCTGCAGAAATACGGCTGGCAATACATGGTCATCGACGAGGGATGGTTCGCGCAGTATCCCACCCACGGCGGCATCGCACGCGAAACGCAAGGCTACGTCATCTCGCCCGACGGTCTCTACATGCCCGCGCCCAACCGCTTTCCGCAGGGGCTCAAAGGCGTGGCCGACTACGTACACTCGCTTGGCCTCAAGTTCGGCATTCATATCGTGCACGGCATTCCGCGCTCGGCTGTTGAAAAAAATCTGCCCATCGCCGGCTCGCACTACACCGCCGATGAGGCCGCCAACACCTCCGACGTCTGCGCCTGGAACACCGACAACTACGGCATCAAGGACAACGCCGCCGGCCAGGCCTATTACGACTCCATGCTCAAGCTCTACGCCTCCTGGGGCCTCGACTTCCTCAAGGTGGACTGCATCTCCTCGCCCTACAACGCCGCCGAGATTCACATGATTCACCGCGCCATTGAGAAGACCGGCCGCCCCATCGTGCTCAGCCTCTCGCCCGGGCCCACGCCCCTCAAAGATGGCCCCGACGTCGAGAAGTACGGCAACATGTGGCGCATCTCCAATGACATGTGGGACGTCTGGTACAAGCCCGAGTCCGCGCCCAGCTTTCCCCAGGCGCTCACGCGCCAGTTTGGCCAGCTCGCCCGCTGGACGCCCTATCGCGGTCCCGGCCACTGGCCCGATGCCGACATGCTGCCCATCGGCACGCTCGAGCCGCATCCCGGCTGGGGCCAGCCGCGCGTCTCGCGCCTCACCCACACTGAGGAGCGCACCCTCGTCTCCCTCTGGTCCATGGCCAGATCCCCGCTCATCATGGGCGGCAATTTGCTCCGCATGGACCCCTACACCCTCTCGCTGCTCACTGATCCTGAGGTCATCGCCATCGATCAGCACTCCGGCGGCAATCACGCCGTCCATCAGGACGCGCAATCCTCCGTCTGGACCGCCGAGGGTGCCAAGGGCACTTACGTGGGCGTCTTCAACCTCGAAGATACGGCTCGCACCATGACCGTGCCCTTCTCCGATGTCGGCGTCCACGGGCGTCACCGCGTGCGCGACCTGTGGGCGAGGCGCAACCTGGGCCGCAAGCGCGAAATCTCCGTTAAGGTCCCCGCCCACGGCTGCCGATTGCTACTAATACAGCAGAGCCATGTGCACCGTTGGACCGCAGTCAAACCGTAACCAGGCAGCAGCCGGGCAATCGTCGGGCAATGGCCAGGCAATGGAAAGGTGCGGTGCGAATCCTGCGCAGTACAAGAATGAGAATTCTCACAGAATTCGCACACAACCCCGGCCCCAACCGTGCATCTGAGTTAGATAACCGAAAGAGGCAGCTTCAGACCGAGATTTTCCAGCCCAAAGCAGTACACCTCTAAGTTTCAGCCGCTTCGGCGGCCCCGCTCCTATCCTCCTGGCACCCCACCCTACTGCCTCTGCCAAAAGGCCCGCTGGAAAGCGGGCCTTTGCCTTTAGGGAAACAGCCCACAGTGGCCAGTCCCCAGTTGTCAGTTCTCAGTTGTCAGTTCTCAGTTGCCAGTTCTCAGTCCTAATCCTCATTGCTGAGAAAATCCGGGTGCCCCACGTCTCGACTCTGAGACGTGGGATCAAGGTCTCATCCTTCGCGATCTCTCCGCCGGGCGATGCCGGGTGCCCCACGTCTCGATTCTGAGACGTGGGATCAAGGCATGCGGTTCCATTTCAGCCTTATCTCCATCTATGCTCTGCCTCCCAGCGTCATTCTGAGCCGCAACGCGGCGAAGAATCCCGGCGATGCCCCGCTCCTCAAACGCCGCCCCAAGTTTCTCCCACCATGCCCCTAACTCACTGCCCGGGTGCCCCTCCCACCACGTCCACAAACCTGTATCAGGACACGGCTTCAGCCGTGCCATAAAGGCTAATAGAAAGAGAGCTTTAGCCCCTGCGCTCGCCCTCACCCTGACAAGCCCCTCACCCACTGAACACTGGCCTCTCGCCCCCTGCCGGGAATTCCCCCTCCCCTTGCTATCCTTGAAACAGGGCATCAATCTCGCGAGATACTCCACCCAAATGCGCATAATGCGAATCCGCATTCACATTTTTAGACTATTAAAATCAACAACTTACAACATATTCCAAGAAAAACACCCAAATGTGAATCCCAATTCACATTCACACCGCCCACCACTCCGCCTGCTGCCCCCCGTCTCGACTCTGAGACGTAGGATCGCGCCCACCCAATCCTGACCACCAACAACTGGGGACCGACAACTGAGGACTGACAACTGGGGACTGGCAACCGACAACGACCCACCGCCTCTCCCCGCGTAAAATAGTCGAGATGCCCAGCCCGTCCACAAAGCCTGCCCGCCTGTCTCCCTCCAGTCCTGCCGCCATTCAGGCCATTGATGATCTGCTGGCCAGCGTCGGGCTCGAACACGGACGCCGCAAGCTCGGCCGCGACGGCATCATTCGCCAGGCCAAATATGCCCCCGCGCGCGAGCTGCACGCCGATGACCTGCGCCAGCCGCAGCGCCCCGTGCGCCCTCGTCAGGTCGAGGTCGTCCAGGCTCCCGGATGGGCCAACCACCCCTGGCTGATGCACGGCTTCAGCACCCGTTCCGGCGGAGTCACCAAGATCTATCGCGCCGCCCGCGAAGGCCAGGAGCCCGGCAAGTTTCGCGGAGCCGGCGAGCTCAACCTCGGCTTCACCCAATCCGACGAGCGCGCGCTCGTCGAGGAGAACCGCCACCGCTTCGTGCAGGCCGTGGCGGGCAATAGCGCGCTGCCCCTGGTCACCCTCCAGCAGATTCACTCCCAGATCACCTACCGCATCGGCAAGGATGACGAACTGGCCGCCGTGCGCCGTGGCGATGGCCTCATGACCAGGCGTCCTGGCATCCTCCTCGGCATCCAGACGGCGGACTGCATTTCCGTCATGGTGGCCGACACCAAACGCCAGGCCGTGGCCATCTTTCACGCCGGCTGGCGCGGCACTCTCCGCCGCATCGTCCAGGGCGGCGTCGGCCGCATGCGCATGGAGTTCGGCAGCAAGCCCAAAGACCTCATCGCCGCCATCGGCCCCGGCATCGGCCAATGCTGCTACGCCGTCGGCGAAGAGGTCCGCACCGAGTTCCGCTCCCAGTTCGCCTACTCCGACGAGCTCTTCTGCGAGGTCTACGACTCCGACCCCGTCCGGGAGAAATACCCCCTGCTCTTCCTTACCGCGCGCGCGCCCGGCCACAGCCCCATCGGTCCCAGCCTGCACCTCGATCTCTTTGAGGCCAACCGGCGGCAGTTGCTCGACGCAGGCCTCCGTGAGGACTCCATCTCCGTCCTCGGCGACTGCACCAGTTGCCACACCAACCGCTACTTCTCGCACCGCGCCGAGCGTGGATTCACCGGCCGCATGATGGCCGTCATCGGCATCCGCGAGTAGCCTCCGCGCCGGCAGACCTCCTGCAGCCCCGGTTCTCCACAACTCCCACAATCGCACCCGCTTTTGCACAGCCTCCGGGGCGGAATTTGACGCCCCCGCGGTTGTTCCGCGCCCCTCAAGCCGATAGCCTGAAGGCAGGGCCGGCCAGACCGCGCCGGCGGCCAGTAGCTCCCCTCCGCATGCCGTCCGGGCTTGCGGCGTTCTCCACAGCCAATTGCAGGGAAACGAGCCCGGAGTTCCTCTTTTGGCATCTAAAATACAAGATGTTGTGGTTGTTCCTTGACACGCCCCACAGACAGCGCTAAGGTCCCACATGCGGCGGTTTTTTACCCTGGGCCAGAGACTTCCGTGGAACTGTTCATCGGAAGCCGGGCGTTTACCGCAAAAATTGGATTGTTCGTTGCATTTGGCGCAGAGTTTTCTGCTGCCGTCCCGGCACCTTTGATGGCCGGGGCTTATATCCCAAAGACCCGTTCAAAGATCGAGAGGAGTACCCCCATGGCAGACGTTAAGACCGTGCCGGCCAGCACATCGCAGGCCCAGCCCCAAGCCCAGCCCCACACTGCATCCACCCCCGCATTGCGCTTCGGCCGCCTGTTTTCCAGGCCCGGCGTTTCGCCCTATGACGAGGTGCAGTGGGAGAGCCGCACAGCCGCCATCACTGACGCCGCGGGGAAGACCATCTTTGAGCAAAAGGATGTCGAGATTCCCGTCGACTGGTCGATGACGGCCACCAACATCGTCGCCAGCAAATATCTGCATGGCCCCCTCAACACGCCCGAGCGCGAAAGCGGCGTGCGTCAGTTGGTCAGCCGCGTGGCTGAGACCGTGCGCGACTGGGGCATCAAGGGCGGCTACTTTGCTTCAGAAGAAGACGCGGCCATCTTCCACGATGAGTTGGCGCACCTGCTCATCACCCAGAAAGCGGCCTTCAACTCGCCCGTCTGGTTCAATGTGGGCTGCGACCGGCTGGAGCCGAAGTCTGACGCCCAAAACTGGCACTGGAACCCCCACACCTGCGCCGTCGAGTTCTCCGTCACCGGCTACCGCAATCCGCAGTGCTCGGCCTGCTTCATTAATGCCGTCGATGACTCGCTCGACTCCATCCTGACGCTCGCCAAGACCGAAGGCATGCTCTTCAAGTGGGGCTCCGGCACCGGCACCAACCTCTCGCCCATTCGCGGCTCCATGGAGCAGCTCTCCGGCGGCGGCACCGCCTCCGGCCCGCTCAGCTTCATGCGCGGCTTTGATGCCTTTGCCGGCGTCATCAAGTCCGGCGGCAAGACGCGCCGCGCCGCCAAAATGGTCATCCTCAATGTGGACCACCCCGACATCGTCGACTTCATCGAGTGCAAGATGAAGGAGGAAGCCAAGGCCTGGGCGCTCATGCGCGAGGGCTATGACGGCTCCTCCGGCCCTGATTCCGAGGCCTACAGCTCCATCTTCTTCCAGAACGCCAACAACTCCGTGCGCGTCAATGACGAGTTCATGCGCGCCGTCGAGAAGGACGGCGAGTTCACCACCCGCACCGTCAAAGATGGCGCGGCCGTCAAGACCTACAAGGCCCGCGAAATCATGCACAAGATCGCCGAAGCCACCTGGCAGTGCGGCGACCCCGGCATGCAGTATGACTCCACCATTAACAGGTGGCACACGTCCAAGAACTCGGGCCGCATCAACGCCTCCAATCCCTGCTCGGAGTACATGTTCCTCGACAACTCCGCCTGCAACCTGGCGAGCTTCAACCTGCTCAAGTTCATGACCCCGGCCGGCACCTTTGACATCCGCGCCTACCGGCATGCCATTGACGTGCTGATCACGGCCATGGAAATCCTCGTCGACAACTCCGGCTACCCCACCGAAAACATCGCGCGCAACTCGCATGACTACCGCCCACTCGGTCTCGGCTATGCAAACCTCGGCGCGCTGCTCATGGCCCTCGGCCTGCCCTATGACTCCGATGCCGGCCGCGACTTCGCCGCGACTCTCACCGCCATCATGTGCGGCGAGGCTTACCTGCAGTCCTCGCGCATTGCTGAGAAGTGCCCGCCGCTGGCTTCCGCCACGCCGCTCACCGCTTCTGTCGAGCGCAACGGCGGCGCATGCCCCGGCTTCTATGTGAATCGCGAGCCCTTCCTCGACGTCATCCGCATGCACCGCGCTGAGGTCAACAAGATCGGCAAGTCGAAGACCAGTAGCGAGCCCTTCAAAGTCCCTGAGCTCGACGCCCTCATCACCGCCAGCAAAGAATGCTGGGACCAGGCCCTCGCCCACGGCGAAAAATACGGCTACCGCAACTCGCAGGTCACCGTGCTCGCCCCCACCGGAACCATCGGCTTCATGATGGACTGCGACACCACCGGCATTGAGCCCGATCTCGCCCTCGTCAAGTACAAGAAGCTCGTCGGCGGCGGCATGATCAAGATCGTCAACAATACCGTGCCCGCCGCGCTCTTCAAGCTCGGCTACAAAAATGAAGACGTCGATGCCATCGTCAGCTACATCGACGCCACCGGAACCATCGAGGGCGCGCCCGGCATCAAGCCCGAGCACCTCGCCGTCTTTGACTGCTCCTTCAAGCCGGCCAAGGGCACGCGCTCCATTCACTATCTCGGCCACATCAAGATGATGGCCGCCACGCAGCCGTTCCTCTCCGGCGCGATCTCAAAGACCGTCAACATGCCTCATGACTCCAATATTGACGACATCGCCGAGGCCTATCTCGAGTCATGGCGTCAGGGCCTCAAGGCCGTCGCCATCTATCGCGATGGCTCCAAGGGCGCGCAGCCGCTCAACGTCTCCGACGGCAAGGGCGCCAAGGAGATCAAGGGCGCAACCGCCGATGCCACCCTGCTGGCCGCAGCCGATCGCGTGCTGACCGCACTCGCCACCGGCAAGGCCGCCGCCGAAAGCGACGTCAAGACCCTCGCCACCAAGGTCTCTGAAAAAATCGAGGTCAGCGCCGGCCAGGTAGCTACCGCCGCCAGCGCCTTCGCGGCCACGCTCACCGCGCTCGCCGCGGGCGGCGTCCGCATGGAAGACCAGGACCTCAACGCCCCGCCTCGCGCCGTGCGTCACCGTCTGCCTGAGGAGCGCGCCTCGCTCACGCACAAGTTCGCGCTCGCCGGCCACGAGGGCTACATCACCGTCGGCCTCTACCCCAACGGGCAGCCCGGCGAAATCTTCATCAAGATGGCCAAGGAAGGCTCCACCGTCTCGGGCCTCATGGACAGCTTCGCCACTGCCATCTCGCTCGCCCTGCAGCACGGCGTGCCCCTCAAGGTGCTCTGCGAGAAGTTCGCGCACAGCCGCTTTGAGCCCTCCGGCTGGACCGGCAATGAGCAGATCGGCTACGCCAAGTCCATCATGGATTACATATTCCGCTGGCTCCAGATTCGCTTCCTCTCCGGGCAGCAGCTCTCGCTCTTCGCGGGCCTTGCGGCTCCGGCCTCGGGCGAAGGAATCGAGGCGCTGAGCACGGCCGCACTGTCGCCCGAACAGCACACCCCCACGCGCGGCATGGGAGCGACCGGCGCGCCGCAGGGCGGACTGCTCTCTGAGTTGCACGCCACCGCCGAGGCCGGAGACCTGAAGATGGAAGACCGTGGCGTGTTCCACGCCGCCGACGCCATGAAGGACCTCTATGACATGGGCGACGCACCAAGCTGCCACACCTGCGGAGCCATCATGGTCCGCAACGGAAGCTGCTACCGCTGCATGAGCTGCGGCAGCACCAGCGGCTGCAGCTAAGAACATGCGCGCACACCTAAAAGTAAAAGTGTGCGCGCACACTTAAAATGAAAGTCGCGCACACGAAAATGAAAGTTGCGCTGAAAGTGAAAGTTCCGCCAAAGAGACCACCTCTCAGCGGGAAATCATAAAAAGCCGGCCAGACTCTGGCCGGCTTTTCTATTCGTCCGGGACGAGGACAATTTGAGCTTTTTAGGAGCGGCACGCCCATGGCGTTTCCCACTTTCTCACCGCTGCGGCGGCGAATTAACTTACCTCAGAACCGTGCGGAATCTCGGGGCAGGTCAATCGCACGAGGAACTCAGCAGGAGGTTATAGGCAATAAGGATTTCTATTTGGACGCATTACCGGGAACAGGCGGAGACTAGCGGCAGATAGGAGAAGACAACCATGAAGGTCAACGTGAAATCACTTGTTGCAGTCGCGGCGCTGGCAGTTGCCAGTGTCTCAGCAGACGCCGCAGCGAGGCCTCGTTCCAATACCCTCCGGGTCGAATTCCCGGCAAGCAATTCAGTTCTTGCACAGACCGGCGCAGAAGCAATGTATCTGTATTACAACAATGACGGGCAAGCGCTGCTCTATGTGGAGTCCGATCATGGACGCGAGCTCACTACTTTGGATGTGACAGACCCGTCAGCGATCCGCAGGGTATCCCGGACAGAACTGTCCGTTCCCTCGGCATATGACTTTGTACGGTCCATCGGCGAGCACACCATTCTGATTCGCTATCGCAAGGGCAGTGAAGTGGCGGCGCTTTGCCTTAAGCACGACATGCATCCGGCGCTGAAAAGCGCGTCCGCTCTGGAAGATGCCAGCGTGCAGCAAACATTGGGGCAGACCGGGCTTCTGATCTCGCAAGGACAAACAACCCCGGAGGCATTACCCGATCCGCAGAGCTATGAGGTAGTGGATACGGCGAATATAACGCACCCGGTGGTTCTTGCCGACATTGCAGGAGTGACGGAGCAAGTATCAAATCCTGACACCGGCACGCTCTTCCTGCTGAACGAAAGTGGTGTCACAGTAGTTCGCCGACTGCGTGTCGAAACAGAGCACCAGATGGAACTGGACCAGGACTTGAACTGATCGAGTGCTGGCTATAAATTGAGCTGCCTCGGCGGAGAGGAAAGGATAAATCTTTTCCGCCGGCACGCTGTCATCGCCTTCCAGGCCAATTTGGCCCTGCTCCCTGCGCCAGCGGTAGTAAGTCTGTTTGGCGATTCCCGCTTCGAGGCTTGCTATCGGGTGCGGCTTGGAGCTTCCCTTGGCATGCACAGCAGTCAAGGTCGAATCACTTTCTCAAACCAGCTGACAAAGGCTCGAGCCTTTGTGGCGGTAAACTTCCCCGACGGATAGATAGCCAGAGATCCATCGGTGGCAGAGTCCACTCCGGCAGCACCGAAATGACCCTTCCATCCGCAAGTTCGGGCCAGAACATCCAGCGCGACACTACCGCAAATCTATTTCCGCGGAGCGCTGTCGATACGGCACTAGAGATTTGGCATCAACTGACGAGAAGAACGTTTCATGCGAAGTAGTCGCTGACCGTCCGACTTACCGTTGGTCGAAGCTTGCTTGCGCCTTCTGAAAGCGTTCCACATTCTTCACGGCCCACAGCCATAGGGGATGGACCTGCTCAAGCATCTCCTGTCCCAGGTCCGTGGCTTCATACTCGACGCGTGGAGGGACTTCTGGAAATACCTTCCGTGTAACAAGCCCATCACGCTCCAATTGCCTGAGGGCCTTCGTCAGTGACTTCTGACTTACGTTCTCCACCTTCTCCATGACGCGTGAAAATCGCATCGGTTCGCCCGCCTCGGCGAGCACAGCGAGTGTCCACAGCGTCCACTTCTCCGCCATTCGGGTCACCATCTCGCGCGCCAGGGTCTCTACTCCGGGCCCTAAGTCTTCGCAGACGGCATTTGCATCACTCCAATCAATGGAGGATGACCTCCGAGCGGACTTCGCAGATTTTTTGGGAGTCAATCTCGCGGTTTTGCTCATTCGTTACCTCAAGGTGCATATAGGCCAACAAGGTGCCTTATTGCTATCGGATACTGTCTGGCCCATAGTACAGCTTATGAAGATGAATTGGACCGCTCAGGACATCCCTTCGCAGCAAGGTCGCCGCGTTCTGATTACCGGAGCCAACAGCGGCATCGGCTTCCATACCGCCCTTGAGCTAGCCCGCCATGGTGCAGAGATTATCCTGCCTGCGCGAACGATCGAGAAGGCAACGGCAGCCGCTGACAGAATCAAGCAAGCTGTCCCGAACGCACAGATCGTGCCCGAGGTCCTTGACCTGGCAGACCTGAGTTCCGTACGCGCCTTCGCCGAGCGAATCCTGCGGCTCTATCCGCAGCCCTCGCTTGATCTGCTCATCAACAATGCCGGAGTAATGGCCATTCCAAAGCGACAGCTCACACCGGATGGCTATGAGCGCCAGTTCGCTACGAACTACCTGGGCCCGTTTGCGCTCACCGCGCGGCTCTTCCGTGCGGTCAAGCCCGTATCGGGCTCCCGCATCGTCATCGTCTCGTCAAGCGCCAATAGAGTGGGCAGAATCGACTTCGAAAACCTGCAGTCCGAACGGCGGTACAGCCCGACGAGTGGAGCCTATGCGCAGTCCAAGTTGGCAGATTCCATCTTCGCCATCGAACTGCAACGCCGCCTCACAGCTTCTCATTCCCCAATCATCGCAACGGCGGCCCATCCGGGCATTGCGATTACAAACCTGCAGAAAAGTGGCCCCGGCGAAACCTCTCTGCTAAACCCGACGCGCATCATGACCGCGCTGCTCAAGCCATTCTTCACACACGACGCATCTCACGCTGCTCTACCCACGCTCTATGCTGCAACCGCTCCGGATGCCACACCGGGAGGCTATTACGGCCCAAATGGATTTCAGGAGTTGAAGGGAGCACCCGCCGAAGCCAGAATCCCACGCATGGCGCTTGATCCCGCTATCGCTGCTCGACTTTGGCAGGTTAGTGAGCAGCTCACCGGGATTGAGTTCCCAATTGCCTGATCAGGAGAGAGGGAGCACTCATGTGAAGTCGGCTCATCGTCAGCCGTTCATACTGACGTCTTCAACTGGCGAGAACAGCCCAATGTACCCATTCAAAACGATTCGCGTTGCACGGTATTGCACCGGCTCTTTAGCCGGGATAGGGTCTACGACCCCGCTCAAGCCAACTGCAGGCTTGAATAGAACAAACTGTGGATGCAAATCCAGTGTCACGACCTGCGGACTGTAAGCGATCCGGTAGTTCTCATCGAGAATTCTATCGAGGTGAGTATGTTCGCCCGCGCTCCGGGCTGGAAGCGGCTGCAGAGCAGTCAAGATTGCCGGAATCCCCAATCTCAAAGAGGGAGCTATCTGAATTGCTGATTCGCCTTCGCGAATGGAGATCTCTTGTGGAAGTGCATTGAAATCGAAGACTACGATTCCTCTGCATTCAGAGGTGATGCCAATCACCCCTTCTACTCTGGCGACTCAATCGTCCCTGCAGCAAAAGACGCTTTCTCCCCACGTTAGCCGTCTGCGATGCTGAATGCCTGCAAGGTTCCCGGCCTCAGTTGCGCGGAGTCACCTGCCCCGGGGTATGCTCGTAACCGTGAATTATCGTTCCCTGCTCTGCATCTCTCTGGTGGCGGCGTGGTTGCCACTCTGCATGGCGCAAACCTCCTCCGCACCGGCTGCACCGGGCCCATCACTGTCTCAGGCGCAGGCCGATCTGCATCACGGCAAGAATGCCGATGCCATTGCGGTGCTCGAGAAGCTGGCCGCGGCGAACCCGGCACAACCGGGAGTGCAGCACGCGCTCGGCCTGGCTTTTTACCGCACCGGCCGGCTGCCGCAGGCAAAAGAAGCCTTTGAGAAGGCGATTGCGCAGAATCCCAAAGATATCGAGTCCGTCCAGTTGGAGGGCCTTACGCTCTTTCGCATGGGCCAGCCCAAGGCTGCGATTCCTTATCTTGAAAAGGCGAAGCAATGGATGCCCACCGCCAATGCCGACGCGAGCCACGTGCTCGGGCTCTGCTACATGAATGCACAGCAGTTTGACGATGCGCGCCGGGCCTTTGCCGCGGAGTATGATCTGCCGCCTGACTCCGCTGCGGCTCATCTCATCCTGGCGCAGATGTTGATGCTCTCAAACCTCACCGACCAGGGAGCGGCCGAGGCGCAGAAGGCGCTCGCGCTGCAACCGGGGCTGCCGATGGCGCACTTTCTTATCGGCGAGGTGGACTTGTTCAAGTCTCAAGTGGATGAAGCGGTGCAGCAGTTGCAGGCCGAGCAGAAGATCAACCCGACGTATCCCCCTGTTTATTCGCGGCTGGGCGATGCCTACTTTCGCATTGGCAAGTACGACCAGGCCGAGCAGGCACTGTTGAAGTCACTGGCGCTCAGCACTTCGAGCACCGGTCCGTTCATTCTGATGGGCAAAGTGCTGCTGCGCAAGCAGGACCCGGAAACGGCGGCGATGTATCTGCGCCATGCCGAGCAGATGGATCCCGCAAGCTTTATCACGCACACTCTGCTGGGGCAGGCCTACCGCCGCATGGGAGATGAGGCGGATGCGAGGAAAGAGTTTGAAGCGGCGGAAAAGCTGCAGAATGCAAGCCGGCTTCATCTCGGCGCTATTCAGTAAGCCCGGCTTCAGCGAATGTGTACGGTGACCAGGTGCGTCTCCACCGGCACTCCGCCGACGATGGAGGTTTCCAGCACTGCTTCAAAGGGCCGTATCTGTCCGTTCTTGCCGCGTACTTTGCTCAGAAGCTGCTGCAACGTATCGCGATGGCAGGCAAACTCGACCGCGGCCTGTGTGCCGTAGGTGGTGAGTCCGCTGAAGATGAGCGTCTGGTAGCCGGGCTGCAGCCCGGGCAGCAATGCCAGTATGGCGTAGTCGCGCGTGAGCGGATATTCGGGTCGCTCGTAAATCTTTGGCTCGCCCGGCAGCGGGTGATGGTTGATGATGCCGGACTCGGTTCCATTGGACATCAAGCTGAACTCGCGCGTGTTGGGAATATCTCGCAGAGAAGGATTTTCGGCCACCGAGCCGATGAAGATCAGATTGCTGTTCTGGGCCTGGTCCCAGGTGACCAGCAGGCTGCGCTTGAGTACAAACTGCGAGTGATAGCGATCAAAGAGATGCGCCAGATCATAGACGCTCGTCAACTCGCCGATGCCGGTGTAGTCATCGACGTAGTTGGGGGGCAGCGGCTGCTGCATAGTCATGGGGTCGGCGTATTTCAGCCCGTCTTTTGAATTGCCTGAGAAAAGCGCGTTGCTGTAGATGACCAGCGAAGACTTATTTGCGAGGAAGGGCGCCCAGAACTGTTTCACCGGACCAGGGTGGGACTGAGCGTGCGTCCACGCGAACCAGCCTCCAATGGCCAGCAACAGGACGGCCAGCAGCCCGGCGAGCCAGAGAAAGCGATGCCGCGCCGGGCTTGCCGCAGCCTCTTCCGCTACTTCTTCCGGTGCGGGAGGGGACATTGCGGGCGGGACATTGCCGGTTTGTTCCTTCAGTTCGCGTGGCTCCCGAGGCTCAAAGACCGGCAGGTAATGGCCTTTCGGAATGGTGATGACGATCTCTTCGTTTGCGCCTTCGCTTGAAAAATACTCCGTCAGCTTTTGCCGCAGAGAACGTGCGTGCGTGCGCACGATGCTGTCTTCGCTGGAGTTGTAACCGGGCGGCCGCCGGAAGACGTGGATGCCGATCTGCTGCTCGGTCGCCTCTTCGGGGACGCCGCGCAGGGCGCAATCGCAGACGTAAAAGAAGAATTCACGTACCCGGTGGGAGGAGTGAAACCCACGGCTCGCGGCGACTCTCTCTACCAGAGCCCAGTGCGGGTTTTGGCGGGCTTCCGGGCTGATTTCAAGAGGTAAAGAAACACGGGGCATCCGTTGGGGAGTATGTCACACGGGTTTTTAACGGGTCAAATCACCGTGACATACGTTGCAAGTTGTTCATTGCAGGTTGGAGGGTGGCAGAGATTCTGGCAAAGCTCTGTTCTGCATCTTTAAGTATGCGCAGACAGAACAAAAAAACAAAAAGCAGATGCCCGGCAACTGATGGCGAAGAGGCGCGGCCGAAGCCGGGAATGAGACTCAGGAGGATGTGATGGCAACGAGCAGCAATCTTCACTTTGCGTGGACCAAACTCAGGAAGCCAGGCCGCTGGATGGGCGGGGGGATCGCCTGCGCTCTGTTATGCGTGATCGGAGTCATGATGCCACGGGCCGCGGTGGCGCAGGCCGTTTATGGATCGATTTTTGGCACCGTGACCGATAAGACCGGTGCGGCCATTCCGGGCGCGAAGGTGATGGTGACCGACATCTCCAAGGGAACCTCGGTTTCGGTGGCCTCGAATGCGAGCGGCAACTACCGGGTGGATCATCTGATTCCGGACGCCTACAGTGTCACGGTCAAGATGAAGGGCTTTCAGACCACGACGGTGCCCAGCGTGACGGTGAATGCCGATTCGTCGCCCAAGGTGGACGTGTCGCTTCCGGTTGGCTCGGCCAGCCAGACGGTGACGGTGAACGGGGGCACGCCGCTGCTGCAGACGGCCAGCACGGATGTTTCGACGGTGCTGAACTCGCGGACGATGGAGCAGACCCCCAACCTGGACCGCAACCTGACGGCTTTTGAACTGCTGACGCCGGGCACCTCTTACCTGGGCTGGAGCGTCAGCCAGGCGACTAATCCGCAGCAGAGCGAGCAGATTGAGGTGAACGGCCAGTTGCCGTTCGCCACCGGTTATCAGCTCGATGGTACGGACAATGAAGATCCAGTCAACGGCGTCGAAGTGATCAATCCGAACCTGGACGCGGTGGCTGAAACAAAAATCGTCTCGCAGAATTACGATGCCGAATTTGGAAACGCGATCGGCGGCGTGGTCACGGTGCAGACCAAATCGGGTACGAATCACTTTCACGGCTCGGTTTTCGATTATCGCCGGTCGTCTGCGCAGTTTGCGCGCGATCCGTTCACGCAGCCTGCCGGAACGCCGCTGCCCTCTTTTCTGCACAACCAATTCGGCGGCTCTATCGGTGGCCCGATCAAGCGGAACAAGCTGTTCTTCTTTGGCGACTATCAGGGGCTTCGCGAGCGGACGGGAACGACCATCATCACGACGGTGCCGACCGCGCTGGCGCATACGAGTTGCACCTCGGGCGGTAACTGCAATCTGAGCGATTATCTGAATCCCACGCTGGGCGGTTCGGCTGCGTTGCAGGCTTATGATCCGGGCACGGACCAGAACAATCCCGTCGCTCCGGCGAATCGCACGCCGTTTGCGAACAATATTATTCCGGCCGGGCGGATTTCCGCGCCGGCGATCAACCTGATCAAAGATCTGCCGATGCCGAATTATGGGAACGGGTCGATCATCAACAACTATGTGGGAAATGGCGCCGGCGGGTTTAATACGGACCAGTGGGACGTGCGTGTGGACGATGAGCTGAGCCAGAACTTTCATGCCTTTGCCCGGTACACGCGCTTCGACTCCAACCTGAACGGCCAGCCGGTCTTTGGCGCGGCGGGCGGCCCGGGGCTTGGAGTGGGCAACTTTGCGGGCACTGACACGACGCTGGACCAGAGCCTCGCGGCGGGCGGCGACCTTTCGCTGTCGAGCCACTGGCTCACGGACTTCCGCTTTGGCTGGTACCGCCTGCACCTGCAGGAACTGGGGCCGGATGCGAACACAGCCGCGGGCACGGCGCTCGGCATTCCGGGCGTGAACCAGGCGCCACTTAGCATCAACGGGGGCCTGCCGCAGTTCAACATTCAAATTCCAGCGAATGGAGCCAATGAAGGCAACAACGTCAGCTACGGCACTCAGACCGACGCCACCAACCAACTTGAGAATGTGTATCAGATATCGAACAACTGGACCCGTACGCTTGGGAACCACACGATCACGTTTGGAGGGTTATATGAGTATGCGACTCTCTTCAATCCTTCCGTGCAGAACGGGTATCTGTTCTCTGGCAACTTCACCTTTAACTACAACACCACGCAGGGGCCGGGAGGAGCAGCCGGACTGGGATATGCATCCTTCCTGCTGGGAGATTCCTACAGCTTTACTCGCACGGTGCTGCAGAATACCTCGGCAGCCTCGCACCAGCCGCGGCTCTTCTGGTTTGCACAGGATCAGTGGCGCGCGACGCGCAACCTGACGATCAGCTATGGGCTGCGCTGGGACATGGTCTATCCAGAGGCCGTGGATGGCAAAGGGCAGGGCGGGTTGCTCGACTTCAACACAGGAGCTGTGCGTGTGGCCGGATATGGCGGCTTTAACAACGCCCTGAACGTGAAGATGAAGTACACGCATCTGGCGCCGCGCGTGGGGATTGCGTGGCAGGTGCTGCCCCACACCGTTGTTCGCGCCGGGTATGGGCGGGAATACGGCATGGGCTGGTCGGGCAATACCTTCGGCGATGTGCTGACTTACTCCTACCCCGTGGCGGTGGAGCAGAATAATAATGCCGCCCAGAGCTATGGATGGGCGCTGAATCTGACGAATGGCCCCTCGGCGGTCAACTTCCCCGCCATTCCCGCGAATGGGCTTTATCCGCTGCCGAACAATATTCAAGAGTCCTCGCGTCCACTGACGATGCGGGTTCCAACTCTGGATGCCTGGAACCTTACGGTGCAACAGCAACTGACTCGTTCGAGCAGCCTGCAGATTGCCTATGTGGGCAGCCACGGCATTCATAACCAGTTTGACTCGTCGAACCAGGCCAACAACAACACCCAGACGCTTGCCGGCTTCAACTGCTATGCGCAAGGCACCTGCAGTCTGGCACAGGTTCCCAAGGATCCTGTAACGGGACAGCCCTACACCCTGAATGAGCGCTTGCCCTATT
Organism: Acidobacterium capsulatum ATCC 51196; assembly: GCF_000022565.1. Lineage (NCBI taxonomy): Bacteria > Pseudomonadati > Acidobacteriota > Terriglobia > Terriglobales > Acidobacteriaceae > Acidobacterium > Acidobacterium capsulatum. The sequence continues at coordinate 1,910,569 of NC_012483.1, forward strand.
ACGACGGCACCGCCCAGAAGTATCTCGGAGTTGGATACGGCTCGGCGTTCGGCTGGACGCAGCAGTTCCGTTACAACGCGAATGAAGCAACCACGAGCTATAACGCGCTGCAAGTTGTCTTTAACAAGCATTTCTCCAATAGCTTCCAGTTCATGGCCAACTATACGTGGTCAAAGGCGCGGGCTCATGAGTCGGAGTACTTCTTCATCAATCCGGCTGAGGATTATGGCAACAGCTACTACAACCGGCCGCAGCAATTTCTCGCCAATGGCAACTGGGATCTACCATTTGGTCACGGCCACAGGATCGGCGCCCATGTGCCCGGCTGGGTCAACCAGATCATCGGAGGCTTCAGCATCAATGGCGTGCTGACCGCCGAAGATGGGTTGCCCTTTACACCTACCTACGCGGAATGTGGACAGGATGAAGACATTGATACGGGAGGCACGCTCTGCCGCCCGAATGCGATCGGGCCTCATGTGAACTATGGCCTGGGCAAGCAAGGGTTTAATCCAGTTGCGCACAATGAGCGCTACTTCACCCCCGTGGCTCCGTTGACGGTGAATGGACAGGCGAACGGCATTTATGTACGGCCTGCTCCGGGCACCTTTGGCCAGATTGAACGCAACTCGCTCTATGGGCCGGGCTACTTTGACACGGATGCTTCGGTCGCGAAGAATTTCTTTCTGGCCAAGGCATACAAACTGCAACTTACCGCGCAGTTCTACAACCTCTTCAATCACCCAAACCTGAATGAACCGAGTAATTGCATCGATTGCTCCACGGGAGGTCTGGTGACGGACGTAGTGCCTAATCAGGTTGGCACCTCGATGCGCGCGGTGCAATTCGCTGCCCGGCTCCAGTTTTAACCGTTTGCCCTTCTGCCCGGTGACTGTTCCACAGCCGCCGGGCAATTTGTTATTTTGCAATCCGATGCTGCCGGTGGCCTGGCGGCAGTTGATATTGCCAGTCTGGCTGCTGCTTTTTTAGACCATGGAAGATTTCAAATGAATCGAATTGCGCTTGCTCTGCTTTTACTCCTGACGCTGCCGCTCTCTGCTCAAACCACAATGCAGCCGCTGATGCCTGTGTCCTCTGCCGCCATGCCTTCTCAAGGCGATCCGAATATCTCTCAGCAGGCGGTGCCGGGCAAGCCTTTCTCCGTCGTCGGGCCGCGGGGCGCTTTGCTCGGCCAGCAGAATGGCAAGTACGAGGCGTGGATCTTTCCCTGGAAGATCTTCAGCGATATGCGCATGACCGTGCGCATGAAGAACTATGCGGTGCCGATTGACGTCAACAAGCATGCCGCATGGATTGACGTGCATCCCTATGCCACGACCATTACGTATTCGCACGCCAACTTCACCATCCGCCAGACTATGCTTGCTCCCAAACGCGGGCCCAATCAGGATGGAGCGCTTGTGCTCTACCAGTTTGAGGCGGTTCGTCCCATGGATATTACGTTCAGCCTGCATCCTGTGATGCAGCGCATGTGGCCGGCGAACTCTCCTGACGCGTCTTCTCCGGAGTGGGTAAAAACCAACGGTCACTCCGGTTTCTACATCCTCCATCTCCCGTTCCCTCAGAACACCGCGGCCCTTGCGATTCCTGATGCGGAGCCCGGCATTCTTGCGCCGTATCAGGAACGCGCAAAGTACTGGCCGCTGCAATTTGTGCTGCACTACGATCCGGCAAAGGATCGCGGCAAAGTGTATCCGTTACTGATCACTTTCAGCACAAGCCAGCAGGCGTCCAGCAAGGCATCCCTGTACCGAAGTCTCGCGTCGCTGGATCAGAGGGTCTCATCTCTCGTGGACGCCAACCGTGTGTATTATGCGCATTTGCTTGAGACGCACACGAGTATCGACACGCCGGATGCGCGATTGAATCAGGCCTTTGCATGGGCCATCACGGCCATGGATCAACTGCGTGTCAAGACCACGCCTGACTTTAACGAGGAAGCTCTCACGGCCGGCTTTGTGGCATCAGGTGACGCTGCCCGGCCTGGCTTCGGCTGGTTTTTTGGCCGCGATGCCCTCTGGACGCTCTTTGCCGTGAATAGTTACGGAGGCTTTCAGACATCCCGTCAGGAGATTGACTTTCTGCTCCACCGACAACGCGCGAATGGCGAGATTATGCATGAGTGGTCGCAGACGGCCGATCTGGTCGCCTGGAAGTCTCTGCCCTACGAATATGCCTCGGCTGACTCCACCCCGCTGCTGCAAATGGCGATGAATGACTACTACACGATCAGCGGGGATAAGGCTTTTGTTGCTTCAAAGTGGAACCAGTTGCAGAAGGCATGGCAGTTTGAGACCTCGCATGACTCGAGGGACGGAATTTACAACAACAGCGTCGGCACCGGATGGGTCGAGTCGTGGGTGCCTTCGATGCCACATCAGGAGATCTATCTGGCATTGCTCGACGAGCAGGCCAGCGCTGCCTTTGCGAATCTGGCTCATGCGACGCATCATGACGCGCTCGCACAAGCAGCCGCGGCTCGCGCCAGTCACATCCGAGCGACGATCGAGCGCGAGTACTATATGCCTTCGCTCAAGTTTTACGCATTCAGTCACAACGAGGATGGCAGCGTCGACAAAACCGCTACGATCTTTCCGGCGGTCGCGTGGTGGAGCTATGCCTCTGCCCTGCCGCATGCCGCTGCAATGATGTCGCGCTGGGCCTCCAGCGAGTTTGCCACCGACTGGGGCAGCCGCATTCTAAGCGATAAGGTCAGCTTCTATGACCCCATTAGTTATCATCAGGGATCGGTGTGGCCGCTCTTCACGGGCTGGGCCGCAGTCGCGGAATACCGCAGCGGGCATCCGCTGGCTGGCTATGCCGCGATGATGCAGAATGTGGATCTCACCTGGCCGCAGGACCCGGGCGATGTTACGGAGTTACTCTCTGGCCGCTTCTACCAGGTGCTGGGGCGAAGCACTGCTCATCAGCTCTGGTCTTCGTCGATGGTCATTTCTCCGATTCTGCGCGGCATGTTTGGCCTGGAGTGGGATGAGCCTCACGGCCGCCTCTATGTCTCCCCTTCTTTACCTGCGAATTGGCCCGAGGCATCGATTGATCGGCTGCCCTTCGGCAAAGGCTCCGTCGATCTGCGCTTCAAGCGGGATAAAGGATCGCTCATAGTTACAGAATCGGCTACAGGCGTGGATGCACCGCAGCTTGCATCGCGCATCCCGGGCGCGCAAAGCGGAGGCCAGCAGCTTCACATTCCTCTGCCTGCGGTCGAGGCGTTTGTTCCGCGCCATCTTCCGAATCCAGGCTCTGAAACACATCAGCTCAAGGTGATTGGAGAACTGCACACCGCGCGCTCCTACACCTTGACGCTATCCGCCCCTGCCGGCGAGCAGATGTCCATTCCGCTGCGGGAAAACATTCCGGGACTTGACCTGCACGCTGACGGCGCAGAGATGTCCGGCTCCAGGTTGGGCGATGACGTGCGAACCCTGACGGTGGACTTTCCTGCCGGGCAAGGATACGTAGACAAAACTGTTCGGATCTCCTGGTAGAGCCGCGCATGCACCGCGTATCCATTCTGCTTCGCTGATTCATTCTGCTTTTTTGCGCGGCTCTGGCGCTGCCGACGGCAGTCAATCTTTTGGCGCAACAGACGCCTGAACGCAGTCAGCACCTCTCGGCTCTTGCCTGGAAAACAGACGCCGCCGAGCCGCAGCGATTTGTCGCCGTGCATGGCCGCGAGTCGGCCATCTTCGGTTATTCAGATAAGTGTCTGGAGGTCTGGGCTTGCCCGATCCAGCTTCTGAGTGATTACCAGATCAGCTTTCACGAGCAGGGCAGCGTGGAGCCTATCGCTGGGCGTCAGATTTTGCGGCGCGTGCAGTATTTTCCTGACCGCGTGATTCGCATTGATCTCTTTGAGCGCGAGCGGCTCGTCGTGACACGCAGCAAGTTTCTGCTCGTCGAGGGTCCATTGCAAAATCAGGACGTGTGATTCACGTGAAAGCTCATCGCCTGCGCAGCCTCTCTGGCCAACTGCTCAACCTGCGCTCGCATGACTTTCATTGAAGCAGCATGAGGACAGAATCTGACGGCACACTTCTCCCTGCGAGAAAAACCCAGCAACAAGCGAGGCATCCGATGGTTAGCTCCGCGGTCGAGCAGGTTCCCGGTTACCCACTGGAGACGCTCCCCAACATCCGCGACCCTAAGGAGCGCGCACGCGTTGGCTATTCTTCGCCTTCAAGATCGCGCTGATAGTGCCGAGCATGTGTTTCTGGTCAATCGCCCTCGCATACTATGCAAATCCGCTCGGCTCGTTGGCAGCGGTATACATTCAAATGGTCGTTGCCTTCCTCGGCTTCCTGTTTGCGTTTCGCTGGGCTTGGCGAGACCCGCGACGGCGTTGTCCGGTATGTCTTCAGTTGCTCTCAAATCCCGCCCACGTCAGCCGCGCATCGCATAGTTTCCTTGACTGGAGCGGTACGGAATGGATATGCAGCAAGGGGCACGGCTTCCTGCACATCCCAGAAATCCCGACAAGCTGGCTCAGTATTCAATGCTGGCTCCACATGAATCCGTCCTGGCACTCTCTGTTTTCTGATACTTGTATTGAGTAGATTGATTGACGCCCGCATCCTCCGGCTTGCGTGTGCCCAAGATCTAATTTGCTGGCGGGGCTAATCGACCGTGATAAATCTCAATCGTCAGCAGAATTATCGCTAAGAGCGTTTCTGTTCGATTGGGACAGGCTCGTCATGAAGAAAGCCAGGATGGCACGAGAAAAGCGATATTAGCCTGAGCCGCAGGGGAACGTGCTTCGACAGATTTAGGTGGTAATTCAGCTCAACAACACGCAATTTACACCGCATTACAAACTCTGAATAATCAATTGCTTGTAAGGGCGTTGCGAAAACTTTCATCTTAAAGCGCACGTTGATCACGAAACTTTCACATTAAACGCGGTCTCCACTTTCACTTTCTCGATCACGCGAATTCTTAAGTGGTTGATCTCAAAGATGAGGAACTTTCACTTTATCTGTGCGCGCACACTTAAAACAACAGCCGCGCTTAGAGTGAAGGTTCCACCAGAGCGACCATCTCTTGGAGAATCAAGATAGACAGCCGGCGCCCTGCCTGGAAATCAAATCTCGACAAGCGGCTCATGAATAAATCTCTCATTGGCAGCCGTTGGGTTCTCGCGGGTGGGAGGGCACTCAGTGAGCTTCCTGCGCAGCCCTGCTTTCTTTCACTCTTACGCCATCTTCAATATCGGCGCCGGGATGCACAACCACACGATCCCCCAGCCGCAAGCCCGCAGTGACTTCCCAAAAGGTACTGCCGCGGTGCCCGATCTGGACGATAGTTCTATGGGCTTTGCCATTTTTGACGAGAAATACAGCCCACTCCTTCTGGAAGCGGAAGATAGCGCTAGCCGGAACTTTGAGAACGTTAGAACCCTGCCAGACAATGACTTGCACGTTGACGTGATAGGCGTCTTCAAGGCCATGGGTAGGGCCAATTGGATCGCAAACCACGTTGACTCTCTGCTCCTCAACGCCGAGAGCGGAGACCTTGGTGAATCCTCCAGGTTCGACGAGGCGGACGCGCGCAGGAATATCCTCGGCGCCGCCCCAATCGGTTATGAGGGCGTGCATTTCAGGCTGGATGCGCACAGCGTCGCGCGTGAGGAAGTCTGAGACAATTTCGAGCCGCGGCGTAAAGCCGATTTCCAGCAGTGGCATGCCGGGTGTGACGACGCGCTCGCTCTTTTCAAACAGCCGGAGTACGCGGCCGTCAATTGGAGCGCGGATGGGGGTGGGCAGCGTGGAGGGTCCGCTGTGATACTCAAGCAGCGCTGATCTCGCTTCTTCTACCTGAGATTTTGCGGCCTCGAGCGCGGAGTCGGCGGCATGAGCCTGTTTCGCGGCAACAGAGTCCACCGTGACGGCTCTTTCCTGAGCTTCCTGCGAGATGATGCCGTGCTGAAAAAGCTGGCGCGCGCGATCGAGATCCTTTTGCGCCTGTGCTTGGTCGGCAGCGGCACGGGCGGCGAGTGCTTCTGCCTGCTTCTGGCTGGCTCGAGCTGCATCCAGGCGCGCCTGGAGTATGGCCTGCTGCCGAGGGTCAATGGGTGCAGGGTCAATCCATGCGATGATTTGGTTTTCCTTCACGGCGTCGCCAGCATCAAGATGGATTCTCCGCAGCTTTCCGGCAACGGTGGCGGCGACCGTAAAGTGGTCGTGCATGCGGGTTTTGCCTTCTTCTTCGACCGTTTCCTGCAGGCTGCCTTTTGCGATCACAGAGGTTTCCACGGGTACGGAAGCGGGTCGAAAGATGAATGCAAGCCCCGCACCGAGCAACAGCACGATGACAAGGAAAATAACTAACCGTCGCCGCTTCATATCATTCCCTCGATTTGAGTACAGAGATCATATCCAGATGCGCGATGCGGCGCCCCACGAGATTGCCGGAAAGCGCCGCAGAGAAGAGAACCATGAGAAGCGCCCAGGCGTAGCTCGTGGGACGCACGACCAGCGGCATTCGATATAGCTCAGTCTGAAGGCGGGCTGCCAGAAGCGCGCTCAGACCGTAGCCGGCGGCAAAGCCGAAGGGCAGCGCGAAGAGCGTGATCACGGCCTGCTCGCCCAGCAGGATCGAGGTAATCTCCTGCCGCGTGAAGCCAAGTATGCGGAGCGTGGCGAGTTCGCGAGCTCGCTCAGAGAGTGCGATGCGTGCTCCGTTGTAAATCATGCCGGCGGCAATGATAGCGGCAAAAATAATGAGTGTGCCAAGCGACAGTGCCATGCTGCGGTTGATAGTGTCCCGGAAGCTGTCTACGGTAGTTTTCTTGATCGCCACGGACGCCACCGCAGGCAAGGTTTTCAGGCTCTGGTAGAGCAGCGGCTGCTTTGCCGCGTCGACCTGGAGGAATGCTCCTGAGATGGATCCACCTTCCTGCAGAAGGCGATTGAGCGCAGGTAGCTCGATGTAGGCGTTGGTGCCGAGCGGCTCATCCACAAGCGCCGCGACGGGAAGACTACGCACGAGGCGGCGTCCTTCGAGGATTTCGACCTGGACGGATTCTCCCGGCACGACGTGGAGGAGTTCAGCGAGTGTAGTGGAGAGGACGACACCGTCAGGCGGCATGAGCGCACGACGCCCCTGCTGGTCGATCATGAGCCGCATGCGGCTGTCGCGCGACAGTCCAAGCAGGCTGGTTTTGTGAGATCGATGCTGGAAGCGCAGACGCACAGGGACGTCGCGAAAGGGCTCGGAGGCAATAACGCCAGGCAGGTGAGCCAGTTCCTGCCGAATGCCGGCCGAGCGCGCTTCGTTAAAGGTGACGGTGATATCTTCCCGCTGCGTATCGCGAAACTGCAGATCCATGATGCGATCAAGGGAGTCGAGCATGCCAAACTCGACGACGACAATCATAATGGCGGTGCAGATGGCGAAGGCAGAGGCCAGGGCTCTCCACGGGCGTCGCTCGAGGTTGCGTAACATCATGCGCAAAGCCGCGGAGCGGACACGGAGATTGAACCTGTCCAGCAGCGTAGGGCGGAATTGCTGCGGAGACTCGGGGCGCATGGCCTCAGCCGGCGGAAGCGCGGCCGCGTAAAGAACGGGAACAAGCGCACCGGCAATGGCTGTGCCCGCGCAAATGAGCCCGGCCCAGAAGAAGATGCTGACTTCAGGCCGGTAAATAAGAATGGGAAATCGGTAGAACTCCGCATAAAGCCTTGCGAGACGAATGCCAAAAACCCATCCCACCACGCAGCCAAGCAGGTATCCGGCGGATGCGATCAGAAGACTGAACTGTACATAGTGCGCGGCCACCTGGCCGCTGGTAAAACCGAATGCCTTGATGACGGCGATCTCTGAGCGCTGCATGCTGACAACACGGGTGAAGGACAGATGTACGAGCACGGCCGCGACCAGAAGAAAGATGGCCGGAATAATCATCGCGCTGATACGGTTCTGAGATATTTCGTCAGAGATGAAGCGATGCGAGATCTGATCTTCTCGCCCGTACGCGCCAAGGCACCCATAGCGGTCGAGAATGCGGTCCATGGAGGCGATGACTTCCAATTCGTTGGCGTGTGGCCGCAGCGATACGGCGACCGAGTTGAAGGCGCCCTTCATGTCGAGCGCGGACTGCAGGGCTTCCGGCGACATCCACAGAACACCGAAGCGGCGGTTATCGGGAAATAGCGAGGCGCCGCCTCGGATTTCGTAAATGTATTCCGGGGATAGAGCGATCCCAACGACGGTCAATCGCTGCCAGCGGCCCTGGATGATGGCCTGAATGGTACTGCCGAGTTGCAGATGATTGGCGGAGGCGAAGGCTTCGCTTGCAACGGCCTCGTTGGCAGCGTGCGGCTCGATGAATCTACCCCTGCGAAGAAAGAGCGCGTTGAGTGCGCCGCTATTTTCGGCGGGCATGGAGATGAGCCGGCCCACGGCGGGCTCATCGAGTCCCGGAACGTTCAACGTAACATCCATCACCACACGGGGCTGCACCCGGGCAACCCCCGGCACCTCCCGGATACGGTCAGCGGCACGCTCGGGAGCGCGCTTGAGTTCGGCAAAAACATCGGCAAAGCGATAACGAGCGTAGTAGTCGGCCTGAGATCGTAACAGTGACCGATACATGGATCGCATAGTGACAAAGGCCGCGACACCGCACGCGATGACAAGAATGATGGCGATGGCCTGGCCCCGAATGTGGAGAAGGTCGCGGACGAGTTTGCGTTGGAGTACAGCCATGGCTTACCACTCCAGTTCGTCGGGGCGCGCCTTTCGGGCGTTGCGCGTGATCTCTGTGATTTCTCCACTGCGCAGACGGACGACGCGGTCTGCCATGTCTGCAATGGCCGTATTGTGCGTGATCACAGCGACGAGCGTGTGCAACTCCCGGTTCACGTCAGCGAGCACTTCCAGAATAAGTTTTGCGGTCGGGTAATCGAGCGCGCCTGTCGGCTCGTCGCAGAGCAGAATATCGGGCGTTTTGGCGATGGCGCGCGCGATGGCGACGCGCTGCTGCTCCCCGCCGGAGAGTTGTGAGGGGAAATGGTTCTGCCGCTCGGTGAGGCCCACCAGTCGCAACGCTTTGCGGGGGGCCATGGCGTGCTCGGCGATTTCAGTGACAAGAGCGACGTTCTCAAGCGCGGTGAGACTGGGAATGAGGTTGTAGAACTGAAAGACGAAGCCGACATGCTCGCGGCGGAACTGAGTGAGGCCCGCGTCTCCAGCCTTGGAGAGCCAGTGGTCGCGGAATCGCACGTCGCCAGTGGTGGGCGTATCGAGCCCGCCCATAATATTCAGCAAAGTGGATTTACCGCTGCCCGAAGGCCCCAGGATGACGATGAATTCCCCGGCGGAGAGATCGAGGCTGACCGAGCGCAGAGCGGTGACCGTGACATCGCCGGTCTGGTAGGTTTTCGACACCTCATGAACGTGAAAAACCACATCCGTACTATCTACGATGCTGTGGGCTGAAGTTGCCATAACCTCTCGAATCGTGATTTATGGTCCCCGTCTCACCATGCCTTCATGGTATGAACGATTTCAGCAGCATCCTCCGTGATGATCATCACCAGGATGCAACGGCAAAGACGACCTCATTGTCGGCACGGAAGACTGCAGCACACAAAGCAGCGGCAGCCTTGAGGTGATGCTCGGCAATGGCGACGGTACCTTTCAGGCGCCAGTCACGATTTCTTAGTCCCCAGTTGTCAGTCCCCGGTTTTCAGTCCCGCGGCGTCATTCTGAGGCCTGTTTCTGGCCGAAACGGCGTCCCCGGGGAACGGGTCTTCGTTCCCGGGGTGGGAAGAATCCCGGCGATGCTTCAGGATCCGATGCTGCCCGAAGTTTCTCCCATTCGCGGGCGGGATTTGGTGGGCGGAAGAGGGCGCACTTGAAATGTGAATGGAGACTCACATTTGCGCATTTTTCTAAAAGATGGCCGCAGGTGATTGATTCTAAATGTTAAATAATGCGAATGGGGATTCACATTTGCAATTCCGAGCAGCGAAACACGGGAATAAAAGGATGCCCTGATTTCAGAGTAGCAAGAGATGGGGGAATTTCCGGCAAGGGCATGGTGACGAGTGGGATTCAGCACGTTTCCCATGGAGCCACGGGCTTCTTCCGCGATGCTCGCGAGCAGATGGGAGAGACTCCGGGCAGCATCGACACCCGAAGCATCGCCGGGATTCTTCCCACCCCGTTTCGGCCAAAAGCAGGCCTCAGAATGACGCCTCGCGGAGAGGGACCGACCACTGGGGACTGAGAACTGAGAACTGAAAACTGAAAACTGGGGACTGAAAACTGGCAACTGCCGGTAATTTCCCCCAAACTTGCTACTCTAAAAATAGAGACTTCTCCTCCCCGAACGGGACGCCTGCACACGCGGCGTCCCGTTCGCTTTTTCAGCAAGAAGCAAGCCAGGTCGCAGCGCCAGATCGCAGCACCAGGCAGCAGCAAGGAGCACGGCATGAACCCCGAAGAAATTCCCGCCCGCATGGCCGGCGAGCCGCACGACGACAGCCCCTACACGGCGCGGCCCGCATCCACTGCGCCGCATTTCCCCGCTCCCGGCGCGGTCTTCGACCCCTCCTACGATCCGCTGCGCGACTACGACCAAAACGGCGAGCCAGACGAAGCTCTCGCCTCCGTCTGGTCGCGCCGCAGCTTCGCGCAGGCGCTGCTCGCCGCCGTGCACGAGCGCGAAAAAGAGATTGCCAAGGCCTTTGCCGGCAAGCTCTGCGAAGGCAGCGTCTCGCTCATCAAACTCACGGTCGAGCTCGAGCGCGAGTCCGCCGAAGAGGAGCGCCGCGCCGAAGAACGCCGCGCCCCCACGCTCTCACAGGCTCTGCTGCCGCTGCTGCGTCGCGACCTCATTCCGCAAAAGGAGGCCGAGCGCAAAGCCGCCCAGGCCATCAAACCCTGGGAGACCCCCGGCTACGGCCAGGACGGCTTTGACCTCAAGGCAATGTGCGAGCGCATGACCGAGACAATGGTTTGTTTTATGAACGAGATCGAAGCACGCTCTTGCCAGACGCACCCTCCCGCGCCGCCGGCAGACCCCGGCGTCACGCCTGACGCCACCACCGGCGCCACGACAGAAGTTGATCTCAAGGCCATACAGGAAAGCCCCATGCACCGGCGGCTTTTCCCCACGCGTGCCCGGCGCCGGGCGCGGCTGGCGCGGCCGATGCCGTGGCGCAGGTCATCTCTCGCGGATACCCATGCGCCGCGTGAAAACGCATCGGGCCATGCTGGGCATTTTTCAGCGTGCGCAGCCATGGCAGTGGAGTTAACATCGCCGCAAAGCATGTTCACTCCAGGCGTGATCCGTGCGAGCTGTCCAGCGTCAGCGTTCCATCAAAGAACGGCCACAACGCTTCGCCGCGAGACACCGGACCGCATGGCTGAAAATGCTTTCACAGGAGGAACGCCGCCGCATGGAATCCGATTCCGCCTCCGCGCCGCAACTGGCGCAAACCGCAGCCGAGCTTCGCGAGGAACGCCGCAAGCTTCGCCGCCTGCAACTCATGATGGATATGGTGATGTCCGTGATCGGGCAAAGCCCTCATCTCTCCATCGACGAGGCCGCCGAGATGATCGCGCAGTCCGAGCGGGCCGCGTTGGCGATGTTTCCTGACAAGGAGCTGGCCTTCCGCCTGCTCTACAAGCCGCGCCTGCAGCGGCTGATGCGCGAGCGTTACCGCATTCAGTAGCAGACTGCGCTACTTGTCGGTCATGGCCGTCAGTTGAAAAGTGATTGTGCCCCAGAAGAGCCGCGCCCGCATCTGCACCGGAATATGCCGCGCGTCATCGGTGTACCAGATCCAGATGTTGCCGCGATTTTTCACCACTCCGGCATCGGCCGTGGGCTGCACGCGCACCGTGGCAAAGCTGCCGAGCGGCGTCTTGATCTGCTCGTGGTCTTCCACCTTCATCGTGACGGCAACCGTGCGCGTGGCGTCCGCCAGGGGAATGCCGAAGCTGTGCCCTACCTGAAGATCCTGCGACGAAGGATAAAAGATGGCCGAGAGATCATCCGTCACGCACGAAGGAATCTTTGACACAATGCGCTTCTGATTGCCGGCGACCAGGTTCTTCTCCTGAAAAACTTCTTCGCCCTTGGCATAGTCAAACTGCTCGACGCTGTTGACCTTGCGGCGGCCTTCCTGCGTCTGCTTTGAAAAGTTGAGCGAGCATCCCGTCGCGCGGTCAAAGGTGGACTGAAATTTATCGATGACCTTGTAGATCAGATTGACGGCGCCGAGCGTCTCGCTTGTGACTGAGACGTGCTCAAAGCTCCCGTCCTGTTCCAGATGAAACACAGCCGTGCCGGCCGGGAAGACGCGCCAGTCCACCGAGTAGGTAAGCGTCTGGTGCGCGGGAAAGCTGTAGCCGGCGCGGGGCGGCGCGAGTGCGGGCAGCGACTGCGGCGACTGTGCGTGCAGGCTGCCCGTGAGCAACAGCAGGGTGGCCATGGCAGGCAAAAGAGTACGCCGAATCAATCTGTCCTCGATTCCTTCAGTGTTCGATCTCTTCAGTAGAAGATCAGCGGTGGAAGTAGAGCCGCAGCAGCAATGCGCCATAGAGGGCTGCGGCACCCATAAACGCATTGTACTCACGATGCCGCCGGTAAAGGCCGGAAGAAAATCCCCCCTCCCCCTTTACCCGTGGGGTTCCGGGCGTGAGCCGCGGAAAAAGCCGCGGAACGCGCGCGCAATAAGCGTCAAAGCCGGCAAACTCGCCACGCAGAAAAGCCTCTTCCGAGCGAATCACAGGCAAATAAATTGCGAAGAAGAGAACCGCGATGCCCAGCAGAATCCACGCATTGCGCGAGGCCACCGCAAAGCCCAGCGCCATCAGCAGCGAGCCCAGGTAAAGCGGATTGCGCGTGTAGGCGTAAGGGCCGGTGGTGGTGAGTTCGCGATTTTTCTTCACATAGCCCGACGCATACGCGCGCAGCGCGAGGCCGGGCAGCACCAGCAGCAGGCTGTAGCCCAGCGAAGTCCACTCCGGACGCGCGAGCCACAAAAAGACAGCGGCAAATACAAATCCAAGCGGCACGCGAATGCGCCGCGCAATGCGCGACCACGTGGGCTTCTGTTGCGGTGCGGCAGAGGGGCTCAAGCGTTTCCTCGCAGTGCGGAAGTTTGCGGCGCGGCCAGCAGATCCAGCGCGGCAGCGGTGACGGCCTCAGGCGTGATGGTGAGCAATCCCGCCTCGGGCTCGGCGCGGCGTGTGTGATCGCGCTTGCTCTCAGGGTGGCGCAGCACGCGAAAATCATTGCCAAATGGACCGTTGCGCGCCGGGTCCGTCGGGCCAAAAATGCCCACCGTGGGTCGGCCCAGCGCACAGGCCAAATGCAGCGGGCCCGTGTCGCCCGCAATCACCAGCGCCGCGCGGCGAGTGATGGCCATCAGCTTTGACAGGCTCGGCGTCAGCGTGTGCACAACGCCGCCGCTCGACTGCACAATCTCTTCGGCCAGCGCCATTTCCATGGGGCCGCTGTTGATGCAGACATGAAAACCCTGCGCGGCGAGCGCTCGCGCCACCGCTCCGTAACGCGCGGCCGGCCAGCGCTTCGCGCCCCAGCCGGCACCGGGGCTCAGCAGCACAAAGGGCTGCGGCAGCGTGGCCGCAAAGGCTTCGCTTTCGGTATCCGTAGGCAGCAGCGGCAGCGTGAAATCCAGATGATCGCCCGCGATAGCATTGACCACTTCGATGGATTGCTCAATCACATGCACGCCGCGCGTCGGCACCTTCTCTTTGAAGAGCCACTTCGCGGCAGGCTCGCGCGGCACCGCCTCTCCAATCAACCGGGGCGTGCCAGCGCTACGGGCCAGCAGCGCCGAGCGCACGGCCCCCTGCAGGTCCACGGCCACATCGTAGTGCTGCGCGCGCAGCTCGCGGCGCACGGCCATCACCTCTTCGCGCGTGGAGCGGCGCATCCAAGCCTTGGCCCAGCGCTTCGCCGGAACCATATGCAGCGCGTCCACCAGCGGCATGCCAGCCGTGCCCGGCGTAGCGTGCGCGGCGCAAAATAGCTCGCTCCACTGCGGCTCGACGGCCCAGCCCAGAGTCCACTCCGGATGCGCCCGGCGCAGCGCCGTCACCGCGGGCAGCGAATGCAGAATGTCGCCCATGGCGCCCAGGCGCACAAGCAGCACGCGCAACGATTTGGAATTTTCAGGCAAGCCTTTATTTTCTCATGCCAGTCGCAATCTCACTGACGGCAAACCGCAGCGAGAAGTTGCGCGCGCACAGCGGATTCCTCAAGAAATTGCACCGTGAGCGGGGCGGTCAAAACCGGCGCGGCGCGGCTCAACCGCGCACGCTGCGCGGCCGTGAGCCGGATGGCATCTTTCTCCGTGGTGACAAAGGCCTGCACCTGGTGCTTGCGCGCAAGCGCAAGCAGGTAGTCAAGATCGGCGGCAGTAAAGGCGCGGTGATCGCGAAACGCCGCCTGCGCCACAAGGTTCGCACCCTGCGCCGTGAGCGCGGCAAAAAACTCCCGCGGCCGTGCAATGCCGCAAAAGGCCAGCACCGGCGTTTGCGCCGGCAACCCCGCGGGCATCTGCAGCGAACGGCGCACAAGCCACCGTGGCTGTTGCAAATCCAAGGCGTCGAGGCGCGCGGCCAGATCCGAGTCCAGATCCGAGTCCTCTTCGCGCAGCACCAGCACATCGGCGCGGCGCAGCGCGCGCAGCGGCTCGCGCAGGCGGCCTGCAGGCAGCAGCCACTCGTGAAAGTCACTGGCATGCAGCACCACGATGTCGAGATCCCGCGCAAGCTGCCGATGCTGAAAGCCATCGTCCAGAATGTGTACGGCACGGGCGCTTCCCGGCTCCTCGTGTGCGAACGCGGCCTCGCGTTCGGCGAGTTGTCCCGCCTCATACCGCGAAGCCCCCACATACACCGGCGCATGCGTCGTGGCGGCGATGAGCACCGGCTCATCCCCATATTGCGCGGCCAAGTGGTCTTCAGCGTTGCCCGCCGCATCGGCGGACGGCACGCGCGCCACGCCTTGAGAGCGGCGGCCATAGCCACGCGAGAGCACGTCGGCGTGCATTCCCTCTTCACGCAGCAGCTCGACCAGGCGCATCACCACGGGAGTCTTGCCCGCGCCGCCCACCGAGAGATTGCCCACGCTGATCACCGGCCACGCAAGGCGTTGCACGGTTGCGGAATCTTTCTGCCCGTTTTTGTAACCATCGTAGCGACGATTTTTGAGCGCCAGCCCCAGCGCATAGAGCGGCGTCAAAGGCGCGAGCAGCCGCTGCGGATTCATCGCGCACCCTCCCGCTCTTTTTCGAGCACGGCGAGCAGCGTTTTCACCGCACGTTCCGTGGCTCCGGCTTCGCGCTCGCAGACCATCCTTGCCCGCTCGCCCATCGCGCGCGCCTGCTCCGGATGCGCCAGAAGCCCGGCAAACGTGCTGCCCAGCGCAGACGGGCTGGTCAATCGCAGCGCATTCTCTGACTCAAGCGCCGCGACCACGCCGCGAAAGTTCGCATAGTGCTCGCCCATCACCACCGGCACGGCAAACTGCGCGGGCTCCAATGGATTATGCCCGCCGAGCGGCAACAGGCTGCCGCCCACAAAGGCCACCGTGGCGAGCGCATACAGGCTCGCGAGCTCGCCGATGCTGTCGAGCAGCAGCACCGAGCCGGGCACAAGTGGCACAGGCTGCGCGGCCCACGCGCTGCGGCGATGCCACGCTCTGCCGCTGTGATCAAGCATCTGCGCCACCGCCTCAAAGCGCTCGGGATGGCGCGGCGCGAGAATCGTGACCACATCGGACGGCAGCGCGGCCAGCAGCAAACGCTCTTCGCTCTCGCTTCCCTGTCCGCAGGTCGATCCGCAGACCAGCACCGGAACCTGCGGCGGCAGGTGCTGCCGCACCAGCTCCACCGCCGTCGCGGGCGTGCGTGCCGCTGAGTCTCCCGCGACAGGTGCTCGTTGCTGGGGTGATATGTCGTACTTCAAATTGCCCGCCGCCTGCGCATTCGCCGCGCCCAGCGCGCGCAGGCGCTCGGCATCGAGTTCGCTCTGCGCCAGCACGGCGGCAAAGTGCGCCAGCAGATGCCGCCACAAAAAGCGCAGCCGATGATAGCGCGGCCACGACCGATCCGAGATGCGCGCATTCACCACGCAGACCGGAATTTCGCTGCGGCGGCACTCCGTGAGCAGGCGCGGCCAGAACTCCGTCTCCAGCAGCACCACCATCCGCGGCCGCAGTACGCGCAGATACGCACGCACCGCAAAGGCAAAGTCGAGCGGAAAATAGAAGACTGTCTCGGCCCCCAATGCGGAGCCAAAACGCTCGCGCGCCAGCCGCTGGCCCGTGCGCGTGGTGGTCGAGACCACCACCGTGCAGCCGCTCCGTTCGCGCAGGGTGAGAATGAGGCGGCTCGCGGCCAGCACTTCACCCACGGAGACGGCATGCACCCAGATCACGCGCTTGCCCGCCACAGCCTCGCGCAGCGCGCGCGGCACCAAGCCGAGCCGCTGCCACAGCCCCTCGCGATACTTGCCCGCCGTGGCCATGCGCACCAGCCAGAAGGGCGCGCCCACCACGAGCACGAGCAGCAACGCGAGACTGTAAAGGGCAAGCAGCAATCGATCTCTTTACGGAGGCTTCCGCTTGCGATGATAATTTGCCCAGGCTTATGCACGCTCGTTTCTTTGCCATGGCCGCGCTCTTTGGGGCACTGCTCACCGCGCCCTTCGCACAGGCCGCGCGCCATTTGCCGCAGGCGCGCGCCGCAGAGAGCTATGCCCACGCGGTCACAGAGGCGCGCGTCTCCATCGCCGCCGTGCCCTTCCCCCGTGCCGCGCAGCAGCGGGTCTTCGCCATTCCTTACGGGCGCTTCGGCTTTGTGCCCATCCGCCTCGTCATCACCAATCACAATGACCGGCCCATCTCGATTGCCGAGGTGCGCGTCTATTTCATGAGCGCAAACGGCGACCGCATCGACGCGGCCACTCCCGACGATGTGGAGCGCGCCATTCCGCTGCGCGACAAGCGCGGCCGACAGATTCCGCTGGGGCCGTTTGAAGTAAACACGCACGCCAGGGACTCCGATGCGAAGGTGGAACAGGACTTTCGCCGCTACGCATACAACGCACTCGCCGTGCCCGCGCATGCCACCGTGGCGGGATTTCTCTGGTTTGATGTGGAGGGTCTCGGCACCAATCCGCTCACCGGGGCGCGGCTCTCCGTGCGCCAGGTGCAAGGGCCGGACGGGCAGGAATTGTTCTCGTTTGAAGTGCCGTTGGAAAAGTGACGGGGATATCGGAGAGAGTCAGGGATTCTGTCCCACGTCGCAGAGGGACAACCCCACTCAAGCCAACGGCGGGCTTGAATGGGGCACCCACCCCGCAGGATGAAACCCGAAGACGGACCACTGGCCACTGGATACTGGCCACTGGGGACTGACCACCGGAGACTGGGGGGCTGGCTTGCATTCTCCCCCGTCAGCGAAGACCGGAGGACTACGAATCAGCCCAGCGTGCCCGCGTTCGCCGGGGACAGCTCGCGCAGACGCGCCACGCATGCAGGAATCACTTCGAGCGCGGCGTCGATGTCTTCCGCAGTGTTGAGCTTGCTGAGGCTGCAACGAATGGTGGCGCGCGCCCGGGGGCCCGGCACGCCCATCGCGAGCAGCACATGCGACGGATCGGTCGCGCCCGACATGCAGGCCGAGCCGCCCGAGACGGCGAGCCCGCGCAGGTCGAGCGAGATCACCAGCGCCTCACCCTCCAGTTGATCAAAGTAGAGGCTGGTGGTGTTGGCCGTGCGCGGCACGCCCGTGCTGTGCGCGCCCGCGCCTTCCACGGCGGCGAGCACGCCCTGTTCCAGGCGGTCGCGCAGCGCGGCCATCTTCTCAATCGCGCCGGAGGCGAGGCCCGCCATCGCAAGTTCTGCCGCTTTGCCAAAGCCCACAATGCCCGGCACGTTTTCGGTGCCGGCGCGGCGCTGGCGCTCGTGCGAGCCGCCAAAGAGCATCGGCTCCAGTTGCAGTCCCCGCCGAATATAGAGCAGCCCTGTGCCCTGCGGCGCGTGCATCTTGTGGCCGGAGATGCTGAGCAGATCGACGTTCAGTTCCTTCACATCAATCGGCAGTTTGCCCGCGGCCTGCACCGCGTCCGTGTGCAGCAGAATGCCGGCCTCGCGCGTGAGCCGGCCGATTTCAGCAATCGGTTGAATCGCGCCGGTCTCGTTGTTCGCATACATGATGCTCACCAGCCGCGTATTGGGCCGGAAGGCGCGGCGCACCTCGTCCGGATCGACCACGCCCTCGGCCGAGACCGGCAGAAAGGTGACCTCCATGCCGCGGTCGCGCAGCTTCTCGGCCGTGTGCAGCACGGCGTGATGCTCAATGGTCGTGGTGATGAGGTGGTCGCCCGGCTTCAGGGCACCAAAAAGGGCGGCATTGTCGCTTTCCGTGCCGCCCGAGGTAAAGACAATTTCGCCGGGACGACAACCCACCAGTTGGGCAGCAAATTCGCGAGCCTGCTCCACAGCGGCGCGGGCGCGCTGGCCCGGCTGGTGAATCGAGGAGGCGTTGCCAAAGCTCTCAAGAAACCACGGACGCATCGCCTCCAGCACCTCGGGCAACACGGGTGTGGTGGCATTGGCGTCGAGATAAATGCGGCGCATGAGTTGATTGTAGTAGAACGGCGGGGATCTCAGTCCCCAGTTGTCAATCCTCAGTGATCAGTCCCCAGTCCTCAGTTATCAGTTGTCAGTGGTCAATGCCTGGCGGCGGGAGGCGAAGTTGTCCCGCGAATGCCGTTGACAGCTTTCTCCCATGGTGCCGTAGGGTGTGGGAGAAACCTGACGCAGCGGTGGCGACCGGAAGATCGCCGGGATTCTTCGCCGCGTTGCGGCTCAGAATGACGCTGTACGAGAACTGAAAACTTACAACTGAGGACTGTGGACTGAATACTGTGGACTGATAACTGTGGACTGACAACTGGGGACTGGTTCCGCTCAAATCCGCAAAGCTCTGAAGACCGTTACGGCTTGAGTTTGCTGAAGAGGTTCAGCTTTGAGACGTCGTTGAACATCACAAAGGCGAAGAACAGAATCAGCACCACAAAGGCGACCTGATAGATGCGCTCTTTGATCTCGATCTTGAGGTCGTGGCGCAGAATCTCTTCAATCACCAGAAACGTAATCATGCCGCCATCAAGAATCGGGAACGGCAGCAGGTTCATGATGCCGAGGTTGAGGCTGATGAGCGCCATCAGGTTGATGAGCGGCTGCCAGCCCGGCATCTGCACGGCCTCGCCGGTTTCGCGGGCAATGCCGATGGGGCCGCTCAACTGCTGCAGGCCGGTCTTGTGCGTGACCAGGCGGTGCAGCACGTCCAGAATGTAGCCGGAGTAATGCGCGTTGATCACCGCCGACTGGCGCAGCGCCGCAAAGAAGGGCATCTGCTCAATGTTGTAAGGCGGCTGGGCAACGCCAAAGCCGAGGCGGTAGCCCATCTGTCCGCTGCCGTCATCGCCCCACTTGGGCGTGACGGTAAGCTGCTGTGTCTGGCCGTCGCGCAAAATGGTCATGGTCACAGGCTGCCCATGCTGCTGCTGCAGCCAGGCAATCACGGCCATCACCGAGTGCAGCGGCACGCCGTTGAGCGCCGCGACCTTGTCGCCCGGCTTCAGACCGGCCTTGGCGGCGGGGAAGCCCGGCACAATGTCGGTCACCTTCATGGGCCCGTTCTGCATGCGCGGAATCAGGCCCACTTCATCCAGGCTGAAGTCCTGCCCCTTGGTCGGGTCGGCGATGAACAGGTGCGTGGAGACATCTTCGCTCTTGCCATTCACCGTGCGCTCCACCGTCACGGGGATGGTCGAGTTCGCATCGAGCGCGGCGCGAATGCGCACCTGCTGCCAGGTGGGGTCATGGGCCACGTCGAACTGCAGAATCTTGTCGCCCGCCTCGAGGCCCGCCCTGGCGGCGGCGGAGTTGGCCTTGACCACATCGATCACCGCCGGCTCTGACAGGTAGCGATCCACCTCGTTGTGCATCATGTAGAGGCCGGTCATGAGGCCAAAGGCCAACAGAAAATTAGCCACCGGGCCGGCCAGCGCGATGATGATGCGCTGCCAGCGGGGCTTGGAGTTCAGGTCGCCGGGGTCGAGCACGCGCGGGCCGTCTTCGTCCTTGCCCGTCTTGTTGCCGGTGTTCAGCGGAACGGTGCCATCGCCGCCCAGCTCGCCGGCCATCTTCACATAGCCGCCCAGCGGCAGCAGGCAGACGCGGTAGTCCGTGTCGCCCCGGCGAAAGCCGAAGAGCCGCGTGCCAAAGCCGATCGAGAAGACCTCCACGCGCACGCCAAAGGCCTTGGCGGCGATGAAATGGCCGAGCTCATGCACGAGCACCATGATGCCCAGCACAATGAGCATGGAGACAGTGGCGGTTAGGAAAAATGGCATAAAAGCTTTTCGAAAGAAGTCCTGAATCTGATTAGACGCGGGAGGGTGTGGCCGCGTCGCGGAAAGCCGGGGCTAGCAACTTGCGCGCGGTCTCGCGAGCCTGTTCATCGAGCGCGAGCACTTCTGTGATGCTCTGCGGATGCCGATGAGGCGTCGCCTCCAGTACCTGCTCTATTGTACGTGGGATGCCCGGAAACGGGATGACCCCTTCGAGGAATGCCTCCACGGCAATCTCATCGGCGGCATTGAGCGCGATGGTGTGCGCGCCGCCGGTTTCCGCCGCCTCGTAGGCCAGCCGCAGGCAGGGGAAGCGCTCGAAGTCCGGCGTCTCAAAGGTGAGCTGGCTGAGCGCGGTCATGTCAAAGGTCAGCTCCGAGGCCACCCGCTCCGGCCAGGTCATGGCATAGAGAATCGGCAGGCGCATGTCGGTGACGGAAATCTGCGCCAGCAGGCTGCCATCCACATATTCCACCAGCGAATGCACCGTCGATTGCGGATGCACGGTCACCTTGACGGCCGAGGGCGGCAAGTCAAAGAGGCGGCAGGCCTCGATGATCTCCAGGCCTTTGTTGAGCATGGTGGCCGAGTCAATCGTGATGCGGCGGCCCATCACCCACGTGGGATGCTTGAGGGCCTGCGCCACGGTGATGTGCTCAAAGTCGGCCAGCGGCAGCGTCCGGAAGGGCCCTCCCGAGGCGGTGAGCCAGATCTGCTTCACCTCGTGGAGATCGCCGGCGCGCATGCACTGGTGAATCGCGTTGTGCTCGGAGTCAATGGGCAGCAGCGGCACGTTTTTGGCGCGGGCGGCGGCGTTCAGCAGGTCTCCGGCGGCCACCATGGCCTCTTTGTTGGCCAGGCCGACGGGCTTGCCCGCCTCGACGGCGGCGTAAGTCGCTTCGAGACCAGCCACGCCCACGATGGCCGAAACTACAAAGTCCACCTCAGGCAGCGTGGCCACGCGGACGGTTCCGGCGGTGCCGTGCAGCACCTCGATGCCGGTGACTCCGGCAGCCTTGAGGCGCGCGGCCAGCTGGGCGGCGAGTTCTTCGGTGGCGAGTGAAATCGCCAAGGGACGCCAGCGGCAGGCCTGCTCAAACGCAGCCTCCAGGTTGCGCCCCGCGGCCAGCGAGGCCACGGCAAATCGCTCAGGAAAACTCTCGATGATGCTGAGGGTGCTCTGCCCGATGGAACCGGTCGAGCCCAGGATGGCGATGCGCTTCAAAGACATTCCTTTGGGGCGGAAGCCCACCTTTTGGGGGCGGGTTACGGCATGGCTAAAGCCATGCCCTGATACAAGATATTTCCCGAAAGTATTAGAAATACTGCTGGGCAATCTGAGCGTACCACAGCAGCGGAGCCGCCAGCAGCAGCGCATCGATGCGGTCAAGCATGCCGCCATGGCCCGGCAGCAGCGTGCCGGAATCCTTCACGCCCGCGCCGCGCTTGAGCCCCGACTCCACCAGGTCGCCCAGTTGGGCGGCAGCGTTGAGCAGCACGGCCAGAATGAGCCAATGCACGATCGATCCCGGATAGCTGAGCGCGTTGACCCCATGATTGGCCAGAAAACCCGCCAGCCAGATGAGAAAGAGCGCCGACAAGGCGCTGGCGGCGAGCGAAGCTGCCGCGCCCTCCCAGGTTTTGCCCGGGCTCAGATGCGGAGCCATCTTGTGGCGGCCAAAGAGTTTGCCGATATAGAGCGCAGCAATGTCGCCGGCCCAGACCGCGAAGAAAAGGAAGAGCAGCAGCGCCGGGCCATTCTCCTGCGCGCTCAACAGCGGCAGCGTAATCAGCGAGAGACCGATATAGAACACCCCGAAGGTGGAGAAGGCCGCATCCGGCAGAATCCGGTTGAGCGGCGAGCGAAAGGTACACAGTGCCAGCAGAATCAGCGCGATACCGCCCAGCAGCGGCGTCAGCAGGTCAGGAAACCGGAAGGCGAAGAAGAACAGCACGGCCACCGCAATGCACGTCGCCACGCGGGGCGTTTTAGCTCCCATGCCGTCGGCGAGGGCCAGATACTCCCACAGGGCAAGCTCGGCCACGGCGGCGCAGGCCAGAGTGAAGAGCCAGAAGGGGGCCCAGAAGACCAGAAGAATGGCAATAGGGATCAGGACAACAGCCGTGAGAATTCGCTTCATTCCTATGGAAGGATACACGCTGGGGAGCGGAAAGCCGGGCGAAATCGGGGCAGCGGCAGCAGCAAAAAGGCAAAAGCCGGGTTGCCATGAGATAGAAAAGCATTGGGGCAGGATGCGCTTTTTCTGGCCATTCTGCCGTCTAATGAAGCAGGTTGTAGGGTGTCGGGAGGAAGAGATATGAGAAATCCACTGCAAACCAACTGGAAGCGCACGACCTTAAAACGCTGGATGGGGGCGAGCGCGGCGATCCTGCTGCTGGGCGCGACGGCATGGGCGCAGCCCAAGGGACCGGGACAAGGCATGGCGACCGTCACGGTCATAAGTAAGCAGGCCGACGCCGCCGCGCCCGCGGTAACGGAGAACGACCTGAATCTCCGCGTCGATGGGCGTCCGGCGCATATCACCGGATGGCGTCACGCCTCCGGGCCGCTCGAAGTCGTGCTGCTCATCGACAACGGCGCGCGCACCAGCCTGGGCCAGCAGATGAATGACATTCGCGGCTTTGTGCGCGAACTGCCCCAGGACGCGGCCATCGGCATTGCCTACATGCAGAATGGGCAGGCCCAGTTCACCGGCCCCATGACCACCAACAAGGAGATGGCGCTCAAGGAACTGCGCCTGCCGGTCGGCACACCGGGCAGCAGCGCCAGCCCCTACTTCTGCCTGTCGGACCTGGCCAAGCACTGGCCCTCCCGCGAGCAGGACGCGCGCCGCGAGGTCATCATGATCACCAACGGCGTGGACAACTATGAGCCTCGCTACGACCCGAACGACCCCTATGTACAGGCGGCGATTCGCGACTCGCTCCAGGCCGGACTGGTGGTCAACTCCATCTACTGGACCAACTCCGGTTGGTTTGGCCACACCGCCTACGCCGCCAACACCGGGCAGAACCTGCTCATCCAGGTCGCGCAAGCCACCGGCGGCAAGCTTTACTGGCAGGGGCTGGGTAATCCGGTCAGCTTCCAGCCCTACTTCAAAGAGCTTCTGAAGCGCTTTGACGAGCAGTATCAACTGAGCTTCACCGCCCAGATGCAGGAGCGCAAGCCCTACGTGGCCAACATGAAACTGAAGGTGCGGACGCCCGGCGTGAAGGTGGACGCGCCGAACCGGATCTGGCTGACGAACGCGGGAACGGAGTAAGACTCGGCCCCGGGTCCGAACTGACGGACCCGGGGCACCCCCGCGGTTTACGGGAGGGAAATTAGTTCGCGGGCTCGGAGTAAGACCGCTTCCGCCTCAGCCTTCGACGGAGATGGACGGGGCGGCCCGCAGCCGCTCCACCACCCGCTCGCGGCCGAGATGGACCATGACGGCAAAGAGGCTGGGTGCGACGGCCTGCCCGGTGAGCGCCACGCGCGAGCCGTTGATGAGCGCGCCGGCCTTCAGGCCCTTTTCTTCGGCAAAGGCGCGCAGCACCTGCTCGGTCGAGGCTTCGGTGAACTCCGCCGCCCCGGCATAGCGCCCGGCCAGCTCGGCCAGGAGGGCGCGCACATTGGCGTCGGCGAGAAACTTGGCCACCGCCGCGGGATCGAACGCGAATGTGTCGCTGAAGTAGGCGCAAAACGCGGTCGAGAAGTCCTTCAGGCTGCGCGCGCGGGGCTTCAGCAGCTCCATCCCGGCCAGAATCTCCTCCGCCGTGCGCGTGGGCGTGAAGCCGGCCTTCTGCCACTCTTCCTCGACCAGCGGCAGCAGCCGCTGGGCCGGGTAGGCGCGAATGTATTCGGTGTTGAACCAGGCCAGCTTGTCGTTGTCAAAGACGGCGTTCGACTTCGAGATGCCATCCAGACCGAAGAGCTGAATCAACTCTTCGGATGAGAAGATTTCGCGGTCCTTGTAGGCAGAGCCGGGCGTCCAGCCCAGCAGCGAGAGGAAGTTGCGGAAGGCCTCGGGCACGATGCCCATGTCCTTGTAGGCAATCACGCTGGTGGCGCCGTGACGCTTGGAGAGGCGCGTCTTGTCAGGCCCCAGAATCAGCGGCACGTGCGCAAAGACCGGCAGCGGCGCGCCGAGGGCGCGGTATTGCAGCACCTGCTTGGGGGTGTTTGAGAGGTGGTCCGCGCCGCGAATGATGTGCGTCAGGCGCATGTCCACGTCATCGGCGACCACACTGAGGTGATAGGTGGGGATGCCATCGGAGCGCAGCAGCACGAAGTCTTCAATCTCGCTGTTGGCAAACTCCACCTTGCCGAAGACGGCGTCATCAAAGCTGGTTGAGCCCCCCTCGGGCACGGCAAAGCGCAGGGCGGCAGGCTCACCGGCGGCCTTGCGCGCGGCGGCATCAGACGGAGCGATGCGGCGGCAGCGGCGGTCATACATCGGCGGGCGTCCGGCGGCGGTGGCTTCGGCGCGGCGCTGCTCCAGCTCCTCTTTGGTGCAGAAGCAGTGGTAGGCGTGGCCGCTCGCCAGCAGCTTTTCCGCCGTAGCGCGGTAAAGATCGAGCCGCTGCGACTGAAAGAACGGACCTTCATCCCAGTTGAGGCCAAGCCAGCGCATGCCCTCCAGAATGCCCTCGACCATGGCCTCAGAGGAGCGCTCAAAGTCGGTGTCTTCAATGCGAAGAATCAGCGTGCCGCCAAAGTGGCGGGCATAGAGCCAGTTGAAGAGCGCGGTGCGGGCTCCGCCGACGTGCAGATAGCCGGTGGGCGAGGGGGCAAAACGGACGCGAGGGGTGATTTCAGACATTTTGAAAAGGGTAGTTCTCGATTTCAGATTTTAGCGGCTGGCGGTGATGGTTCTGTTCCGCCAAGACGCAGGGGCTAAAGCCCGATTTTTACTGTGGGCTCTTGCGGCACGGCTAAAGCCGTGCCCTGATACAAACTTCGTCGCTGCCTTGAAAGAGCTGAAGCCCGCCCACTCAGAGCCTTGCCGAATTCCCCGGGGCCGAACGGACGGCCCCGTTCGACTCGCCTTCGGCTCGCTCGGGGCAGGCTTCGGCGCACCCCGGTCTTTTTTTGTAGCGAGCTTTCGGGTGCGAACGCGGCTCTCTTAGGTGAAGTCTTCGGTGTCGTAGGCCGGCTTCTTGATGGCGGGCTTGGGGCTGCTGCCGCCCAGCTCGCCCAGCAGCTCGTCGATCTCTCCTGCGCTCACCGGAATCTCTTCGCCGATCTCGGCGTGCAGCACCTTCAGATCGTCGGATTCTTCGACCCTCTCCAGCAGCACGGTGGCATGCGCCTGCGCGACGTGATCGAGGCCGAGGCCCTCGGGCGTCTTAGCCTTGATGCTGATGTCGCCGAGCGGAATATCGAGCAGCGAGGCGACGCGCTCGCGCATCTCCCCGGCGATGGGCCCGATGCGCGGGGCGGCAAGCACCAGCGTGGTGTCCACATTGGCGATGCGGTAGCCCGCGTTCTGAATCTCTTCAAGCGCGATGTTCAAAAAAATGGCCGAGTCGGCGCCCTTCCAGCGCGGGTCGCCCGGCGGAAAAAAGCTGCCGATGTCTCCCGCCGCGACCGCGCCGAGCAGGGCGTCGGTGATGGCGTGCAGCAGCACATCGCCGTCGGAGTGACCGGCCAGCCCTTCGGGGTGCTCGATGGCCAGGCCACCGATGCGCAATGGCACGCCCGGCTTGAAGGCGTGCGAGTCCCATCCATATCCAATGCGTATCTTCATCTGAGCTTCCGTCTTTCAGATTACCTTGAAGAACGCTGGCGCAGGTAGAAGGCCGCCAGTTCGAGGTCGCCGGGCTGCGTAATCTTCATGTTTGAGGGCGAGCCGGGAACGACGGTGACCTGCGCTCCGGCGCGCTCGACCAGGCTGGCCTCGTCGGTGCCCGTGAAGCCGTCGGCCTCGGCCTCGGCAAAGGCGCGGCGCAGCAGCTCGCAGCGAAAGCCCTGCGGCGTCTGCGCCTGCACGATGTATTCGCGCGGAATGGTGGCGGTGATGATGGCTCCGGCGGCGGTGCGCTCCACCTGCTTGATGGTATCGACGGCGGGCAAGCCGACGATGGCCGCGCCGCTCTTCTCAACAGCCTCGATGGTGCGGGCGATCACGGCCGGCTCAATGAGCGGACGCACCGCGTCATGCACCAGCACAATGTCTGACGCGTCGCACTCGACCGTGGCCAGCGCGCGCGATACGCTTTGCTGGCGCGAATCGCCCCCGGCCACGACGCGAACCTTGTCCTGAAAGCCGTATTCGTTCACCTGCGCCTGCACGCGCTCGATTTCATTGGGGCGCACAGCGACAATCATGGCGCTCACGGCCGGCACGGCGGCAAAGGCGCGCAGGGTGTGAATGAGCACAGGAACGCCCTCCAGCTCAAGAAACTGCTTGGGCTGGTGAGGCGTATGAGAGCCAGCGGCCATGCGTGTGCCGAGGCCCGCTGCCGGAAGAATGACAAATACCCGCATAGGAATCGGAGTATATCAGGGGATGGGCTCGCGGCTCATCCGCCGGGGTGTTAACGCTTTGCAAAGGTCTGCTTGAGTTTCTCGCCCTGCACCTGCACCTCGGCGACCGTGTCTTCGAGCCGGCCCACAAAGTCCTCGGCGCGGCGCAGGTAGCCCGGCACGCGGTCCCACAACTCGGCGGCGGCCTCGGGATTGTCAATGGCCATCAGCACTCCGGCGGCCACGGCGGCCAGCAGCGCGCCCTTGCGGCGGCCCGTCATCAGCAGGCATGCGCCGGCGACCAGCGAACCGGCCGCGGCAGTGCGGGTGAGCGATACATCCTCAGTCATTCGAGCCACTCCGTTGGACGATTGGGCTGGCAATTGGGCCTCCAGTGTTGTCGGGTAATCCTTCACCATCATTGTTCTCTTCTGCCCCTGTCGCAAATTGTGCTCCGGAAGGTAGGGTGCGCCTCAGGCGGCACGCGTTGCTTCGGCGGAGTGCGAGGCATTAATCGAGGTCGAAATCGCGCAGCGGCTTGCCGGCGTCCGGAGACTCCTTGGCGCGCTTGAGCGCCTCGGCAAACTTCTTCTCGAGCACGTCGTTGCGGTTCTTTTCTGCATCGATCGACTGCTGAAAGAGGCTCTCCTTGCGCTGGTCCTGCTCGCGCATGGCGCGCGCCGCGGTCTCAAAGTCCTCAAAGGTACGCTTGCGCGGCGCAGGGGTGTGGCTGATGACCGTGCGGGTCTTGATGTCGATTTTCAGAGTCGCGCCGCAATCGGGGCAGGCGACTTCGAGATAAGTTTCATCCTTGGGTGCCATACAAGGCGGAATCTAGCACTCCGTGGGGCGAGATGCAACGGGGGGACAGTTGCCAGTCCCCAGTTCTCAGTCCTCAGTTGTCAGTCCTCAGTTGTCAGTCCACAGTTGGCAGTCCCCAGTCCTCAGTCCACAGGCCTTGGCACTCGCGGGCCTCTGTATCAGGGCGCGGCTTCCGGAGCCTGCCCTGAGCCAGTCGAAGGGTGCCGCACCCAACCTCAAAAGAAGGTCTTCAGCCCTTGCGCCCATCCCGACCCCAGCTCTAGCCCCTGACACCAACTCCCGCCCCTCTGACAACTGAAAACTGAGAACTGGGGACTGACAACTGAGGACTGTGGACTGAAGACTGGGGACTGGCAACTGGGGACTGTCCTACAAAAAGATCTCGCGATGGCCCGGGCACATCTCGCGCGCCTCGGCCAGCGCCGCGTCGATCACCGCCTCGCCATAGATGGCCAGGTAGCTGAGCCCGGCCACGGCGCGCTCCTGCGGATGGCCGCCGGGGGCCAGCGCGTGGGTCATCGCGTCCACGTGCTTTTTGAGGCTGGCCTCTTTCTGAATCTGGTAGTTCGCGGCCAGCCGGCGCAGACGGTTCATCTGGTAGCGCATCTTTGAGGCAGCGGTGTCGGCGGCGCGGCCCAGCCCGGCATCGAGGGTGCGCATCCATTCGGTCACGGTGGCCAGCTCGGCATCGAGCGACTGCCCGGCGGCGGCCAGCTTGCGCTTGCCCTCGATGGGCATGGTGCGCGCGCCCAGCCGCTGCAGCAGGTCCTCGGGCCGCGTCTGCAGCACATCGGCCAGCGAAACCTCGTCGTGGGCCATCACCTTGGCCACCGCAGGCTCGATAAGCGTGGCGCTCACGCGCGGCAGCACGGGAGTGACCGCGCCCAGCAGCGCTTCATAGAGCACCTGCGTCTGCGCGAAGTAGGCAATCTCCGCAGGGCCGCCGATGTAGGCTGCCGTGGGCAGAATGGCGTCCTGAAACACGGGCCGCAGCAGCGCGTTGGGGCTCAGGCGCTCGGGCTCGGCGTCGAGAATGGCCAGCAGATCGGGGGTGGAATAGCTTTGCCGCCCGGCATGCCACATGCCGCTGGCGTCGCGGCGCAGCGGCAGGCGCGCGCCCGATTCCTTGTCGACGAGAAAGAGCAGGCTGCCGTGCCCGGCCACCAGCACCTGCGCGTGATAGCCGCGCTCGGCCAGCAGCGCGTTGCGCGCATGCAACAGGGCCTCAAGCTCGGCGGCGCGCTCGATGGCCTGCCGCAGCACATGGGCTCCGGCGGCGTGCCACTCGCGCGTGGAGGCGTCGATGACGATGAGCCCCTGTTTCTCGAAGAGCTTCGCCATCCACTGCCCGAAGGCCTGCGCCAGCGTCGCCTCGGGGCGGTAGGCCGCGCGCAGCAGGTCGATCTCGGGCACGTCGCCCAGCAGCTCCGCTGCGTCGTTCAGCACGGCTTCAATGCCCGCGCCCAGCTTGAGGCCGCCGACAGGGCGTCCCGCGCCCTCGACGGCCAGCGCAAGCGTGCGCAGCTCATGCCGCGTGCTGAGCGTGGTGTGGTTGACCTCGTCGAGGTCGTGGTCTTCGCTCGCCAGCCAGAAGACCGGCACCGCTCCGGCCGCGCGCGCGCGTTCGATGGCCGTGGCCGCTTTGTAGAGCACAAACAGCGGGCCGCCGAGCAAAGTGACCTGCTGGCCGGTGACGACCACGGGCGCGCCCTGGGCGAGCTTCTCAATATTGCGAAAGGTCTCTTCGCCCGCGCCGAAGGCCCGGTTTTGCGCGGCGAGGCGGGCGGCGGTGGCGGCGCGATCCCCGGCAAAGGCGGGCCGGGCGGCCTGGGGCCAGTTCGCGTTGGTGGGGCTGACGGCGTAGAAGGGTGCGAGCGGCTCGGGGCTCGCGGTGTAATCGACAAACAGCCGGCTCAGGTGCGGCAGAATCGTGATCGGGCTACAGTGATTGGGCACCGGCGTTCACTCGTCTCCGTTGGGATTTCTTCTGTGGTGCTCGCAGCAGGGCCGCGATGCTTTCGCGCTCCCGCACCGGCAGCGCCTCCAGCGCCTGAAGCGCCAGCGCGCGATAGACCCCGGCGAGAACTGGATGCGCGGCCAGCGCCTGAAGATGCAGCTTGATGGTTCCGGCATCGCCGCGCGCAAACGGACCGCTGAAGCTCTGCGCGGCCCCACGCTGTTCGATGTTCTGGAGCGTGGCCCCGGCCAGCACTGCTGCCATTTTGGCGGCCGCGGCCGGTGCGAGTCCAGCCAGACGCGCCGTTTCGGCCGCCGCCGTGAAGGCGCTCACCAGCAGCGGAGAGGCCAGCGTGCCCGCCGCGTGATACAGATGCTTGCTTCCCGGAGCAATCGCAAACGGATCGCCGCCCAGCGTCCGCAGCATGGCAAAGAGCCGCCGACGGGCCGTGGCATCGGCGGTCTCGACGCCGTAGAGCAGGCCCTGGAGCGGAACGGCGGCGCGGGTGGGAAAGCTCATCACCGGATGCACGGAGGCGATGCGCGCACCGGCCTCAAGTGCTGGCCGCAGCAGCGCGGATTCACGCGCACCACTCGCATGCAGCACGATCTGGCCGCGCAAATCCGCCTTCCGGCCCACCAGCTCCGCGCACGCTGCTTCAATGGCGTCGTCGGGCACGCAGAGCCAGAGAAATTCGGCGTCGAGGGCGGCTTCGTTCCAGGTTCTGGTGGGGGTTCTGATGGGCAGGCCGCTGCGCGTCTGGCTTCCGCGCAGGCTGGCGGCGGCAGGCCGCGTGCGCACCACCACCTCGCGCAGCGTGAGGCCATTCTCAGGCCGCAGACGCAGGGCGGCATGGGCCAATGCGGTGCCCCAGTTGCCGAGGCCGATGACGGCCAGGGTCCCGCGCGCTGTTGCCGTCAAAGACGGCGCGGCTGCGTCCGGTTTCCGCACGATTTTGCGAGGCTTCGCAGGCATGGTTCTTCTTAACGGATGGTAACGTAGCCCACAGAGGAGAGACGATGCCCACCGCTCAGAAACCTGCCCGTAAACCCGCCTCCCAAGCCGCATCCCAAACCGCATCAAAGCCAGCCGCCGCCAAGGCCACCCGCACCGCTCAGAAGAAAGCCGCCGCGTCAAAGAAAGCCCCCAAAACGCCCGGCGGGAAGGCTGCGAAGACGCCGGCCGCCGACCCGATGCCGGTCGTCCGCAACCTGCGCATTCGCCCCGGCAAGCCGGGCAAGGTGCTCTCGTCGGAGCTGCGGTATGAAGGCCCGCTGTTTCGCATTTTTTCTGAAGAGGTCGAGGAGCCGACGGGCAAGCGCAACCGCCGCGACATAATCCGCCACAACGGCTCGGTGGTGATTCTGGCCGTGGACACCTCGAAGAGCAAGCGTGACCCGCTCATCGTGATCGAGCGGCAGTACCGGCACGCGGCGCAGCAGTATTTGTATGAGGTTCCGGCCGGCAAAATGGAGCCGGGCGAAGAGCGGCTGGCCGCGGCCAAGCGCGAGCTGCTGGAGGAGACCGGCTACGCCGCCCGCAAGTGGAAGAAGCTGGTGCGCTACTTTGCCAGCCCCGGCTTTCTGGGTGAGTGGATGCAGGTGTTTCTGGCCGAGGATCTGGTGCCGGGCACCGCGACCCCGGAAGACGACGAATCCTTTGAACTGCAGCGTGTGCCCCTTTCCGAGTTGCTGCGTCTCATAGAGCGGGGGCAAATCCAGGACGGCAAAACGCTCGTCTCTGTGCTTTGCTACGCACGCTCTCTGGGCAGGAAATAGCCGCCGGTGCGCCCCGGGAGCAGGTGTTGCGGCGAGGAAGAAAACCAAAGCTCTGCGGCTGGCGTCTGTACTAGTCACAGGCAGGTGGGACTCCTCTCCCAACCGAAATCTGTCTCAGGAAGGTCCAGGGCTTGTGGCTCAATACAAAGGCAAAGTGAAGTGGTTCAACAACGCGAAGGGTTATGGCTTTATTGGTCGCGATGATGGGCCGGACGTGTTTGTGCATTACAGCGCCATTCAGATCGATGGCTACAAGAGCCTGAAGGAAGGCGACGAGGTCGAGTTTGACATCGTGCAGGGGCAAAAGGGTCCACAGGCCGATCAGGTGACCCGCATGCGCGAGATTGCCTGACGGCACACGATAGAAATTGCAGCACAACATGACCCCGCACCGGCCCCTGGCCGGAGACTGCGGGGTTGTGTGTTTTGCGCCGGAGCCGTGCGAGCCGTGCTTTAATTTTCCCTATGGACAATCGTTCCATCGCGCATCTGCTGGACGAAACCGCCGACCTGCTGGAGATCGACAGCGGCGACAGCTTCCGCATCCGCTCTTACCGCCGCGCCGCGGAAGCCGTGGAGGCCACCACGGTAACGCTGGCCACCATCGCTGGCGACGCCAAAAAGCTGCAGGAGATTCCCGGCATTGGCAAGGGCATGGCCGCCAATATTGCGCAGATTGAGGAGACGGGCAGCTTTGACCTGCGGCGCGAGCTGCTGGAGAAGTACAACGCCTCTATTCTTGAACTGCTGAAGCTGCCGGGCATGGGTCCGAAGACCGTGGCGCTGCTCTTCAGCGCGCTGAAGGTGGACTCGATCGAGACGCTCGAAGCCGCCCTCAAGGCGGGCAAGCTCAACGGGCTGCCGCGCTTCGGCAAAAAACTGATCGACAACATCAAAAAAGGCATCGAGGAGTACCGCCAGCACCATGGGCGGTTTCTGGTCAGCGTCTCGCAGCGCGCCGCCGATGAAATTGCCGAGTACCTGCGGAAGCTTGAGGGCATTGAGACGGTGACCCCGGCCGGCTCCACGCGCCGGGGCCGCGAGACGGCCGGCGACCTTGACCTGCTGGTGACCGGGCCTGCCTGCGCGGAGGATGTCTGCGCGGAAGCTGTGGAGTACACGGCCAGCTATCCGGGCATCGACAGCATGATTGCGCGCGGCCAGAACAAGGTGAGCTTCAAGCTGCACAACGGCCTGCAGGTAGACGTGCGCCTGCTGCCCGAGGAGAGCTACGGCGCGGCGCTGCAGTACTTTACCGGCTCAAAGATGCACAACGTGACGCTGCGGCAGCGGGCGCTGCGGCGCGGCTACACACTGAGCGAATATGCGCTGGCCAATGTGGCCGATGGCTCGGTGGTGGCGGCGCGCACCGAAGAGGAGATTTACGCGGCGCTCGATCTGGACTGGATTCCGCCGGAGCTGCGCGAAAACAACGGCGAAATCGAGGCGGCGGAAAACCATACACTGCCAGACCTGATAGAGCTGAAGGACATTCACGGCGACGTGCACATGCACACCGACGCCACGGATGGCCGCAACACGATCCGCGAGATGGCCGAGGCGGCGCTCGAGCGCGGCTACCAGTACATTGCCATCACCGACCACTCGAAAAACCTGGCGATGACCAACGGGCTCGACGACCAGCGGGCGCTCGAACACATCCGGCGCATTCGCGAGGTGGACGAGGAGATGGAAGGGCGCATTCGCGTCTTTCCGGGCATCGAGGTGGACATATTGGGCGATGGCGCGCTCGACCTCGCCGACGAGACGCTGGCGCAGATGGACGTGGTGATTGCGAGCGTGCATACGCTCTTTCAGCAGCCGCGCGAGCAGATGACGGAGCGGGTGCTGCGGGCGCTCGAAAATCCTTATGTGCGCATTCTGGGCCACCCGACCGGGCGGCTGCTGCTACGCCGCGAGCCCTTTGAGATGGACTTGCGGGCCGTACTGGAAGCCTGCGCCCGGCTGGGCGTGGCAGTGGAGCACAACAGCTCCCCGGAGCGGCTGGATCTTTGCGACCGCGACCTGCGGCTGGCGCGCGAGCTGGGCTGCAAGATCGTCATCAACACGGACGCGCACCACACCAGCCACCTGGCGAATATTCGCTTTGGATTGCGGCAGTTGCGCCGGGCCTGGCTGACGCGCAAAGAGGTGCTGAACCATCACACGGCCGAGGCATTTTTGAAGGCAATGCGCCCGAGGCCCTGAGCGCGCATCCAAAGGAAGCGGATACACTGCTGCGATGAGCGAACCTACGCCCTCCTCCCTTTCGTTTGACCGTGAAACTACCCGCCGCGGACTGATTGCCGTCTGTGGTGCGCTGGTGGTCATGGCCGTGCTGGTCTGGGCCTTTTTCTATTACGGGCAGGCGGCGATTGGCCACACCGGGCAGGTGGATTCGCTCACGGTCTACCCGATTCAGCACGAGCTGGCCAACAAGGGCAATCCGCAGCATGGCATGAACGGCAGCACGGAGCAGTACAACGAGCTGATTGTGCTGGCCGGCGTCTCGGTCACCAACACCTCAAAGAAGCCGCTGACGCTGCTCGACATGCAGGCCAACGTGCTCTTGCCGGACAACAAGGCGATCAACAGCCTGGCGGCTTCGACACCCGATATTCCGCGCATCTTTGAGGCGTACCCGGGGCTGGATTCGCTGCGCGCGCAGCCGCTGCTGCGCGATACGGTGATTGCGCCGGGGCAGACAGTGGAAGGACAAATGATCTTCAACTATCCGCTG
This sequence comes from Acidobacterium capsulatum ATCC 51196, assembly GCF_000022565.1. Taxonomy (NCBI): domain Bacteria; kingdom Pseudomonadati; phylum Acidobacteriota; class Terriglobia; order Terriglobales; family Acidobacteriaceae; genus Acidobacterium; species Acidobacterium capsulatum. The sequence goes on from NC_012483.1 coordinate 1,944,786, forward strand.
ACGAAGCAGCAGTGGGATGCGCGGCAGGGGCTGGATGTAACGATTCAGTTTGTGCAGCAGACCTCGGACCTGCACATCAACCTGAAGGGCAATGCGACGGTGGGGCGGTCGTAGGGAAATGCTGTGGATTCCCGCAGCCTCTTGGCAGAGGCGGGCGGGCGGCGCATGCTTATGAATATGCACGTCATCGACCCGGCCTCGCACGCTTACCCTGAAATCTACAAGCTCATGATTGGCGCGATTGTGCCGCGCCCGATCGCCTTTGTGTCTTCGCGGGATGCCGCGGGCGTGCTGAATCTTGCGCCCTTCAGCTACTTCACCGGATGCAGCACCAACCCTCCGGTGGTGTGCTTCTGCTCGGCGGTGCGCACGGGGCCGCGCCCGCACAAGGACACGCTCGAAAACATTCGCGCCACGGGCGAGTTTGTGGTGAACATCGTGACCGAAGAGATAGCCGGGCCCATGAATGCAACCTCCGCCGAGGTGGCCCCCGAGGTAGACGAATTTGCCCTGGCCGGGCTGACGCCGCTCGCGAGTGAACGCATCGCGGTGCCGCGCGTGGCCGAGAGCCCGATCCAGATGGAGTGCCGGTTGCGGCAGATTATCGAGATCAGTCCCCTGCCCGGCGGAGGCAACCTGGTGCTGGGTGATGTGCTTCTGTTCCATATTCGGGAAGACCTGCTGGTGAACGGCAAGATCGATCCGGACCGGCTGCGCGCGGTGGGCCGCATGGGAGGCCCGACCTTTGTGCGGACGCGTGACCGGTTTGACATGCCGCGTCCAAAGTAGCGGGGAGCAGCCGCCCGAGGGTGGTTTAGCATGGAAATTGCGCAGCCTTTGCCGCAGGTGATAGCGTTGCGCCGGGAGAAGCAGAATTTTGGCATTGGATACCAGCCGCGTTCACGAGTTACCCGCCGACGAGATGGCCCTGTACCGCCGTCTGGACCCGGAGCGCATGCCGCACCACGTCGCCATCATCATGGACGGGAACGGACGCTGGGCCGGCAAGCGGAGCCTCAAGCGCTTTCTGGGCCACCAGAAGGGCGCGGACGCCGTGCAGTACATCGTGGAGACCTGCTCGCGCATCGGGCTGCCCTGGCTGACGCTGTATGCCTTTTCGCTTGAAAACAACCTCAAGCGCCCCAGGACCGAAGTGAACTTTCTCATGATGCTGCTGCGCACCTACCTGAACAACAACGTGCAGCGCATGAATGACAACAATGTGCGCATTCGCTACATTGGCCGCACCGAAGAGCTGCCGGGCGAGGTGCGCGAGCGCATGCAATGGGCCGAAGAGGCCACGGTGCGCAATACCGGCACCACGCTGACACTGGCGCTCAACTACGGCTCCCGCTCTGAGATTGTGGACGCGGTGCGCCGCATCGCCGCCGAGGTGAAGGCAGGCAAACTGCAACCCGGTGACATCAACGAGCAGGATATCGACCGGAACCTCTACACGGCCTACATGCCCGACCCCGACCTGCTGATTCGCACCTCGGGCGAGATGCGCATCTCCAATTACCTGCTGTGGCAGATTGCCTATACCGAGATTCTGGTCACCGACCGGCTGTGGCCCGACTACCGGGGCATTCACCTGCTCGAAGCCATCGAAGAATATCAGCGCCGGGAGCGCCGCTTTGGCGGGCTGAATACAGGCACCGAGTCAGACGACGTGTCCTCTCTGCCGGACCGTCAACTGGTGCTGTAGGCCGCGAATCTCTCCGGGGCCGAAACCCCTTTTCATTCACATCCTGAGAAAAGCACGGCGGAAGCCATGCGCGGATCGACTTCTCTGAGATCTACGTCTCTAAGATCTACGATCTACGCGGCGGGCGGCGGGCGGCGGGCGGCGCGCAATTCAGACGGTGACCGGCCTCGATGGGCCGGGGGACTTTTTGGCAAGGGAGTGCGCCGGCTCCGCATGGGAGCCGGTGGAGAGGGCTCAGGAGCCGGAATCTTCGTCTTCGCCGTGGTCCTCGCCGTTGTCACCGTGAGGATTCACGAGATCGCGCAGCTCCTTGCTGGGCTTGAAGTAGGGCACCTTCTTGGCCGGTACATCCACCTTGGCGCCGGTCTTGGGATTGCGGCCTACGCGCGGGTTGCGCTGGCGCACGCGGAAGCTGCCAAAGCCGCGAATCTCGATCTTGTCGCCCGACTTGAGGGCGGCAATCACGGAATCGAAGATGGTATCCACGATGACTTCGCCATCCCGGCGGGTCAGCTCGCCGCTCTTGGTCAACTCTTCCACCAAATCTGCTTTGGTCATGTTTGGCTTTGCTCCGGTAGTTTGTTCCACCTTGTAACCATAGTAGATGCAACAAATTTGTGCATCATCGACAAAAACTTTCAGGAAAAATGAACCAGCCCATCCCCGGGGAGGCAACGAAGGAGCGACAGAACCAGCCACCGGGCACAAATGCCACGGGTTGCGCCCTTGGAGAGGTCACTTTCATCGTATGCTGGTAAGCGTATCTCTGAAGTATATTCAGGGACCGTATTTTCAGGATGGTTTTTACGGCTTCTCCCGCACTGAGTATCGTGATTCCCGCTTACAACGAGAGCGCCCGCATCGGCCATGCGCTGGATGAGGTGCTGGCCTGCGTGGCCGCGCGCCAGTGGAATGCCGAGGTGCTGGTGGTGAATGACGGCTCCAGCGACCAGACGGCCGAGATTGTGCGGGGCTATGCGCGGCAGCACCCCGAGTTGCGGCTGATTGAGAATGACGGCAATCGCGGCAAGGGCTACAGCGTGCGGCACGGCATGCTCAAGGCGCGCGGCGAAATCGTGATGTTCACCGACGCGGATCTCTCCGCGCCGATCATCGAGGCCGAGAGCCTGATGGCCGCCATTCAGGGCGGGGCCGATGTGGCGATCGGCTCGCGCTGGCTCGACCGCAGCCGGCAGACCATGCACCAGCCGCTGTACCGGCGCTTCTTTGGCCGCTGCTTCAACGGCGTGACCCGGCTGATCATGCGGCTGCCCTTTGCCGACACCCAGTGCGGCTTCAAGGCCTTTCGCCGCAGCGTGGCGCACACCATCTTCCAGTTGCAGCGCATCGAGCGGTGGGGCTTTGACCCGGAGCTGCTCTTCATTGCGCTCAAGCGCGGCTACCGAGTGGTGGAGGTTCCGGTGACATGGGGCCACGACGAACGGACGCGCATCAGCTACCTGCGCGATGGCATGAAGATGCTGGAGGAGCTGGCGTGCATTCGCTGGTGGTCGCTGACCGGCGTGTATGACAAGCCGGTGCGCGAGCTGACACCCAGCGTGCCGGCAGTGAAGAGCTGAAAGCACCCGGCTTCCGGAAAGAACTTTGAGCACGGAAATGCGCTCCCTTTTTCTTCGGGGAGCGCATAGGTGTCTCTGCGGGCTGGGTCAGGAGGCGAGCGGACGCCGGTGCGGCGTCACATCGGGCAGGTCGAGCGACTCGACCGGGCGCGGCGTGACCTTGGGCAGCAGTTGTACCTCTTCGCCTTTGCGGGCCAGCACAAAGCGCTGGGCGCAGGGGCCGCAAAGCCAATAGTGCTCGAGGCGGTGGACGGGCTTGCCGCCATCGACGGGGTCCTGAACATCAAACACAAAAATTCGGCCTTCCCGCAAATAGTGCAGGGGTTTCGCGCACTGCGGGTTGGAGCATTGATCGACCATGATTTCCCTCACAACAAATGGTCCGCGCCGGGGAGTTACCCGGACGGAGCAGGGGTGGACAGCCGGGGGGATCGCGCTCAAGCCGGGCCCGGACTACTTAGCTAAGACGCCAAATTGCAGAATGCTGTCTGCACTAGCTATCGGGTTAGATGGCAACTCCCATGAGTCGTGACATGAAAAGCAGGAAAAATTTTCGTGAGAACTGAAATAGTTTCCTCCCCCGGAAGGGCCGGCCAGCCAGGCTTCTGAAAGGGAGGCAATGAAACTCGACGCGGGTGCTCTTTCTATGGGGCATGAGCGAGTAGAAGCTCGATTCTGCTTGAGCCGGACCGGCGGGGACCTTATGCTGGCGGGAACATGGAAATCTCCGCAATCGAAACGCAGAATGTGACGCGCCGCTTTGGCGAGTTTGTGGCCGTCGAAGACCTGAGCCTGAAGGTGGCTCCGGGGCAGTTTTTCGGCTTTCTGGGGCCGAACGGCGCGGGCAAATCGACCACGATCAAGATGCTCACAGGGCTGCTGTCGCCCACGTCCGGCTCGCTGCGCGTGCTGGGCCATGACATGGCGTCGGACGGGATTGCGGCCAAGCGCCAGATGGGCGTGGTGCCGGAGGGGCTGGCGCTGTTTGGGCGGCTGACGGCGGCCGAGTATCTGCGTTTTGTGGGGCGCATGTATGGGCTGGAGGCGGCGGTGATCCGCCAGCGCGTGCCCGAGTTGCTCGAGTTCATGCATCTGGCCAATGAGCCGAAGAAGCTCATCACCGATTTCTCGCACGGCATGCAGAAGAAGCTGGCGCTCGCGGCGGCGGTGATTCACGGGCCGAAGGTGCTCTTTCTGGACGAGCCCTTTGAGGGCGTGGACGCCGTGGCCGCCGTGACGCTCAAGAATATGCTGCAGGGCATGATTGCGCGCGGGGCGACCATCTTTTTGACCTCGCACGTGCTGGAGATTGTGGAGCGGCTGTGCAGCCATGTGGCCATCATTCGCCAGGGGCGGCTGGTGGCGAACGGTTCGCTCGAAGAGCTGCGGCAGGGCGTGGCCTCAAGCGAGACGGGACGGAAGCGGACACTCGAAGAGATTTTTCTGGACGTGGTGGGCGGCCAGCACGAGGATGAAGCGCAGGAGCTGTCATGGCTCGCGTAGGGGCTGGCGCGGGCGCGGCGGCGGAAGCCGGAGCTGGGATCTTCTCGCGGGCCTCGCGGCAGCAGTACGCCGCGATTGTGCGCATGCGCTTTGACATGCTGGGCCACTCGGTGCGCACCTCGCGCGGGGCCTTTGACCTGATTTCGCAACTGGTGTCGTGGGGCGTGTTTTCGGTGTGGGGGCTGGGCATCGCGACCGGCTTCGGCTTTGGCGCGTACCACGCGGTAGAGGGGCATCATGCCGGGCTGCTGGTGCTGCTGCTGTGGGCGGCGCTGATGATCTGGCAGCTCGTGCCGGTCATGGCCGTGTCGTTTCGAGAGACGGTCGATCTCTCCAGCCTGCTGCGGTTTCCTATCGGTTTCGGCGCGTATTCGCTGCTGTTTCTGATCTTCGGGCTGCTCGATGTGGCGACCATTCTGGGCACGGCCGCACTGGCCGGGCTGGCCGTGGGCGCGGGAGTGGCCGATGCCGGAATGCTGGCGTGGCTTTTGCCGGCGCTGGCGGTGTTCGGCATCTTTAACCTGCTGCTGACGCGCGCCGTGTTTGCGTGGGTGGATCGCTGGCTGGCCAAGCGGCGCTCGCGCGAGATTCTGGGCGTCTGTTTTTTTCTGATGATTCTGGGCTTTCAGTTGCTGAATCCCGCGTTGTATGGCGGCGAGGGCCACACGCATGCGCAGGCGGCCTGGCTGGTCGCGCACGCGCATACGCTGTTGGCCGTGAACCGCTGGCTGCCTCCGGGCCTGGTGGCGGCGGCCGGGCAGGGCGGCGCGGCGCTGGGGACTTCGCTGGCCGGACTGCTGCTTTATGCCGTAGCGGCAGGCAGCCTGCTCGGTCTGCGGCTGGGCAAACAGTACCGCGGCGAGAGCCTGAGCGAAGCTCCGGCACGCGCGGCCAGCAGCGGCAAGGCGCGTGAGGGGCGCGCGTGGTTTGATGTCTCCGGACTCGTCTCTGGCCCGGTGGGGGCAATTTTTGTGAAGGAGGCGCGGTACCTGATGCGCGCCTACCAGTTGATTTACTCGCTGGTGGCGCCGCTGATTCTTGTGGTGGTCTTCAGCGCGCGGCACAGCCGGCCGGGCGCGCCGACGCTTCCGGCGGAATACGTGATTCCCATGGGCGCGGCCTATGCGTTTCTGGGGCTGACGCGCATGCTCTACAACAGCCTGGGCACGGATGGGCCGGGGCTCGGGTTTTACTTCACCTCGCCGGTGCCGCTGCGCACCGTGATGCTCGGCAAGAATCTCTTTCACCTGACGCTGCTGCTCGTGGAACTGGTGGCCGTCTGGACGGTAGCGGCGCTGCGGGTAGGATGGCATGATCCGCAACTGCTGGTGTTGACCTTGTGCGCGCTGGTTTTCGCGATTCCGGCGGAGTTCACGGCGGGCAACATTCTCTCGATTCAGTCGCCGTATGCGGTGAACTTCTCAAAGCTGGGCCGGCCGCAGGGCGCGGGCGCGAATGCCCTGATGAGCCTGCTGGTGCAGGCGGTGGTGGCGGGCCTTGGGGCGGCGATTTTCAATGGCGCATATCACCTCGGCAACCTGTGGCTGGCCGCGCCGGCATTTCTGGTGCTGGGCGTGATCGCCGCCCTGGCCTACTGGCGGGTGCTGGGCAATGTGGAGACGATGGCCCGGAACAGGATTGAGCCGCTGCTGCAGGACCTGGCGAAGACAGTGAATTAGTCCGGTCGAGATGGGGAGTGATCCCTCAGGGGCTGAAGCGCTCTTTCCTTTTTGTGGCCCGGATGTACGGGCTGAAGCCCGCACCCTTCAGGATGGCGTGAAGGCGGGCATGGTGGGAGAAACTTCGGGCTGCGTTTGGCGGCCGAGGCGTCGCCGGAATTCTTCCTGCCCCGTGAACGAAGACCTGTTCCCGGGGGCCCCGGTTCGGCCGCTGGCCTCAGAATGACGCATCCTGAGGCAGGCTTGCTGTCTTGCTGACTTGCTGACTCGCTGACTTGCTGACCCGCTGACTCGCTTCCCTCAGTCCCCGGTAAAGCTACAGGCAAAAAAACGGCATGGACTTCGTGGAGAAGCCCATGCCGTTTGGCTTTGACCGCGCGCCCGGCTCAGTGCGAGACGGGTGTCGTTTTGACGCCGATGTTCCAGCCCTCGAAGGCCCAGACGTCGGCATCCTGCTGAATCTCCTTGTCGGTGGGCATGTAGTCGTGGGCCGTGCTGCCGGTGGTGCGCAGCAGGATCGGGTTGGCGCAGCCCTGGGCCTGCTGAATCTTCGCCGCGAATTTGAACTCGTGGCTGGGCACCACGCGGTCGTCATCCCATGAGGTGGTGATGAGGGTCGGCGGATAGCAGGTTCCCTTGTGAACGTTGTCGAGCGGCGAGTACTTGATGAGCCAGTCAAATGCCTTCTGGTTGGCCGAGCTGCCATACTCCGAAACCCAGAACGAGCCGCCGGAGAACTTCTGATACTGCAGCATGTCGAGCACGCCGTGGCCGATGTAGGCCGCGCCAAAGAGCTGCGGGCGCTCGGTGATCGACGCGCCGGTCAGCAGGCCGCCGTTGGAGTAGCCCTGAATGGCCAGATGCTTCGGCGAGGTGTAGCCCTGCTGGTAGAGATATTTGGCCGCCCAGGCGAAGTCATCAAACACGTTCTGCTTTTTGCCGAGCATGCCGGCGTGGTGCCACTTTTCTCCGTAGACGGCTCCGCCGCGCAGGTTGGGCACGGCATAGACGCCGCCGAGTTCGAGCCACACCGGCAGAATGGGGTCAAAGCGCGGCGTGATGGTGATGTCAAAGCCGCCGTAGGCATACATGATGGTGGGGTGGGTGCCGTCGAGCTTGATTCCCTTCCGGGCGACGATGAACATCGGCACCATCGTGCCGTCTTTGGACGGGTAGAAGACCTGTCTGGTCTGGTAGGGCGAGGCGTTGAAGCGAATGTGCGGCCGGAAGAGCACCGAGGTGGTGTTGGCCGCGGTGCTGTAGTGATAGATGGTCGTGGGATAGAGGAACGAGGTGAAGGAGTAGTAGACCTGAGGCGAGTCCTTGCGGGCCGAAATGCCATTCACTGAGCCCAGCGTGGGCAGCGGCAGGGTATGCAGGCGCTGGCCGCTGGTGGAGAAAAGTTCCAGGCGGCTCTTGGCCACGTCCTGCAGGTTGACGAGCAGCTTGCCGTCGGTGAGCGCGGCGCTGGCAATGACCGCCTTCGACTCGGGCACGAGGGTCTTCCACGCGGCGCGGTCAGGATGGGCAAAGCTGGTGGCGACGATGCGGCCCTGCGGCGCTTCATAAGTGGTCTGCAGGTAGAGCGTGTTGCCGATGTGGCCAATGGGCGTGTAGGACGCATCGTTCTGCGTGTAGAGCGGCTCGATCTTCGCCGTTACGTCAGGATGCGCGGGATTGCCCAGGTTCGCGTAGAAAAGCTCGTTGTTGCTGATGGAGTTGTTCGTCAGAAAGATGTAGAGATAGTGGCCGTCTTCGCTGACGTCGCCGCCGATGGAGGCCTGCGGCAGGTCAGGGCGCGCGTAGATCAGCTTGTCGGCGGACTGCGGCGTGCCGAGCGCATGGTAGTAGAGCTTCTGGTTGACGATGGCGTGGCTGATGGCCTTTTCGCCGCCGGGCGGCTCCGGGTAGCGCGAGTAGAAGAAGCCTTTGCCGTCATGCGTCCAGGAGATGCCGGAGAACTTGACCCAGCGCACTACGTCGGCGGTGGGCTTGCCGGTGGCCACGTTGAGCACATGAATCGACTCCCAGTCAGAGCCGCCGTTGGAGAGCGCATAGGCAAGGTATTTGCCGTCGGGCGAGGGCCGCGTACCGGCCAGCGCAATGGAGCCATCAGGCGAAAGCGTATTGGGGTCAAGCAGCACGCGCGGCTGCGCGGTGGGCGAGCTTTGCACGAAAACGACGCTCTGGTTTTGCAGGCCCGAGTTGCGGCGGAAGAAGAGCATGCCGTTCTGCAACTGCGTGGGCGTGCCTTCCTTGGCGTAGTTCCAGAGCTCGGTGAGGCGATGGTCCATCCAGCCGCGAATGGGAATGCTGGACAGGTAGCTGCTGGTCACCTTGTTCTCGGCGGCCACCCACTGGTGCAGTTCGGGGCTGGTCAGATTGTCCATCCACTCATAGGGCACGGGCACCTTGGTGCCAAAGTAGTTGGCGACGGTTTTGTCGCGGTGCGCCACGGGGTAGTGCAGAGCCTGCGCGCCGAGGGGCGCGAGCGATGCGGCAGAAACGGCAGCCAGCACGCAGAGGCTGCGGAGACGATGCCTGATCGAAAGCATTCCTGAGACCATCCTTTGAGTTTTGAAGAACATTCAGGGTATGCGAGGGCGCATGGGGATGCAAGCGGGCAGCCTGCGCAAATGCGGACGGAAAGAGGACTGCGGAATGGGCAGGGCCACCTGCATGGGCGGCCCTGAAAGACTACCGTGGAAGCGGAGGATGGGCGCGATGCGCGATCCAGAATTGGCGCGCGCGCTGCTGCAGGGCGTCCGGATCGAGGCGGCCGGTCCAGAGAGCGATGCCGATCGCAAGCAGCAGCCCGCTGAGCATCCATTGACGGAACTGCTCGGCGTTCCGGGCGTGATCCTCTTCGAGATAAAGCGCTAGCTGGGCCGGATTGCCGGAGGCGGCCAGCTCAAGGTTGAGCCGCTGCGCATTGCAGTACCGGTACTCAAAACGATGCCACGCGGCAGTGGCAAAAAGAATGACAGCCAGTCCAATGGCAACTCCCGCAACCCACTTCCTCATGCGGCGATTCCCTCTTGGCATGCGAGTCTAGCACCTCATCCCGGTGAGATAGCCAGCAAAAAATGCTGGTGATGTGCTTGGATGCAAAAGATTTGAAGGAGGGTCGCCCCGGCGCGATGGGGACTACGGCTGCGCCGAAGCCACCTGCACGCCATGGAAGGCCTGATCGACAATGCCGAGATTGCGCGCGAAGCCGAGCTTGGCCTCGTTGTACTGCAATTCGCTGCGGATGTAGCGGGTTTGCGCCTGCGCGACGGTAGCCTGAGCTTCAATGACGGGCAGGTTGGTATCGACCCCGGCGACATAGCGCTCGGTGGTGTCAGCAAGCGTCTCATTGGCCAGATGCAGATTGCTGGCGGCCACCTGCATCAGTTGCGATGAGGTTTCCACATCGAGCATGCTGTCACGCAACTGCTCATCGATCTTCTGCTTGAGGTCCTGCATCTGCGTGCGCAGTTCATCGAGCTGCGCCTCGGCTACATCGTGATCGCCGCGAAACTTGGCTTCCTGAAAGATCGGAATCGACAGCGTGCCCACAGCGGCAAAGGTGCCATGATAAAGGCCGCCGGAGATGCCGGTGACGCCCCAGTTGCCACTGAAGGAGAGGCTGGGCAACCGCTGGTGCGAAGCCGCTTTGCGCTCGTAGAAGGCCGCGTGAATTTCGGCCCGGAGCGTCTGGTAGTCCTGCCGGTTTTGGTACGCCTCAAGCCGCGCGCGGTCGATGGGCATGAGCGGCAGGTTGGCATAGGGCGCGGCCTCGGCAAGCGCAATCTTCTGCTCCGGGGCGAGGCCGATGGCGCGATTGAGCGCGATCTTGCTCTTGGCGAAGCTGTCCTCGGCCTGCAACAGAGCCTGTTGCTGTTGCTGGTAGGCCACGCGGGCGCGCAACACGTCGAGTCCGGCAACGGTGCCGGCTTCGTGCTCGTCCTCGGAGTGGCGAAGCGTGACGGCCTCGCTGCGCAGCAGGGCGCGGGCCATGTGCACCTGGGTGCCAGAGGCGAGCGCCTCAAGATAGAGATCGCCCACATTGAGCACGACCAGCCCATAGGCGGAGTTGGCGCTGTAATCCGTGGCATTGACGGCGGCATTGGCGGCGCGCCAGGCATCCCACCCGGCCCAGTTGAAGAGCTGCTGCGAGAGATTCAGTTGGGCGGTGGTGACATCCACCTTGGTAATGAAGGGGAACGGAGCATTGCTGCCCGGATCCAGCCGGGCAAACTGCGCGGCCTCGGCCTCATGAAAGCCCTGCGCCGCCAGGTTGTACTGATGCACGCCGGTCTCGGCATGCAGAGAAATGTTGGGCGTGAGGTAGTTGATGGTCTGCAGCTTCTCGGCCCGGATGTTCTTCTGCTTGACGTGCGCCAGTTGCAGGCCCAGATTGTGCGCGATGCCCATGCGAATGGCCTCGTCGAGCGTCAGGCTCATCACGCCGGGCTGCAGCGCCAGCGGGCGCACGCTGCCCAGATAGGCATTCTCCAGTGAACTCGTGGGGGAGGGATTGTTCGGCAGGCTGCTCGACGCGCTCTGCGCACCGGCCATGCAGGCCAGGCTGACGAGCAGCGCGGCAACTCCTATTTTTCGGGCAGTCTTCATCAGAACTGGGCGGCCTCGGGCAAGCGTTCTTTTCAGGTTTCCTCTCATTAGATAGGGTAACGAAGCTCAGGTTGCCAAAATTCACCGGCAAAGCGGATTTGCTCTACAACAGGGGGACAGCCCGGCATTTGACGCTGGTAAAAACTGGCGAACAATGCGGGTTGGCGGAGCCGGTTCGCCAAGCAACAGCACCCCTGCGGTACACATCGTACATGGCAGAACACGATTTGCCCGTTTTTCTCCTGCGCGGCGTTCGTTCCAGGGCCCCTTCATAGCATGCAGGAAACGGGCCAGGAATGAATGTATGAAGCCTGCCAGCCACAATTCGGAAACCGTATGCATCACGAGCCGCCGCAAGGGTTCCAGCGATTCGTCCCTGGCCGCCGGGCTGGGAGCCGATGCCGAGGCGCGCGCGGCTGAAACCTTGCGCTCCAGCCACAAGCTGATTGAGCTGGGACGCCTGTCGGCATCGATCGCGCACGAAATCAACAATCCGTTGTCCTCCATTACCAATCTGCTTTTCCTGCTGCGGCAGGAGCCGGGACTCTCTCCGCTTGCGACCGGATACCTGGACCTGATTGAGAGCGAGATGGACCGCGTGATCTCCATCAGCAAGCAGACGCTGAGTTTCTCCCGCGAATCCAGCACACCCGATCACGTTTCTCTGGTGGAACTGGTGGAAGAGGTGCTCTTTCTCTACCGGCACCGCGTGGAACAGAAGCATCTGGAGGTGCGGCGGGAGTATCTGCCGGTGGAAGCGGTCTGGGGCAATCCTGGGGAGCTGCGGCAGGTGCTGTCCAACCTCATCGTCAATGCCATCGACGCGAGCCGGCAGGGCGGCCGGCTGCAGATCAGGATCCGCAAGGCCGCCAACGGCCGCGGCGACTCTGGCATACGCGTGACCGTGGCCGATACCGGAACGGGGATTCCGCCCGAGGTGCTGCGCCGCCTGGGCGAGCCGTTTTTCACCACCAAGGGCCAGCAGGGCACCGGCCTGGGGCTGTGGGTGACACGCGCCATAGTGGAACGCCACGGGGGCGAGCTGCGCTTGCGCTCCCGCTGGGGAGGACGGCGTCACGGCACGGTATTTTCTCTGTTTCTGCCGCTGGCCGCGCCGGTGGGCGGAGCTTCGAGCGGCCCCATGCTGGTATCGTCGGCATCGAAGTCGCGCTCGCTCACAGAGATTTCGCGCGCTCAGCCTCTATCTCGTCGCGAAGAGCAGCGGGCGGCGGGCGACTGATTTCTTCTTAAAAGCATTGGCAATTGAAGCCACGGAAGACCCGGCTCCTCAACGTGAGCCGGGCCTTTTGTGGCGTGCCGTGCGTGTAACCGCGTACACTGTTGACCCGCGAGTAAAACGATTTCGCCTGCATACGGCAGCGTGATCGCAGCCGCTCGCGCACCCGACTTTCACGGTTCACGACGGAGGCCGCTCAACGCCATGATTCGCTTGCCCCACCGCTCTTCCCTTCTCTCTGCATTCCGTGCTGTTGTGCCCCCGGCGCTCGGCCTTGCGCTTGCGCTCACCACCGCGCCCGGACTGCGGGCCCAGTCACCGGCAGGCCAGACACCAGCAGCCGCGCAGCCCACAGCGAAGGAAGTCATTCCCTACGGCAACAGCACCATCGTGCTGACGCCGTATGCGCCCAACATCATGCGCGTTTCGCTCAGCCTGCTCAAGGCTCAGGCGCTCGCCGCCCCCGGCTACGGCATCACCGGCCAGCCCGACGCGAGCGGCTGGAGCTACCAGCGCACGGAGAATGGCTACGTCTACCGCTCCAAAGACCTGGTGGTGACGGTGGTTTCGCCCGAGCATCCGGTGCCCTATCACCCCTACCCGCACGAGTGGGACCCCGGCAAGTTCTTTGGCGGCTCGACGCCCGGCGCGAACATCACCTTCACAAGGCCCGACGGCAAGATGCTGCTGCACATGGAAGGCTGGCAGATGTCTGTGCCGAACCACAAGGACGGCAACTTTGACATCACCTATGACCGGCGGCCGGGCGACGATCCGTTTTACGAAGTGGGCGCCACCTTTGTTTCGCCGCACGGCGCGCACTACTACGGTCTGGGCCAGAATCAGGAGGGCTACCTCGATCACCTCGACCACCAGGTGAACTGCTGGAACGACTACAACGCCGTGGCCTCGCCCACCTTCTGCGTGCCGTATATGGTCACCAACCAGCACTATGCGCTGCTGTGGGACAACCCCTCGAAGACCACCGTGGCGCCGGGCTTCAACAACCAGCTCCGGTTCACCTCGCAGGTGGGCACGCGGGTTTCGTTCTTTGTGGTGGCCGGCAAAAGCTACAACCAGTTCTACAAGGGCTATCGCACACTGACCGGCTCGACGCCGATGCTGCCCAAGGCGGCTTACGGCTTTCTGCAATCGAAAAACCGCTACTGGAGCCAGCAGCAGGTGCTCGACGCGGCCGAGGGCTATCGCAAGCGCAATCTGCCCGCCGACATCATGGTGATCGACTGGTTCTACTACACCAAGATGGGCCAGATGGACATGAATCCCAAGTACTGGCCTGACCCGGCGGCGATGAACAAGAAGCTGAAGTCCATGGGCTTTCAGACCATGATCAGCATCTGGCCGCGCTTTGTTCCTCAGGACCGCTACTACGACTTCCTGCTGCACAAGGGCTGGTTTGAGCACCTCGCCGATGGCACGCCCACCAACGGCTTGCCCTATGACAAGGCCGGCTCGGACATTGACGTGACCAATCCGGCGGCGGCGAAGTGGTTCTGGAACGTCGTGTACGAGAACTTCTACAAGAAGGGCTTTGACGCCTTCTGGGCCGATGAAACCGAGCCTGATCTGCCGCCGAACGGCAGCTACTTCCATATTGGCCCTGGCACGCAGTACTTCAACGTCTACCCCTACTTTGAGACGCGCGCCTTCTATGACGGCTTCCGCAAGGACACAGACCGCCGCGCGCTGATTCTGGCCCGCGACGCCTATCTGGGCACGCAGCACAATGGCGCGACCATCTGGTCCTCTGACGTCTTTCCTACCTGGGACACGCTGCGGCGGCAGATTCCCACCGGCCTCGATGTGACGGCCTCCGGCATTCCCTACTGGGGCAATGACATCGGCGGCTGGCAGTCGCTGCCGGCGATGCTGCCCCCGAAGCGGCCCGAGCTGCTCAGCCCGGCCGGCTCGCTCAACAACCTGCGCGGCGATACGGATTACCCGGAGCTTTACGTCCGCTGGTTTGAGTACGGCGTCTTTGAGCCGACCTTCCGCACGCACGGCAGCCGGCAGCACAACACCGTGTGGTCCTATGGCGACCAGGCCACGCCGATTCTGGAGAAGTACCTGCGCCTGCGCTACAAACTGATGCCCTACATCTACTCGCTGGGCTGGCAGACGCACCAGACCGGCGCGCCCTTCATGCGCGCGCTGTTCATGGACTTCCCCAACGACGCCAAGGCCGCCAAGCAGCGCTATGAATACATGTTCGGACCCGATCTGCTGGTGGCCCCGGTCTACCAGCAGGGCATGACCACCCGCAAGGTGTATCTGCCGGCCGGCGTGGACTGGTACAACTACTGGACCCACGAGCGCTATCACGGCGGGCAGACCATCACGGTGGATGCGCCGATTCAGACGATTCCGCTGTTTGTGAAGGCTGGCTCGATTCTGCCCATCGGCGAGCCAATCCTGAGCACGGCCACGCCGCAGAAGCTCGCCAGGGTGGAGGTCTTTGCGGGAGCCGATGCGCACTTCACGCTCTACAACGACAACGGTGTCAACTACGACTATGAGAAGGGCGATTACCACCTCACCCAGCTCCAGTGGAATGAGGCCGCGCACAAGTTCAGCTACACGGGCACCAAGGAATGGACGATGCCCGAGTCGCAACTGGTGACGGTGATCGGAAACTGACGACGGCATTTCTCGAAAACGCCCACGCCGGAGGAACTGGCGCGGGCTGAAACTGGAAGCGCAGGAGGGCGGCCCGGATGCAGCGGGCCGCTTTTCCGTTTGGGTTCAGGCCGGGACCGCTCTGTACACGGGCAGCCCTTTTAAGGTGAGGCGGCACGCGGCACCTATTATGGCACCAAGTGCTATACTTTTTCCGTTGCGGCCCTCTTCTCCCAAGACGCTGCCGGTTTACAAGACGAAGCCCTTTACACGCTTCGCGAAAAAGGCCCGCATCGCCGATGCGGATCTTTGGAGGGCCGCTCAGCAGGTCAATCAAGGCCTAATGGATGCAGACCTCGGCGGAGGAGTGATCAAACAACGGATTGCCCGCGCCGGGGAGGGAAAGTCGGGCGGGTCGCGGACGATCATTCTCTTCAGGAAAAACAACCGCGCCGTTTATGTCTACGGCTTCGAGAAAAAGGACCTTGCCAACATCAAGCCGGACGAACTGGAGGCATTCCGGGAACTGGCGGAAGTGATTCTAGGCTACACAAGTGCCGAAATCGCCAAGCGGGTAAAAGATGGAGCGCTCTTCGAGGTCGAAGAGCCGGAGGAATAGAGCTATGCCCAGGAAATACCGCAGCCGTGTCATGGCTGCCATTCACGAGACAGCGGCGGATTTGCATCGCGTGGGTGGCATGGACAAAAAGACCATGCGCAAGTTTGACGCGCTTTGTCTGACGCCGATTCAGAAGATGACACCGCAGAAAATCCGTGCCCTGCGTGCCCGTGAAAAGGCGAGTCAAACGGTTTTCGCGGCCTATCTGAATGTGACCCCGAGCCTGGTGAGCAAATGGGAACGCGGAGAAAAGCACCCGCAGGGCGCATCGCTCAAGCTGCTCTCTCTCGTCGACAAAAAGGGTCTGGAGTCTGTGGCCTGAGAATAAGCGGAGCATGAAACCGGCAGCTTCCCATGCAACGATCCGCTTCCCAACCGCCCCCATAAGCATTTCAAGTTCGCGCAAAACAACAAGGGCCAGCATGGCATGCATGCTGGCCCTTCTGCTTGCAGCAAATCTAGTTGAGGAAGAGCGTGTGGTAGAGGGTGTCGCGCTGCACGGGCTTGAAGCCGGCGTCGCGAATCACGCGGCGCAGCTCTTCCTCGGTGGTGCAGTTCGAGGTGCCGGCCGCCTTGACGACATTCTCCTCCAGCATGACCGAGCCGACGTCATTGCCGCCGAAGCGCAGGCCCATCTGCAGCACCTTGAGGCCCTGCGTGACCCAGCTGGACTGCACATTCTCAATGTTGTCGAGGTAGAGCCGCGAGATGGCCAGCGTCTTGAGGTATTCGACGGCCGTGGCCTCGTTCCAGCCGCGTCCGCCGAGAGCGGTGTGCTGAGGCTGGAAGCTCCACGGGATAAACGCGGTGAAGCCGCCGGTCTCTTCCTGCAGGCGGCGAACGTGCTCGAAGTGGTTGACGCGGTGCTCAAAGCTCTCGCCCACGCCAAACATCATGGTGGCGGTGGTGCGCAGTCCGAGCTGGTGCGCCGTGCGGTGAACGAGCAGCCAGTCCTCGGTGCCGCACTTGAGCCGTGCGATGCGGTGGCGCACCTCGTCGTCGAGAATCTCGGCGCCGCCGCCGGGGATGGAATCAAGCCCGGCATCGCGCAGCCGCAGGATGGTGTCATGCACGCTGAGGTCGCTGTATTCGGCAATGGCCAGAATCTCAGAGGCCGAGAAGCAGTGCAGCCATATCTGCGGGAAGCGTTGCTTGATGCCCTTGAGCAGGCGCTCAAACCACTCGATCTTGAGATCAGGATGCAGGCCGCCCTGCATCAGCACACCGGTGCCGCCCATCTCGACCGTCTCGGCAATCTTGGCGTAGATGGTCTCAAAGTCGAGAATGTAGCCTTCGCTCGCCATCTTGCCTTTGAGCGGGCGATAGAAGGCGCAGAAGGTGCAGTACTCGGTGCAGAAGTTGGTGTAGTTGATATTGCGGTCGATGATGTAGGTGACCACGCCCTCGGGGTGCAGCCGGCGGCGTACGGCGTCGGCTTCCATGCCGAGGCCGATCAGATCATCGGAGGCGAAGTAATCGAGGGCTTGCTGGCGGGTGATTCCCATGACTCTATTGTATGAAACCCCGGGCTCGCGTGGAAATGTGCGCTCCCGCCGGTTTTGAGACGGCAAAGAGAGCGGTTACCAATTGGATGCGGGGCAAAGATCGCCACAACTTCGCGACGCAAGGCCGGGTCCATGCATCCGACAAAAGGGAGTCTGGAGAGATGCCGGTCAATGCCGCTCGCTGAAGAGGACGTGTGTCCTTTCTCTGCACAAGTGCGGTAGCCTGATCGGGTCTGAGTCTGCGCCCCCTGGTCTTAGCTCGATCTTGCATCCAACCGGGCCTTTGTAGAACGAATACTCAATGGATCTGCCGCATGGCCCGCCTGGGAGTGGCAGTATCTCAACCTTGATTTCATTGCTTTCGACAGGTTTGTTCCCTTGCAATATTTTGTACGCAGTTCTCCTCACCAGATTCGCAGGACGCCCGCCGGCGTTTTGCTGTGCCTGCTGATGCTGGCGTTATCCATGCCCCTTGCCGCGCGGGCCGATGGCGACGGCGGAGCGGCGGCGGCCAAGAAGAAGAACGCGCCGCCCCCTGATGTCGTGGTCTTCACTAACGGCGATCAAATCTCCGGCACCTTTGTGCGCGCCGTGGGCAAGAGCATCACCTTTCACAGCGACATGCTCGGCGATGTCACGATTCCCTGGAGCAAGGTGAAGACGCTGCACACGCACTCGAAGCTGGCCGTGCTGGCCGGCAGCGTCACGATTCGCCACCGGCATCTACCGCCGGAAATTCCCATCGGCACGCTCTCGCTTGCAAACAGCATGTTGACCGTGCAGCCCACTCAGCCGGCCCCGGCTGTGACGTTTCCGGTCAAGCGAGCGCAGTATGTGCTCGACAAGCAGACCGTGGCCAAAGAGCTGCGCGGCGCGCCAGGCTGGCTGCAGGCCTGGAACGGCACCCTGACCGGCGGCGCGACGGTGGTGCAGGCCACACAGCAGGAGTTCACCTTCACCGGCGGAGTCGCGCTGGCACGCACTGTGCCCACCGTGCCATGGCTGAACACTCGCTCACGCACCACGGTGGACTTTAGCGGCTCCTACGGCAAGATCAAGCAGCCGGCCTACTCGTACGTTTCCGGTACGCCTCCGGCGATCACCTATGTGCCGGCGAGCATCACCAAGAGCGCCATCTATCACGCCGACGCGGAAGAAGACCGCTACTTCTCCCCACGCTTTTATGCGCTGGCCCAGACCTCGTTTGACCACAACTATGCCCAGAACCTCGATCTGCAGCAGGCCTATGGCGGCGGCATCGGTTGGACGACGATCAAGCGGCCCAAGCAGGAACTGGATCTGAAAATCTCACTGCAATATGAAGGGCAGACGTTCATTCAGGCGACATCAGGGCAGAACCAGACACTGTTTGGCTCGACCGTGGCAAGCGTCTATCAACTGAAGCTGCCACACAACATGCAGTTTGTGCAGAACGTCTCCTACATCCCGGCCTTCAACAACACAGCCGCCTACTCGGGAAGTGAAACCGATACGGTGACGATTCCCTTCTTCAAGAATCTGAGCTTCTCGTTTGGCACCATTGACAGCTACCTGAACGATCCCCCAGCCTCGGAGCCGCCAACCAAGCGGAACTCCTTCCAGTTGACGACCGGGGTCAGCTACACGATCAAGTCGAAGTACTAGAGCACCCCACGAACAAAGACCTGTTCGTGGGGGCCCCGCAAAGACCGCCCCATCGACGAACGCAAAAAGCCCCACGCCTCTTCATCAAAGCGTGGGGCTTTTCTTGTTGCCGTTTACTTTTTGGCAGGAGCAGGCATGGGCATAGCCGCCGCGGCCGGAGTAGCCGAGAAGTCGAGCGGCTGGTGCAGAATCTGTTCCACTGCAGGCGGCAGCGGCGTGTTTGCCTTGGAGAGCAGCAGGCTCACCTGCCACATCTGCTCGGGGCTGAGCACCTTGTCAAACGAGGGCATGCCGGTCAGGCGAATGCCATTGGCGACCTTCCAGTAGGTGACCCCGGCCGGATCGTCACTGACGCCAACCACGCTCTTGTTCCAGGGATGAGGCACCCAGAGCTGCGGCGCATGCGGATACATGTGCGCGGCAAAGTCGGAGTTATGTCCCACCACGCCGTGGCAGGCCGCACACTGCTCACGGTAGATCTCGGCGCCCGCATAGAGATTCTCCGGAGTAATGGCGATAGGGGCTGCGCCGGGCATCTCCCGCGCAATGCGGGCATGTAACGGGACATGCACAATCTGCTTTTCAAAAGGGAAGGGTTGATCGGCCACAGCCACCGGCGGATGACCGAAGCGGAAGTAAAAGAACACAGCCAGAGGCAATATCAGCAGACCAACAATCAGACCCGACAGGAATTTCATGGAGCGCTCCTCGCGAACCATCATAGCGGGAGGCGATGTTCAGAGAATCAACAATGACAAGTTCTTCATGCTTGCGGCGGACGCCAGCCGCGGTTGCGCTCATCCGGCGCGAAGAGGCGGCGAGCAACCGTAATCCGAAAGGCTCGTCCTCCAAGCGACATAAAGAAAAGCACCCATGTCAAAAATGGCCCGAACGAGAACTCCGCGCTGCCCAGCTCCCGCATGACCACGCGCAGATAAGTGGAGTCGCGCCGAAAGAGAAGTCCTTTGACGCCGCGATCCATGTGCTGCGCAGTGTAGCCCATGGTGAGCATCAGACGCAGCCAGAGACCGGGGGTGCCGGATGCCACCGCATTGCGGTAAAGAGGCTCCAGCACGGCGCGCATCTGTTTCATCAGCTCACCTTTGAAATTCAAAAAGTTCGACGCCTGCCCGTCGTGCGAGCGGATCACCGTCGTGCGGGTCTGGCTCAGCGCCCAGGGAGAGCGGTGGCCGACACGGCTCCAGAACTCAAAGTCCCCGGAGTAAGGCAGATCGGGCCGATACCATCCGGCCTCGGCCACCACCGCCGTACGCAACGAAACATTCGAAAGATTGCCCGGAATGCAGCCGAACACAGCAAAGTAAAGATCAGAGCGGGCCGGGTCCACCCAGGCCGGTAAAACCTCGCGCTCGAATGCGGAGAGCTTCGAGTTCGCATTGGCCGGATCATGATTGCAGCGCAAAAAGGCGATCTGCGGCGGCAGCTTCTCCCATTCCGCCATGAGCCTGTCCAGAGAGTGCTCATCATGGAAGTAGTCATCCTGACAGAAAATCTGAATGATCGGATACCGGGCCTGAGCGCACACAAAATTAAGGTTGCCGAAGATGCCGAGATTCTTCTCTTGAAAATGCACGTGAATGCGCGGGTCATTCAGAGTGGACAACCAGGCGCGGGTGTCGTCCTTGGAGCCATCGTCGCTGATGATCAGCTCCCAGTCCTGATAATGCTGGGCCAGCACCGATTCCACTGCTTGCGGCAGAAACTTCATCCCGTTGTAGGTGGGCATGACGAGGGAAACCGGCATTCTCTCTCCTGAATTTCTCGGGTCGGTTCGGGGCAAGGTTGACAGAGGATGACGCTTGACGGACGGCAGAGACTGCTTTTCCCGAGTGTATCGCGTGGGCTGCGGATGGGCATGTCAAAAAAAGCTGCCGCTCGCCGGCCTCAAACGATCCAGCCGCCGCCGATCACCTCGTCCTCGTCATAGAAGACGGCCGACTGCCCCGGAGTCACCGCACGCTGCGGCTCGTCGAAGGTGATCTCAGCCTCGGCCGTGCCATCCGCGCCGCGCACCGGGCGCACAGTGGCCCAGGCGGGCTCATGGCGGTGGCGAATCTTGACCTGCGCGCGCCGCTCGCCGGTCAGATCAGCAATGCTGATCCAGTTGCAGTCGCGGGCGCGGAAGGTCTCGGTCGCCAGCTCCGTATCGCTGCCCACGGTGACGCGGTGCGATGCCGGATCAATCTGCAGCACATAGAGCGGATTGGGCGCGGTGACGCCGAGCCCCTTGCGCTGGCCCACGGTGAAGTTGTGAATGCCGGCATGACGCCCCAGCACTTCGCCCGTGGTGGAAACAAGCTCGCCCGCGCTGTCTGGAATGCTCTCGCCCTGCTCATCGAGATAAGCGTCAATGAAACGCTTGTAGTCGCCGTTCGGGATGAAGCAGATCTCCTGCGAATCCGGCTTGGCCGCGAGGGCCAGCTTGTGCGTGGCGGCAATTTCGCGCACCTCGGGCTTGGTGTAGCCGCCCAGCGGAAACAGCGTGCGCGAAAGCTGCTCCTGCGTGAGGCCAAAGAGGAACCACGTCTGATCCTTGCTGCGGTCGGCCGGACGCTTCAATATCCAGCGGCCGCGCGCCGGGTCATACTCGTTGCGCGCATAATGGCCCGTCGCGATGCGGTCGGCGCCAAACTGGCGCGCGCGCAGCAGAAGCTGATCAAACTTGAGGTGGTTGTTGCAGAGCGAGCACGGAATGGGCGTGCGTCCGTGCAGGTATTCGCTGACGAAGGGGCGCACCACGTCAGACTCGAAGCGCTCCTGCTCGTTGACCAGATAGTAAGGGATGCCGAGCGTCTCGGCGACGCGGCGCGCGTCATACACATCATCGATGGAGCAGCAGCGGCCCTGCACCGGCTCGGGCATGCCGTCCTTGCCGGCGAGGCGGCGCTGGTTCCAGAGCTGCAGCGTGAGGCCGATGAGGTCGTAGCCCTCTTCGCGCAGCATGGCCGCCACCGTGGAGGAATCGACTCCGCCGGACATGGCCACCGCGACTGTATTGTTGAAGCTCACGTTATTAGTATGCGCCAGGGGTGGTTGGGGATGCAGCCGGTCAGCAAGTCAGCGAGTTAGCCGGTCAGCGGGTCAGCCAACCCGAAGGCGTGAGACTCTGCTAACTGACTTGCTGGCTGGCTTGCGCCAAAGGCGCGCTGACTCGCTGCTTTACCCCTTCTCATCCTTCTTCTCGCGCGGGCGCACCTTGAGCCAGATGGGCGAACCCTCAAAGCCGAAGGCGGCGCGAATCTGGTTCTCCAGAAAACGCTCGAAGGAGAAGTGCAGCTTCACATCCCGGTTGGTAAACAGCACAAAGGTCGGGGGCGCAACTGCGGCCTGCGTCATGTAAAAGATGCGCATCTTGTGCGACATGGGCACGCCCGCGCGCTGAAAGTCGATCTGGTCGAGGAAGCGGTTCATCTGGCCCGTGGTGACGCGCTTGCGGCGCTCCGCGGCAACGCGCATGACGGCATCGAGAATGCGGTTCAGATTCCTGCCCTCGGCTGCGGAGATGAAGATGACCGGCGCATAGCTCAGGTACTTGAGGTGGTCGCGCACCTGCTCCTCAAAGATGGCGCGGTCGGCGGGCGGCTTGCCGTCGGTGCGGCCTGTCGTCACGGCGTCCCACTTGTTGACGACAATGATCACGGACCGGCCGCTCTCATGCGCATAGCCGCCGATGGTGGCGTCGGAGGCCGTCACGCCTTCGGTCGCATCGATGACCAGCAGCGCCACATCGGCGGCCTCAAGATGGCGGCGGGCCATGACCACTGAGAGCTTCTCGGCCATCAGATAGGTCTTGCCCTTGCGGCGAATGCCGGCCGTGTCCACAATGCGCAGCGTCTGGCCGTTGTGCTCAATGACCTCATCGACCGCGTCGCGCGTGGTGCCGGCAATCGGCGACACAATGGCGCGGCTGCTGCCGGTGAGCGCGTTGAGCAGCGTGGACTTGCCCACGTTGGGCCGTCCAATGATGGCGACACGCGTCTCCGGCTGCTCATACTCGCCGTGGGTGCGGTGCAGGGGTTCCGGCTTTTCGGCGGCACCATCGGACTCGGCCTCAGACTCGACTTCCGGCTCGGTCTCGGGTTCCGGAAAATGCAGCACCGCGAAGACCTCGTCGAGCAGGTCGCCGACATTGTGGCCGTGCTCGGCCGAGATGGCGACAAGGTTCTGAATGCCGAGCTGGCGAAAGTTCTCCGCCGAGGCATCGAGCTGCGGCGTATCGATTTTGTTGACGGCCAGAAAGAGCGGCTTGCCGGTGCGCAGCAGCAGGCGCGCGAGGTCAAGGTCGGGCGCGGCCAGCTCAGTGCGGCCATCGACCACCATCACAATGGCCTCGGCCTCTTCGAGCGCAACGCGGGCCTGCCGGAAGATCTCCGCCGGAATCAGCGCTTCGTCATCGGGCACGATGCCACCCGTATCCACCAGGCGCGCCGTGCGGCCGGCCCAGCGAACCTCGCCGTAGATGCGGTCGCGCGTGATGCCCGGCTCGTCGCCGACAATGGAGCGGCGCGACTCGGTGAGGCGGTTAAAGAGCGTGGATTTGCCGACGTTGGGGCGGCCCACAATGGCAAAGGTGGGCATCGCGGCCGAGCCGGGCGTGGCGCCGGCCAACGGCTGATGAATGCGGTGCGCCGCCGTCTTTGAGGACGTGCGTGCAGGCGGCCGCGCGGGTTTACGAGTCTTTTTCAAGGGACAGGACCGGACTTTCCAGAATTGGCGGGCAGGGTGGAACGGATTCCGGGCTGCCTCATTGATTTTAGCGGGTTTGGCGGCACAATGGCCGGGCGGCTGGAAATAGATGTACGATATACATCATGAGGCGGACGCAACTCTATCTCGAAGAGGACCTGTGGAGTGCCCTGCATGCGCGGGCGCGCCGCGAGCAGACGACCATCTCTGAGTTGGTTCGACGGGCCGCCCGCGAACAGTACCTGCACGGCGTCGAGGATCGCCAGGCCGTTATGGCGGCCTTTGCCGGCAGCCGGGCTGCTCAGCACGACACGCAGGACTCGACCGAATACGTGCGCGAGATGCGGCGTGGCAACCGGCTGGCAAGGCTCAACAGCTAGGTGAGCGTTCTCGTCGATTCCGACATTCTGATCGAGGTCTCGCGCGGCCGCGACACGGCGATCGTGGAACGATGGATGGCCTTGAGCCGCAGCGTGGAAGCCGTTCTCTACACGCCGGTGACAGCCGCCGAGTTGTGGGCCGGCGCACGCCCGGGCGAACAGGAACTGCTCACGCGGCTGTTTCAGGCGATCGATTGTGCTCCGCTGGATGAAGAAACCGGCAGGATGGCCGGAGCATTTCTGCGGCAGTTTCACAAAAGCCATAGTGTCGAGCTGGGCGATGCGCTGATTGCCGCGGCCGCCGTGCAGCAGGAAGCGATGCTGTGGACACGCAACCGCAAGCATTATCCGATGGCCGGAGTGCGGTTTTACTGAAAGGGCTTACGCCTCTTCGGGCTCGATCTCGCTCGGACGGCGCTCCCTTACTCTCCGCTTCCCCGCATCCACACGATTGCCGGTATGCTGAGGGAGTTCCCCATGTCTTCGCCTGCGACCCATTCCATGTCCGCCATGTCCGGCTTCCCTTCGCTGCATGCGTTTTTTGCGCCGGGCGGGCTGCTGGCCAACTCGCAGTTGCCCTATGAGTTTCGCAAGGGGCAGCTCGAAATGGCGCAGGCCTTGGAGCGCGCCATCGAAGAGGGCCGCCACCTGATCGTGGAGGCCGGCACCGGCACCGGCAAAACGCTCGCCTACCTGCTGCCGGCGCTGAGGAGCGGCCGGCGGGTCATCATCTCCACCGGCACCAAGAACCTGCAGGAGCAGCTCTACTTCAAGGACATTCCCTTTCTTGAGTCGCTGCTTGGGCCCCTGCGCGTGACCTATATGAAGGGCCGCGCGAACTATCTTTGCCGCCACAAGCTCTATGCGCTGCGCAGCCAGCCCATCCTGAACGGTCTGGAAGAGATCAGCCAATACCAGGCCATTGCCGAGTGGGAGAAGACCACCGAAACCGGCGACCGCGCCGAGATTGACAACCTGCCCGAGGCAAGCGCCGTCTGGCCCAAGCTCGATGCGCGCAGCGAGGCCTGCCTGGGGCAGAAGTGCCCCGACTATGAGCGCTGCTTCATCACCGAGATGCGCCGCAAGGCCGCCGAGAGCGATGTGGTGATTGTGAATCATCATTTGTTCTTTGCCGACCTGGCCATCAAGCAGCAGGCTCGGGCCGCGCCGGATGCGGGCGTGCTGCCCGACTCCACCGTGGTGATTTTTGACGAGGCGCATGAGCTTGAAGATGTGGCGTCGAGCTACTTTGGCATCAGCCTGAGCAACGTGCGCTTTGAAGAGCTGGCGCGCGACATTGAGATCACGCTGCGCACCAAAGACGCCCTCAAGGTGGAGATGGTGCAGGCGGCGCAGATGCTGCGCGAGCGGGCGCGCATGTTCTTTGGCGCGCTGCCGCGCGGCGCGGCCAATGAAGGCCGCATGCCCTTCACCGAACGCGACGAATTTCTTGAGCTGCACGGCGACCTGTACCTGGGCGTGACCAATGCACTGCACCGGCTCGAAAAAGAGCTGGAGCAGTTGCGCGGCGTGGACGAAGCCGGTCCGCTCAAAAAGCGGGCCGCCGATGTGCGCGAGCAGTTGCGGTTTGTGCTCGAGGCCGGCGACCGCAACACCGTCTTCTGGATTGAGCGGCGCGGCGGCAAAAACCTGACCGTGCATCTGCAGGCCACGCCCATCGATGTGTCAGAGCTGCTGGGCGAGGTGCTGTTTGAGAACTTCGGCACCGTCGTGCTAACCTCGGCCACGCTCACGGTGCAGGGCGGCTTTGCTCACTTCCGCAAGCGGCTGGGCCTTGAAGAAGCGCGCGAGCTCATCATTCCCTCGCACTTCAAATACGAGCAGCAGGCGCTCTTGTATCTGCCGCCGTACATGCCCGATCCGCGCGAGCCGGACTTCGCCGTCGAGGCCACGGCGCGCATCCGGCGCATTCTTGAAATCACGCAAGGCCGCGCCTTCTGCCTCTTCACCAGCTACCAGCAGATGCGCGACGTGTATGAGCGCCTGCTCTCCGAGGTCGGCTTCCCCTTGCTGCTGCAGGGCACCGCGCCCAAGAAGGCGCTGATCGAGGAGTTCCGCAACACGCCCAACGCCGTGCTCTTCGGCACATCGAGCTTCTGGCAGGGGGTGGACGTGCAGGGCGAGGCGCTGAGCTGCGTCATCATTGACCGCCTGCCCTTTGCCGTGCCGTCTGACCCCGTAGTGCAGGCGCGCATGCGGGCCATTGAAGAGACCGGCGGCAACCCGTTCTTCGACTTCCAGATTCCGGCCGCGGTCATCACGCTCAAGCAGGGCTTCGGGCGTCTGATTCGCTCCATGGAAGATCGCGGCGTGCTGGTGCTGCTCGACCCGCGCCTGCAGCAGAAGCGCTACGGCAAGGTCTTTCTCGACAGCCTGCCGCGCTACCGCGTCACGCAGGAGCTAGGCGATGTGGAAGCTTTTTTCGCTTAGGAATTAGGCCGAGGCGGCCTACACCCTGCATACGCGCTATTTCGGCTGTTTTTTACCTGTGGGCTGACAAAGAAGATGCTCCGGATCGAGCCATTTGATGAAAAATGTACTGCCAACGATGAAGCCATGCACTCGCCACTTTTCAGTGGGCTTTAGGCATATCTGCCAATACTCTCCGGAATCCAACTGTTCGTCCAATTCAAAACCTTGCGGCTCGGTAGTGCTTTCAAAGTCGATTAGGTGGCGATGAAACTGGTGATTCTGCTCACAAAACCGCTCTACACTCCATCCGCTATACGACTTAATTGTCCGAAGAAGCTCCTGGTAGAAATCAGCGTTGCAAGCTGTAAGCGGAAACTTTTTATGCTCGATATCCAGATGTTTGAACGAGAAGGTGATGAGTTCCAGGCCCACAGGCATCTGCGGGTCTGGGATTTGCTGCGGAATTTGTTGCTGTCGTTTTGCTGCGCGACGCTTTTGTCTGCTTTTATTTAGCGGCACTCGCCTGCATCAACGCGGAAAAATGAGCCCTCAATGCTTCTTGAGTGATAACTCTCGTGGAAGGTTCGTCAACAGCCAGACCAGCCCTCGCATCAATCCACGGCCTTTCATTGTGAGTAAACTGTTCTAACTCTTTTGCTGAGTATCTGCCATACTTCTCTAGCAGCATCCCCAAGTAACGGTGCAAAACGGGGTTACCCTGCTTGCCTTTCTCATCAATAGCACCCCACTTATAGGGCTTAAAACGATGAAACAGGCACGGGATAACAGGGCCGTGGACCCAAGCCTGAATATCCTCAGAGTACAGAGGCTGACTGGTGAGAACCAGATACCACCCCTGGGCGTAATACATCAGCTTCTGCAACTTGAGATTGCTGACCTCAATGCGACGTTCACGGCTTGCATTCAGCAAAGCATCAGCGACGACGTCAATGTTGTAAGCCATCATTTCCTCCCAAGTGCGCCGAGGCGGCCTGTGGAAAACTCGGCCGCTAAGCGGAAAACTTCCTCTACTATAGGACGCTTGAACGCGCTATAAGACATGAATTTCCGTATTTTTTTCATTCTGTTCCTTTGTGGAAAACCTGATATTGAAAATTAAACATTCCACGCTCACAACACGCGACCGGGCTCCTACAGGAACTTGCGCTCGCCTGCGCGCAATGGCGACATATTTTCACTCCATAGAGAAATTCTGCAGTTCAATTAAAGCCGTTGCCGTCGATTGCATTTCGCTCTCAAGTGGACTTTTCTTTCCTGCTTGACCGCATGGCTCGCGTCGGCGACAGTGGTGTTTCCTCTTAATCCTGTTTTGATTCGTGGTGGAAAGGTTTCGCGAATATGTCACTGAAACAGTTCCGTTTTCCCGCATTGGTTTCTCTCCTGGCTGCGCTCGGTGCTTCGGCAATGGCGCAAACGGCGGCCAAACCGCTGCCCTCCGTCAGCATCGACGCGGCGGTCGTGGTGCTGGAGCACGTCCACGTAATCGACGGCACGGGCGAGCCGGAGCGCGCAGCGCAGACCATCATCGTCGCGCATGGCGCCATCACCTACGCCGGCCCGGCGGCGGGTGCTCCGCACCCGGACGGGGCGAAGGTGCTCGACCTGAGCGGCGACACCGTCATGCCCGGCTATGTGGCGATGCACGAGCATCTGTTTTATCCGCTGCCGGGCAATGGCCGGGGGCATCTGCCGCTCTATGGCGAGATGGCCGACAGCGCTCCCCGGCTCTATCTGGCGGCGGGCGTGACCACGGCGCGCACCACCGGCAGCATTGAGCCGTACACCGATCTGGCAGTGAAAAAGCTGGTGGATACGGGCGCGATTCCGGGGCCGGACTTCTACATCACCTCGCCGTACCTTGAGGGCAACCCGCCGATTGGCCCGCAACTCCATGCCCTGACCGGGCCGGCGGATGCGGCGCGCACGGTGGACTACTGGGCGGCCGAGGGCGTCACCTCTTACAAGGCCTACATGCACATCACTCCGCCCGAGCTGCGCGCGGCGATTGCGCACGTCCACGCGCACGGCATGAAGATCACCGGGCACCTCTGCTCCATCGGCTTTCAGCAGGCCGCCGCCATGGGCATGGACAATCTGGAGCACGGCCTGATTGTGGATACCGAATTTGTGCCGAACAAGCAGCCGGGCGTGTGTCCGGGGCAGCGCGAGGGCGAAGAGGCGCTGGCGAAGCTGGACGTCTCCGGCCCGCGGATTCAGAAGACCATTCACGTGCTGGTGGCGCATCACGTCGCCGTGACGTCCACGCTGGCGGTGTTTGAGAGCTTCGCGCCGAACCAGCCGCCCATGAGCGAAGAGATTCGCGCCAAGGCCGTGCTCTTCCCCGCCAGTTGGAAGGATTACATGGCCACGCGCACCGCCATCGCCGCGCACGCGAAGGGCTCCATCATGCCGCGCCTGCTCACCATGGAGATGCAGTTTGAGCGCGACTTTGTGAAGCAGGGCGGCCTGCTGATGTTCGGCTGCGACCCCACCGGCTACGGCGGCGTGTTGCCGGGCTATGGCGACCAGCGCGCGCTCGAACTGCTGGTGCAGGCCGGATTCACCCCCGAAGAGGCCATTCACATTGCCACCGAAAATGGCGCGACGTTTCTCGGCATTGCCCGGCGCGTGGGCACGGTCGCCGCAGGCAAGCAGGCAGACCTGATCGTGGTGAAGGGCGACCCGGGCAAAAATATTCACGACATTGAGAATGTGCAGGTGGTGTTCAAAGACGGTGTGGGATATGACCCGGCGAAGCTGATTGCCCCGATTCAGGGATGGATGGGCCTGCGCTAAACGCAGGTCTTGGGGGAAATGGACGAGGATTCGCAAAAAAGCTGGCGGTCTTGAGCAGTGCAATGGACAGCCGGCTTGAATCCTGTCTGCGAATAGTACTTCCGGCGCGAGAGTAAATTGCTATTTGTAACAATTGCCGAGTCACTCTGCCCCACGCATGCCAGATGCGGACATGAATGAGGCAGAGGAACTCTGATTGCTACGTTGTGTTTGGGCGCTGGAGTGGCTCGATAGCCTATCTGGGTTGAATCTTGCTCACGTGAACGGTATTGTTTGCCATGTTGAGTGTTCCGGTTACCATCACGGCCTTGCCGGAATACTTGCTGGCTTCCTTGGTGTCATCCACAAAGTGACCCACCAACTGCCCCTGCGGCCCTTTCCCCGTGACCAAAGCATAATGTCCGTTTTTCAGAGGCATGATCTTGCCTGAAAACATCTGATTCTTTTGCTGCGGCGCTGGTTGTTGTTGTGCCTGCGCATACTGACTCTGCGTTTGCGCATGCAACAAAGTAGGAGACTGACAGACCGCTGCGGCAAAGAGCAATGCTGTCAACCCGGCGGCAAAAGGACTCTTCTTCATCGTGTTGATCGCTTTTCTTTCCATATATCGATGCTAGTACTCAGGATGCGCCTGTCAAACCGCGGGCACGGGATATCTACAGCATTAGAAACCGTCATAGTTACGTTTTTCTGTTAACCGGTTTTATTTGTAAAAGTTGAAGAGGCAACCCCAGAAAAACCAAAAAATAAAAAAGTTGTGCTCCTGCTGTCACATGGTGAGTGACAAAAGACAATTCCGGCCCTTTCCGGCGGCCGCGCGAGACACCGAGTGCCCGGAGCGCATATCTATTGCCCTTACCCGCCTGGCAGTTGACTACTTTCTATTTGTAACTCCACACGCTCTATTTGCATTCGAGAGCCAACCATGGGTGCACAGAGGGCATCTAAAAGCGTCCTCGTGTGAGCGCGGTCACCCATTTCCCGCAGATGCGGCCTTGTTGCGCTCAAGCTGCTGAAAGATTGTCAGCCGGTCGGTGATTTGCCAGTGGCCCGTGAGACGGTCCTGCTCGTCAAAGAAGTAGGCCGTGGCCCCGGACATGCGGAGGGTTTTTCCGGTCGCCACGTAACCCGGAAGGTCGCCCTGATGCGTGGCCTGCCAGAGCCAGGTGATGACGACCGTATCTCCATCCTCGATGGAATGCTGAATGTCGAAGCGCTGGTCAGGGAACGCGGCACGCGAGCGCAGCAGGCGATCCTTGAATCCGGCGCGATCAAGGGTCTGGCCTTCCCAGGCATCGCCGGGATCGTGATGCAGGGTATACGCGGGCGCAAGGTAGGCATCCACGGCATCGGCATTGCCTTCGTCCCAAACCTGCCGGATAAATTGCGCGAGCTTCTGCTTGCGGGAATGGGTCATGGGAGTCAGGCCGCCTTATCTCTTCACGATCAGGTCGTGTTTCCAGAGTGCCAGGACAATGTCCATCTGATGATTTTCCTTTTTAGATGGATCCTCTGTGACGGCCTGCCACAGTTCACTTCGAGACCATTTGCGTGAGCCTTCCAGCAATAATTCCGCAGCCCGGACCGCATAATTCTTGTTGTCCTTCGACGCCGCGTAGTGCCCCGGAGGAATGCCCTTCACGAATCCCTCTTCGCAAAGACCGAGAAATGCTCCCCGAGGAGAGCCTTTCTTCCGGGCCGCGATGCTTGTGGGATAGACCTGCAACATAGCGGCTTCCCACCTTGCCACGGGATTGACTGTGCCTGAGCTGCCTTGTTGAGATGCGATCAGTGCCGCCTCTCCGTACCTGTTGGCCACGGCGAACCCTACCTTCTTTTAGTTTTGACTCTACAAGAGAACCAGCCCGCTTTTAGCTTTTAGCTTTTAGCTTCTAGCTAAGAGCTAACAGCTAACAGCTATTAGCTGTTCCTACCTAATTCGTGCGCTCGACCAGAAAACGGGCGACCGTTTTGAGTCCATCGGCGGCAGGGCCGTACGGCTCGAGCGCGGCGAAGGCTTCGTCGATGAGGCGCGCGGCGTCGCGGCGCGAGGCCTCGATGCCGAAGACGGCCGGCCAGGTGGCCTTGTCGGTGGCGAGATCCTTGCCGGCGGTCTTGCCCAGGTGCGCGGAATCCTGCGTCATGTCGAGCACATCGTCCACAATCTGGAAGGCGAGGCCCGCCTTGCGGCCAAAGATGGTCAGGCGCTCCACGTCTTCGGGCGTGGCCCCGGCATACACGCCGCCGGTGACGATGCTGACACGAATGAGCGCGCCGGTCTTGGCGCGATGAATGGCATCGAC
This sequence comes from Acidobacterium capsulatum ATCC 51196, assembly GCF_000022565.1. Lineage (NCBI taxonomy): Bacteria > Pseudomonadati > Acidobacteriota > Terriglobia > Terriglobales > Acidobacteriaceae > Acidobacterium > Acidobacterium capsulatum. The sequence continues at coordinate 1,976,155 of NC_012483.1, forward strand.
CGACTCCGCCGTGGGCCTGGTTCCCTCGCCCTCGAGATCGAGCACCTGGCCGCCAATCATACCTTCGACGGTGCCGGTGGCCTCGGCGATGAGGCGAATGATCTCCACCGTCGCGGGCGCGGGGCAGCGAAGCTGCGCGAGCGTTTGATAAGCGAGCGTCTGCAGGGCGTCGCCCGCCAGAATGGCAATAGCCTCGCCAAAGACGACGTGGCAGGTGGGCTTGCCACGGCGCAGGTCATCGTTGTCAAGCGCCGGAAGATCGTCGTGAATCAGCGAGTAGGTGTGCAGCATTTCAATGGCTGCACCCAGGTCCTCCACTCCGGCTGGCAGGGCGCGGTCGCGGCGCAGCGTGCGCGCGGCCTCCATGGCGAGCACCGGGCGCAGGCGCTTGCCGCCGGCAAAGGTGCTGTGACGGATGGCGCGATGAATGGAACTGGGCACGGCATCGGGAGCGGGCAGCAGACGCTCCAGAGCGGCGTCGGTGGCCTCAACCCCGGCGCGAAGAATTTCGGTGACATCGATCGTGGCGGACATTGTCGTTTGAAGTAACAGGATAGCAAGTTGTGAGTTGCCAGTCCCCAGTCGTGAGTTTCCCGGCCTCCCTGCAGGAGCGAATCGCTTTACTGAGAACTGGGGACTGAGAACTGACAACTGATCCCTGACAACTCGACTCTCACGGCACCAGATGCAGCGCGTGCGTGGTGGCGGCGGAGACCTCGGCCTCGCCGTAGGGGAGCGTAAAGGTGGTTCCGTGATACCAGAAGGGCCACTGGTCGCTGTACCAGGGGCTCAACGGGTCGCCGGACTGGCCGATCACGATATTCTCTGTCGCGGCGTTGGGGTTGCCGAAGTCGATGGTGAAGCGCTGCGACGGGCCAAAGCTGCGGCTCACATGCTTGACGGTGCTGGTGTCGCCCGAGAGCGGCAGCGGGCCCACGCCGGTCCAATTATGGAACCACGGCAGCATGCCCCAGAGCGGATGCTCCACCTCGACCACGTGCCAGGAGCCAAACTGCCAGTGGGTCAGATCGGCCGGGGCGTGCTTCTTGCGCAGCCCCTCGGTGACCACGGCGGCCAGAAAGTCGTTCCAGTTGCGGTAGCGGCGCGGCAGCCAGCCCGCGGGCTGATTCACGAGAAGCTGCTCCTCGGCATACTGGCTCTCGGCCCAACTGTAGAGCGTCCAGCGCGCGCGGAGTTTCGGCTCGAGCAGCATGCGCCAGAAGACGCTGCGCTCCGCATCCACAATGGCTGCCGCGGAAGAATCCGTGGTGACCTCGCCATTCCAGGTGCGCATGATGTTGGCCGCCCGCCGCAGCCGCTTTGACGGATGATCCGCATGGTCGATGGCATAGACGAGCCGCTGCGCCACGAGCTGATCGAGCGCGGAGTAGACATCATTCTGCAGCGCGAGCATGTCGGCCGGGGTGAGCCCGTTGCGCCCGCTCAGCACGCGCCAGATGCGCTGGTTGCGATACGGGTCAGCCCACTCGAGCGTCAGCGGCATGGGGTCATCTGTGGGCGTGACGCGTGCATTCGCCGTGGCCAGCAGGCCCTCGGGAGGATTGAAAGACTCCGGCAGCTTGTTGAACGGAATCATGCCCTGCCACTCATGCTGCGCATCGGCAATGGGCACGCCGGCCAGTCCACCCGGACGGTAGGGTACATAGCCAATGGCCTGATAGCCGATGTTGCCCTGATCGTCGGCATACACCACGTTGAGCGTGGGTGCCCACCACTCGGCGAGCGCCGCGCGAAAGCTGGCCCAGTCACAGGCCGTATCGAGCGCGAAGAGCGGCAGGTGATTGGCGCTGGCATCGTAGGCGGTCCAGCGCAGCGAGAGCGTCTCGCGGGTATGCGGCAGCACGGGGTTGAGAATGGGCCCGTGATTGGTGATGCGAATGGTCAGCGGCACGCTGGGACCGCCGCGCACCGGAATGCGCTCATGCCGCAGCGTGAGGCGATGCCAGCCGGAAGCGTCATGGTAAGCGGTGCCGCGCCGGTTGAGATGCTCGATGTAGAGATCCTGCGTATCGGCGTAGAGCGCGGTGAATCCCCAGGCAATGTGGCTATTGTGCCCGGCAATGATGAAGGGCATGCCGGGCACCGTGACTCCGGCGGCGTGAAAGCCGGGAGCCTCAAGGTCGGCCTCATACCAGATGCCCGGAAGCTGCATCTCAAGGTGCATGTCATTGGACAGCATGGGCTTGCCGCTGGCCGTGTGCGCGCCCGAGACCACCCATTCATTGGAGCCCGAGGTGCATCCGCGGCAGGCGGGCTGGCCGTCGATGGCGCGCAGCCGGGCGAGGTCGGCGCTGGCGGCACGGCTGAATCTGGTATGCGCGAGGGGCCGCGTCAGGCGCGCTGCCGTCTGCGAGGGATCGAGCGGAATCTGCGGAATGATCTGATCCGGCGCGGAGATGGGCGGCTGATCGCTCACCGGCGGATGGTCGCGCCACGAGCCCGTGGGGTAAAGAGCGGATGCAAGCGCCGGGCCGATCTTTGCGGTGATCTGCTGCCGGGCCAGCTTGTCGGGCCAGTGCTCATCGAGCATCTGCACCATGCTGAGGCCAATGAGGATGGAATCGACCGAGGTCCACGGCTCGGGCTTGTACATGAGCACGCGAAAGGGCGTGGGCAGATTGCCGCGATGCTGCGCAATGTAGGCGTTGACGCCGCGCGCATAGTCGGCGAAGTAGCGCTGCTCCGCCGGACTCATGCTGGCGGCGATGCGCTGCGCGGTGGGCAGCAGCAGCAGCGTGCGCTCCAGCTTGTCGTGCGCTACCAGTGAGGAGCCGAGCACCTGCGCGGCATCTCCGGCGGCGAGGCGGCGCGCCATGTCCATCTGCCAGAGGCGGTCCTGCGCGGTGACATAACCCTGCGCAAAGACAAGGTCATCGATGCTCGCGGCCTGAATGTGCGGCACGCCGTGCTGGTCGCGGCGCACGAGCGCGGGCGCGGCGAGGCCGGGGATGTGGAGGGTTCCATCCAGACGGGGCAGCGTCGCGAACATGTCGTGGCGAATCCACCATGCGCCGCCCACGATGCCGAGCGCGGCGGCGGCCACTAGAAACAGAAAGGCAGAGAGGGTCCAGCGCAGCCAGGGGCGGCGCGAGCGGGAAGACACAGAAGAGACGGAGGCCATGTCGCACTCATTGTCTCAGGGACTGGCCCTGTACCAGCAATCTCACATCCCCGGACTGGCAAACCCACATCTCAGAAGCGAGATGTGGGGCACCCGCGCTCTGATTCCCGGGTCCGGACACACGGACCCGGGGCACCCACGTCTTCATGACGAATCTCAGATCACTGAGGACTGAAAACTGGGGACTGAAAACTGGGGACTGACCACTGAGGACTGAGAACTGTTCTCTACTCCGCGAGGCGGCGCACCGGAACGCGCACCCAGTCCATGCCGGCGGCCTCGGCCGAGGCGATGCCGGCGTCGGCGTCTTCAAAGACGAGGCAGTCGGCGGGCGCGACATTGAGGCGCGCGGCGGCGGTCAGAAAGGGTTCGGGGTGAGGCTTGCCGTGCGTGTAATCCTCTGACCCGATGAGCACGTCGAAGCGGTCCAGCAGGCCGAGGCGCGTGAGCGTGTTGTGAATGCCCGCGCAGGGCGAGCCGGAGACGATGGCGAGGGGAATGCGCCCATGCTGTTCCAGAACGTGCGCCAGCACGGAGTGGATGGGTTCGAGCTCCGGCAGCAGCTCGTAGTAAAGCTGCTCCTTGCGGCGCACCACGTCGGCGGGAATCATCCGGTAGCCGAAGCGCTCGTTGAGCAGCTCCACGCTCTTGACCAGCGGCATGCCGCCCCACTCATAAAAAAGATCCATGGGAAAATGGCCGCCATGCTCCTCGACGGCCTGCTGCCACGAGCGCAGGTGCAGCGGCATGGAGTCCGCGACGGTGCCGTCCAGGTCAAAAAGGTAGGCGCGGTAGGGCTTCAAGGGAATGGCGAGCGGTTCGTGCGTCATTCGGGGCAGGATCATCGCTTTCTGGAAAATCGATTTCTACTTTGAGGGTACGATACCCGCGAAAGACCAGCCTTTGCCTTGACACACCGCCCGGCTCCGGCAATCCTAAAGAATTCCAACGCAGGATTGTGAACGAACAGGAGCCGTCACCGTTGAAAGTTCGCGTTTTTTATCACGACAAGTGTTTTGATGGAGCATGCTCGGCTTCTCTCTTCAGCCGGTTTCATCGCGAGTGCATCACCAGGGGCGCGGAGTATGAGTTCCACGGCCTTGTGCATCGCGCGGGCGCGCTCTTCAACGAGGCGGACTTCACCGGCGATGAGAATGCGATTGTCGATTTCAAGTATTCGGCGTCGCCGAAGATTACCTGGTGGTTCGATCACCATCTGAGCGCCTTTCTGACGCCGGAGGATCACGAAGACTACCGCCGCGGTATGGCTGACGGACGCTATGCAAACCGCCGCTTCTATGACCCGGAGTACACCTCCTGCACGAGCTTTCTCGCGCACATCGCGGCGACGCGCTTCGGCTTTGACGCCGCGCCGGTAAAGGACCTGATTCATTGGGCCGATATTGTGGACGGTGCGCTCTACGAGAGCCCTGAAGCCGCCGTGGAGATGGCCGCGCCCGCCATGAAGCTGACGCTCATCATCGAGGCCACGCAGGATGCGCACTTTGTGCCGCGCCTGATTCCGCTGCTGACCGAGATGCCGCTGGCCGAGGTGCTGCGCCAGCCGTTTGTGGCCGAACTGCTGCCCCCGCTCATGGAGCGGCACGAGCATTCGCTGGCGCTGATTCGCGAGCGCTCGGCCTGTGAGGACGGCACCATCTACTTCGACATCACCGACCAGCCGATGGAAGGCTTCAACAAGTTCATTCCGTACTACCTGCATCCTCAGGCGACGTACTCGATCGGGCTGTCAAAGTCCAGCTTCCGCACAAAGGTGGCCGTGGGGTCGAATCCATGGACGACGCGCAAGACGGAAGAGATGGTGAATCTGGCGGAAATCTGCGAGCGCTATGGCGGCGGCGGACATGCGCGGGTGGGCGCGATCTCGTTTCCGCCCGACCGCGAAGAGGATGCCCGCAAAGCCGCTGCGGAGATCGTGACGGAGTTGCGCGCGCACGAGCGCGGGTTGTAGATCGAACGACTCCTCTTTACTTGAGATTGAGCGAGGGCCACTGCGGCGGGCGTTTCTCCAGAAACGACCGGATGCCTTCGCGAAAGTCGTCTGTGAGGCGCGCGTCGGCATTGGCCTGAACGGCGGCGGCGATTTCGGCATCGAGCGCGGCGCGGGTCTGGTCGCGCAGCAGGCGCTTGGTGGCGGCGATCGCCTCGGGGCTATTCTTCAATAACTCCGCTGCGAGCGCCTCGCAGGCGGGCAGGAGTTCTTCCGGCTCCACGATGCGGTTGACGAGGCCGAGGGCGAGCGCTTCAGGCGCTTCCACGATGCGGCCCGTGAGCAATAGGTCGCGGGCCTGTTTTTCTCCAACCTGCGCGCGCAGAAACGACGACACAATCGCGGGGATGAAGCCGATGCGCACCTCGGTGTAGCCGAACCTCGCGCGCGGCACGGCAAGCGTGAAGTCGCAGAGCGTGGCCAGGCCGCATCCGCCGGCGATGGCCGCACCGTTGACGGCGGCGATGGTGGGCCTGGGGCAGTCGTAGAGCGCGAGAAACAGCTCGGCAATGCGGGCGGAGTCGGCATGGTGCTCGGCGGGTGTTTTGTGTTCGAGCGATTGCAGATGTTCGAGGTCAAGCCCGGCGCAGAAGGCCGAACCCGCGCCGGTGAGCAGAATGGCTCCGCAGGCTGCGTCACTGCCAGCCGCGCGGAAGGCCTCGATCAGCTCGCCGATGAGTTGCGGATGCAGCGCGTTGCGCTTGTCTGGCCGGTTGAGGGTGATGCGGCAGAGGCCGGATTGCTGATGGACCTGGATCATCTCATAGTGCATGGCTTCACTCACTGGCGCGTGTGTCCGTACTTCTGTTCGATGGCATGTGTGGCGGCGATGAGGCCGTCGAGCGGGCGCAGATCGGGCAGCGGCGCGCCCAGCCGCTGCAGTTCGGCGAGCGCCACCTCGGTGGCGATGTTGCCGACGAGCGCATCCTGCGCGAAGGGACATCCACCGAGGCCGCCGATGGCGGTATCAAAGCGGCGGCATCCGGCCTCGTAACCGGCGGCAATTTTTTCGGCGCTCTCCTCGGGCCGCGCGTGCAGATGCAGGCCCAGCTCGATGCCTTCCGGCAGGGCGTCGAGCGCGGCGCGCGTGAGCGCGTGCACCTCTTCCGGCGTGGCGAGGCCGACGGTATCGGCAAGCGAAATTTGCGTGATGCCCGAATCGGCAAGCAGATCGCAGGCGGCGGCCAGTTCGTCCGCGCCCGCCGGGTCGCCGTAGGGATTCCCGAAGGCCATCGAGATATAGACCACGAAATCGAGCCCGGCCTTGTAGGCGGCTTCGCCAATCTGTTCGAGCATATCCACGGCTTCTTCGGGCGACTGGTGTTGGTTGCGGCGCAGAAATTCGGGCGAGATGGAGTAGGGATAGCCGAGGGTCGCGACGGCGTTGGTGGCGATGGCTCGTTCGGCGCCTTTGGGATTGACGACGATGCCGATCAGCTCGACGTCATCGGGCGGGTCAGCGTAGTCGAGCACCTGCTCGGAGTCGGCCATCTGCGGCACGGCTTTGGGCGAGACAAAGGAGACGGCGTCAATGTGACGGAAGCCCGCGGCGATGAGGGTGCGCAGGTAGTCCGCCTTGATTTCGGCAGGGATGGTTTTGGGCAGCCCCTGCCATGCGTCGCGGGGGCACTCAATGAGCTTGACGGTATTGGCCACTGGACAGGTTAGCGCATTGGACGTGGTCGGGGCGAGTGCCTCAGTGGCCGCGCAGCAGGCTCATCAGCAGCACCAGCAGGATGCCGAAGATGTGCACGGCAAAGATGGCCGTGACCGCGCGCCAGAAACGCCGCGTGGCAAAAAGAACGATGCCCGCGAGCAGCCCATAGAGCGGGAACTGCAGGTAGAGCAGCATCTGGCTGAGGGCCGAGGCGTTGTCATAAGACAGCCCCACGGGATGTCCGCTGAAGAGCGCCACCCACGGATAGAGCAGCGAGAACGGCTGCGGCCCCATAAAGGTGAGAATCGCGGCCAGCCGCACGGTGCCGAAGGTGGCCGCGATGCCGAGCGCGAGCGGCAACAGCACCTGCCAGACGGAGTGATCCTGCGCCGGGCCGCGACGCTGCGCAGGACTGCGGCGCTGGGCGGTGCGGGCGCGCGAGTCTTGCTTGGGGCGGGTGTTGCGGGCGCGGGATCGTGCTTTGGCCGGAGGCATGAGTCCAGCATAGCCACTTCTCTGCCCGGAGTTTTCCAGAGTCTCGCACCCGGGGCGTTACTCGCGTGATTACGTCTGCAGAATGCCGGGGTGAAAGCGCGGCACCTCGGGGTTGAGCGCAGCCGATTCGAGCGCGATGAGGAGCGCCTCGCGCGTGCGGGCCGGGTCAATGACGGCATCGACCCACAGACGCGCCGCGGCGTAGCGGCAGTCGGTCTGCTCGTCATAGGTAGCCTTGATGCTGGCGAGCACTTCCTGCTTTTCAGCGTCGCTGAGCTTTTTGCCGCCGCGCTCCAACTGGCGAATGCGCAGCTCGACGAGCGTGTTCGCGGCCGAGGCTCCGCTCATGACGGCATAGCGGGCCGTGGGCCACGCAAAGAGGAAGCGCGGGTCATACGCCTTGCCGCACATGGCGTAGTTGCCCGCGCCAAACGAACCACCCACAATCACCGACAGCTTGGGCACGACGGAGTTGGAGACCGCCGTGACCATCTTGGCGCCGGAGCGGATGATGCCGCTCCACTCGGCATCGCGGCCCACCATGAAGCCGTTGACGTCGTGCAGAAAAATGAGCGGGATGAGGTTCTGGTTGCAGTCGAGAATGAAGCGGGCGGCCTTGTCGGCGCTCTCGGCATAGATGACGCCGCCAAACTCCATGCGCTTTTCGCCGCTCTCGCTGGTCTGCGTCTGGGGCTGCTTCTGGTTGGCGACAATGCCCACGGAGAAGCCGCCGAGCCGCGCGTAGCCGCAGAGGAGGGTGCGGCCATACTCGGGCTTGTACTCCTCAAACTCGCTGCGATCGACCAGGCGGGCGATGATCTCGTGCATGTCATAGACATTGGCGGCAGCGCGTGCCGGATCGGGGTCGAGCAGGGTGTAGAGATCTTCCGCCGGATACTTGGGCCGGTCACGCTCGGGGTCATAGGCCGCGCGATCAAAGGGCGCGGGCGGCTTGTGGCCGAGGTGCGAGACGAGCGAGCGCATGCGGGCGATGGCGAGATGGTCGTTCGGCTCTTTGAAATCGACCGTGCCTGAGATGGCGGCGTGCATTTCGGCCCCGCCCAGCTCTTCGGCGGAGTACTTCTGGCCAATCGCCGCCTGCACGAGCGCGGGCCCGGCGAGGAAGAGTCCGCTGCCCTCGGTCATGATGACGTGGTCGGTCATGACGGGCAGATAGGCTCCGCCGGCGACGCACATGCCCATGATGGCGGTGATTTGCGGAATGCCCATCGCCGACATGACGGCGTTGTTGCGGAAGACGCGGCCAAAGTCGTCCTGGTCAGGGAAGACATCCTCCTGCAGGGGCAGGAAGACGCCGGCCGAGTCCACCAGGTAGAGGGTGGGCAGATGGTTTTCCATGGCAATGTGCTGGGCGCGCAGCACCTTTTTGCACGTCATGGGGAAGAAGGCGCCGGCCTTGACCGTGGCGTCGTTGGCGATGATCATGCAGAGCCGGCCGGAGACGCGGCCAATGCCGGTGATGGTGCCGGCGGCGGGCGCTCCGCCCCACTCCTCATACATGCCGAAGGCGGCGAAGAGCGACAGCTCAAACAGCTCGGTTCCGGGATCAAGCAGCAGGGCGAGGCGCTCGCGCGCGGTGAGGCGCTTCTTGTTGTGCTGCGACTCGATCGCCTTTGGGCCGCCGCCCTCGCGGAGGGTGGCCTCCTGCTGGCGAATCTGCCCGAGCAAAGCCAGCATGGCCTGCGCATTGGCGCGGGCGCGGGGGATGGTGACGTCGAGGCGCGAGGCGATTTCAGTACGGAGCGTGGGAGCGGATTCGTTAGCCATAGAAAACTCGCCAGCATAGCATGCGCGGGGGCAGCGAGTCAGCGGGGCAGCGGGTCAGCGAGTTAGCGGGTCAGCGGGTCAGGGATGGAGCGGTCAGGGGTGAAGCGGTCAGGGATGGGGCGGCCAGGGTGGGGTGGTCAGCGGTCAGGCGGTCGGCGGGGTGGGCTTGGCGGGGAGTGGGTTACGGATGGTGGAATTTTTGCGGGGACCGGTCCGCAGGAGTCTGGTGGACGGCTGGTTACGGGTGGGGAAGGCTGCGAAAAAAACTCCCATTAACGTCCTGCAACTGATTGATATGGCTGGACTTGCCGGACATTAGGCTCACAAGATCTTTAGAATCAACGCGAATTAACCCCTTCCATAGCCGCTCAAAAGCGGAAAAGCTCAGGAAAAATCCGCATGGGAGCGGTCTTTTCCTGAGCTTCTACTTCCATTTTATCGGAAGACGCGGAAATTACCGGCAAGGGACTGGCCGTCCAGGCACACGCGCCTTTGGCGCCCCTCGACCCGCATGGGTGGAGGGTGTTTCAGCGGGATGGGGAGGATGCGCGAACGGACGAGTGTTACTGGCGTGAAGAGCGTTTATCGGGGCCACGATTCAGGGTCGCTTCTGGTTATAGTTCGCTGGCTCTCGATGGGCCGTCCGTGTGATGGCTTCGATCAATACGTCGTGAAAGACCGGTGGTATGTCGTGTCCCATGCCGTCGATCAGCAGAAGCCTGGCTCCTTCGATGGAAGCTGCCGTGTCCTCTCCGCAGGCAGGAAGAATGAGAGGATCATCTTTCCCATGTACGACAAGGGTAGGCACCTGAATGGACCGTAGTTGCAGACGGCGGTCTCCATTCGTGGCCAGCGCCGCAATCTGCCGCCCGGTCCCTCCGGGATCAAATCCCCGATTGAGCTCCTCCAGCAAAAGAGCGCGGTACGCGCGTTCGTCAAAGACATACCCGGAGCCCGCAATGCGGCGCGCGAACGCAATGCCATGTTTCAGAAACCCTTCCAGATCGCGGGTGGGATCTGGAGCAGGACTGGCCATCATAGCCATCACGTCCGGAGGGGTCTGCGGAAGCGAAGGGTTTCCGGAACTGGACATGATCGACGTCAGCGATAAAACGCGGTCCGCATGTTCGTAGGCCACCACCTGCGCGATTGCTCCGCCCATGGATCGCCCGACAATATGCGCGCGTTCAATCGAGAGGACATCGAGAAGAGCCACGGCATCATTAGCCATATCGATAAGCGAATAAGGTATCTCCGGTTGCCTGCCCGCCATAAAAGCCGCTCTCAGGTCTGCGATCGTAGGAGTGGCGCAGTGAGTCAGGTGGGTTGATTCGCCAGCATCCCGGTTGTCAAACCGGATGACCCGGAAGCCTCGACCCGCAAGAGCTTCGCAAAATGGGTCCGACCAGCGAATTCTTTGCGCGCCAGCGCCTGAGATCAGTAAAAGAGCTTCGTCTCGTTCGTTCCCGAAGCTATCGAACGCCAAATGGATACCATCGATCGTTGCTAGCGGCACTTCCTTAACACCTCGACGTTAATTGTTCCACGACCGCTCGGATATCCATCTGCATTCGACCAGGAATGGTAAGCCGGCTGGTCGGAAGTCATCCGTCCCGGCATTCTCAACTGCCGCATTCTGATCAACGAACTCATTCAGAATTTCTGGCGCATGGCAGGGCGTCCTGAGGGACTGAAGCCCTGTCTGTTTGCGGCCCTGGCGGCATGGCTGAAGCCATGTCCTGATACAGGGTTATAGACCAGGCGGAGAGGTAACAGATTGGACGGGGAAGATTTGCGCTCCCACGTCTGAATGCACCCTGACCCAGGCAAGGATGGGGCACCCGGGGACTGGCTGTCCGTGCGGGCGCGGCTTTGCCGGCTTGGGGTTTCGGCTGGATGGGAGAAATTGTGCGGGATCTGGAAATATTCATTGACATCTGGCGGCAATTCACTACTATTTGGTTGTGGATTCTTTAGACACAACCTTTGCCGCCCTCTCTGACCCGACGCGCCGGGCCATGGTGGAGCGGCTCACGCGCGGGCCGGCCACGGTGCATGGGCTGACCGAGCCTTTTGATCTTTCGCAGCAGATGATTTCAAAACACATTGCCTGCCTGGTGCGGGCGCGCATTGTCTCCAAGACCAAACGCGGCCGGGAGAGCATCTGCACGCTCCGGCCCGAGGCCATCAAGACGGTGAGCGACTGGGCGATGAGCTATCGGCAGTACTGGGAAGAGAGTCTGGACAAGCTGGAAGCGGTGGTGAACGAAATGAAAAAAGCGGAGATGAGAGATGACCAACAAGGCAGGAAATGAGACAGAGCGGATGACGATCACCCGCATCTTTGACGCTCCACGCGAGCTGGTTTGGAAGGCGTGGACCGACCCGAAGTATGTGATGCAGTGGTGGGGGCCGAAGGGCTTTACCGCTCCGGTGTGCAAGATGGATTTTCGCGTGGGCGGCAAATCGCTGTGCTGCATGCAGTCGCCCGATGGGCAGGAGTTCTGGAACGGCGTGGAGTACCACGAGATTGTGCCGCTGGAGAAGATTGTCTCGACAATGTACTTTGCCGACTCCGAGGGCAACAAGGTCGGGGCGGAAGACTATGGCATCGAGCATGAGGCCATTGACGGCGCCTGTGATGTGACCCTGTTTGAAGACCTCGGCGACGGGCGGACGAAGCTCACCTTCATTGGCAACGAGCCGATGGAGAGCGCGAAGAACAGCGGACAGATCGAGGGCTGGAACCAGATTCTCGACAAGGTGGCCGCCGTGGTGGCGGAGCTGGCGCAGGCGTAGTCAGGGGCGTGTTTCCCGGGTCCGAAAGAACGGACCCGGGGCACCCGGGTTCTTTGCTGGCCGCTTTACCCCTAGCCGCTTCATCCCTGACCGTTTTACCCCTGACCGTTTCATTCCTGACTGCTGACCGCTTTACCCCTGACCGTTGGCCGTCAGCCTGCCGTTGAGTTTGTGCGTGTATTCCGGAAGCAGAAACCATGCTTTGGGTTGCATATCGGCATTTGAAATTTCCATTTCGGAATCGTCTCCGGGTTTTTCAGGTTTTTTTCGGGAATTTTATGGCTGACACTGCGTTTTGACTTGACAAGAAGGATACCCCGAACGCAAGGTAGAGAGCAGTTGTTCCACTTCCGGCTGTTATACTCCCCCGGATTTGGACGGCTATTGCACCCGCTCTGGTGCTCCGTACAATTTATGGCAACTACCTTAGCAACCGTTGAGGCCCGCGAGGTACTACGCTGCGACCACTGCAGCCTGGTGCAGTTCCGCACGCAGAACGCACTCTGCAGACGTTGCCACCAACCCCTCGATCACGAAGAGCCCGAAGTTCTGGCTCCGCAGCTGGTGGTGACTCCGCCTGCGGCCCCGGAAGAGAAGCCGGGCATCGACGTGGCGCGAGCGGTGAGGGACATTCGCCTGGGGCGCAAGCTCAGCCAGCGCCAGCTCGCGACTCGCATGCAGGTGCCGCGCACCTACATCTCAAAAATCGAAAATGGCAAGGCCGTGCCGACGCTCTCATCGCTCGAGCGGCTGGCTGAAGCCCTGGAAGTGAACATCTGCGCCCTGCTGCAGGACGCCCGCAGCCGCCGCGAACAGGATGCGCTGGCCATCTGGGCCGATCCGTTTCTGACGGAGATGGCTCCGCTGGTGAGCGGGCTGGACGCGCTGCAGCGCTCGATGGTCATGAACCAGATACGCGAAATGGCGAGCGGCCGGCGCAGACTGGCCTAGCGCCTTTTCACAGATCGTGGCACCTTCTCTCTCCGAGGAATTGAGGGCGAGCTCCCGGGTCCGCACAGACGGACCCGGGGCACCCTGAGCTTGTCTTTGCGGCCTCAGCCGAGGCTGCTCCTCATCTGCCTGACAACTTTTGTGGCTCCAAGCGGTGCGCGGTTGTGCGCTTATCGCCATTACGCGCCTAGAAGGAAGTCTGCGTCCAGGTGATGCCGGGATAGAGGCTGCCGAGCCGGTCCACGTGAAATTGATCGGCGGCGGGCTGCTTCCCTGCCGCGGGAGTATTCCCCTGCCAGACGACCTGGTTCTGCGGCGTCAGCTCCTGTACGATGGCACCGCCGCTCGGAGCGCAGAAGTCCACCTGGTAGTCGCCATTGCCCAGTTGCTCGGCGTTGCCGCCGAAGAAGCTGAAGTCCTGCGGGCCGGGGTTGTAGTTGTCGAGCAGGGTGGCGGTGCGGGCCTGCTCGTTGATGCGCAGCACCGGCATGGTGCTGTAGCACTGCGGATTAAACGCCGCCCCGGGCTTGCGCTGGCCGCACTGCACCTGCTGGCCTGAGGAAAAGTAACGGTCGTTGCCGTTGTCCATGAGGCCGAGATTGAAGATGCCCGAGGTGCTGGAGCCGAAGAAGCTGATGCCGTGCTGGGCATAGAACCAGTCGGCGGGGTTATTGTCGGGCTGGCCGTTCTGCAGGAGCTGGAAATCGCCCTGGTAGCCGAGCCGCCAGAGGATATTGCCGCTGCCCTGGCCGTCCTCGAAGTCGATCTTGATGATCCAGTTCTGGTGGCGCATGGAGAGCAGCAGATCGTGATCGTCGGGCGAGTAGACCAGATCGTTGGAGTGCGTCCAGTCCGGGAAGTTCATGGGATGGCGATTCACGTCGAGGTGGTCAAAGGAGTTCCATACCCAGTCGGGCTGCATGTTCTGGTCGAGATCGACGAGCACGTCGCCGGTCACCGTCGTGGAGCCGGGATAGCCGGGCAGATTGGGGAAGGTCTTCGGATAGGTAGCCAGCACCACAAGATGCCCATTGGGCAGCTCGATGGCGCTGTGGTGGAAGCTCTTGAGGGTGAGGTTGTAGCCCTTGGCGGCGAGCTCTTTGTTGAGCTGATCCATGGTGATTTCGCGGATGGTGTTGCCGGCGAGGTCGATCTCGCGCACGGCGTTGATGACGTTGTTCTGCAGGAAGCCCAGAGAGCTTTTGAGCGAGGAGAGATAGGAAACCAGGATGAGGAAATGGCCGTTCGAGAGCGGCTGAAAGCCCTGCACCAGATCAATGGACGCGCCCGAATAGGTGTAGGTCCAGAGCACGTGCCCGGCCAGATCGGTCGCGAAGAGCTGGGCGTCGTTCTGGGGCAGAATGGTGTTCCACATCTCGATGCCGGGCTGCGGATACTGGCCGCTCATGATCTGCGCCTGCACGGGGGAGGTTTGCGGCGGATTGCCGGTGGTGAAGGAGTGGTCGGTATCCTGAAAAGTTGCGCCGTCGTCGAGGATGACATCGGCGCGCATGTGATAGCCACTGTTGCCGAGCATTCCAGCGACCTGCAGGCTGACCTGGCCGCCGTTGCCGGTGGGCGTGGGCTGGGCCCAGGTGCTGAGCCCGTAGCCGGTGGAGGGTCCGAACTCGACCGAGACCTTGCCGGGTGCCGGCAGGTAGATGGAGTATTGCGCGACCTGGGGATTGCCGGTTTTAACCACGATGCCGGGCTGAATGATGGAGACGACCGCAGTGGCGTAGTCCTGCGTGGGCGCGCTGGCGAGTGCAGCCGTGACGGTTACGTTTTCGCTTTGCTGGATAAAGGCCGGCGCGGTGTAGTGGCCGGAGGCATCGACGGTGCCCACCTGGGCGTTGCCGCCGGCGATGCCGTTCACTGACCATTGCAGTGCGCCCGCAGTGCCGGTAGTGGTGGCCTGCAGGCTGAGCTGCTGTCCCGGCCCGATGGCGGAGTATTGCGGCGCAATGCTGAGGGAACCCATCTGCACCGCGACAGGCGGCGGCCCGGATGGCGGCGCGGAATTGTTGCTGGCCAGCCCCGGACCAGGTGTAACCCCGCAGCCGGAAAATAGAAAAGGGATGGCAGACAGAGCCAGAACCAGTGCGACAGGGAACCTGCGATGCAGATGCATGAGAATTCAGCGGCCTTGCTTGCCTTTCGTAGAAAAAGAAGCAGTGGGGAAACCGGGCGTACAGCCGTCGCAAGGTGACGGAGAGATGACAGAAGTCGCGCTTCGCACAAAAGGGTGAGCCCGGCGGGCCCACCCTTTTTCACGCGTGCCGAGGGTGCAATTAGAAACGGACGCCGAAGGTCACAGGAATCAGGCCTTCGGTGCCCGAGCCGTAAGGATCCGCGCGGCTGGCGTTCGGTGAATTGATCCAGACGTAGCGGGCTTCCATGTAGAGTTTGGCGTTGGAGTCTTCGCCGAAGGCCTTCCAGTAAAGGCCCGCGCCGATGTTGAGTCCGCCCTGGTTGCTCGACGAGTGCGCGACCGTTTGCGCGGCGTAGCCGTAGTAGCAGCCGTAGTAGAAGTCGCATCCGGTAAACGGCACCGGCGTGGAGAAGTTGGTCACCTTGCGGTAGAACCCGCCGCCGCCCGTGATGTAAGCGCCCGTTGTTTTGGTGAAGGGCTGGTAAATGATCGGGTCGATGGTGAATGACCAGTTGTTGATGTTGCCGTAGAGCGGATAGATGCCGCTCTCGTTGGAGAGATAGCTGAGCGTGGAGCCGGGGATCTTGGTGCGGTCAAAGGTGTACTCGACCAGCACGCCCAGGCGCTTGGAGAAGTTCCAGCCGGCGCCGACGCGGAAGTTGTATCCCCAGGTGTTGTATCCGTGGGTGTCGTTGCCGATGGGGGCGGTGAAGCCGCCGCCTGCTTCAAAGGCGAGCTTGCTCCAGCGGCTCTGGTAGTTGGGATACTGTGCCCCATACTGGCCGCCGCCGTTGCTGCCATACTGGCCCGCAGGCGCATCGGCGAGGGTGTTGCCCACCAGATTGTCGATGTTGAGGCCGCGCGTGTAAGCGGCGGAGCTCGAGTAGCCGTCAGAGCTGCTGCTGGACGTAGCGGGAGAGGCCGCGAATGCGGGCAGGGAGAGCGCTCCGGCGACGGCAAGAGCAGCGGCGACGGCGCTGACGCGCCGCAGGGAGACTGGCAAAGTACGGCAAATGGCCAACATGATTACCTCCGATGGCATTCCTCAAGGGTAACGAACTTCATACAGAGCGGACGAACCGCTGCACCTGCTTTAACACTATGTAGACGCGGAAGTTTCGGAGATGGATGCGTGAAGCGGGCGTGACGGCGGAATCTGCTGTTGATAAACAGAGAAACCGGCGGCGGGAAGTTTTCTCTCACGCATGCCGGAAAGCGGCGCGGCGAAAGAAAAAGAGGACAGCCGGAAGGACTGTCCTCTTGGTGTCACACGCACGCGGCGCGAACGGGTCTAGTGGATGTCAAACTGCTCGGGGTGGAGCGTGGGATCGCTCTTGACGATGATGGTCTTGCCCGTCATCTCCTCGAGTTCGTTGAGCCAGCGGCCGCCGCTTGCCTTGAGGGTCTTCACCACCTCAGGGTTCACGCGCAGCAGAACGTCCTTGTTCTCAAGATGGCGCTGCATCTTGCGCATCTCCACATAGATTTCGTTGGCCACCGTCGCCGGGCTCTTGACCATGCCGGTGCCGGTGCAGATGTTGCAGGGAATGCTCAGCGTGCGCTCCAGCGACTGCTTGACGCGCTTGCGCGTGATGGCGACCAGGCCGAAGTCATTGAACTGCAGCACCTTGGACGGAGCGCGATCATGCTTGAGCTCTTCTTCGAGAGCCTGCAGCACCTTGTGGCGATTCTTGCGCTCGTCCATGTCGATGAAGTCGATGACGATGATGCCGCCCAGGTCGCGCAGGCGAATCTGCCGCACGATTTCAGGAATGGCATCGAGGTTGGTCTTGACGATGGTGTCTTCCAGGCGAGCCGTCTTGCCGACATATTTGCCGGTGTTGATGTCGATGGCCACCAGCGCCTCGGTCTGGTTGATGACGATCGAGCCGCCGGACTTGAGCCAGACCTTGGACTTGAGGGCCTTGGTGATCTCGTCCTGAATGCCGAACTGCTCAAAGAGCGGCATCTCTTTGGTGTAGAGCTTGACGCGGCGCACCAGCGACGGCTGGAAGCGGTTGAGGAAGCGGACAATGCGCTCGTAGTCCGTCTCAGAGTCCACCCAGATGGTCGAGAACTCTTCGCTGACCTGATCGCGCAGAATGCGCTCGACCAGGTTGAGGTCGTGATAAATCAGCGCGGGAGCCTTGCCGGAATCCGAGCGCTCCTTGATCTCGTTCCAGAGATTGATGAGGAAGCGGATATCCGCGCGCAGCTCGTCTTCGCCCGCGCCTTCAGCGGCGGTGCGCACGATGAAGCCGCCGGTCGCGTCGCCCTTCTCGCTGATCAAAATGCGCTTGAGGCGCTGGCGCTCTTCATCAGAAGAGATTTTGCGCGAGACGCCGACGTGATTGACGGTGGGCATGAAGACCAGGAAGCGCCCGGGGAGCGCGATGTGGCTGGTGATGCGCGCGCCCTTCTTGGCGATCGGCTCCTTGGCAATCTGCACCAGGATCTCCTGCCCTTGCTTCAGCAGGTCGCTGATGATGGGCAGGTCCATCGTCTGCACAGAAGCGCGGCGATGGCCGCCGCCTCCGCCATGACGCTGGCGTCCACCACCCTGGCGGCCACGGCGGCGGTCAAACTTGCGGCCTTCGCGGCGGGCGGGCGCGGCGGCGCGAGGCTCGCCGGACTCCTCTTCCGACTCAGCGGCGTCTTCGTCAAAGTCTTCGCTGACTTCGGCAAAGCCCTGCTCGTCTTCGTCGTCCTCTTCTTCGGCTGCGTCTTCTTCTTCGCCATCGGAGACGCCGAGGCGCTCTTCCAGATGTGCCTCACGCACCACTTCGCCGAGGTAAGCGCCCTGATCGAGCGTCTCCTCTTCGAGATCGTCGGCCTCGTGCTCTTCAAAGGCCGGGTCGTGCAGCAGCTCAAAGTCGTATTCGTCGTCGTCGATCTCTTCTTCTTCAAAGACGCCGGCCCCGGCGGCAAGGCCGTAGATATCGGTTTCGCCGGGCGCGGCAGCGGCTTCGGCCGCCTCGTGCGTGGCGTCGGCGATGGCATCGGCTTCTTCGTGCGAGACTTCCGGCTCGGGCTCGGCAGCCACCGTAACTTCTTCGGTCACTTCCTCGGTCTCGTCTTCGTCTTCGTCTTCCGTTTCCTCGTGAAAGTCTTCAGACTCGGGCGGGCTGATGCGGAATTCGCTCGGGGCCGAGGGATCGACGCGGTGCGAGGCCGAGCCTTCTTCGGGCTCAAACTCGTGCACTTCCTCGACGACCTCTTCGATCCCATCCAGATGTTCTTCGACCGGCGTGGCGGCGGGCGCAGCGGCTTCTACGGCTTCATGAACCGCATCGGCTTCGGTGGCTTCTTCGATGGCCTCGACGGCGGCCTGCGCTTCAGGCGCCTCGGCTACAGCCGCGATTTCGGCGGGAGCGGGCACTTCGACAGCTTCAGCAACGGGGACAGCTTCGGCAGCGGGCGCGGCGATCACCTCGGGTTCCGGGGCGCTCTCTGGAAGCGATTCCACAGGAGCCGTGGCCGCGCCTTTGCGGCGGCGCGAGATGGACTCGCCCGGCAGCACGAAGCCGCCGTCCCAATCGGTGATGGGCGCTTCGACCAGCGTGGAGGGCTTGGCGAAGACTTCGGCCTTCGGCTTGGCAGATTCTGTGCCCTCGGAGGACGACCCGGAACCGGCAGGCTTGCCGCCGTAGCGGGAGAGCGATTCGCCGGGCAGCACAAACGGCGTGTGGGCGGCCTCTTCAGTCTCGGCAGGCGCATGATGGTGCGCAACAGCCTCGTGATGCTCCCGGTGGACGGCCCGATATGCATCCGGGGATGCGGCCGGCTCGGCGGCGGCGGAGAACTCTACGGCTTCCACTTCTCCCGGCGCTGCTTCGAGGCCCGTGCTCTCGGATGTTTCTTCCTGCTGCCCGCGGCCACGCACGCCACGGCGGCGGCCACGGCGGCCACGCCAGCGGCGCGCGCCACGCGCATCTTCACCGTCGCCCGATTCAGCTTCGCCACCCGGTGCGGCCTCGGCCCGCTGAGCCGGGGACTGACTCTGGGACTGGGACGCGGACGGCTGGGACTGCGAAGACTGGGCGCGCTGCTGGGCCTGCGGACGCTGGCCCGTGGAGACGCGCTCGTACTCGTCGGAGTCTTCCTGCTCCTCAAGAAAGTCGGTGACGTAAAGGAATGCGTCGCGTTCGAGACCAATGTCGACGAAAGCCGACTGCATGCCGGGCAACACGCGGGTGACGCGGCCCTTATAGATGGAACCCGCGAGGGTATATTCGTTTTCGCGCTCGTAGTAAATCTCTGCGAGCTGATCGTCTTCAAGAATCGCCAGACGCGTTTCATGCGGCGTGCTGGAGATGCATATTTCCTTTGCCATTGCTGCCTCTTTTCGGCAGCCAGGCAGAAATCAGACCGGGATGCCCCCTTGCGGGAGATCCTTGAAACCGGAGAAGACCGGGAGCCGCCAGAAAGAGGCCTCAGCCAGAGAGAGCTGTCGCGATGCAGTGGGCGTGGGCCCACGGTCCGCCAACCTGCGCGGAGAGGTGCAAAGAAGAGCTTTGCTGGGAGGGTTCTGGAGGCGCAACAATTTTGTGACCGCTTCAGCCGGACTCACCGGCGGGGCCGTTCCCCATTGTTGCGTGTTCATGCCCGATCCTGCCCGGCCGGCGATTCCACCTGGCCGGTTCAAATGATTGAAATTCTTTGGTACTGCTCAAAAAAACTTGTCATGCGGCGACCGCGCCGCCTTGCCGGAAAACCTTTTGTGGCCGGGGAGTCTAATTCACAAACCGGCTCATGCGCACATTCATCACCATGCCGAGAGCCAGGAAGGTGAACAGCACCGAGGATCCACCGTAACTCATTAACGGAAGCGGGATCCCGGTGACCGGCATCAATCCCACGACCATTCCGATATTGACCGCGATCTCAAAGATCAAAGTGGCCACTACGCCCATGATAAGGAGCGAACCGGGCAGGTCGGAGGCTGTTTGAGCGTTTTGAATCAAACGCATCAATATCAGGAAGTATAGCAGCAGGACGAAGAGCGCACCCACAAAGCCGTGCTCCTCAGAGAAGGCGGCAAAGATGAAGTCGGTGTAGGGAATGGGCAGAAAGTCGCCCTGCGTCTGGGTTCCCTTGGTGGCTCCGCGGCCAAAGACGCCGCCGTCGCCCACGGCGATCTTCGACTGCAGAATCTGGTAGCCGGTGCCGCGCGGGTCGGCATTGGGGTTGATGAAACTGGTGAGCCGCGCCTTCTGGTAGGGCTTGAGGATCTTGCCGCTCATCCAGACGCCGGCGATGAGCGTGACACCCGCCACGATGAGGATGAGGCCCTTCTTCCAACTGATGCCGCCCAGAAAGAGACCGGCAAAGAGGATGGGCGAGTAGGTGAGGGCGGTGCCCATGTCCGGCTGCTTGAGCACCAGAATCATGGGGACGGCGATGAGCGCGATGGCTTTGAAGACGTCGCTCCAGGAGAGATCGCGGCCATACAGCCCGGCGATGTAACGGGCCATGGTCACGATGAGCACGAGCTTGACCCATTCGGAGGGCTGAAAATGAATGCCGCCGGGCAGGTGAATCCAGCGGCGCGCGCCCATGACGCGCTGGCCGACGACCAGCACGGCCAGCAGCGAGACGACGGCCACTCCATAGAGCCAGGCCGAGGCGTCGAGCAGCCAGTGATAATCGAGCACCGACATGGCAAACATGCCGAAGAGGCCGGCGAGAATCCAGACCACCTGCATGCGGTCAAAGCCGACAAACTTGGTGTGCAGCGTGGCGCTGTAAATTTCAAGGACGCTGAGAATGCACATCAGCATCACCATGCCGAGCAGCGGCCAGTCAAAGTCACGGAAGCGGAGGAAGCGGCGAATCACAACGGGCTCTGAGCAACAGCATAGACGCCGGAGCGCGGGGAAGAAAGTAGATGTGTAGCATCCTGCATCAGAAAGAAAAGAAAATGGGAATTCATTCCGGTTTTTTGTCCCGGGGTTTCATTCCGGAACAAGCACGCGCTGGCGAGCAACACGCTCGACCAAAAGGAAAGGATCGAAAGCACGATGAAGAAAACAGGGATGGCAGCGGTGATGGCTTTTGTGACGATGGGCCTGGCAACGGCAGGCACGGCGCAGATGCCCGCGAAAAAATTGATGAAACACCCAAAGCCATGCCCGGCCTCGTGGCTCTCACTGGCGCTCGACCCGGAGAACGGCACCTTCAACGGCATGTCGCACAGCGGCACGCTTCTGGTGCTGCGCAATCTGGGCCCCATGGCCTGCACCGTGCCGGCGCTGCCGAGGCTGCGCTTTGAGGACGCGCACCATCATCCCCTCGACGTCACGCGCAAGGCCCCGGTGGGCATGCATCCGGGACCGGTGATGTTGCCGGTCGTGGTTCCGCCCAACGCCGAGCTGACGTCGAGGCTGCTCTGGGTGGATGGAGACGTATTCGGCGACAGCAGCGGCAGTGGCAGCTCGGCCAGCCCGGAGTATCTGCGGGTTTCGCTGCGGGGGCCGGTGAGCGCCCCGGCGAACAGCGATAAGAATGCCCGCAGTCTGCGCACAGCCTTTCACGGCACGATGTACGGCCCGAAGGGCAAGCCGCCGGAGTACACGCAGACGCCGCTGCGGAGGGATCCGGCCTGGTGCGGAGACAGGAAATAGCAGAGCTTTAGAACAGCTCGGTCTCCCACAGATCGTGCAGGTGCAGCACGCCCTGCAGCACGCCGGCGTCATCCACCACCACCAGCGAGGTGATCTTGCGCTCTTCCATGCGATGCAGCGCGCGCGCGGCCAGCTCGCCGGGCGCGATGATCTGCGGACGCGGATTCATCACCTCGGCGGCGGTCTTGTCGAGGCAGGCCGCGCCCTCGTGCTCCAGCAGGCGGCGCAGATCACCGTCGCTCAGGATGCCCGCAAGCCGCCCGTCTTCGACCACGGTGGTCATGCCGAGGCCCTTGCGCGACATCTCGTAGATGACGTCTTTCATGGGCGTGGCGGGGGTGACGCGGGGCAGGGCCTCGCCCGCATGCATCAGCTCGTGCACGCGCGCCAGCCGCTTGCCCAGCTTGCCGCCGGGGTGCAGTTCGGCGAAGTCCTCGGCGCGAAAGCCCTTACGCATCGACACGGCAATGGCCAGCGCGTCACCCAGAGCGAGCATCGCCGTGGTGGAGGCCGTGGGCGCGAGACCCAGGTCGCAGGCCTCGCCCGGCACGCTGACATCGAGCGCCACATCGCTGGCCCCGGCGAGCGTCGAATTGAGATTGCAGCAGAAGCTCAGCAGCGCGTCGCCCATGCGCTTGAGCGTGGCTAGCAGGCGCAGGATTTCTTCGGTCTCTCCGCTGGCCGAAAGCGCCAGCACCACGTCGCCCCGGGCAATCATGCCGAGGTCGCCATGCACGGCCTCGGCCGGATGCAGAAAGAGCGCGGGCGTACCGGTGGAGCTGAGCGTGGCGGCAATTTTCTGCGCGATGAGGCCGCTCTTGCCCATGCCGGTGACCACGACGCGGCCCCGGTCGCGGCCGCAGGCAATCACTGTCTCCACGGCGCGCTCAAAGGCGGCCTGCATGGGGCCTTCCAGCCGCTCGGCCAGTGCGAGCAGCGCGGCGGCCTCGGTGCGGACCAGTTGCGCGGGCGTGCGGCCGGGCTGCATATCAGATGGCGTCATGAAAAAGTGAGTTCCTCAAAGGATGCATGCTACCAGAGCGCGGCGGGTTTGCGCCGTGTGGCGACGGCGAGCGCCCGGCTGCGTCCAATCACTACAATAGAGGCAGAGGGTTTGGGTTCGCCGTGAAGCGAAATGCAATTGTGCTGTTGATGATGGTCACCGGCCTCGGGCTGATGATCTGGGCGGGCGTGGAGAACTACTCCGCGCGCCAGCAGGACGACGTGAAGGTGCAGTCGCTCGAAGCCGAGCTGCACCAGATCGAGACGCAGGCTGATAGCGCGCATGTGGGCACCGATGCCACCCAGGCGCCCGACACGCCGCTGCTCGGCGAGCAGGCGCCCGACTTCACGCTGACCAGCCTCGACGGGAAGAAGATTTCGCTCAAGAGCTATCGGGGCAAGGCCGTGATCGTCGATTTCTGGGCAACGTGGTGCGGGCCGTGCCGGGTGGAGATTCCCTGGTTTGAGGACTTCCGCCAGCAGTACGGGCCGCAGGGGCTGGCCGTGCTGGGCGTCTCCACCGACCAGTTGGACGACAGCGACACGGCCAAGGCGCACCAGGTGGTCACCGATTTTGCAAAGCAGATTCACATGAACTATCCCGTGCTGATGGCCACCGACAGCGTGGAGCAGCAGTACGGCGGCATCAGCGCCCTGCCCACGACGTTTTTCATCAACCGCAGCGGACAAGTGGTGGCAAGCACCATCGGGCTCGCACCCCACAGCGTGATTGAAGCCGACATCAAAAAAGCGCTCGGCACAGGAGGCAATGCGTGAAGAAGTCTCAACAGGCAAAAAAATGGATCGGCGCGGGCGTGATCGCCGTGGCGCTCTCGGGCGTGGCCCTGGCCCAGCAGATGCATCTGCCATGGCAGACCGGCAGCCAGAACAGCAACACGCCAAAGCAGTCAGTCGAATTCCTCTACCCGCTGCAAATCAAGGTGCCCGCGGGCAAGCCGACTGAAGTCGCGCTGCACTTTCGCGTGCTGCCGGGGCTGCATATCAACTCGCACGTGCCCTCGGACAAGAGCTACATTCCCACGACGCTGGTGCTGCCCGCGGGGTCAAACGTGAAGCTTTCTTCGGTGCAGTTTCCCGCAGGCGAGCCCTTCGCCTTCAAAGCCTTCCCCAAAGACAAGCTGAGCGTCTATGAGGGCGAGTTCACCGTGCATGCCAAGGTGACAGCCGTGCGCGGAGATCATCTGCTGAACGCCGCGCTGCGCTATCAGGCCTGCGACTCGAATACGAATTCATGCTATCCGCCCAGGAAAGCCCCGGTCGCCATCGACATCCTCGGGGATTAGGAATCGCCGGGACTGAACAACGAGTCATCCCCTGCAAGAACCGGGGGATGACTCATTTCGCCGGAAGCAAGCGCATTTCAGCAGAAATGGCATAACGGCTAAATGCGCGGCAGCGACAACATGAGCCGCATCAATTCCGTCTGGCGTCTTGTGCCGGTCTTCACGAGCACTCGTTTGGTGTGGAAGCGCGCTGTCTCCAGGCTGATGCCGAGCGAGTTTGCGGCCTCCCGCACTTCGAGGCCAGCCAGCAACTGATCGGCGACTCTCGCTTCCATCGGCGTGAGAGCGTAGAGCGCGGTCAGAATTGCGCTTCTTGATGGAGGGCTGCTCGCCGGATCCGTGACAAAGACCAATGCGGCCAGTTGTACCGTGCTGCCGGGCAAGGGAGACATGAACGGCGCGGCCACAATTCGCAGAGGACTCTTGCGCGACTTGCCATAAAGCAGCAACGGGCTGCCGGGAGACATACCCGTTCCTGTACCCACAGCTAACGCATCGGACAGGCACTTCTGCAGATGGCGGTTTTGTTCGGGAAAGACTGCGGCCAGCCTGCCACGATCGAGACGAAGCGCGGTGGCAGCCTGGACAATTGCCTCCGCTTTCCGGTTGGAGAGGATGACTCTGCCTTTGCGGTCGAGGCCGAAGACGGCGTGCCCAAGGGAGTCGAGCGCCGACTCCAGCCCCAGCACCTTCGATTGGGTCTGGGTGAACTGCACGTAGAGCATCAGGGCGCGCTGCAGGTGGGGCATCAGCGTTTCGTACACCACGCCTTCGCGCTCGCTAAAAGGCTCGGCCGTCCTGGGACGCTGGCAGCTCATGTACACGGGGGGCAGATTTCCCAGCGGCACCTTGATTCCAAAGGAATGGTGCATGTTGTATGGGCGGAAGAAGTCGCTGTAGAACTCCGTTTTCTCAAGCTCGCGGGCCGGCATGGCGATATGGCCGTAACGCACCGTGCCGTCTGGAAACGCCTCGTCGCAATGGTGGCTGAGCACGTTGATCGAGGCATAGTGGCTCACGTACTGCTGCATGGCCGCGGGGTCGGTGCGGGCCATGGAAAACAGTTGCTCGCTGGGAAGCATGGCAAACATCGTGGTGGATTCGCCATGAACCGCCTCGGCGATGCCTTCCATCACGGCGGGCCAGAGCTCCGGCTGCTGCACAGCGGAGTAAATGGTCTCGATCAGGCCCAACAGCCGGGCCGTTCCACCGAATGCCTGTTCAGGATTGGCGTACATGCGGTGCTCCTTCGTTCCGTGGAAGACCGTCCCAGTTACCCCTGAATGGACCTGCCCCCGCAGACTCAGAGAGTTCACTCTGTCTGAAAACAATCCTTGCCAAACGGTGGAGGCGTTCGTGGCCTTCGGGGGAACTCAGCATAGCAACAGCCCGTCGCCCGCTCAAGCGTTTTCTCCCATTTGGGTTAAGTGATACATGGCGGGGCAGCGATAGGATCACCGCATTAGCCCCCAGACAGGAGGCTGGAAGGCGCCTCCTGCGAGCCGCTCTTCCAGAGGAAAGGACTCACTGAAACATGAAAAAGTACCTCGCCATTCCCTTTGCCGCAGTCTTGTTGACTCTCGCTTCCCGAGGCGCGCACGCCCAGCAGGACGCTCCCCGCACCATCGCCGGCTTGAATGACTGCATCGGCGTCCAATACACGAGCAACCGCGTGCTGGAATTCGTCAGCAGCTGCACGCAGAAGGCGACCATTTTGTTCTTCACCGACGACTCAGGACGTCCCATGACCGAATATGACGATCCGGGCAAGGTGGACAATACGTTGCTGTCGGGCATCAAACACCTGACCTACTATGCGTGCCCATATCCCAGCTACTACCCCAGAAATCTAGACGGCACCCAGATCGAGCACCCGGTCGCGCGGTACGTCTGCAGAAGGAATTTTTAGGTAGATCGAGGACCGCTCAATCGAAACGGCGGCATATCCGGGTTCAAGAAACGCTCTCATCTTTTCCTGAACCCGGAGAACGCTATACGGCTGGATATGCGAGCAGCTCTGCAACTGAGGCTGTACAAGTCAAAACTCAACTCATCAGGAGGTCGCAGAAATGCGGTCCGTGTCGAAGTTCATTCCAGGACTAATCGCAGCAATTCTTTTCAGTACAAGCGCTCACGCTTCCGGCAACTATGGTTACTGCCAGGCAAGCTGGTCGCCTTCGCCAACCTCCGCGGCGAGAATCGTAGTGACTCCGGTTTTCGAGGGAGAGGATGGATTGTTCGACCAGCCCAACCGGATCGGGAATCCTACGCCCAGCGGCTACCAGAAGCAGTTCGTTGCAATGGTGAAGGAAGAGTACGGGCTGCAGAACGCGAACATGTCCAGCTACGGAATCGGGTTCTCTGCCCAGTGCCGGGCTTTCGACAATCCTGCCGGAGCCATCACCTTTTGGTCGCAAATCAACGAGTACAACTATTCCAGGCAGGCGTATCTCATCGACCATCTCAAGTGGATGCCCCCGGGAACGATAAAGGTGAGCAATTAAATCCCGGACCACCTATGACAACAGCAATGGCGGCGTGCAGATGAAGGAGTCTCACTGGGTTCCCGACGGCACAACGCGCGTCGATGAGTAAGAAGGTTTTCTCTATCTCCCGTGCGCATTGGCGCAGCACCTGATATGGGCCAATGCGCACGGCTCTTCCGAGCTTCATTCAACTGGCGAACAGACAGGCAGACGCTTATCAAAGTGACGGGAATCATCGTAGGAAAACAAGAAAGGGACGCATCCATGGTCAGTACATCTCAAAAAGGAATTGCAGTGAAGATCGCTCGTCTCGCGGTCATGCTGTTTGCGCTTGCGGCGACAGCGATGCCCATGATGCTTGCGGCTCAGAGCGCCGGGGGCGCGGACAACCTGCCGAAGGTGCCTGTCCGCAAGCCCACTCCGGCAGAAGCGCAAAAGGCGATGGACGCGGTCAAATTTCTGGACGCTCACGACGACGATGCTGTCTGCGGCGGTTTCCGGGCGACTCATTTTATGGCCCCACCTGACATACATGGGCTGTTGATGGTCACCTACGATGCAGAGGTCTGGCTCCGCAGCGAAGATGGACACAGCGCCGGAGACTGTGCCGGGATTGGAAAAGACGACAACGGGAAAAAGAAGATAGCTGGAGTCATTAACCTAGCATTCCTGGATAGGATCACCGTAAGAAGGGCCTATAACATAAACTGGGCAATTGACTTTCACTGTGACAGCACCTATTGCAACGAAAACGCGCGTGGAACCATCGTGCTTCGCCCGGATATTTCTGAGCAGCAGGCGGACAGCCTGGCGAATGCATGGCGGGCCCTCGTGAGAGGTTTCGGCGCGCCGCTGGTGGACGAGAATGAGTTCTAGAACCGGGCTCCTGTCCGGATGTCCAGCTCCGGCGGGAGCATGAGCCCGGCTTCGGCGGCGAGTCTCATCCTTTCCCCGATCACCAGCCAAATATTAATGAGACCCGCTCCAGTCAACGTCCTTAGTTCTTCAGGGTGCTCACAAGGCACCCTGATTATCTGCGGTTCGCTTTGCGCGGGCCGCTGGGATGAACAAAGAAGTGTCCGGCGTAGACCGAGGCCAACGCCGCGGCCTGGCTGCGGCTGGTCCGGTGGAATGAGGACAGCGGGCGTCCGCCCAGAAAAGCCGGATGTTCGGGATCGGACCAGATGGCGCCCACATCGACCTTGCCGGTCTGTTGCTTCCCGTTCGATTTGCCGGAGGTGCTGGCGTCGGTTTTCGCAGGCTTCACCGGCGTGGAAGCAGACCCGGAAGAAGCTGGCAAAGCCGAAGCCGGAGCCGCTGCGGGCGCAGACTCGCCGGCGACGAGGTTGTGCCGCAGGCGGCGCTGCTTGGTCACATAGGCGTCGATGACCTGCGCGGCGATGTGGGCCACGTCGGTGCCCCATCCGCCATGCTCCCAGAAAACAGCCACCACAATGTCAGGGTTGCGGCGCGGCGCCATGCCGACGAACCATGCATTGGGGCGCTGCGCGGCCACGTGCGAGATGCCCTTCGCGCCGAAGTCCTGGCTGACGACCTGCGCGGTGCCGGTTTTTCCGGCGAAATCAATGCCCTGCAACTCAGAGCTGTGCGCGGTGCCGATGGGCGACTGCGTGACGTTAGCCATCGCGTCGGTCACCGTCTCCCACGTAGCCGTGGAGATGGGCACGGTCACATTGCCCGAGCCGGGATAGTTGGCGAGCATGGCCTTGTAATACTCCGGCGGCAGCTCGCTCGGGAAGACCACGTGCGGGCGCTTGAGCACGCCTCCGCTGGCGATGCCGCCGAGGGCGCGGGCCATCTGGATGGGCGTGACCTGAATGGCTCCCTGGCCGATGCCAACCGAGATGGTTTCGCCGGGGTACCAGGGCTGATGAAAGGTCTTCATCTTCCATGCGGTGGAGGGCATCGTGCCGGCGGCCTCGCCCGGCAGGTCCACGCCGGTCTTCTGGCCGATGCCAAACTTGTGCGCCCAGTGCGCGATGGTGTCGATGCCGAGCTTCTGCGCGAGCGTGTAGAAGTAGGTGTCGCAGGAGTAAGGGATGGCGTTGTTGATGTTCACTTCGCCATGATGCGAATCGCAGGCAAACCAATGACCGTAGAAGTAGGCTCCGCCCTGGCAATCGACGTTGAGGTTTTGCGCGATGCCGGTCTGAAGTCCGGCCACGGCCATGATGAGCTTGAAGGTTGAGCCGGGAGCCGAGAGCGCCTGGATGGCCTTGTCCATCAGCGGATGCTCCGGATCGGTGACGAGCGCGTCCCACTCCTTGCGGCTGATGTGCGTGGTGAAGGCATTCGGGTCAAACGTGGGATGGCTGACAAGCGCCAGAATCTCGCCGGTGTGCGGATCGAGCGCGACGACGGCCCCGTTGCGGTTGCCGAGCGCATTCTCGGCCGCGCGCTGAATGTCGAGGTCGATGGTCAGCCGCAGATCCGTGCCGGGCTTGGCCGGTTCGGTACCGAGTACGCCCACCTCGCGGCCATGGCTGTTCACAATGATGTCGCGCGAGCCATCCACGCCGCGCAGAATGGGGTCGTAGGACTCCTCGACGCCCGACTCGCCCACCACGTCGCCCGGCTGGTAGTAGGCATAGCGAGGGTTATTGAGCATGGCCTCGCTGACCTCACCCACATAGCCGATGAGCGCGGCGGCAAAGCCGTTTTTCGGGTAAAGGCGGCGGTATTCCTCGATGGTGTCCAGCTCGGGCAGCTCATCTTCATGCGCGGCGATGAACTGCTGCTCGCTCGGCGTGATGTCTTCCTTGAGGGGGATGGGCTGGTACTTCGGCGAGTAGCGATAGTGCCGCAGCACGGCCTTGACCTGATCGAGCGTCATGTCGAGCCCGCGCGCGATCAGCGGCAGGTCGGGCGTGATGTCATGGTTCTGGTCGCGCACCAGGTAGCAGGTGACCGACTGGTAGTTGTCCACGATGAGGCGGCCGTCGCGGTCAAAGATGCGTCCACGCGGGGCCAGCATGGGCACCTTGCGAATGCGGTTGGCCTGCGCCAGCGCGTGATAGTTTTGCGCGCCCACCACCTGCAGACGCCACAAACCGAACGAAAGCACCAGCAGAATGGCGACAATCAGGTACTGGCTGGCGGTCAGCTTGCCTGGAGAGAGTTTCTCGTCCCGATTGGTTGCCATAGTTTCAGGGTAACGCCGGGGTCACCCGCTCTCCTTCAATAAAACTCTCCGCGCGGGGCCCTAGTCGCGGCGGCGGGCGCGGTCAAACAGCGAAAACAGCATGACCCCGATCACGGCGTTGACCACGGCGTGCAGGCCTTCAAGCCACCAGATCCAGGCATAGGGCTGGTCGATGAGGTGCGTTTCGAGCAGCCAGACAATGCCGCCATGCACCAGCGTGAAGGCCGGAATCAGCAGCAGGCGCGTGCCGAGGCTCTCTGTATCAATGCGAATGCCGATCGAAGCCGCAAAATAGCCGATGATGGCCTTGGCGATGCCGTAAACGCCCAGAGGGTGCTGCGTCGGCACATCCTGCAGAATGCCGATGGCCGCGCCGCACAGCGTGCCGCCAATGGGGTTGCGCCACGTGATGGCGAAATAGATCGTGACCAGCAGCGGCAGATCGAGCACATCAAAGTGAGGCAGATGCAGCGCCAACAGCGACTGCAGCCACAGCGCCAGAATAGGCAGCAGAATCAGCAGCCAGACCGGATAGTCAGGAACATCGGCTTCGCGCCGGCTCGACGCCATGAGCGCCATGGTCAGTGGCCCTCCCCTGAGGTGGCGTGCGCGGCGGCCTTGTTGTGCGCCGGTTGAGTGACAGCCGCATGAGACTTCGCCGGATGGGACGAAGCCGGATGAGAGGAAGCCGGATGCGCCGTGGCGGCGGCCTTCGCGGGCTGCCCCGTCTTTGTATTGGCCGGCGGCGGATTGCCCGTGACCACAATGCCCGGCGTAGGCGCGGTGATGATGCCCGCGGGCGGCGGCTGGTTGGGATTGCGCCGTGGCACGCGCTCAATGCCGTTGCGCACCGGGCCATTGCGCGCGCCGGGCGTCATGCTGGCCGCGGGCGGCGTCTGGCCGGGCGTGAACTGGTCAGGCTGCGCGGGTGCCGGCGGATGCAGCGCCGGCAGCGGCTGCTCAAGGGCGAATCCATTCACGATGGAGGTGAACAGCTCTTCGGGCGGAGCCTCGGGATCGATGGCGCTCGGCAGGCGCTCGGCCAGAATGTCGGCGGCCTTCTGCTGCACCTGGTCCAGCTCGCTGTTGGCGATGTCCTGGACTTCCTGCTGCGGCATCTGGCTGGCGGTGTTGGTGATGATGAGCACCTCATTGAGGCGGTTGAGGTGCGCGGCCGGATGAATGAGGATGTTCACAAGCGGGCTGTGGCCGGGGTCAGGCACAATGCGGTCCACGGTGCCGACGGGCAGGCCGCGCGGAAAGATCTGGTCTCCGCCGCTGGTGATGACCGGGTTGCCGGGCTGAATGCGCTCGTCGGGCAGCACATCGACAATCTCCGGCTGCCCGTAGGAGTTGCCGCGCAGCACGCCCTGCAGCCGCGTGGTGGCCAGTTCGACACCCGCGCCGCTGGTGGCGTCCGAGATCTCGAGCAGCAGGCTGTGATGCTGGAAGACCGAACGCAGACGGCCCACAATGCCATTCGGCGTGATGACGGCGTCATCGCGCTCCAGTCCATCAGCCGAGCCTTTGTCCAGAATGAGCAGGTGCGACTGGTCAGAGCCCGAGGAGCCGATGACCTGCGCGGCCACGGTCTGGTAGATGTACTTCTCCTTGAAGCCGAGCAAGGCCTGCAGCCTCTGTGCCTGGCGGGCATCCTCGGCCAGACCGGCCTGCTCGATGCGCAGGCGGTCCACTTCCTGCAGTAGCTGGCGGTTCTTTTGCCGGACGTGAATCAGATCGACGTAGTTATCCCAAAGCCCGGTGATGCCGTTGCCGGTGGCGGCGACCAGGTGCTCGGGCGGCCCGAGCAGGTCAAGCGTCCAGGAGCGGATCAGCAGCACGCCCGGCGCGCCGGGAGCCGAGGAGGGCCGCCGGACCTGCACCGCCAGGCCGATGATCTGCACCAGCAGCACGGCGAGCAGCACCAGAGGATTCCTGTAACGGCTGAAAAACGATTCCATGGCACTGGTCCGGGCCGGGCTGGACCGCGATCCTTCTTCCGAGGCTCGGGTCCGGCCGGCGTTAGTCGATCTTGATCTTGCGCAGCAGGCGGAAGTCGCTGAGCATCTTGCCGGTGCCGAGCACCACGCTGGCCAGCGGATCGTCCGCAATCGAAACCGGCAGGCCGGTCTCCTCGCGAATGCGCTTGTCGAGATTCTTGATGAGCGCGCCGCCGCCGGTGAGCACAATGCCGCGGTCGCTGATGTCGGCGCTCAGCTCAGGGGGGGTGCGCTCCAGCGCGACGCGAATGGCGTTCATGATGGTCGAGATGCACTCGCCGAGCGCCTCGCGAATCTCGCTGTCGTCAATGGTGATCGTCTTCGGCACGCCCTCGATGAGGTTGCGGCCCTTGATCTCCATGGTCAGCGGCTTGTCGAGCGGGTAGGCGGAGCCGATCTCCATCTTGATCTGCTCGGCGGTGCGCTCGCCGATCAGCAGGTTGTACTTGCGCTTGAGGTAATTCATGATGGCTTCGTCCATCTGGTTGCCGGCCATGCGGACCGAGCGCGAGTAGACGATGCCGGAAAGCGAAATGACGGCGATGTCGGTAGTCCCGCCGCCGATATCCACCACCATGTTGCCGCTGGGCTCGGTGATGGGCAGCCCGGCGCCGATGGCGGCCACCATGGCCTGCTCCACCAGAAACACTTCACTGGCCTTGGCGCGATACGCCGAGTCCTCGACGGCGCGCTTTTCCACCTGCGTGATCTCAGACGGCACGCCGATGACGATGCGCGGATGCACCATCATCTTGCGGTTGTGAGCCTTCTGAATGAAGTAGTTGAGCATCTTTTCGGTGACCTTGAAGTCAGCGATGACGCCGTCCTTCATCGGCTTGATGGCCACGATGTTGCCGGGCGTGCGGCCCAGCATCTCCTTGGCCTCTTTGCCGACCGCCTCCACCTCGCCGGTGTTCTTATTGAGGGCGACGATGGAGGGCTCATTGACGACAATGCCCTTGCCGGCCGCGTAGACCAGCGTGTTGGCCGTGCCCAGGTCAATGGCCAGGTCACTGGAAAAAACACTGAACAGCGATCGCACGCCGTGCGACCGGGAAGAGCGCGAATGGAAACCGTTTGAAGGCATGTCGGGGGTGTTTTCTTATGAGAACTCTACCGGTATTGTACGGCCAGCGCGCGCGGTGTCATGAGTAAGGGGGTGCATATTTTGGGGCGCGGGGCAGGGATTTGCACAGGATTGGGAATTTGTGTGCTGCAAGTGCCAAATGGGGAACCGGCACGGTAGCGATGGAACCCCCAATCCGCTATGCTGGTGAGTTTTCCTCCCTGTTCCCTTTTCTTTAACCAGTCAGGAGCTTTCAAGCGTGGCGACCAAGTCTTATCAGAATCTGATCGGCGGCCGGTGGGTTCCGGCCCGCAGCGGCAAGACCTTTCTCAATGTGAATCCGGCGAACCACGACGACGTGGTGGGCGAGTTTGCGCTCTCGGGCGCCGAAGACGTGGCCGACGCCGTCGAGGCCGCCGAGGAGGCCTACAAGACCTGGCGGCTGACGCCCGCGCCCAAGAGGGCAGAGATTCTCTACCGCACCGGCGAGCTGCTCACCCAGCGCAAAGAGGAGTATGCCCGCGCCATGACCCGCGAAATGGGCAAGGTGCTGAGTGAGACGCGTGGCGACGTGCAGGAGGCCATCGACACGGCCTTTTACATGGCCGGCGAGGGCCGCCGCCTCTTTGGCCAGACCACCCCGTCTGAGCTGCAGAACAAATTCGCCATGTCCGTGCGCATGCCCGTGGGCGTGGTGGGCATGATCGCGCCCTGGAACTTCCCCATGGCGATTCCCTCGTGGAAGCTCTTCCCTGCCCTGGTCTGCGGCAACACCTGCGTCATCAAGCCGGCGGAAGACACGCCGCTCTCGACCATCCATCTCGTCGAAACGCTCATCGACGCCGGACTGCCCGCAGGCGTCGTGAACATCGTCACCGGCTACGGCCCCGAGGCGGGCGCACCGATCGTCGAGCACCCCGGCGTGCGCGCCGTCTCCTTCACCGGATCAAGCGAGGTAGGCCGCATCGTCGGGCAGAACGCGGCGGCGCGCTTCAAGCCCTGCTCGCTCGAAATGGGCGGCAAAAACGCCATGATCGTGCTGGCCGATGCCAATCTTGACCTCGCGCTTGAGGGCGCGCTGTGGGGCGCGTTCGGCACGACCGGGCAGCGCTGCACCGCGACCAGCCGCATCATTGTGGACAAGGCCGTGGCAGGCGAATTTACAGCGCGGCTGGTGGAGCGGGCGAAGAGTCTTCGCGTCGGCGACGGCCTCGACGAAGCCATCCAGATGGGCCCGCAGGTGAACCAGCAGCAGATCGAGACCTCGGCAAACTACTGCGCCATCGCCAAAGCAGAGGGCGCGGAGCTGCTCTGCGGCGGCGAGCGGCTCACCGGCGGCGCGCATGCCAGGGGCACCTTCTTCGCTCCCACCGTGGTTGGCCGGGTGAAGCCGGGCATGCGCATCGCGCAGGAAGAGGTCTTCGGGCCGGTGGTGAGCGTCATCGAGTGCGACGGCTTTGACGATGCCGTAAAGATCGCCAACGGCATCCAGTACGGGCTTTCGACCGCGCTCTACTCGCGCGACGTAAACCTGGCCTTCCGGGCCATGCGCGATCTCGAGGCCGGCATCACCTACATCAACGCGCCCACCATCGGCGCGGAGGTCCACCTGCCCTTTGGCGGCGTGAAGCAGACCGGCAACGGGCACCGCGAGGGCGGCACGGGCGCGCTCGACTTCTACACCACCTGGAAGTCCGTCTACGTGGACTACTCGGACAAACTGCAGCGCGCGCAGATTGACAACGCAGACTAGGACTGGCCGTCCAGGCACACGCGCCTGCGGCGTCCGTCCATCTTTCTCCCACGTCCGGCAACGGACGTGGGACGCCCCACTCAGAATTATTTTGTAGCGACTGACTGCGCCGGGAATAGAAAATTCAGGCGCGCCTTCACAAAGTCGCGCACCTTTTCCGTATGGAACTCCGTGACGCTGGCCAGCAGGTAAGCATAGCCGGTCGCGGCCAGCAGCAGGCACAGCGCAAAACCCAGGTGCGCCCACGTCGGCTGCCAGCGATGGTCATGCAGCAGCAGCGCCGTGAGCAGAGTCAAAAACGGCACATGCACCAGGTAAAGCGTGTACGAGAACCCGGCAGCCCGGCGGCTGACGGCAACTTCGGTCGAGGGCTTGGCCTCGATACGGTAGCTGAGCAGGGCCAGCATCAACGGAATGGTCGCGAGCGTCAGCAGATAGTCCGACACCGTGCCATTCAGTCCGTGGACCTTCGCCAGAAAGAAAAAGACAGGCACATAGGCCGCGATGATGATGGGGCGCATCCGCGCAGGGATCTGCGGCAGCGGAAAGAACGCCAGCGCCGCCCCGGCCAGCCAGACCGGAAAAAGCAGCAGAATGGAGCGCGACAGAAAGACGGCCATCACCAGAAAAAGCGCGGCGTGCGTCAGGCGGCGGGCCCAGCCGCTTCCCGGGCGCAGCGCGATAATGGCGCAGGGAAAGAGCAGGTAATACCAGAACTCGTTCGCCAAACTCCACAGCGGCCCGTCCGATCCGAAGGTATGGGTCACCGTGTCCTGCAGGAAAAAGAGGTTGCCGAAAAAAGTGCCCCAGTTGTGCCGTTGCTGCACGTTGGAAGTCACATGATTGGACACCTGGCCCGTATAGAGCAGCGTGGCCGCGTGGCTGTGCAGGCCGATAGCATCCCACAGGGCGCAGAGCACCAGCGCGGGAATCAGCACGAGCCACAGCCGCGTGAGGCGATGCAGCAGATAATCACGCCAGTCCCAACGTTTCTGGCCTGTCTTGCGCCAGACGCTGCTGCCAATGAGAAATCCGCTCAACACAAAAAAGATGATGACGGCCTGATGGCCCGCGCCCGTGAGCACATACGGCACAGCCAGCAGCGCGCGCAGTTTGTGCGAGGCAATCTCGGGAAAGTCGATGAACAGCAGCGCCCGCCAATGCGAGACCAGGACCAGGAATGCGGCCAGAGCGCGCAGCAGGTCGAGATTGACCGAAGCTCGGCTTTGATGGAACGAAACTGTTCGAATCTGGGTCATCTCGCACAGCATAACCGATTGCCCTTGAAAGCCTGATTTCATCCGCGTCGGCGCGCATTTTGCCCGGGAATACGTTATTCTTTGGAGTTTGCCCCCAACAGCCAACGTGGCTTCCCGGCGGGCTGCGGTAGTTGCTTCACGATGTAGCAGGAAGTGCAGAGGAATCAGATGATTATCGGAGTACCCAAGGAAGTCAAAGACCACGAGAGCCGCGTCGGCATTACGCCGGCCGGCGCCAAAGAGCTGACCGCCGCCGGCCACAAGGTGCTGGTGGAGACCCGCGCGGGCGAGCTGTCGGCCTTCACCGACGACGAGTACCAGGCCGCCGGCGCTGAAATAGCCGGCAACGCCGCCGAGGTATGGGGCCACGCCGAGATGGTGGTCAAGGTCAAGGAGCCCGTCGAGAAGGAGTACATCTTCTTCCGCGAGGGGCTGGTGCTGTTCACCTATCTGCATCTGGCTCCGCTGCCGGTGCTGACTGATCAGCTTCTCAAGAAGAAGGTCACCGGCATCGCCTATGAGACGATTCGTGACCGGCACAACACGCTGCCGCTGCTCACGCCCATGTCCGAAGTGGCGGGCCGCATGTCCGTGCAGGTGGGCGCTTCCTATCTTGAAAAAGAGCGCGGCGGCCGCGGGCTGCTGCTCGGCGGCGTTCCGGGCGTACCCCCGGCCAACGTGTGCATCATTGGCGGCGGCATCGTCGGCACCAACGCCGCGAAGATCGCCCTCGGCATGGGAGCCAAGGTCACCCTGGTAGACCTGAACCTCAACCGCCTGCGCGAGCTGGACGACATCTTCAACGGCCGCCTCTACACGCTCGCCTCCAACAGCTACAACGTGGCGCAGGCCGTGCGTGAGGCCGATCTGGTGATCGGCGGCGTGCTGATTCCCGGCGCAGCCGCGCCGAAGATCGTGACCCGCGAGATGGTTTCACAAATGAAGAAGGGCGCGGTCATTGTCGATGTGGCCATCGATCAGGGCGGCTGCATTGAGACGGCCCGGCCCACCACGCACAGCGACCCCGCCTACGAGGTAGACGGTGTCGTCCACTACTGCGTCACCAACATGCCGGCGGCGGTGCCGAACACCTCCACGCTCGCGCTCACCAACGCCACCTTCCCCTACGTGATGCGGCTGGCCCGTCTGGGCGCCAAGGCCGCCATTCTGGAAGACCGCGGCCTCAGCGACGGCGTGAACACCTACAACGGCGTGCTGACCTGCGAGCCGGTCGCCGTGTCGCAGAACAAGGACTGGGAAGGCATCCTGTCGCTGCTGCAGTAAATCTCGCTGCCAGCGGAACGGATATTTTCACAAGCAAACAGAAGAGGCGCGGCTCATGAGCCGCGCCTCTCTTGTTTGCAAATGGTATTCCCTCACTGCAGACGAACCGAGTGCTCCAGACGGAAGGTCAGAATCGACTCCGCCGGAATCACAATGTTCTTGTTGCCGGTGAAGGCCGTGCCGGCCGTGCCGGCTCCAGCGCCGGCTGCCGCGCCAATGAGCGCGCCCTTGCCGCCGCCAGCCAGACCGCCAATCAGAGCACCCAGGCCCGCACCGCCGCCAATAAAGCCCAGCGAACGGCGTCCCTTGCCCTTTTCCACGCGAGAGATGCTGCTGGTCATGACGGGGAAGCTGTGCCCCTGCACGTCGATGCGTTCCAGGCGAATCGCCAGAACAGCGCCGCCCTTGAAGCGCCCGAGTGGCTTCGCCTCAAGCACCGCGCCCTCGGCGCGCGCGCCGCGAGGAACCACAACATTGCCGTTGGAGTCCGTGATCGCATTCTCCACGGTCGCGCTGAAGGTGTCACCACTCTGGCTGATCTTCGAGCCGAGATCCTGGTTGATGCGCACGCGAATATCCCGGCCTGCCGGAATCACCTGCGCGGGCGGCGGCGAAGGCGCACGACGCGCGCGCGCCGGACGCGAACTGTAGGAAGAAGAGGAAGAAGAAGAAGAAGAAGAAGAATTATCCGCGGGCGGAGGCGGTGGCGTGGACTGCGCCGTGCTGCTGGCAGCCGGTGCAGCCGTCTGGCTTGCCGCCGCTGCCGGTTGGGTAGAGTTCTGCGTGTTATCAGCACTCTTCTTACTGCAGCCGGACACAATCAGCGCGGCTGACAGCACTAAACTGCTCGCGAAAGCAAAAGAGACTTTGTTTTTCATCGGCCTATTGAGATGCGGCCCGGGGAGCCGCAGTTGTGCCTTTCTATGAATGTTTTATGAAGCACTGAGGTTGCCTCTATCGATGCGCAACCCGTTGAACCTGCAGAACCTTATAATACGGCGCAAGCGCTCTGGCGAGCCACGGCGTCACGCGCGGGAGAGTTTTTGCCTGGATCAAAACCAAAACGCTATCCGGCCTTTCTGGCCATCTGCATGCTGCTGCTGCTGCTGGCGCTGAGCATGCTCAATGCCTTTAACCTGCACTTTCTGCACCCCCAATCGGCGGGCGAAATCTACCTGTTCACCGCGATCTCCATTGTCAGCTTTCTGCTGCTGGTCACGCTCATCGTGCTGCTGGCCCGCAACATTCTCAAGCTGCTGGCCGATCAGCAGAGCCGCGTGCTGGGCTCGCGGTTGCGCTCGCGCATGATTCTGGGCGCGCTCATCCTCTCATTCGCGCCCGCGCTCTTCATGTTTCTCTTCAGCTACCTGCTGATGAACCGCTCCATTGACCGATGGTTCTCGCAGCCCTCCACCGATCTGCGCGAGGCCTCGCGCTCCATTGCAGTGGAGCTGGCCAGCTACATGAGCGCCAACGCGCGCGCCGAGGCGGACTCGCTCGCCAGTTCGCCAGCCTTCGCCGCTCCGCCGCCGGGAACCGCCTCCGCCAGTGCACAAAAGGCCCGCGAAGCCGCCATCACCCAGGAGATGAAGCGCCACCGCCTCACGCTGCAGGGCGGCTTTGTCGCCATTTATGAGGATGCGCAATTGCGCGCCGGCTACCAGTTGCCCGCGCGGGCGCAGACGGCCTCTCTGCACTCCTGGCTCGAAGACTCCGAACGAGACTCCCGGGAACACGCCACGCGCCCCCCCGCGCTGCCGCTCTCCCTGGCCATTCTGCAGGCGGCTCAGAGCAGCGACGACCCAATTCTGAGCGCGGCCGGCACGGAGTACGCCTTAGGAGCGGCCAGCCTCAACAACGGCGGCCTCATCGTGGTCGGCCTGCCCGTGCCCGCCGAACTGCCGCCCAATCTTGACACCCTCAGCGCCGGAGCACGCCAGTATTGGGCCATCTACCGCCAGCGGCGCACCATTCGCAGTATGTATCTGCTGCTGTTACTCATGCTGACGGCGCTGGTGTTTTTCTCCAGCAGTTGGCTCGCGCTCTACCTCTCCAAGCAGATCACCCGCCCCGTCGAGGCCCTCGCCGACGCCATGAGCGAGATCAGCCAGGGCCACTACTACCAGCGTGTCACCGTCAACGCCTCGCAGGAGCTGGGTGAGCTGGTCCGCTCCTTTAACGAAATGGCCTCTGACCTCGAGCAGAGCCGCCTGCTCGCCGACTACTATACGCAGCAGCTCTCCACCGCCAACCAGACGCTCGAAACACGCCGCAACGAGCTCGAGACCATTCTTGAAACCATTCCCAGCGCCGTGCTCACGCTCGATGCCGGGCGTCATGTGCTGGGCTGCAACCGCGCCTTTGCCGCGCTCTTTCCCGCACCGGGCGGCACCAGCCGGGAAGGCGCGCCGCTCGCCGGGGTCATTCCCGCCGAGGTGCGCGACGACGTGCTCGAGCTCGACCGCCGCGCCCGCCGCATGGGCCTCGCCAGCACCGAGCTGGAGCTGCGCCGCGACGGCGTCACCCTCAATCTCGCCCTCACCATGGCCGCCGTCAGGCTGGGCGGCCATCAGCGCGGCGCGATTCTGGTGATTGAAAACGTCACCGAACTCTTGCGCGCGCAGCGCCAGGTCGCGTGGAAGGAAGTCGCGCAGCGCGTCGCGCACGAAATCAAAAATCCGCTCACGCCCGTCACCCTCTCGGCGGAACGCATCCGGCGGCACAACGCGCGCAACACGCCCGAGTCCCAGCAGGTCATCGAGCGCTGCTGCGACATCATTCTGAGCGCCGCCGAGTCCGTGCGGCGTCTCGTGGACCAGTTCGGCGTCCTCGCCGAGTTCCCCGCCGCCATGCCTTGCCCCGCCGACCTCAACAACATTGCCGAGAGCGCCGTGCTGCAGTTTGAAGACCGCCTCGACGGCATCCGCATCGAGCAGCACCTGGCGGACCCGCTGCCACCCGTCATGGCCGACGCCGAGGCCCTCAAGCGCGCGCTCGCCAACCTCATCGACAACGCCGCCGAGGCCATGCATGACAGCCTGCTGCGCGTGCTCTCGATTGAAACCTGCCTCAGCGAGACCGCAGGCATGGCCGAAATCGTCATCGCCGACACCGGCTCCGGCCTCACCGAGGAGATGCGCGAGCGGCTCTTCCTGCCCTACTTCTCCACCAAGCAGCGCGGCACCGGCCTCGGCCTCACCATCGCCGCAAAAATCGTGCAGGACCACGGCGGCACCATTCGCGCCGAGCACAACGCGCCCAAGGGCACGCGCTTTGTCATCAACCTGCCGCTGGCCGACGCCGCGCCATCTACACTGACACTGCCGCACGACACCGCAGCGGCAAAGACCAGCGGCTGGCCCGCAGGAGAGATCGACCAGGCATGAACCACATTCTCATCGTCGATGACGAGGCCGAGATCCGGCAGTCGCTCGAAGAAATCCTCAAGGAAGAAGGCTACATCGTCACCACGGCGGCCACCGCCACCGAGGCGCGCACCCTGCTGCACGACGCGGCCTATGACGTGATGCTGCTCGACATCTGGCTGCCTGACGGCGACGGCCTCGACGTGCTGGCCAACGCGCAGACGCTCGGCACCGATTCGCGGCCTGAGGTCATCGTCATCTCCGGCCATGCCAACATCGCCACGGCCGTGAAGGCAACCAAGCTCGGCGCATTCGACTTTCTTGAGAAGCCGCTGCTGCTGGAGCGCACGCTCATCGTGGTGAAAAACGCGATGGAAGCCAAGCGCCTGCAGAGCGACAACCTGGAGTTCCGCCGCCAGCTCGCGCTCGAGCAGCACGTCTCCGGCGAAAGCGTCGCGGCCAAGGCGCTGCGGCAGCAGATCGCGCTCATGGCGCCCACCAACGGCCGCGTGCTCATCTATGGCGAGTCGGGCGCGGGCAAAGAGGTCATCGCGCGCGCCATTCACGCTGGCAGCCTGCGCCGCGAGCGCGTCTTTGTCGAGCTGAACTGCGCCGCCATCCCAGAGGACTTCATCGAGGCCGAGCTCTTCGGCTACCGCAACGCCGCCGTCGCCGGCGGCCCCAACGAGAAGCGCGGCACCTTTGAGCGCGCCAGCGGCGGCACGCTCTTTCTAGACGAAGTGGGCGACATGAGCCTCAAGACGCAGGCCAAGGTGCTGCGCGTGCTCGATGAGCAGAGCTTTGTGCCCATCGGCGCCACGCAGCCGCTGCAGGTGGACGTGCGCGTCATCGCCGCCACCAACAAGAACCTGGAAGACGAGATCGCCAAGGGCAACTTTCGCGAAGACCTCTTCTACCGGCTCAACGTGATTCCCTTCTTCGTGCCGCCGCTGCGCGACCGCCGCGAAGACATCCCCGTGCTGGTGTCGGAGTTTCTGCTGGGCTTTGGCCGCGAGTACGGCCGCACGCATGTCGAGATCAGCCGCGACGCCGTGGACGCGCTCATGCAATACCACTGGCCCGGCAACGTGCGCGAGCTGCGCAACATGGTCGAGCGCGTGCTCATCCTCAACCCGCAGGTGCGCCGCATTGAGAAGAAACACCTGCCCGTGCTCGCCCAGCGCACCGCCCACAAGCAGGAGGACTTCCAAAGCCTGCAACACGCCCGCGAAGCCTACGAGCGCGACTACATCCTGCGCAAAATTGAGGAGTGCAAAGGCAACATCAGCCGCGCCGCCGAGGTGCTCGGCCTGGAGCGGTCGCACCTCTACCGCAAGATGAAGACCCTGGGGATTGGGGTGCGGGAATGAATGAATCTCCATTGGGCTGAAATTACGCTTCCCTCCGCCAAGTGACTGCGCGGGATCTATTGTTCTGCGTCTCTGAAACATATAACCAAGCTCAGAGTACGTTTAAACTACGGCCATGTTTGAAACAGCCACATATGATGATCCGCTGGTGCTCGATCCTGCAATTCGAGCACGCTGGGCATTTCTCGAAACTAGTTCTGCCTCAGCAGTTCTTCGTTCTGTCTGTCCGGCAGAGTGGGCGGATATCGTTTCTTTCCTGGGTTCATTTCGCCTCGATCCGTCCCGCTGGCTGGTTGCAGGCGGAAATCGTGGCGACATCGCAAAGCAGATAGACGGTATGTTCAGTGAACGAGGCTGGCGTGAAATCCGGGTCGACCTCTCCACTAAGGCAATCCTGAAGAACAAATCAGAGGAGACGGTAGAGGAACTGCCTGCGGTGTATCAGGAAGGATATCTTGTTGACAACTTCAAGGGGCGAGTCGCGCTCGATGTTGAGTGGAATGCCAAGGATGGAAACCTAGACAGAGACCTGTCCGCCTATCGTGCGTGGCATGAGGCTGGTGTAATTTCCGCCGCAGTGCTTATCACTCAGGACAGGATCAAACTCAAAGAGCTTGCTGAACGGATATGGGGGGACTATCAGCAAACCCTTCCAGAAGATCAAAGGAATAGAAGACTACCCATTGACCTGGCAACATCCACAACAACTAACCTGGAAAAAGCTGCACTGCGCGTCCGTCGGGGAGTCATGGGTACATGCCCTCTTCTAATCGTCGCCGCAATACCCGCAACTTGGAACCAGCAGCCGTTTACGACAGGCTAGTCTCCAGCCACAGGAACTTCTGCGCGCGAGTGGTTAGCATAAGTTTTCCAGGTAGGCTCGTAGGAGTCGTCGGCTTGGTTTCCCCAAGATACCCATTTTTTGCGATCACCTCGGGCAAACAGCTCAAGGAAAGGTCCCGGGCTACAAGCCTCGATGATGTCGTATTGCTCGTCTGGCTTCCGGGAATGCTCTCTCTTGCGACTGCTCAAATAGTTCACTTGCGTACGTCCCGGTTGCAGCGTGCGCGCATTCTTTCCACGCACTCCGAATAAGATCAATTCAGTAACATTCCTGAAATAAAAGCCGACACCACGACCGTCTGACCCGCCATCTTTGCGGATCTTGTGCCATACCAGATTGCTTTTGTACTGGAATCCCCATGCCCGCATCACTTCCAGACCTTCAGGGAGCAAGGCGTTAGGTACCCAAAGATACAGATGCGCGGTATCCGCCGAAACTGGCGCAACAGGAAGTTCTTTTATCTCGTCGAGCGTCATCGTTCCGTAACGGCTGAGGCGCTTGTGTTCCGGCGCAACTTTGCCCGTCCGGTTCTGGAATTGCCACGGTGGGTCTGCAAGAATCGTCCCGAAGCGCCGTCCGGCCGCCGTGTTCAGCAAATCCTCGCCAGCCGGCGAAAACTGATAGATCGGAAGCACCTTGCTGCTCCTATTCATGACTCGCGCCCGCAAATAGTGGCCATTGTTCCGCAACGTATTTTTCTGCTGCGTCCCTAATCACCCAAGCGACGGTGACCTTCTTCTGTTTCGCAATGATCTCAAGTGACGAATACACCTGCACAGGCAGGGTTACCGAGGTTCGCGTAGAAGGCTCGTTGTTGAGTTTGCGCGCCACCATTCCCTTTCCAGTATACTGCACCACGTTACACCACATAGGTGCCAGCGCGAAGTGGAAATCGCAGCAATTTCTCTCTTGCAATTAGTGTGGGGAAATTCGACACGAATCGCGCGATTTACTGAGATTCCTCTAATCAGTAATTCGTTGCGGAGACGCATCCCTCCTAGGTTGGCTCCCATCTTGAATTCTGGGTAGCGCCACCAGACCAAGGTGCACATCCGAAGCCGCTTCAGAATGATGGGCGGTCGTCGACCGCTTCGGTCTGCACTTTCAATTTTGCTAAAGCATCGGCCCGCTGGACCCAGCCCCTCGTCCCGCCGACTGCCGGGAATTTGACCCATTTTCGCTACCATGGAAACAGGGGAATTTCCCGCTTCTCGCCCTTTCGGAGTGCCGGGCCGGACTGGTCCGCTGACTGGCTTGCGGGCCGGATTCGGGCAGCGGCGAAGTCTCTCTTACCCCGAAATTCTCGCCTCGAAAATGTGAATTTCAATTCACATTTTATTTCCCGCAAATTTACCCGCAACCATCGAAGAATCAACCAGATAGGTCATTTTCCACCCATCCGCCCTCTTGCACTCTGAAAAAATATCGGCAAAATGTGATTCCAGATTCACATTTTCACGCGAAACGCACTAACCCACTGAAAAATAAAGGCTTGCCAGGAGCCAACAGCGCCCTCCCAGCCCATTTTCCAGAAATAATGTGAATTCACATTCACATTTTCCCCGAAGGGCCGAAACCCACGTCTCAGAATCGAGACGTGGGGCACCTGTGATGTTTCAAGAGGTTGTCCATTCGAAATTTCGCGGAGAAGCTGTTTGTGGCGAACAAGCAGAGTCTTCGGAGAGATCGAATGGACATTCACCAGAATGCTCGTCTAACGCCTTACAGTCGAGAGCAGTTGGCGAGAAAAGTTATTTGTACCGGGTGCACGTTGAAGCTGGCCGCGGCCAGCTTCAACGTGAGCGCAAAGACGGCCGGCAAATGGGTGCGCCGGTATCGCGCCGAGGGTTCGGATGGCTTGCGGGACCGCAGCTCGCGTCCGCATCGCAGCCCGCGGCGCTTGCCGGAGGCGTTGCGGCTGAGTGTGATTGAGCTACGGCGGGGTTACATGCCGGGGTATCAGATCGCCCGGCGCAGCGCTGTGAGCGTGTCTTCGGTGAGCCGTATTTTGCGGCGCGCGCGGCTGAGCCGATGGCGCGATCTGAACCCGCCTCCGCCGGTGGTTCGCTATGAGCATGCCGCTCCAGGCGACTTGCTGCATCTGGACATCAAAGGCATGACGCGCTTCGGCGAGGTCTCGCTGCGCGGCGACGGCAGGCTGCGGGGCAAGAAGGAACACCCGGGCTTTTTGGCTCTGCATGTGGCCGTCGACGATCACTCGCGCATGGTCTTCGCCCAGATGCTGGCCGATCAGAAGGCGGAAACCACGATCGGTTTTCTGCACGCGGCGGTTGAGTTTTTCGCCAGCCATGGTATCGGCATCCGCGCGCTGCTGACC
Source organism: Acidobacterium capsulatum ATCC 51196 (assembly GCF_000022565.1). NCBI lineage: Bacteria > Pseudomonadati > Acidobacteriota > Terriglobia > Terriglobales > Acidobacteriaceae > Acidobacterium > Acidobacterium capsulatum. The sequence goes on from NC_012483.1 coordinate 2,021,007, forward strand.
GACAACGGCAGCAGCTACCGCTCTCGCCAGTTCCGTCAGGCTTGCCAGCAGATGGCCATCAAACACAGCCGCACTCGGCCCTATACCCCCAGAACCAACGGCAAGGCCGAGCGCTTCATCCAGACAGCCATGCGCGAATGGGCTTACGCCAAACACTGGACCGACTCCAGCCAGAGAGATCAACACTTGCAGTCCTGGATCCACTACTACAACCACGAAAGACCTCATGGTAGCCTCAACTACAAACCGCCAAGCAGCCGATCCCAAGAAGGAACAACCTCTTGACCTTCTACAGCCACCCAAAATGCTTCGCTGACCCGCTGACTTGCTAACTCGCCGACCCGCTGACCCGCTGACCCGCTGACCGGCTGACCCGCTGACTCGCTGACGCCCCCCCTGGCTACTCTTCCTCGCCGCGCTGCTTGCGTTCGCGGTTGGCTTTGGCGGAGAGCTCTTCGAGCTGGCGGCGCCAGTCGAGCGACTCGATGAAGGGCTCGGACTCGCGCCAGCGATCCTTCACCTTGACGTGCAGTTCGAGGTAGACGCGCGTGCCGAGCAGCGACTCGATCTCCTTGCGGGCGCTGGCGCCGATTTCTTTGAGCTTCGAGCCGCCTTTGCCGATCAGGATCGCCTTCTGTCCCGGGCGCTCGCAGTAGATGGCCGCGGCAATGCGCGTGAGCGGATTGGTTTGCGAAACCGGCTCCTCATACTGCTCGATGATGACGGCCGAGGCGTAGGGCACCTCTTCGCCGGTCTCCATCAGGATGCGCTCGCGGATCAGCTCGGCGACCAGGAAGCGCTCCGGCTGGTCAGTGAACTGGCCCTCGGGGAAGTAGCGCTGGCCCTCAGGCAGGTAATCGACCAGCTTGGCCAGCAGCTCATCGAGACTGTTGCGCTTGCGGGCGGAGATGGGAAAGACCTCGGCAAAGTTGTGCAGGCGGCTCAGCTCGGCGATGAGCGGCGCGAGCGTTTCGCGGTCAACGAGATCGATCTTGTTGATGACGAGGAAGACCGGGCAGTCGAGCTTGCGGATGAGCTCAAAGACAAAGGCGTCTTCATTGCTCTCCAGCAGATCGCGCTGGGTCTTCGTCTCGCCCTCGGCGGCCGCGGCCTCGGCGAGCGCCACGCGGCGCGAGGCGTCGACCATCCAGATGACGATGTCGCGGGTCTCGAGCGCGGCATGCACCTCTTGCAGCATGCGGCGATCGAGCGTGTTGCCGGGCTTGTGCACGCCGGGCGTATCCACAAAGACGATCTGCGCGGCGGGGCGCTTGCCGGCCTTGGTGTTCTGGGCCGGCACCTCGACGATGCCGTGGATGCGGTTGCGCGTGGTCTGCGGCTTGCTGGTGACAATGGCCACCTTTTCGCCGGCGAGCGCGTTGAGCAGGGTAGACTTGCCGGCGTTGGGGCGGCCGACGATGGAGACGAATCCAGAGCGCATTTTCATTCCTGTGTGTCCTCGGGCAGGCGCGCGATGCGCATGCGCTCGATGCGGCGGTCAGTGGAGGCGAGAATCTCAAAGCGCATGCCGAGCTGCTCGACGACCTCGCCGGCCATGGGGATGCGCCCGGCCAGCTCGCTGACAAGCCCGGCGACGGTGGTGGCATCCATATCCTGCGGAATCTCGACCTCTTCATGCAGCAATTCTTCGAGCGTGGAAATTTCAAGCGTGCCCGGCACGATGAGCGAGCCCGAAGGCTCGCGAACCACCTGGGCGAGGTCGTGATCCTCATGCTCGTCGGTGATGGAGCCGACGATTTCTTCGAGCAGATCTTCAATGGTGACCAGGCCGGCGACGCCGCCGTACTCATCAATCACCAGGCGCATATGCTGCTTTTCCATCTGCATTTCGCGCAGCAGCGCATTCACTTTTTTTGACTCGGGCACAAAGCTGGCCGGCCGCTGCAGGCTGGCCACGGTGCGGGTGCGGGCGTCCTCATCGGTGATCTGCAGCAGGTCGTGCGCAAAAATAATGCCGGTGATGTGATCGACCGAGCCTTCGTAGACGGGCACGCGCGAATAGGGGTTCTCCCGCAGCATCTCGGTAAACTGCTCCAGGGTGAGGCTGCCGGGAACGGCGAAGAGCTGCGGCCGCGGAGTCATGACCTCGCGCACCACCTTGTCGCCAAATTCCACGGCCGAGCGGATGAGCTCGCGATCACTCTCCTCCAGAATGCCCTCTTCTTCACCGGCCTCGATGAGGGCTTCGACGGCTTCGGACTCGTCCTCAGCGCGGGCCTCGGTGTGCGGCTCAGCGAGGGCGGCAATCGAGAGGAAAAACTGCAGCAGCAGCGCGACCGGCACCACGATGTAAAACAGAACCGCGAGCAGCCAGCGCAGGCGCGCGAGCCACTGGCCGCGCGTGCGGTTAAAAAACAGAAACGGCAAAAGCTGGTTGCAGACCAGAATCACCAGCACGACCGAGAGCGCGGCCTGCGCCAGCATGGCCACGGCGCGGTCTGGCTCGGCGGTGGCGTGAATGGCCACCGGAAAGGTAAGCAGCATGAGCAGCGCGGCAAACGAAAGCTGCTCCAGCAGCACGGCGCTCAGTTGCAGCAAGGGGCGGTTGAGGCCGAGGCGCGGCTCGATGTGCTGCTCCCACGCATCAATATTTTCCTGGTATTCGCGGGCCAGAAAGCGGCCCATCTCCATATAAAGGCGCTCGATGTAAGAGGCGAGCGTATAGACCACCAGCAGAGCGCAGATGGCGAGCAGGCTCATCGCGACCTCTTCGCGGGCCGCGCCGGTAATCGCCGGCTGGAGGACTTTTTCGCAGGCATCTTCTTAGCCGGTTTGGATGCGGCTTTCTTCGCAGGCCGCGCTGGTGCCTGACTTGCGGAGGCGAGACGTTTTGGGTCGGCGGCCTGCGTGCGCTCAATCAGCGCGGACTTGAGTCCGAGCTTGATGCGCAGGCGCTGCTCGAGGCGCGCCATTTCGCCGTTGTCTGTCTCGTGATCGTAGCCGGCCAGATGCAGCGTGCCATGCAGCAGCAGCACTTTCAACTCTTCAATGAGAGTGTGGCGATGCTCCGCGGCCTGGCGATCGGCTGTCTCTACAGAAATGGCGAGGTCACCCGCAATGGGCGCAGGAATGGGTCCGTCAGGGCCGTCGAGCGGCGCGGCCGGAAACGAGAGCACGTCCGTGGGCTTATTTTTGCCACGGAATTCGCGGTTCCAGCGGCGAATCTGCTTGTCGCCGGTGAGCAGCACGGAGACGTCGCCGCGCAGTTTGACGGCGCGGATAGCCTGCTCCAGAAAAAGTTCGAGCTGCGGCACCCGCAGGCGGCGGGCGTAGGCGGGGCGTATGTCGGGGTCGGTCAGAATCATCTTGACGAGCGGAAAAACCTGGGGAGGAAGCGGTGGCTTCCTCCCTTTCATGGTATCGCATGTGGTTCCAGCTTCGTGTTTATTGGGGCTTGGGCGCGGACTTGGCCTTGGCCGCATCTTCATCAAGCGAGAGCGGCAGTTCCTGCTGGTTGCGACCGAAGCTGTCGTAGGCGCGGATGATGCGCTGCACGAGGTGATGGCGCACGACGTCACCGTCTTCAAAGTGAACGAAGCCGATGCCATCGACGCCCTGCAGAACGCTCATGGCCTCGATGAGTCCGGAGCGGCGCGGGTTAGGCAGATCAATCTGCGTAATGTCGCCGGTGATAACGGCCTTGGCGTTGTTGCCGAGGCGCGTCAGGAACATCTTCATCTGCTCGCTGGTGGTGTTCTGCGCTTCGTCCATGATGATGAAGGCGTCGTTAAGGGTGCGGCCGCGCATGAAGGCGAGGGGCGCAATCTCGATGATGTTGCGCTCCAGCATTTTGTCGACGCGCTCGGGTTCGAGCAGGTCATAGAGCGCGTCATAGAGCGGGCGCAGGTAGGGGTCTACCTTCTCTTGCAGGCTGCCGGGCAAAAAGCCGAGGCGCTCGCCGGCTTCGACCGCGGGGCGCACGAGAATGATGCGGCTCACTTTTTTTGCCAGCAGCGCCGAGGCGGCCATGGCGACGGCGAGATAGGTTTTGCCGGTGCCGGCGGGGCCGATGCCAAAGACCATGTCAGACTGCTCAATGGACTCGACGTAGCGGCGCTGGTTGAGCGAGCGGGGCTGCACCATGCGCTTGGCTCCGGCCGAGCGCTGCTTGCCCGCATCGACCAGGCTGCGCAGGGTGATGGAAGGGTCAGCGGTGACGAGGCGCAGCATGCCGTTGAGTTCGCCGTTGTGCAGGTTGACGCCGGCGCGGCGCAACGCTTCAAAGTCGGCAAAGATGCGCTCGACGCGCTCCACGCTTTCTTCAGGCCCTTGAACGACGAGCCCGTCTGACTGGAAGTCGATGCGCACATGGAGAACATCTTCCATGAGCCGGAGGTTTTCATCGCGGGTCCCGAATAGGGGCTCAAGGTTCGGCGTGATTTCCAGCGCTTTTTTCATCAAGCGGTGAGATGACCTCCCAGGTCAAAGGGTATGCACCCGGCCTGCGTTGTTTGTGGTTGGGGTGGGGCGGCATGGCGCTGGGTTCTGCAGCCGCGCGCCCGGTAAAGGCGCATCGGCGGAACCGCAGGGACCGGATTGGCATGGAATACCAATGCAAATGCCGTCGTTGGGCACAGAGTAGCCCGGTTGCGGTGCAAGGTCAATGGAGGAGAGATAAAAATTTGTTGCAAGGGTGAAGACCCGGCCATATTGAGGAAAGTGATGCGTTCGCGAAGCTATTCGACGCGCAGGACTTCCATGGGTTCTACGCGCGCGGCGCGGTGCGTAGGGATGGCGGCAGCCAAAAGAGCGATGGCCAGCAGCACGATGGCCACGGCCGCGTACGTGAGCGGATCGAGCGGCTTCACGCCGTAGAGAAACGAGCGGATTGCATGCCCGGCGATCCATGCTCCAGCCGCGCCGGGGACAATGCCAAAGAGCACCATGCGACTGGCCTGCGCGAGGATCATCCGCGACACTCTGGCGCGCGAGGAGCCGAGCGCCATGCGAATGCCGATTTCGCGGCGGCGCGCTGTCACGGCATAGGCAAGCATGCCGTAGATGCCGATGGCGGAGAGCAGAAGAGCTATGACTCCAAAGCTGGAGACCAGACGCAGCGCGAGACGCTGTTGGCCGAGCGAAGCAGCGATGTCCTGCTCCATGGGATGCAATTCCATTTCAACTTCGTCGGGAGCGGCTTGCTTCAATGCAGCGCGAACTTCCTTATCAAGCACGGCCTGCGGCAGATTGGAGCGGATCACAAATTCATCCACCAAAGCGAAGGTGCTCAGAAAACCAGCGTCTTGGTGAAGTTGACGGTAATCGAGATAGACGATGGGTTGAAGCTTTGCAGCCAGGTTGCCGCCCTGCATTTCATTCTGCACCTCGCCTACTATCGTGAACCCTCCGTGAGACTTACCGGCCGCATCCTTGGGCGCATCGAAGACCATGCCGACGGGATCTTTGCCGTGCAGATAATTATGTACAAAGGTCTCATTGACGAGAGCGACCTTGTCGGGGCTGGAATCGTCGCTGGGGGTGAACCCGCGCCCTCTCAGAACGGCGATACGGCTGGTGGGAAGAAAGCCGGAACTCGTCAGGACATACAGCGCGTTATTGTCTGCTGTTGACGGGAAACCGGCGATTGGAGTGGGTGAGGTCATCCACATGCTGTAGCTGGAAAACGGGACGGAGCTTTCGAGCGCCGCAGACTGCACCCCAGGGAGAGCACTGAGCCGTGCTAACACCTGAGTATCCTTCTCAGCTAGATTTGCCGGTGGGATATGTGAACTTTGCGGCATCAGTACGAGAGCGGTGACGTGATGTGGATCAAACCCCAGCTTGACCCCCTGCAATGCCTGAAATGTACGCACAAAGAGTCCTGTAACCACCAACAGCACACAGGTGAGCGCGACCTGCAGCAAAACGAGTAAGTGTGCTGCGCTGATACGTACTGTGACGCGAGGAGTGACAGAGCCGATCACGGCGTGCCGCCTCACCCGAACGAGGGGAATCAGCGAAGCCAGGATGCCAACGGCGATGGCTAGCAGCGCGAGGATCAAGAACACATCTGGATGCATCGCAACCTGATCGAAGTGAGCGTACCGCTTCTGGTAAGCCGTCCGAATCATTCCCGTGGCACCCCAGGCAAGGGCACCACCCAGAAGCGCCCCAAACAAAGAGAGTACAAGGCTCTCCACAACCAGTTGCTGGAAAAGCCGGCCGAGGCTTGCGCCAAGAGCCGAGCGCATGTGCATCTCTACCATTCGGCGCATCGCGTGCGCCATTTGCAGGTTGGCCGCATTGGCGCACGCGATCAACAGCAGAATGCCGACTCCGACCAGAAGAACAAGCAACGGCTTTTGCAGGTTCCCGGTCACGAATTGACCATAGGGCACGATGGTGAGCGTGCCTGAATTGATGTCGTTATCTGCAGGTACGCGCTTGAGGATACTGTTCGCCTCAGCCAGCGCCTGAGCACGTGAGACGCCAGGCTTCAACCGCGCCATCCCAGAGGCGGTAAAACTAAGGATGCCACTGCTCTTCTGATTCAGATTAATCAGGCTGTACACAGCGGGGGCGCTGATGCCCTGCGGAAAATCGAAGCCAGGTGGAAGGACGCCAATGATGGTCTGCAGTTTATTCGACATTCGGATAGAAGTGCCGACTACATGAGGCTTGCCGTGCAGTCGCTCGCGCCAGAAGGAGTTAGTGACTACGACGAAGGGCCGTTGCACGTCAGAGCCACGGAGCAGACGGCCGCGAAGCGCATGCACGCCAAGCATGTCAAAGAAGCCGGGTGTGACGGCAACCGTCATGGATGGGCGCATCATTTCATCAGGGCCACTCACTGGATGGAGCTCCGTGTAGTAGCCAGCAACCGACTGGAATAGATGAGCCTTTTTCTCCAGAGCCTCGATCTGCGGGTAGCTGAGGGTAAACCTGACTCCGTGCTGGTGATTTACTCCAGACATCACCACCAGTTGCTCTGGATGCGGGAAACCCACGGGTTGCAGCAGCACAGAATCGACAACTGCGAGGATGGTTGCGGTGGCTCCGAGTCCGAGGGCGAGCGTGAGGACGACTGTGAGCGTGTAGCCGGGAGATTTTTTGAGCGTGCGCAGGGCGTAGCGCAGGTCTTGCAATAGGTATTCGAGCCAGAGTAAGCCCCATGCTTCGCTGGAGCGATCAAGGACGAGCGGCACATTGCCGAATTTCTTCTGCGCCGCGATGCGAGCCTCTTCCGGCGGCATGCCGGCCTCGATGTTCTCTTCGATCTCGAGCGCAATGTGCTCGGCGATCTCGTCGTGCAGGCTGGTTCTGCGCCGGTTCCAGAAGAACATCGCGAGGCTCCTGAAGAGTTATTTGCCGGGTTCCGGCAAGGGTTTGAGAATGCGCGCCATCGCCTCAGAGAAGCGCTGCCACTTTGAGGTTTCCGCATGCAGCGCGCGTCGGCCCTGCGGGGTGAGGCGGTAGAAGCGGGCCTTGCGATTGTTCTCTGAGACTCCGTCTTCGGCGGCAATCAGCTTGAGCTTGAGCAGGCGCTGCAGCGCGGGGTAGAGCGAGCCGTGACCGACGCGCAGCACTTCTTCTGACTGCCGCTCAATGGAGCGCGCGATGGCGTGGCCATGCGCCCGGCCGAAGGCGAGCGTCTGCAGGATGAGCAGATCGAGCGTGCCCTGCAGGAGTTCGAGCGAAGGATCTTTATCTCTGGTCGTCATTCGACCTAAAGGTAGGCGCTCTCAGGTCGAATGTCAAGGGGAGAATTCCTATGACGGCGACAGGGTTTGGCTGAGAGGGACGAGGGAGATGGGGAAGGTTTCTAGCTTCGGCGCGCGACGATCTGCCGGGCGGCGTTGTGGACGACTCCTGCCTCGATGCGGCCTTCGGCGATGGCGGTCAGTTCCTGCTCCAACGATGCCAACTCGACCGGATCGAAATTCTGGATGGCGAAGCTGTTCTTTCCCCACGTTCGCAGGTTGGGAGCGTGCAACGACGCCATGCGGCAGGCTGGTTTCTCAAGAACGCGGCACTCGCTGTGAAGTATCTGCCAAGGAGTATCCGCCAGCGCGGCTTCGAGCATTGTGCCGACATTCAACTCCTGGCCGAAATGGCGTTGCATCTGTCCCACCATTTCGTAATAACGCGCAAGAGCAGGGTGCCCGGACTGCATGGATTCGGTCTCGTGCAGCACCAGCAAGGCTCCGGGCGCGGCGATTGTCTGCGCCCAGAGTTTGCAGGCTTCGTGCGGTGATGCCAGATGCGTCAGCAGAAAGCGGCAGAAGAGGAGGTCCGCGTTCTGTGCAGGAAAAGGGGCAACGAGCACGTCGTGCTGCAGGAATCGCAGATCCGGATGATGGCTGCGCGCCTCCATTACGTAACGCTCGGAAGACTCGAGTCCGATCGTTCGCGCCGGACGGAGCACGTCGGCGATCAGGCGTGTTGTCCAACCGGGACCGCAGCCGAAATCGATTGCCAGGGAGAAGCTCTGGCTGCCCGCGAACGAATGCGCGCGACCCAGCAGCTCACGTGTCTCTGCCTCGTATATTTCGGCCAGCCGCCTCAGGCGCAGGCTAGCCTCGTCGCTGTCGCCGAAGGTGTAGCTCACATCAGCACTATATCGCCTGGAGATCCGCAAGCAGTGACTCTTTGTAAATGGACTGGTGGAGAGAGTGGATTCCACGACTTCAACACAAAAAGCAAGCGAACGTGCTGGTGGCTCTCTCTTTCTGCATCCCACTGAAGGGATTTGGTTGTACGCCGGATCTGAAAAATTTTGCGCGTTCAGGAGGACTTATCGCATTGCTGCCTCATTTCACTCTGCCGACATCTGCTGAGATTTACCTTTTTGCCGGGCATCTGATCCGCATGCTGGTGATTCTGCTCGCCGCATGGATCGTGACGAGCCTGATTCACAAGTGGTTTCCGCATGTGCGCCGGCGCATGGTCGCCCACATGCTCACGCAGCGCGGCGGCTCAGACATTGAACTGGAAAAGCGCGCGACGACGATCAGCGCCATCATTCGCAAGGCATTGGCCGGGGTGATTTGGGTGCTGGCGATCATCATGGCGCTCAAGGAAGCGGGCTTTGACATCGGGCCGATTCTGGCGGGCGCTGGCATTCTGGGTTTGGCCGTGGGCTTTGGCGCGCAGAACCTGGTGCATGACATTATCTCGGGCATGTTTCTGCTGCTGGAGAACCAGATTCGCGTGAACGATGTGGCCATTTTGAATGGCACCGGCGGGCTGGTGGAGGCGATTCATCTGCGTACGACGGTGCTGCGCGGACAGGATGGCACGGTACACATCTTCCGCAATGGCTCGATCAACACGCTGTCGAACATGACCCATGGCTACTCCTACTATGTGTTTGACCTGGGCGTGGCCTACAAGGAAGACACCGATCACGTGATCGAGGTACTGAAGGGCATTGCCGATGAGCTGATGGAAGAGGAGAAGTTCAAGGCGATCATTCTGGAGCCGCTGGATGTGATTGGCGTGGACTCGTTTGGCGACTCGGCGGTGATGATCAAGGCGCGCTTCAAGACGGCGCCGATTCAGCAGTGGACGGTGGGCCGCGAGATGAACCGCCGCATCAAGAAGAAGTTTGATGAGGTGGGCATCGAGATTCCCTTCCCGCATACGAGCATCTACTTTGGCGAGGCAAGCAAGCCCTTCAAGCTGGAGATGCAGGGACCGGATCGCGAGCAGTTGAAGCAACTCATTCGCGAGATACAGGAAGAGACGAAGAACGCGGCGGCGCTGGAAGGTGGCGCAGAGGCGAAGGCATAGGCGTTCGCGAAAATGACTGGAAGCAGAGGGCCCCGGCCGCGAGAATGCGAGCCGGGGCCTTCTTTTTGCTTATGCCGAGCGGCGGCGGCGTCCGCTGAGCAGGTAGATGGCGGCGCGCAGCTCGAGCAGCGGGTCGGCGGAGGGTTCGATGCCGTCGAGGCGCGGAATGGGATCGAAGATGATCTGCTTCTGCTGCGCGAGGGAGTCGGGCAGAACGGCGGTCAACTCCAGCATGCCGAGGTCGAGGACTTCGCGGCTCTCGGGCCAGTGCAGGGTGGCGTCATCGACGGCGTCGCCGGGCTCGGCCAACTGCACGCGCAGGTGAAAGCGGATGGGCTGGCTGGCGACGCGCTGGGCCAGTTCGTCATAGTGATAGTTTTCACCGATGGCGGCGACTTGCTCGGGGGTGAGGTATTCATTGCCTTGCCCGGGCGTGATGATGTAGCGGCCGTAGCGGGTATGACCCTCGGCGTTGGTGAAGGCAAATGCGGTGACGGCGTAATAGGTTTCGCGGGCAAGGCTCGCGGGGAATGGCTTGGGAGCCTGAACGAAGGCCAGCGCGGCCGGGTGCGTGCCGAGGAACTGCTCGATGGGCTTGGGTGAAGGCACATCGGGTCCGCTGGCGGCGGCGGCGCGGAGAAAGTCGAGGAATTCGTAACCGTCGCGGGTGGGAAATCCATTCGTGGAATGGCTGACGATGTCGGTGTGGACGTGCTCGGCCAGGTGGAAGCGGATGGCGAGGCCGCGCGGGTTGGCGTCGCCAACGTTGTCCGGAATCTGCGGCAGCCCGGTGGAGTTGGAAAAGCGCACGGTGACGGGCGTGGAGTCCCGCTGGATATGAGCGGCGCGGGTGAGCGAGCGCGCCCGCGCCGAAGGCGTGAAGCTGCCTGTGAGCATGAGGCCCTTGGCGTGCGCGGCGCGAAAGCCGGGATGCAGGCCGAAGAGCTGGTCAAACATCTGGAGCAGATCGTTGGCGAGGGCGACGACTTTTTCGTCGTTGGGCAGCGGCATGGGGGATCTCCTCGGAGTGGTTCGGGATAGTGAGGAGACTAAGGTAACAGAGCGAGGCAGTGGATTGTGTGAAGGGACTGGCTGCCCAGCGGCCTGGTGGAAATAAGCAAGTCTCCCATGTGCCGCAGGCCGAACAGGCTCCGGCAAGTTCGCGAGGCATTAAATTTGCTGAATTGCGCGCACGATCTCGTGAATCAAAAAGCCTGGCAAGTTTGGCCGCTTAATCCAATTATGGTTTCTGCTTCGCACAAACATTCCGGGTCTCGGGATAATGCTCACCGAGGAGCGCGCTCCTCCAGACACTCCTGGCGTCATTGGATTCGCGTGCATGAGGCGCGGCTCTTTCTGGTGGCTCTGCTGCTGCTGACCCTGCTGAGCCCGTTAGCTGACCTGTGGAAGTATGGACGCCTGCTGCTGGGACCGCCGGTAGTACTCATTGTGCTAACCACGGTTCATTATGGCCAGGCGAGCCGGCGAACCTTCTGGATTGCCCTGGTCGCGGCGATGGGGTGGCTGGTCACGTTGCCGGGGGTGGGACCATTTCCGGCAAATCCGTGGTGGTCAAGTCTGCTGATGATTGTGCTGAGCCTTCTAATGCTTGCCATGATGGGGCGTCAGTTCATTGGGGCGCGGTCTGTCAATGTCGAGACCATGTTTGCGGCGCTGTCAGGATATCTGCTACTTGCGACGCTCTGGTCGCAGATCTATGCGCTGATCGCCGCAGTGCGGCCAGAAGCCTTTCATTTCGGAGGCTCTGGGCCGCCAAAGCTCTACTCGCTGATGTACTTCAGCCTGCAGACGCTCACCTCTCTAGGACTAGGCGATGTTCTGCCGGTGGACCCATTTGCCCGCATGCTGACGGTAGTGGAAACGGTACTCGGCCAGTTCTACCTGGCAGCGGTGATCGGACGCCTGGCTTCGCTGGCCAGACCCGAAGAGGAATCGACCGAGTAAGCGAGACCCGGTGAGAGGAGTCAGTCTGGGCCGGGGCCTCGCTCTGTTTCCATTGACCGGAAGGGCGGTTTGGGCTTAGACTTAGGGTTTGCAGGGGATGTGGCTGTATTGCGCCGTTTGCCTGCATCCCATTTCAGCAAAGATTGAAGGATTTTTAGACCATGGCGAACCATGTTTCTTCGCTCAAGCGCGCCCGTCAGACCGTACGCAAGACCGCAGTGAACCGTGCCAACAAGAGCCGCGTGCGTGGCTCGCTGCGCTCGCTGCGTGAGGCGATTCAGAAGGGCGACGTGAAGGCCGCTCAGGAGCAGTACAAGGCAACGGCTTCGGCGCTCGACAAGAGCGTGCAGAAGGGCATTCTGCATGCCAACACTGCCTCCCGCTACAAGAGCCGCCTGAATGCCCGCGTCAAGGCGCTGGCCACCCAAGCTGCCTAAAGCTTTCCGGCTCTCAGTCAAAAACTCCCGCCTTTGGGCGGGAGTTTTTGCGTTTTGGAGATCTGCCGCGAAAGCTCACAGAGCGCGGGGAAACTACCCCACTCAAACCAACGGCGGGTTTGAATGGGGCACCGCAGCGTGCGTTCTTGCTTTCGGAAAATCCTCTTTCATGGAAAGCATGCTTGACATTGCTCGTATTGTGCGGCAAAGTGGAAAGCATGCTTTACATCCGCGCAGATTGCGGAAAAGCAGAAGGAGGATTTTTATGTGTTGGCATGCGATTTCAGGGAATTCGGAAGCGCAGAAGTTGCGCCGGACGGCGGCGGTTTACTTTGCATTGTCCAGCTCAGTGAGCGGGACGGCGGTGGCGCTTGGGACGGGCACGCATCACTCGTTCTGGTTTGGAGCAGTGCTGGGTTTTGACATTGTGATGGTTTTGGCCGGGATCGTTTTTCTGAACAGGGCCGCGAAGATCGGGCGGGAGCAGCCGTAAGCGAGATGCGGCGGGGGCTGGCGAAGAGCTACCGCGAAGACGCAAAGAACGCCAAGGAAGCAGCTCGCGAAGATCCATTTCACCCAGACTTTGGACTGCGATGGGCACGTAGGCTTTGAGCGGGAGTGCTAGGCTGGGTGCCATGACGCGTTCGTTTTGCTGTGCCACTTTGCTGGCCTTTGCGATAGGTGGTGCTTTTGCCAGGGCGCAGAGCCCGGCTGTGGCCTGGGTGGGCTGTCCTGGAACGGAAGTGGGATGCCAGGTGCAGGCATGGCGGGCCATGTGGCCTCCGGACCAGCCGGTGGAGGTGCTGCTGGCCAACCACGCCGGCTGGGTAGGGCTGAACTTTATCACCATGACGCAGGAGCGGGTGCATGCGCGGCTGCGCACGGTGATTCCGACCATGGTGCCGGCGCTGGTGCAGGTGTTTCCACTGGCGCATGCCAGCCAGTCGCTGACGAACCGCCGGCCCACGCTGTATGTGCGCGTGAATGAGGGCTACACGGGCTACTACACTCCGCTGTCGGCGCACCTGGTGCGGCTGAAGGTGGACAAGAGCGAGCGCCGGATGCGGGTGACCTCGGGGGCAGATGTGGTGGTGATGCATGCGCGGTTTCCGGGCGCGGTGGCGGTGACGCGGCAGCGGCTGGATGGCGATGCGTTCTGGATAAGGCCGAAGAAGCCGCTGGAGCCGGGGGAGTATCTGGTGGTGTTTGGCTCGGCGGGCGGTAGCGGATTTGAGTTTGCGGTGAAGTGAGGGATGAGAATCCACCGCTTTGGCTCTCTGTCCCTTAAGGTCTGAAGCCCATCCTTGTTTCGACTTTGCGGCACGGCTAAAGCCGTGCCCTGATACAGAATCCCTGCGGAAGGATCAAGCGAGCGACTGCGGCGTTCGGTGTTTTTCCCGGGTCCGAACGGACGGACCCGGGGTATCCGGAGGGTGAGTGAAGCGCCTGGTGGATTGCCGCTCTAGTTGATTTCGAAGACGTCTTCGGCTTTGGCGGCCTGGACTTTGGCGTTTTCGGCCAGGGCGCGGGCGATGGCGTAGAAGGGCTTCGCCTGCGGAGAGTCTGGCCCGGCGAGAGCGATGGGCTGGCCCTGGTCGCCGCCCTCGCGGATGGCGGGCACCAGCTCGACTGAGCCGAGGAATGGAACGCCGAAGTCCCTGGCGGTGCGCTCGGCGCCGCCCTTGGAAAAGATGTCGATGATCTCCTGGCAGTGCGGGCAGGTGAAGTGGCTCATGTTCTCGACGACGCCGAGGATGGGCGCTTTGACCTCACGGAACATCTCGATGGCCTTGCGCGCGTCCTGCAGAGCCACGTCACTGGGCGTGGAGACGACGGCGGCGCCGGTGAGCGGCACGGTCTGCACGAGCGAGATGACTACGTCGCCGGTGCCCGGAGGCAGATCGACGATGAGGAAGTCGAGCTGGCCCCACTCCACCTGCTGCAGAAACTGGCGAATGATCTGGTGGAGCATGGGACCGCGCATGACGAGCGGCTTGTCGCCGGGCGAGAGAAAGCCAACCGAGATGACCTTGATGCCGTGCGCGGTGTTGGGCTCGATGCGGTTGTTGGGCAGCACCTTGGGCTGGTCAGTGGAGCCAAGCATGAGGGGCACGTTGGGGCCGTAGATATCCGCGTCAATGAGGCCCACCTGATAGCCGAGCTTGGCGAGGGCGAGAGCGGTGTTGACGGCGACGGTGGTCTTGCCGACTCCGCCCTTGCCGGAACCGATGGCGACAATGTGCGCGACGCCGGGCAGTGGCATGGGCGGCTGAGGAGTGTGTGCGTGAGCCATATTTATGAAATCCTTTCGTGGTTGCGAGGGGTTGGCCTCGATTTGCATTCCCTCAGCGGCTAAAGCCGCGCAACTTTCTGCGGGTTCTTTCGTATGGGCTAAAGCCCATACCCTTCAGGGAAGCTGACGACTGCGATGGTGCAGCCGGTGGTGACTTATTTGCTGCCGGGGCGCACGGTGCCCATCATGGGCGAATCAGAGGGGCGCGATTCGCGGCGGCGCTGCAGCTCCTGCTGGCGCAGCTCGCGGCGGCGGCCGGCGTCTTCATGGCGGCGCTTCTCTTCTTCACTCTCAGGCTCGAGCCGGGGCACGGGCACGCGGCGGCCTTGCGAGTCTACCGCTACAAAGGTGAGATAGGCCGAAGCCACATGGCGATGCATGCCGGCAATGGTGTTCTCGACCCAGATCTTCACGCCGACTTCCATGGAGGTGTTGAAAGCGCGGTTGACCGAGGACTTGAGGATGAGCAGGTCCCCGACATGCACGGGCGCGATGAAGTCGATGTGGTCCATCGAAGCGGTGACCACGTGCGTGCGCGAGTGGCGATAGGCGGCCATGGCGCCGACGAGATCAATGAAGTGCATGAGGCGGCCGCCGAGCAGGTTGCCGAGGGTGTTGGTGTCATTGGGCAGAATCAGCTCGGTCATTTCCGATTGCGATTCGGCGATGGTGCGCACGGGCAAAGAGTGTCCGGAGAATCCCATGGGTCTGGCTCTTTCTTATTGGTCAGTTGTGAAGCTGGCAATCCAGCGGTTGAACCGAAAAAAGCTCCACTTACCAGTGTGGAGAAAGGCGGACATTTGAGCAAATGGCAGGACACACCCGGGGAAGACGTTTACCATACGAAAAAAGCAAGCGCCGCCAGCAGGCCGCGGCGCATCTTTTGAGTGTGAGGCTCCTGAACGATGGACAAGATCGCAATGCTGACTGAAATTTTGACGCAGGACCCCAAAAACGCCTTTGCGCGCTATGGGCTGGCCATGGAGTATGCCGGCCAGGGGGATGCGGCGACGGCATTGACGGAGTTTGACCGGCTGCTCATGGACCATCCGGATTACACGGCTGGCTATTTTATGGCCGCGCAGACATTGGCGAAGAGTGAAGACAATGCTCGCGCCATCGTGTATCTGCGGCGCGGACTGGAATCTGCCCGGCGCACCGGCAACCAGCATGCCCACAGCGAGATGCAGGCCATGCTGGATGAACTGGAAGCGATGAGCCTTTAGCAGCAGCCTCGCAATGCCTGTGCATGCGCTCAGAAATCGCGCTGGAACAGAGCCTGGGGAATTTTCGTACCACCAACGACAGCACAGCACCACGCGCGAAGGACGCGCATAATAACGAAACCATGAAGATTCCTCTGTTTCCGCTGGACGTGGTGCTCTTTCCGGGCGCGCCGCTGCCGCTGCACATTTTTGAGGAACGATATCGCGAGATGTTCCGGCGATGCATGGCGGAGCAGATTGATTTTGGTGTGGTGCGCGCGCAGGAGGACGGTCTGGCCGTGGTGGGCTGCACGGCGTCGATTGGCCGCGTGATGCACCGCTATGAAGACGGCCGGTTTGATGTGATGTGCCAGGGCGAGCGGCGCTTTGAGATTGAGCTGCTCGACGACACGCACGCTTATCTGCAGGCAGAGGTGGACTTTTTGCCGGATGATGGTCCAGAGGCAACGCGCGCCGAGCGCGAACAATGCGCGGCGCTGCACTTTGAGGCGATTGAGCTGGCACGGCTCGAACTGCCCATGCCGCATCTTGATCTCGATAAGCCGATTGCTTTTTCGTTAGCGGCTGCACTGCCGGCGGATCTGGACTTTAAGCAGCAGTTGTTGGATATGCGCTCGGATGCCAGCCGCACACGCAAGTTGCAGGAGTTTTATGAGGTGCTGCTGCCGCAGTTGCGCACCAGCTCGCCGATTCGGAAGGTTCAGGGCAACGGGCGCGTGATGTAAGCACTACCAGCGGCAGATTGGATTTGGCGGCATGAAGTTGTCCGCAATTCCCGGCTACCGGCATGAGACTGCATCCTTCCTCATGGCTCACACATCTTTTCTGAGTGCAGTAGGGTAAGAAAATAAGGAGTTTTGAGGATGACCTCACGCCATCTGCCCCAGACCCTGGGGGAGCTTCGCTCAAGCAAAACATACTCGGAAGCACGTCTGGGAGCACGCTCAGTGAAAGACGAGCTGCGCGAAAACCTGATTGCACGGCTGCGCGCCAAGGAGACGATCTTCCCGGGCATTGTGGGCTATGAGGACACGGTGGTTCCGCAAATTGTGAATGCGGTGCTGTCGCGGCAGAACTTCATCCTGTTGGGACTGCGCGGGCAGGCCAAGAGCCGCATGCTGCGTGCGCTGACCGCGCTGCTGGATGAGCAGATGCCCTATGTAGCCGGATGCGAGATTCGCGACAACCCCTATCGCCCGCTGTGCAGCCGCTGCCGTGCACTGATTGCAGAGAAGGAAGAGGCGACCCCGATTGCATGGCTGCATCGCGATGAGCGCTACATTGAAAAGCTGGCGACACCCGATGTGACGGTGGCCGACCTGATTGGCGATCTGGACCCGATCAAGGCGGCGCGCGGAGGGCATGACCTGTCGAGCGATCTGGCGATGCACTACGGACTGCTGCCCCGCGCCAATCGCGGAATTTTTGCGGTGAATGAATTGCCGGACCTGGCAGGCAAGATTCAGGTGGCGCTCTTTAACATCATGCAGGAAGGCGATGTGCAGATTAAGGGCTTTCCGGTGAGGCTGGAACTGGATGTGGCGCTGGTCTTCAGCGCGAATCCTGAGGACTACACGGCGCGCGGCAAGATTGTGACGCCACTCAAGGACCGCATCGGGTCGGAGATTCGGACGCATTATCCGGAATCGCTCGAAGAGGGCATCTCGATCACGGCGCAGGAAGCATGGACCGAGCGCGGCCTGGGCCAGGTGGAAGTGCCGCAGTATCTGCGCGAGATTGTGGAGCAGATCGCCTTCAGCGCGCGCGAAGAAAAGAAAGTGGACAAGCGCAGCGGCGTGAGCCAGCGCTTGCCCATTTCCACCATGGAACTGGTGCTCTCAAACGCCGAACGCCGCGCGCTGACGCATGGCGAAGAACGCATTGTGCCGCGCGTGGGTGATGTGTATGCTGCGCTGCCCGGCATTACCGGCAAGGTGGAGCTGGAGTACGAAGGCGAGTTGAAGGGCGCCGATGCCGTGGTAAAGGAGATTGTGCGCACTGCCATTGGCAAGACCTTTGACCGCTACTTTGCCGACGTGAACACGCAGCAGATCGAGCAGTGGTTTAACCTGGGCGGCACCATCAAGATCAGCGATGGACAGGGGGCACAGGCCACGCATGAAGAGTTGAAGCAGATTCAGGGACTGACGGAGAAGCTGTCACCGCTCGGCATCAAAGCCTCGACCGATGCCGAGCATTATGTGGGCGCGGCCGAATTTCTGCTGGAAGGCATGTGCGCGCACCGCCGCCTGAGCCGCAATGAGGAACGCGGATTT
The DNA here is from genome assembly GCF_000022565.1 of Acidobacterium capsulatum ATCC 51196. NCBI lineage: Bacteria > Pseudomonadati > Acidobacteriota > Terriglobia > Terriglobales > Acidobacteriaceae > Acidobacterium > Acidobacterium capsulatum. Next base: position 2,038,957 of record NC_012483.1, read on the forward strand.
GGGCTGCAGCGCAAAGAGAAAAATCGCGCGGAGCGGCAGGAGCAGGCCAGCGACGAGCAGGAGTATGAAGCGTGGCAGCAGCGGCGCAACCGCCGCGGCAGCTTTAACTAGAGCCGGTTTGGGTGACGAGTGAAACGCGTCCGCTATACGAAGTTTCAGGGCGAATGGATCAGCGACTCCAGCATGGAGAACCTGCTCAATGCCTTGTCCGATTACTTTCTTGACTCGGGGTTTCGCGACCCGCTGAGCCAGTTTCAGGATCTGGACCGCACGATGGCCGACCTGGAAGAGGCGCTGCAGCGCGTGCTCGAGTCTGGCGAGTTGTTTGATGAGGAATTGCAGCAGCAGTTTGACCGCATGCAGGAAGAGGGACGCACCGAGGAGTTTATTCAGCAGATCATTCAGCAGATGGAGCAGGACAATTTCATCTCAGTGGATCGCATGGAGGACCCCTCACAGCCAGCGCAAACACCCGGCAGCGCGACAGGCGAAGGCGAGATTGAAGCCCACTTTGAGGTGACGGACAAGAGCCTCGACTTTCTGGGCTACAAGACGCTGCGCGATCTGCTTGGCTCATTGGGCAAGTCAAATCTTGGCCGGCATGACACGCAGCATCTGGCGACGGGCATTGAGGCCAGCGGAGGCTCGCGGCCCTATGAGTTTGGCGATGTGCTCAATATAGACAGCACGGCCACGCTGACTTCGGCGATTGCACGTGAAGGACTGACGGTTCCACTGAATATTGAGTACAGCGATCTGCATGTGCATCAGTGTGACTTTCAGAGCAGTTGCGCCACGGTAGTCATGCTGGACTGCTCGCACTCGATGATTTTGTATGGCGAGGATCGCTTTACGCCGGCCAAGCGTGTGGCAATGGCGTTGTCGCACCTGATTCGCACACAATATCCGGGAGATTCGCTTTCGCTGGTGCTGTTTCACGATTCGGCGGAGGAGATGCCGGTCTCGCAACTGGCGCGCGTACAGGTCGGCCCCTATTACACCAACACACGCGAAGGTCTGCGCGTGGCACAGCGAATTTTGCGCAGCCAGCGCAAAGACATGAAGCAGATTGTGATGATCACCGATGGCAAGCCATCGGCACTGACGCTGCCCGACGGACGCATTTACAAGAATGCGTTTGGACTGGACCCGCTGGTGATCAGCGAGACGCTCGAAGAGGTGTCGCGCTGCAAGCGGCAGAACATCATGATCAACACTTTCATGCTGGCGTCAGATTACGGGCTGATGCAGTTTGTGCAGAAGGTGACGGCGATGTGCCGTGGCAAGGCCTACTTCACGACGCCTGACCGTCTGGGCGAGTATCTGCTGCTGGACTATATGCAGCGGCGCACGAAGACGATTCACTGATTCACTAACAACCGACTTTGCGTCGCAGAATGGGCGTGGACCATCCGGCAATGGGCTGCGCCTTGGGAACAGGCAGCGGCTGGCACTGCGGGCACCAGTAAGTAGAGCGCGCGGCGCTGCCCTGCTTGCGCATGAGGATGGTCGCTCCGCAGCGGCGGCAGGCCTGGCCGCGGCGTCCGTAGACCCAGAGACGCGCGCCCGCGTCGGAGACGTTGCGCGTGCGGCGAGCACCGGTGTAGGTGATGACGCCGCCGCTGGCGGCATCGCTGACGTTGATGTTCATCAGGCGCTCGGCGGCGGCGAGGAGCGCGGCGACCTGATCGGGGCTTAACTCATGCACGCGGGCAAAGGGGCTGAGTCCGCAAACAAAGCAGACCTCAGACTTGAAGACGTTGCCCAACCCGGCGATGACCTGCTGGTTGAGCAGCACGTTGGCGATTTCTTCCTGAGGGTGAGCAGCGATGCGGGCGGCTGCATCGCCGGCGGAGAAATCTGCTCGCAAGGGATCGGGGCCGAGGCGAGGAATAGCGCTGTTGCGAGCCAGAGTGCGGGATGTGTAGAAACGTGCCACCGGGACGTCAAAGGCGATCGCCTCGTAGGTCTCATTGGCGAGAAGCACGCGCATGTGGCTACGGCCACGCCGCCAGCGCTCACCGCGGCGGTAAATATGCCAACTGCCGCTCATGAGCATGTGCGTCACTAGAATCAGATCGCCTGAGAAATGAATGAGCAGCCATTTGCCGCGTGACTCCACTTGCTCAATGGTGCGACCAGTGACGGGCGTGTTGTCATGCACGGCGGCGAGCTGCGCAAATTCTGTCACAAATCCAGTTACGATTGTGCCGGCGAGTGCCTTATGCAAGGTGCGGGCCGAACGGAAGATGGTATCGCCCTCGGGCATGGCTACTGCACCTCAGCGGACGGCGGAATGACAGGCAGCACGCGTCGCATGTGAAAACCAAGCGGCGCGGGAGAAAAGCCGGCGTCGGATAGGAAGCGCGCCAAGGGATGCTGCTGCACGGGGACCCCATTGATAGTGGAGATGAGCAGGCCGCCGTGGCGGCGGGCCTCTTCGTCACGTAACTGCTGCTGCACCTGAGAGGCGAGAAATTGCGCGAGATCGCGCGCGACGTGAGTGCGATCTGGCTCTTGCGCAGGCAAAAACACCTGCACATTGGGATTGCTGCGGCGCAGGTAAGCAATGAGTTCGCCATTGCGCAGAATGACCGATGCGCCTAAGGTGCGAGTAAGCGTCCGAGGCGAAGAGTCGCTTCCCTGCTCCTCTGGAGCAGGCTGCGGCCAGCGTAGCACGCTACCGTAGAGATTGGCGGGATCTGTCGCCGCGATGGATACGATTTCGGCGCTTTCAGGTTCAGGCGCATTGCGCAGCGAGCGCAGGAGATCCACGGCGGCAGGCAATGCGAATTGCGCAGCCCCAAGGCCCGCAACGAAGTAGCCGCGACGGATGCGTCCGCTCTCTTCAAGCGCCTTGAGCACGTCATAGATTGCGGAAAATCCACCTGGGAGGTTTTCCTGCGCGACGGATTCGCGGGTCAGCACGCCGTAGCGGTGGAGCAACTGATGCGCGATGGCGTGACTCCACTCGGTTTGTTGCGCGGATGTGGTGCGTTCGGCCATGGGTACGAGCGACCAGCGCCCTTGCGCCGTGGGAGGAACGGTGCGGCGTGAGCGAAAGGACGGCACGTTGTGCTGGCGCTTTGCAGAGCGACTCGTGGAGGATTTCGTGACGTAGGCGCGCAGCGCATGCAGTGCGTCGTTGGTGACGAGGCCACGCCAGACAAGATTCCAGAGAGCATCCAGAGTTTCGCCGGGGAAGCCGCCCCCGACTGCCTCGTGGAGTTGCGCGAAGAATATGGCTCCGCCACTGGCGAGCTGATCGAGAATCAACTGCTCCCGAGCAGCGGTAGGAGAAGCGGCATCGATGGTGACGGCACGCGTGGGCAGGAGCTGCGGCATGCGGTCAGCGAGATAGAGCGCGATGCGCCCATCGTGCTCGCCGAGCGAGTCGAGACCGCACCAGGTGACTTCACCCGCGGCGATGAGCGTGTCGAGATCGGCGGGCGCGTAGCGGGCGAGGCGCGCGGGCAGGATGGAGCTTTCGAGCAGCGAAGCCGGGATGGGTGCGCCCTGCAGGCTCTCGATGGTGTCGAGCAGTGCGTCGAGGCCACGGCGGCGCTGCAGAATGCCCTGCCAATGCGTCTCAAGGCGCGCGAGCATCTGCTGCTCGACCGGCTCGATTTCTTTACGTAACCGTGACAGTGCCTTTCTGCGGATCAGGCGCAGTACTTCAGCATCGCACCACTCGCGATGCAAGCCTCCGGGGCGGAAGCCGCCTTCGAGAACGCGGCCTTCGAGCGCCAGGGTGCGCAGCACGGATTCGACGGCGCGGGCATCGAGGCCGAAGCGCTGGGCTGCTTCTGCCAGAGTGAAGGGGCCATGGGTGCGTGCGAAGCGGCGGATGAGTTCCAGCACAGGTTTTTCGACTGTAGCGAGCAAAGCTTTCGCAATGCCTGGCGGCAGCGGAATGCCAAGCGCATCGCGATAGCGGGCCGCGTCCTCCACGGCGATGAGGCGACGCTCGCTGGCGATTTTTACCTCAAGAATGCGGCGCGCTTTGAGCAGGCGGTCGAGCACTGCGAGCAGATCGGGCGTGGCAAGACGGCGGGCCAGCTCTTCGCGGGAGAGATCGCCAAGACGCAGCAGCAGATCATGGATGCCATCAGCGGAGCGCGCGCGGTGGCCCTCTTCGAGACACTGCAACTGCTCCTCGACTTGCTGAATGGCATCAGCATCGAGCAGCTCGCGCAGGTCAGAGTCGCCGAGCAGCTCACGGAGTTGATCCTGATCAATGGAGAGCGCCTGGGCGCGACGCTCAGCGAGCGGTGCGTCGCCATCGTAAATATAGTTGGCCACGTAACTGAAGAGCAGCGACGAGGCAAAGGGAGAGGGTGTACGCGTATCTACAACATGCACGCGTACGTCGCGCTTCTGGATGGCACGCAGCGTCTCAAGGAACGATGGCATGTCGAAAACGTCACGCATGCACTCGCGGTAGGCCTCAAGCAGCATGGGGAAGGCCGGATATTTTGAGGCCACCGAGAGCAGGTCATAGGCGCGCTTGCGCTGCTGCCACAGCGGCGCGCGGCCCTGGGCGCGGCGGCGCGGCAAGAGGAGTGCGCGCGCTGCAGACTCACGGAATTTTGCTGCGAAAAGCGCGGTGGAACCGAGCTGGCGCAGCACGAGATCGGCAGCTTCGGCTGGCTCCAGCAGGAGCAGATCTGCATCGGGCGGCGTATCGGTGTCTGGGAAGCGCAGCACGAATCCATCGTCACCCCACATGGTTTCGACATCGGGCCCTCCGGCCGCGCGGATGCGCCCGGCGACGGCCATGGCCCACGGCGCGTGCACGCTGCTGCCGAAGGGCGTGAGCACGCAGACGCGCCAGTCGCCGAGTTCGTCGCGGGTTCGCTCAATGACGAGGTTGCGGTCATCTGGAACCGTGACGGTTGCGATTTCCTGATCGGCGAGAAAGCGGAGCAGATTTTCAGCAGCGAGAGTATCAAGATCATGCTCGCGCACGAGGCGGCTGATGGCCGCGTTGCGGGGCAGAGCGCGCAGCTCGCGAATCAGTGCGCCGATGCGGCGGCCAAACTCCAGCGGACGGCCTGCGGCGTCGCCATGCCAGAAGGGCATTTTGCCCGGCTCGCCGGGCGCGGGGGAGACGAGCACACGATCGGGCAAAATCTCTTCGATGCGCCAAGTGGACGCGCCGAGCAGGAAAGTATCGCCGGTGCGACTCTCAAAAACCATCTCCTCATCGAGCTCGCCTACGCGAACCGGCTTGTCGCTGCGCGCAAGAAAGACTCCGTAGAGGCCACGGTCAGGGATGGTGCCCCCGTTGAGGATGGCGAGACTCTTGGCACCTTCGCGCGGGGTGAGAATGTTGCTGACGCGGTCCCAGGTGATGCGCGGGCGCAGCTCAGAGAATTCGTCAGAGGGATAGCGGCCTGCGAGCAGATCGAGTACGCCCTCAAACGCAGTGCGCGAGAGCGAAGCAAAGGGCGCGGCACGGCGCAGCAGCGTGAAGATGTCTTCCACCGCGATGTGGGGCTCAAACGGCGGCTGGCCTTTGGCGCGGGGACGGGCAGCGGCGGGCGGATGCGCCACCGTGGCGACGATTTGCTGCGCAAGCACATCGAGCGGATTACGCAGATAGCGGGTCGATTCCACCAGACGCTCATGCATGGCGCGCGTAACCGCGGCGCAGGCGATAAGGTCTGCGCGGTACTTGGGAAAGATGATGCCGTCACTCGGCAGCCCCACAGAGTGGCCAGCGCGGCCGATGCGCTGCATGCCGCTGGCAACGGAGGGCGGCGCTTCGATCTGGATAACCAGATCGATGGCGCCCATGTCGATGCCGAGTTCGAGCGACGAGGTGGCGACAAGCGCGCGCAGGCGGCCTGCTTTGAGTGCATCCTCAATCTCGGCGCGCTGCGCGGCGGCCAGCGAGCCGTGATGGGCGCGGGCCAGCGGCTCACCGGCAATCTCATTGAGCGCGGCGGCCAGGCGCTCGGCGAGACGGCGGCTGTTGACGAAGAGCAGCGTGGACTGGCGCTCGCGAATGATTTCGACGAGGCGCGGATGGATGGCGCTCCAGATAGAGGTACGCTTAGGGCCCTGCGAAGCCGCGCCGCTGGGCAACTCCTCGGGCTGGCCGAGGCGGGCCATGTCTTCGACGGGCACCTCGACGCGCAGGTTGAGCTGCTTGGGCTCGTTCGCCTGCACGATCGTAACGGGGCGAAAGAGGTGCGGGCGCTCGTCGTTGGTGGTCCACTCATGCGCGGGGGCCGTTTCGTCGGCAGCGGTGGATGGTTGCGATTCTGCTCCGGCAAGGAAATGCGCGACCTCTTCGAGCGGGCGCTGCGTGGCCGAAAGACCGATGCGCTGCAACGGCTTTTGCGTAATGGCTTCGAGGCGTTCGAGGCTGAGCGCCAGGTGAGCGCCGCGCTTGGTGGGCACGAGCGCGTGGATTTCATCGAGGATGACCGTTTCAACGGTGCGCAGCGATGCGGCGGCCTCGGAGGTGAGCAGCAGATAGAGCGACTCGGGCGTGGTGATGAGAATTTCAGCAGGATGGCGGCGGAAGCGGCTGCGCTCGCGCTGGGCGGTATCTCCAGTGCGGATGGCAATCTCAGGCATATGCACGGGCACGTTGCGGCGCGCGGCCGTGGCGGCGATGCCGGCGAGCGGCGACTGCAGGTTGCGCTCCACATCGACGGCGAGTGACTTGAGCGGACTGATGTAGAGGATGCGGCAACCCTCTTCCATGGGCGGCGCGTGCAGCATGAGGCGGTCCAGGCACCAGAGAAATGCGGTGAGCGTTTTGCCGGTGCCTGTGGGTGCGAAGATGAGCGTGCTTTCTCCCCGGGCAATGGCGGGCCAGCCCATGCGTTGCGGCGCGGTGGGGTGGTCAAAGACGGCGCGAAACCACTCGGCGGTGACTGGATGAAAGAGGGCGAGCGGGTCCTGCGCCGCGTCTGCAGCGGATGACGTGGAGCGGGATTTGCGCGGGGCAGCCACTTCTTTTGAGGATAGCTCCGGGACGGTTGTGCTCTTTGAGGAGATGCAAATTTGCGAGAAAGGATTTGGCGGGATCGGCGCATTTGGCCATGGTTTTGGGATTCGAAGGTTTACCGCAAAGACGCCAAGAGCACAGAGACCACCACTCGACTACGGCCAGCACTGGTTGGATAGGAGAACGCAATCATTAGTTGTATGTTGTATAGCGTTGCGCCAGCATGCGCGAAGGGATAGCCTCAGAATGCGATGAGAAGTCCTGAAGAAACACTGCCGTTGCTGCGCACGCTGGCGGAAGAAGCTGCGAAGCTGGCCTATGCGCCTTACTCCAGGTTTCAGGTAGGCGCGGCGCTGCTTCTCGATGATGGGCGCACGGTGACGGGTTGTAATGTGGAGAACCTGTCTTACGGCTTGACGAGCTGCGCGGAGCGGAATGCGGTCTTTCGCGCGATCAGCGAGCGCGGGCCGGCCGCGAAGATTGTCGCCATTGCGGTTACAAATATGCGCGGTACCATGTGCGCTCCGTGTGGGGCTTGCCGGCAGGTGCTGCATGAGTTCGCGGCGGAGGACGCCGTGATTACCTACAGCATGGACGAGGGGTGGGCAACGCGGCGGTTCCGCGAGTTGCTGCCGGATGCCTTTGTGATGACCGGCAAGGCCTAGAGACGCTTATGCACACCGTTGATCTGATTCGCAAAAAGCGTGACGGCGAGAGGCTGACCGCAGAAGAGATTTGCTGGCTGGTCGAGGGCGCGGCGCGGCAGTCGATTCCGGAAGAACAGCTTGCGGCGTGGCTGATGGCGGCGTGGTTGCGAGGGCTGGCTCTTGAAGAACTGGAAGCGCTGACGCTCGCGATGCGGGATTCCGGCGTGGTGCTGAACCACTCCGCGCTGGGGCGCGTGACGGTGGACAAGCATTCCACCGGAGGGGTGGGCGACAAGACGTCGTTTCTCGTGGCTCCGATTGTCGCGGCGGCGGGACTGGCTGACGCGATGATCAGTGGGCGCGCACTGGGGCATACGGGCGGCACGCTGGACAAGCTAGAGTCGATTCCGGGCTACCGCACGCGGTTGAGTCCGAACGAGATGCACGGCGTGCTGGCGCGCTGCGGCTGCTCGATTGTGGGACAGACGGAGGACCTGGCCCCGGCGGACCGCACGCTGTATGCGCTGCGCGACCGCACGGCGACGGTGGAAAGCCCTTACCTGATTTGCGCGTCGATCATGAGCAAAAAGCTTGCCGCCGGACTCGATGCCCTGGTGCTCGATGTGAAGACGGGCTCGGGCGCGTTTTTGCGGGATGAAACGCAAGCGGCCTTCCTGGCGGCGCTGATGGTGGCGACCGGCGAACGAGCGGGCACGCGCACGGCAGCCGTGTTGACGGACATGAGCCAGCCGCTGGGACGATTTGCGGGCAACTGGGTAGAGATTTGGGAATCCGTGGAACTGCTGCGCGGCGGCCGCCACGCCATGAGCGAAGACCTGCGCGAGGTTTCGCTGGTGCTGGCCGGGTGGATGCTGCACCTGGGCGGAAAGACCCCGAGCCCGGAAGCGGGCCATGCGCTGGCGGGCGAGAAGCTGGAAGATGGATCGGCGTGGAGGGCCTTCCGAGACATGGTGGCGGCGCAGGGCGGCGATGTGAAGGTGCTGGAGGAGCCGGAGAAGTTTCACAGGCCCGCATTCCGGCGCACGCTGCGGGCGGCGCGGAGCGGCTATCTGACAGCCATGGACTGCACGCAGGCCGGGTGGGCCGTGCAGCGGCTGGGCGCGGGACGGGAGCGGGCGGGCGAGCCGGTAGAGGCGCATGCGGGCCTGGAGATGCACGCGAAGCTGGGGATGCGCGTGGAGGCCGGGGAGCCGCTCTGCACTTTGTTTGCGCAGGAGGAGGCGCGCTTTGAAGAGCCGGAGCGGTTGCTAGCCGAGGCCATCACGATTGCAGAGCATGCCGCGAAGACGCCGCGACTGGTGAAGGAAATCATCACAGATGCGAACAAAAACAAATTTCTGGAATTCGCGAGGGAACGGTAGGATTAGATTTCCCGGAGCGTGAATGGCTGAAATGCAGATCCCTCGACTTCGCCGCGCATCGGCTCCGCTCAAGATGACAAGCTCTGGAGAATTGTGGGGATGGAGCACAAATCCACGTCCGGCGGGAAGCGATGCCCCAAAATAGTGGGAGAAACTTCGGGCGGCGTTGGCGCGCGAAGCATCGCCGGGATTCTTCGCTTCGCTCAGAATGACGCCCGAGGGGTTGAGGGCTTTGCGGGACTGGGCTTTGTGGATGGGAAGGTGCAGGTCCTCGGCTCGCTTCGCTCGGTCGGGATGACAATTTCAGAGATTGCGCTTCGCAGGCTGCGGTGCGGGCTATACGAGTTTCAGGAGTAAGAGTTTGGGTCGATTCACTGGCATTCTAGGTTTGCTCACCATGCTGCTGCTGGCATGGATTTTCTCTACCAACCGGAAGGCGATTCGCTGGCGCACGGTGGCCTGGGGGCTGGGCCTGCAGTGGATTTTTGCTTTTCTGGTACTCCGGGTGGCTTGGGGACAAGACGTGCTGGCGGCCGCCGGTAGCGCAGTGAATCACATGCTGGACTATGCCTTTGCCGGCTCCTCGTTTGTGTTTGGCGACCTGGGCAAGCAGCACTCGTCGATGGGTTCATTCTTTGCCTTTCAAGTGCTGCCCGCCATCATCTTTATCTCGGCCTTGTTTGCGGTGCTGTACCACATTGGCGTGATGCAGATCATTATCCGAGTCTTTGCGCGGGTGATGCAGTGGACGATGAAGATCTCGGGCGCGGAGAGCCTGAATGTGGCGGCAAGCATCTTCATGGGGCAGACTGAGGCTCCGCTGACGATACGGCCCTTTCTTACCGGGCTGACCAACTCTGAATTGATGACCATCATGACCAGCGGCATGGCGCATGTCTCGGGCGGCATCATGGCTGCGTACATTGTTTACGGCATCTCGGCGCAGCATCTGCTGGAAGCAGTGATCATGACTGCGCCGGGCACCATTCTGATTGCCAAAATGCTTGTGCCGGAGACGGAAAAGCCAGCCACCGAAGGCGTGGTGCACATGCCGAAACAGGAAGAGCACAAGGAAGAAAACCTGCTTGGGGCAATTGCGCGCGGCACCATTGACGGCGGCCGGCTGGCCATCAATGTGGGCATCATGCTGATCTCGTTCATCGCACTGATTGCGCTGGTGAATGGCGTCATGGGCGACGCAAGCGGATGGCTGGGCGCGCACCATATTCCCTTTCCGTCGAGCCTGAATGCGATTCTGGGCTTCTTCTTCGCGCCGATTGCATGGCTGATCGGCATTCCGTGGAAGGACGCTCATGTGGTGGGCAACCTGCTCGGAACGCGCATGGTGATCAATGAGTTGGTCGCTTATTCGTATCTCGGCGCGCAGAAGGCGATGATTGCTCCACGCTCGTTTACGATTGCGACGTTTGCGCTTTGCGGCTTCGCGAATTTAAGCTCCATTGGCATGCAGATTGGCGGCATTGGCGCGTTGGCCCCGAGCCGCCGCAATGACCTGGCGCGGCTGGGATTGCGCGCTATGCTGGCCGGCACCATGGCCAACCTGGTGTCAGCCTCAATTGTCAGCATTCTGTTGAAGTAAGAAGGAGAGTCCGGATGAGCAGCCTGTCGATTTTCTCTGAAACGATTGAAGCAACCGCGTGTATTCGCAAGCGCAGTCCGCTGCAACCCAAGGTCGCCGTTGTGCTTGGTTCGGGGCTGGGCGCTTTTGCCGGTTCGCTGACAAATTCAAAGTGCATGCGCTTTTCTGAGGCGCCGCACTTCCCTGTTTCGAATGTGCAAGGGCATAGCGGGCGCATTCATATTGGCCAGTGCGGGGATACACCGGTGCTGGTGATGCAGGGCCGCGTGCATGCGTATGAGGGCTACAAGCCATCGCAGGTAGCTTTTCCGGTGCGTGTGATGAAGCAGCTCGGCATCGAGCAGGTGATTGTGACCAACGCGGCGGGCGGCATTCGCGAGGGGCTGCAGCCGGGCGAGCTGGTTCTGATTGAGGATCACATCAATCTGACGGGCTACAACCCGCTGTGCGGCGTGAATGAGGAACGCTTCGGGCCGCGCTTTTTTGACATGACCAACGCGTACTCGCCGCGCCTGCGCAAGCTGGCGCACTCCGTGGCGGAGCAGCATGGCCACTCCCTCAAAGAGGGCGTCTACATTGGGGTACTGGGACCGAGCTTTGAGACGCCGGCCGAGATTCGCGCCTTTCGCTCGATGGGCGCTGACCTGGTAGGTATGTCCACGGTGCAGGAAGTGATAGCCGCACGGCACATGGGCCTGGAGGTGCTGGGGATCTCCTGCGTGACCAATCTTGCCGCAGGCCTGCAGAACGAGGAGCTGACGCACGAAGAGGTGCTGGAGACCGGCAAGCGCACCGAGGCGCAGTTGACGCAACTGCTGCAGGGCGTGATTCCTCAGATGGCCGGACTCGGCCGGGAAGACGCAGCGTGAAGCCTGCCCTGATTCTGGGGGTGGGAGGCTGTTCGGGCTCGGGCAAGACCACACTGGCACGGGAGCTGGCACGCGAGCTGAAGGGCGTGCCCTTCCTGCTGGACCACTATTACCGCGACCTCAGCCACCTGAGCTATGAGGAGCGGTGCGTGCAGAACTTTGACCATCCTGACGCCATCGAGACCTGCCTGCTGATCGAGCAACTGGAGCAACTGGCAGCCAGCCACACGATTGCGCAGCCGCGCTACGACTTTGCCACGCACACCCGGCGCGCCGGCGTCGAGGAGCGCATGGAGCCGGCAGCCTGCATTGTGGTGGACGGCATCTTTGCGCTGTATTATCCGGGGCTGCGGCGGCTTTATGATCTGAGCGTGTATGTGGATGCTCCGGACGCGGTGTGCTACGAGCGACGTCTGGCGCGCGACATTCGCGAGCGCGGGCGCACGCCGGAGTCGGTGGCCGGGCACTATGCCGCAACAGTGCGCCCCATGGCGGAACGCTACGTGCGACCCTCGTCGCAGTATGCCGATCTGATTGTGCAGGGCACCGAATCCCTGGACTGGTCAGTAGAGCGCGTGATGGCCGAGATTGGTGAGCGGGGACTGGTGTGAGCCAGTTGTCAGTTCCCAGTTGTCAGTGATCAGTCCCCAGTTTTCAGTTGCCAGTTGCCAGTGGTCAGTGATGATCGGGATCGATGCAGATTTCTGCATCATTGAGCCGAAGGCACACGGTTCATTCAGCAACATCTTTTCTTGCTTCCATCACGCGGCAGAGGGGATCGCGCCTGTGCTTCCGCCGGAGAAACAACCGATTGCTGAAGCTGACCACCAGGCACTGAGGATGAAGGCTGAAAACTGAAAACTGGGGACTGAAAACTGCTTTTAGATTCCCACCGGAAAGGGCTTGGGCGAGGACTCGTCGAGGTTGGTTCCGCCGCGCCGCCAGCGTTCAAACCGGCCCTGGAAGATCGAGAGCAGCCCGGTGTACCAGTAGCCGACTACGAAGATGAGCAGGAACGGGACGGTGAAGTAGCTCTGGTTAACGATGGCGTACCAGATGCACCACATGAACCATGCGCCGATGGCCAGCTCCAGCAGGGGCAGAATGCCGAGGCGCTTGCGGTATTTGGTGGCCTTGCTGCGTTCCCCCTTCGCCTGCACGCGGTATTTGGGCGTGCGCTTGAACGAACTCTTGATGCCGAGCAGCGCCTCGATGACCGCCTTGGAGTTGGTCAGAGTAAGGCCGATGCCAAGCGCCATGAGAAAAGGCAAATAGCAAAGCGTTCTGAACCAGCGATGCGGATACAGAATCTGCTGCGAAACCATGTAGAACGAGGCGATGGAGAAGGTAGACGCCGCAAAGAGCGGAAAGTCGATGAAGAGCATCTGAAACCATCCTTGATGGAACTGGATGATCTCAGTGGGCAGCAGCAGAATCGAGAGCACGATCATCAGCGGATAGCTGATGTTGGCCGTGAGGTGGTACCAGGCTTCGAGCTTCTCATGCCAGGAAAGGTCGGCGCGCAGCACCTGCGGCATGATCTTTTTTGAGGTCTGAATGAGGCCCTTGGCCCATCGCGCTTGTTGCGTTTTGAAAGCCGTCATCTCAATGGGCAGCTCGGCCGGGCACTCGACATCCTGAAGATACTTGAACTTCCAGCCGACGAGCTGCGCGCGGTAGCTGAGGTCTGTGTCTTCGGTGAGGGTGTCATGCTGCCAGCCACCGGCATCGGTGATGGCGGTGCGGCGCCACATGCCGGCTGTGCCATTGAAGTTGAAGAAGACGCCGGCGCGGGAGCGAGCGCCATGCTCGAGCACGAAATGGCCATCAAGCAGAATAGCCTCGACCTGCGTGAGAAAGCTGTAGTCGCGATTCAGGTGCGTCCAGCGAGTCTGCACCATGCCGATGGCTGGATCGCTGAAATGGTGGATGACCTTCATCAGCCAATCGGGCGAGGGAACAAAGTCAGCGTCAAAGATGGCGACGAATTCGCCTTTTGCGACCTTCAGGCCCTCATCGAGCGCGCCGGCCTTGTAGCCTTGCCGGTTGGTGCGGTGCAGGTAGACGATGGGCTGGCCTTGCTCCTGATACTTCTTGACCAGCGCGGCGGCCACGGCCTGCGTTTCGTCGGTCGAGTCGTCGAGGACCTGAATCTCCAGCCGGTCTCTCGGATAATCCATCGCGCAAATGGCCTCGATGAGGCGGTCAATCACAAACTGCTCATTGAAGATGGGTAACTGCACCGTGACACGAGGCAGTTCGGGAAACTCTTTGGGCGGCTCTTTGGTGGCGCGCTTGCGGAAGCGGTAATACTCCCACACCATGATGTAGCGATGCACCCCATAGAACGACAGGATGATCATCACGAGGAAGTAGGGCGTGAGCATCGCCGCATCAAAGAGGTTCCAGTGGTAGAGGTGCTGGAAGGTATTGTCGGCGTAATGGGTGTGCCAATAATGGGACAGCTTGTGCATGTTCAGGTCCGCAAGCGCCGAGAGCGCGTTGGCGGGTAGAGGTATCAGCGTGTCCATGACCGGCATGTCATGGTTATTGTACGGGTTAGAACCGCGGAAACAATACGGCGGGGTTATATGCCGGAGAACCCCCTTTCGGCGCAGGCCAAAAATAGCCCGGCAGGAAGAGAAACGAGGAGAAATCTCATGGCAAGACTGGCAGCTCTGGCATCGGGACGAGGCATTCCGGAGTTTCCGGCATTGGCGCTGACGGCGCTGCGCATCACGACGGGCGCGGCGCTGTTTCTGCACCACGGATGGGAGAAGCGGCCAACGCAGTGGGGCGTGTTCATGGCGCACTTCCCTAACCTGTTTCACCTGGGCTCGCCGCTCAGCTTTCTGATTGCGTTCTTCTCTGACTTTGTATGCTCGCTGCTGATTGTGCTGGGCCTCGGCACACGCTGGGCGGCGCTTTTCTGCTTCTGCAATCTCTGGGTGGCGTGGGAGTTTGTACACCACTTCGCGTTTCTGGGCCGCGGGCCCGAAGCCGATCATGGCGAGCTGATTGTGCTGTATCTCGGCGCGCTGGCCGCGATTGCGCTGGCGGGGCCGGGGCGCTTCAGCATCGACGGTGCGCGCGGGAATGGCTGAGCGGCGCGGCAATTTTTGACGCGCTGAAGGATTGTGCGAGATTCCTCATGACTGGATAAAACCGGCCTTGCGGCGGCATGGGCAGCGAGCCGTCTGGCGTATTTCAATGCCATTGAGGGATCTATGGCAAACAACTACGTAATTCTGGGCGCGTATGGCGGCATTGGCAGTGCGCTGACGCGGCGGCTGGCCGACGCGGGGCACCGGCTCTTTTTGGTGGGCCGCGATCAGGCCAGGCTGCAGCCGCTGGCTGCTGAGGTGGGCGCGGTGGGTTTTGCCCGCGCCGATGCCACCGCATCCGCCGAAGTGGAGAGCACCATTGCCGACGGAGCAGCGCAACTAGGCACCCTGGATGGCATCGCCAACTGCTTCGGCTCGCTGCTGCTCAAGCCGGCTCACCTGACCACAGATGAAGAGCTGGAAGCGACGCTGGCCATCAGCCTGAAGAGTGCTTTTGCCACCGTGCGGGCGGCGGCGCGCACTATGAAGCAGGGTGGCAGCGTGGTGCTGCTCTCGAGCGCGGCGGCGCGGCTGGGCATCGCCAGCCATGAGGCGATTGCCGCAGCCAAGGCCGGGGTGCAGGGATTGGCGCTGTCAGCGGCGGCCACCTATGCCAGCCGGAACCTGCGTGTCAACTGCGTCGCTCCCGGACTGACGAAGACTCCCCTGACTGAGCGCATTACAGGCAATGAAATGGCCGCCAAAGGCTCGCTCGCGATGCATGCGCTGGGGCGCTTTGGCGAGGCCAGCGAAGTGGCGTCGGCGATTGCCTGGTTGCTCGATCCAGAGCAGAGCTGGGTCACCGGGCAGGTGATCGGCGTCGATGGCGGACTCGCCACGGTGCGGACGAGGGGTTAGGGCGCTTCCGCTCCCGGGTCCGAACGGACGGACCCGGGGCGCCCGGCAAAGAAAAACCCCATGCAAGCCAGATTCCCGATCTGCATGGGGCATGTTTCCGTGGTCTTTTACGGCCTTATTTCTTGTCTTTTTTGTCGTAGTGATCGTGCCACTCGGGCACCGGCTCAGCGCTCTTGACCCACGCGGCGACGATCAGGTTGCGCAGCTCATCGGCGCCCGCCGCCAGCCGCTCGGCGGTAAACTTCCGCGATTCAGCCGTGCCCTTGCCCTCAAAGCCGTGCTCATTCCAGAGCTGATAGACCTCATCCACGTCGGCATGGGTGGTGTTGAGGTAGTCCCAGTACTGCGTCCACTCATCGCCGATGGGCTCGACCGGCTTCATGTATTGCCGCACTTCGGCATTGGTCATGTTGTCATGCACAAACTCGCTCTCAAACTGCGAGTGGATGTGATGGCTGGTGGTGTAGTGGTTGGGATTGGGGCCGACCCAGCCGTTGTATTCAATGGTGGTGTGCAGGGGCTGCGAGCCGTCGGCAACGTAATGACCGAGCCATCCGGCATAGAAAATGATGGCCTGCTGAACGGGCATGGTGTCTTTGCCCGCGGCCTTGAGCTGGCGATAGTCGCGCATGGCCGACTTCAGACGCTCCCAGACCTCTTCAGAGATATAGGGCTGAAAGCCGATGTGCGTGGGCTGCATCTCCCGGGCCTGATCAGGATGCGCCTCGATATAGGCGTAGAGCTTGGCGATGTACTGGTAGCGCTCGCGCGGCAGCGGTGCAATGCGATCGGCCAGCTCCATATCGATGTAGTGATCGGGAGCCTGCATGGCGTCGAGTTCCGGCTCGGCGGGTGAGCGCCAGCGATCCGGCTCGGGGCCAAGATAGGTGATCTCGTCCACGGCGGCCGGGGAGCGCAGAAAGGCCGGAATGCTGGGCGGCAGCGAGGTTACGGCCAGGTGGTTGATCATCTTATGGCCATCCTTGCCCCAGGCGTAGCAGGCGGGCACGGTCAGAACGGGCAGGAGGCATAAAGCAGCCAGGGAACGAAGCAAAGCAGAACGGTGGAGAGTCATAGGCGGCAAGTATAACTCCCGAAGATTGCAGGAAATGCAACAAAGGCGGGGCTTTCGGCGCAGCCCATGGGCAAAAAATTCATATTCCAAAAGAGGGAATTCCCCCCGTCCATTGATATTCTGGAGATGCTATGCCTACGAAACAGGAACTCCTCAACAACCCCATCCAGCACATCGACATCAAGCAGCACAATGTTGTCGCGCTCGTCGATGCGATGCAGCAGATGGCCTATAGCTCCCGTGACCTCGCCCGGGCGGCTTCGATTTATGAGCGCATGCTGCGCGACCAGGAATGCGGCGTGATTCTGTGCCTCGCCGGGTCGCTGATCAGCGCCGGACTCAAGCAGATCTTCATCGACCTGATCCGCAATCACATGGTGGACGCCATTGTCTCGACCGGCGCCAATATTGTGGACCAGGACTTCTTTGAAGCCCTCGGCTTCAAGCACTGGATTGCCGATGACCTGCTCAAGCAGGGCACCGAAGACGCCACGCTGCGCGAACTGATGATCGATCGGATCTATGACACGCTGATCGACGAAGAAGAACTGCGCATCTGCGACGAGACGACCGAGAAGATTGCCAACTCGCTCGATCCTCGCCCCCACAGCTCGCGCGAGTTCATCAAGGCGATGGGCGCTTACCTCGAAAAGGAAGGCAAGATTCCGGCCAAGGGCGGCGTGGACTCGATGGTCTATGCGGCGTACCAGAATGATGTGCCGATCTTCGTGCCGGCCTTCAGCGACTGCTCCGCCGGCTTTGGCCTGGTGGCGCACCAGCATGCCCGGCAGGACAAGCCCAAAGTCTCGATTGACTCGGCCAAGGACTTCTACGAGCTCACCCAACTCAAGATCGCTAACCCGACGACCGGCCTGCTGATGATTGGCGGCGGCGTACCGAAGAACTTCGCGCAGGATATCGTGGTGGCTGCCGACGTGCTCGGCATGGACGCCCCGATGCACAAGTATGCGGTGCAGATCACCGTGGCCGATGTGCGCGACGGCGCGCTCTCGTCGAGCACGCTCAAGGAAGCCAGCTCCTGGGGCAAGGTGGATACCACCTACGAGCAGATGGTCTACAGCGAAGCGACCATGGCCCTGCCGCTGGTGACCGGTTACGCCTACCACAAGCAGGCTCATGCTGCCCGCCAGGGGCGCCGCTGGGCTCGCCTGCTGGAGCCGGTTACCGCGTAAGCCAGATTGACTCAACCATTCAAAGAGGGGAGCCGCCATAGGCGGCTCCCCTCTTTGCTTTTGCAGAGCCAGACCATTCCGCAAGGGTGAATCGAATACCACAAAAGTGGTATTCGGTAACATTACCTAAGTTCTGGACGATTCTATTACTCGAGGCGTAGGATGCTGGTTGTTCGTTAACTCCGCAGCACAAAATTACGAGACGAACAGGATTCTTACGACATGCTTTTCTGGATCGTTCTGCTTGGTGCTCTCTACGTCGCCGCATTGATCGTTTTCTGGTCGCTTTGCCGCATGTCCGCCACCCGCCCGCGCCCCTGGACCTTGAGCCAGGAAGAGGACGAGCAGTTGGTGGCCTCTCTTCATTCCGTGCGGTCAGATGCACAGGTGGCCGTCCTTTCGATGGATGCTGGCCGGATTATGGGCGTCTGAACAGACCAGGCGGTTTCCTGCGTTTGCTTGCAGCGCGGATGTTTTCGTTAAACCGCCCCGGCCCTTGCCGATTTTCATCAATTTCCGGGTGGAAGCTCCTTTGAGTTGCCTATACTTGCCATGAGCTTTGCGCAGGCCGCGCTCCCTTCACGGCCTGGACCGCAAGGCCTCCGGGGCCCGTGATCCGATCGAAGAACACACCTTTGCTTTCGCTGGCTTTTCTGGCGGCGCTGATCTTTTCAGGATCGGGCCTTCTCCTTTTTGCGCGTACCGAGCACACGGCGATGCTGCAGAACCCCGGCTTGTTCTGGTTCATCGCATTGTGGATTCTGGCGCAGGTCCTGTTCATTTTGGTGAGCATCTTCAGCCTGCGGGCGGCAATGCGCCTGGCTCTGACCGAGCAGGAGCTGAGCGAGTCAGTGCAACTGCAGCGCTCCATTCTGGATTCGGCCGGAGCCATGATTCTGGCGGCGGATATTCGCGGACGCATCATCATCTTTAATCCGGCAGCGGAGCGCATGCTGGGATACCGGGCCGACGAAGTAGTCGGCCGCCTGCGGCCGGATGAGCTTTTTCCTGACGGCGAAATGGAGCGGATTGGCAGGCAGTTGACCGGCGCCATACAGCGGGCGCAGATGCTGCCGGGCGATGCTCCCGAGCCGGTACGCTCATTTCTGCAGTATGTGAGCAGCTTTCCGTCAACGCGCGTGCGCGGCTTTGAGATGAGCTACCGGCGCAAGGATGGGTCGGTTTTTCCGGCAACAGTTTATCTTTCGGCCATTCGTTCGCGAGAAGGCTCCATCACCGGGCTGGTGAGCGTGAGCACCGATCTGAGCGCAACCAAGCGGGCCGAGCAGGCGCTGCGCGAAAGTGAAGAGCGCTATCGCGACCTGTTTGAAAACTCCGCGGAGATGATTGCCACGCTCAGCCCGCGAGGGCGGTATCTCTATGTGAATCCTGCCTGGCAATCGCACTTTGGCATGACAGCCGACCAATTCGAGTCGCTGATGAGCTTTGAATCGGCATTTTCCCTGGAGGTGCAAGCTGAGGCAGCGGTGCTCTTCCGGCAGGCGCTGCTGGGCATGAAGGTAGAGGCGGCGCCCCTGCGCCTGCACACTCGCGATGGCGGCACGGTGGAAGTGGAAGCCAGCATGAGCTGCCGCCGGGAGAGTGGCAGCCCCGTCTCCGTGCGCTGCATTTTCCGTGATGTAACTGAGCGCAACCGGCGGGAGCGCCGCCTGCGCATGCAGTTGCAGGTGAGCCAGATTATCGGCGAGTCCAGCACGGCCCAGATGGCCGTGCCCCAGATTCTCGCAGCGCTCTGTTCCACGCTGGGCAGCGACGTGAGCAACTTCTGGGTGATCGACGAGGCCGCCAATTGGCTGAAGCTGCAGAGCAGTTGGGCTCCGCAGGGCCGCGCCAGCGAAGAGTTCCGGGCCGAGAGCGCGTCGCGGCGCTTTCACCGTGGCGAGGGCTTGCCGGGCATGGTGTGGGCGCGGGGAGAACCTCACTGGGTGAGCGATCTGCGAACCGATCCTCATTTTGTGCGCGGTCACTCGGCACGGCTGAACGGATTGATGAGCGGCTGGGCCGTGCCTATACGCGTGGGCAACCAGGTGATTGCGGTGATGGAGTTTTTCTCGCGTCACCGCATGCGCGAAGACGCCGAGATCACGGCAACGGTAGAGACCATTTGCGCCTCCATCGGGCAGTTCCTGGCGCGCTCCTCGCAGGAGTCGCGCGTCGTGGCGCTGAACCAGCAGAAGGAGTTCATCCTCAATTCGGTGGCCGATGCGATTTTTGGCGTCACCCCGGATGGAATGATCGACTTTGTGAACCCAGCCGCCTCGCGGCTGCTCGGCATTGAAACGCCGGTACTGATTGGCAAGCGGGCTCACGCGGTGCTGCATGGCGCGCTGGGCAGCGAAATTTGCGGCGAAGACTGCCGTACACGGCTGGCGCTGCAGACGCTCACGCCCACCATGGGGCAGGACATTTATTTGCAGCGCGACGGGCGCAGGCTGCCGGTTGAGTTTTCAGTGATGCCCATGCTGGAAGAAAATGCTGTCGTGGGTAGCGTGCTGAGCTTCCGCGACAACAGCCAGCGCTATGCGCTGGACCGCATGAAGGATGAATTCGTCTCGACGGTGAGCCATGAGCTGCGCACGCCGCTGACCTCGATTCGCGGTTCGCTGGGCCTGCTCTCAGCCGGACTGCTGGGCGAACTGAACGAGAAGGCCAGCAACCTGCTGCGCATCGCGGTGACGAACTCGGACCGGCTGATCCGGCTGATTAACGACATTCTCGACCTCGAACGCATGCAATCGGGCCGCGCCACGCTCAACCTGCGCAGACTGTCGATTCGTGAACTGGCGCAGCAGGCAATGGAGTCGATGCAGCCGCTGGCGGAAAACTCAGGCGTGACGCTGACGCTCGAGGCCGAGCAGGATGTATGGGTGGATGGCGACCCGGATCGCCTGCAGCAGGTGGTGACGAATCTGCTCAGCAACGCAATCAAATTTTCTCCGCCGCAGGCGCAGGTGCGGCTGCGCATTCATCGCCAGCCGGGGCACGCGCAGTTGTCAGTGGTGGATGAGGGACGCGGCATTCCAGCCGACAAGCTGGAGAGCATCTTTGACCGCTTTCAGCAGGTGGATGCCTCGGACTCCCGGCAGAAGGGCGGCACCGGCCTTGGGCTTGCCATCTGCCGCACCATTGTCGAGCAGCATGGAGGGCGTATCTGGGCCGAACAGAATGAACTGCACGGAGCCACATTGCATGTCCTGTTGCCCGTGACTCATGAAATGAAACCGACAGCCGGCTCTGCCAACGGATCAAGGAATGCAGAGCTGCCTGCAACACCCTCAGAGTCGCCTGCCGAAATCTGAATCACAAACGAAGAGAAACACCTGGAAGCATGAAGAAACGCAAAATCCTGATCATTGACGACGAAGAAGATATCCGCACCGTCACCGCACTCACTTTGGAAACTGTGGCCGAGTGGGATGTTGTGATAGCCACCAACGGAAAAGAAGGCATCCAACGAGCCAGACAGGAACATCCCGACGCGATCCTGCTGGATGTGATGATGCCGGAGATGGACGGGCCTACCACCTTTCGCAACCTGCAGGCCATTGCAGAGACCCGGCAGATTCCGGTTCTGCTGCTGACGGCCAAGGTCCAGGCGGTGGATCAGCAGCGGTTTGCCGACCTGGGCGTGGCCGGGGTGCTCTTCAAGCCGTTTGATCCCCTGACGCTGGCCAATCAGATCGCCGGAGTACTGGGGTGGATGGATTAAAACGGAGTAACGATGGCTCTCGATGACGAGAAACTGGCCACAATCCAAAGCAAGCTCGATGCCATCTGGAAGGCCAGCAAGCCAGCACTGTTGGAGCGGCTGGCGACGCTGGAAGCCAGTTGCGAAGCGTTGCGAGTAAATCCCGAAAGCCAGGATGCGCGCCATGCGGCCCACGACGCCGCACATAAACTGGCGGGCGTACTCGGCACCTTTGGCCTCGTTCGCGGGAGCCAGATTGCCTCGGAGCTGGAATGCATCGTGACCGGGCAAGACAATGAGCCGCTGCCTGCGATGCAACCACTGCTGGCGGAACTGCGGGAGATGATCGTGGCGAAGCAGTGATCGCGAGAAACGAGAACGCCCTCACGAAGTGGAATTTACAGGCTAGAAGATATGTTCCGGATCTTCAGCCGTGTGCCTGTGCGAGATACTGGCCGAGGTGCTGGCCTTTTCGCCGCCCTCTGCCTCGGCCTCGGCACGCACTTTAGCGACGGAGAGCCAGTTGTCGATCTTTGCCCGCTCGTCATAGAACGGCGGCAGCGGCATGCAGAGATAATCGCCCAGCGGGAAAGCATAGCCTTCGTAGAGCTTTCGCATCTTCTTAAGGCGCTTCTCGGTGTCGCCATCACGGCAGACGCGCACGCCTGAGGCACAGAGCAGATCGTGAATCTGCTGAAAGGTCTCAGCGGGAAGCCGGTCGGGAATCTGCTGCTGCGGATCAATGGAAAAAATCTGCGAGAGGTCAATCAGCGCATGGCGCGCCATGGTGAAGGTAAGCTGCGCCTGCCGCGCAGGCTGCTCCTGCACTCCGGCAATCAGCAGCGCGCAGGTGTCAAGCACCGCCACCAGCGCCGCCAGCCAGCTTTGCTTGGAGTGCTGTGAACGGAAGTAGCAGAGCAGTGGGTAAGAGATATGGCTCTCCAGCAACTCGGCAGACCAGCGCTCCCATTGCTCCAGCAATTGCAGTAGCGCCTCTTCGCCACCCTCAAAGGCATGGCGGCGAAGCAGCTCCACCGCTGTGGGCGGCGAGCCAGCGCGCGCATCCAGCATGGAGATATTCACTTCGCGCCGCGAAAACGCGCCATAAAGCACCGGGAAGTAGCCGATGACCAGCGCGACAAAGCCGAGGCCGACACCCGCCTCCAAAACGACGAAAGTACGCGCAAACCAAGAGAGTGGAATAACGTCGCCCAGCCCAAGTGTGAATAGCGTCGTGCCGCTCACGTAGAAGTCGGAATAGCCAGGCAGCATGAGTGGATCGTGAAAGGGCGAGCCGACGGCGTAGAAGAGCAGTCCAAAGCCGAAGACCAGCGTAACCGCCCAAACACCGATGAGCCCCACCAAAGAGAGCGGCCCGTAGATGCTGAGCGCTGTCTCACGCTTGCGCGGGTCGCGGATGCGCATGGCAAAGACCTTCCACGGCTGCCAGGTGAGCACGTAGAAAACGCGCGTGAGCCGGAAGGCTCCGCTGGGGCGGCGCGGCAAAATGACCGTCTGAAACGCGTCAAGAAGCGCGTAGAAGAGGCAAAGCACGCCGAGGATGAGACTGAATGTGCGCATGATCGTTCCCTGTGCGTAATGCAAGCTAACCAGTCTGCGGCGAGCGCGTCAACAGCCGGTCTACACTGGATTCAGGATGCAGGGCCTGGGTCGCATTTTGATCGGAATGGGATTGCTGCTGCTCGTCGCCGGCGGTGTGGCCATGCTGCTGGGCAAAACAGGCCTTCCGCTCGGTCGTCTGCCGGGCGACATTCGCTATGAGGGCAAGCACTTCAGCTTCTACTTCCCGCTGGCGACCTGCGTGCTGCTGAGCGTACTGGTTTCGGTAGTCCTTTACCTGTTGTCACACTGGAGACGCTAGAATCTGTCTCTGCATGGCGGCTGGGATTAAACTCAATAATTGGTGAGCAGCTCTTCCTCACAACGCGCGCGGCAGCATCCAGAACGCGATTCAGACAATGAATCGCAGATGGGCCTTTTCTTTGAGGCACCCGTTGCTCACGAAGACACACCTCGCATCTGGAAGATCGGTGAGCTGGTCACCGAGGCTCGCGCGCAGATTGAGCGCCGCTTTGCGGAACTGCGTGTCGAAGGTGAGATTTCAAATCTTCGCGCCGCACCTTCTGGCCACCTTTACTTCACGCTGAAAGATGGTGAAGCCCAACTGCCCGCGGTGTTCTTCCGGCGACAGGCATCGCTGTTGCGCTTTCGCCCGCAGGATGGCATGCAGGTACTGCTGCGTGGACGGCTCACCATCTATGAGCAGCGCGGCCAGATGCAAATGGTGGGCGAAACCATGGAGCCGCTAGGCGCGGGTTCGTTGCAAGTCGCTTTTGAACAACTCAAAGCAAAACTGAAAGCGCGCGGCCTCTTTGACGCCGAACGCAAACGGCCGATACCAGCCTATCCGCGCTGTGTAGGCATCGTCACCTCGCCAACGGGCGCGGTAATTCGCGATTTCTTGAACATTGTGCAGCGGCGTCATGCGGCGCTGCAGGTGCTGCTTTATCCCGCAACGGTGCAGGGCGAGGGTGCGGCGGCCGAAGTGGCTGCGGGCATCTCCTATTTCAACCGCACGCGTGAGGTAGACGCTATTGTGGTTGCGCGCGGGGGGGGATCGCTCGAAGATCTCGCGCCCTTCAATACCGAGCCGCTGGCTGAGGCCATCGCCGCATCGGAACTGCCGGTGGTTTCTGCGGTCGGCCATGAAACCGACTTTACGATTGCCGACTTTGTCGCCGATCTGCGCGCGCCCACTCCCTCAGCCGCAGCCGAATTGATCACTGCGGCACAGCATCGCGTAGAAGAAGACCTGTCAGCGCTTTCGCAACGGCTGGAGCGCGCGATGCGCTTTCGCGTGATGCAGGCCCGGCATGGCCTTGACCGCGTGCGTGTCGAGCAAATGACCGTGCGCATGATGGACGCGCTGCATCGCCGCCAGCAAAAAATTGATGAACTGAGCGCAAGCGGGGAGCTTGCCATGCGCGGCCGCCTGCAACAGAGCCGCGAACGGCTGGGACTGGCCCAGCACGCATTGGCACGGCAGGATGTCGTACATCGCCTGCATCCGATGCGCGAACGGCTGGATCGCCAACGCAGTGCGCTCGAACGCGCGGCCCGGCACTACCTGAGCCATCGCCGCGAACGCCTGCATGGGATAGAAGGAAAGCTGCGCGCGCTCTCGCCCATGGGCGTGCTGGAGCGCGGCTATGCACTCGTATTTGACTGCCAGGGACGCCTGGTAAAAAGCGTGGATTCACTGAAACCTGATGAGGAGATGACGACGCGGTTGGCCGATGG